>JAVBOM010000004.1:0-160781 GCA_031550535.1 Eubacteriales bacterium
TCGTCAGCTTTCTCTACCGCGTTGCCTAACCACCCCTTCTATATACCCTTTTCTTCAGCAGGGCGCAACCTGCTTTTTACCCTGCCTCCCTTTCTTTGGCGAAGGGCAGGGTGCCCGCTCGCGCGCTTCCCTGCCCTTCTCTCTTTTCCCTTAGAACCCTTATCTTAATGACATTGCCCTTCGCGGGACTGCCTTTTCACCATACAACCGGCCTTTTCTACGCCTTCACGCTTTTCTTCCATATCTCGGCAAACCATTTGTCCAGCGTCGCGTACAGGATGCCCGGGTCAATGGGCTTGGTCAGGTGGTCGTTCATGCCGCTGGCGATGCTCTTCTCGCGGTCGCCGGACATCGCGTGCGCCGACATCGCGATAATCGGCAGATCCTTGTACTGCGTCATCTCGCGTATTCTTTTTGTCGCGGTGAGCCCGTCCATTACCGGCATCTGGATGTCCATCAGCACCAGGGCATAGTCGCCCTTTTGCAGCATATCCAACGCCTCCTGGCCGTTGGTCGCGTTATCGACCACATAGCCCTCCATCTCCAGCAGTTCGCACGCGATCATCTGGTTGATCTCATTGTCCTCCACAAACAGGATGCGCATCTTGCTCTTGTCAACGGGCGGCGCTTCCTCGGCCCCGCCCTGCGCGCCGGTCATCACGGCCGGGCTCTCGGGCGCGTGCTTTTGCGCAACGGCAAACCGCGCGGTAAAGTAGAACGTTGAACCGACCCCGGGTTCACTCTCCACCCAGATATCCCCGTGCATCATGGAGACGAGGTTTTTGCAGATCGCCAACCCCAGACCAGTGCCGCCGTAGCGGCGCGTAATGGAGGAATCAGCCTGCGTAAACGGCGTGAACAGCCCCTCCACCTGCTCCCGCGTCATGCCGATGCCCGTATCGCGCACGCGAAAACGCAGATCAATATCCCCGCCGGACTGGCCGATTTTTTCCACGCTCACCTCAATGGCGCCCGTTTCCGTAAATTTGATGGAGTTGCTGATGATGTTTATCAGCACCTGCTTCAGGCGGAGCGAATCCCCTTCCAGCGATTCAGGCAGGTCGCCCGGAAGGTCCAGCGTGAACGCAAGGTCTTTTCCGTTCGTCTTGGGCGCGAACAGATCGCGCACCTGGCCCAGCAGATCGCTCATGTCAAATTCGGCGGTCTCCATCTCCAGCTTGCCCGCCTCAATTTTGGAGAAATCCAGAATGTCGTTGATAATCCGAAGCAGCGCCTTGGCGGACTGCTGGGCCTTCTCAAGATAATTCTGCTGCCTGGGCGTCACGTCGGTGCCCATCACCAGGTGCAGCAGCCCCAGAATTCCGTTCATAGGCGTTCTGATCTCGTGGCTCATGTTGGCCAAAAACTCGCTTTTTGCCTTGGTGCTCTCCTCCGCCACGTCCCGCGCGACGCGCAGGTCGTTTTCCACCTTGTGCATCTCCGCCAGCATGGCCTTCAGCTCGCGCATGTCCCGCGTGTAGCCCGCGACGATGTAGTCGTCCCGGAACTTCACCCGTACCAGCGTAATTTCCGACGGAATCGGCTCGCCGTTCAGCATCTGGTGCATCCACTCAAAGCGGCAGTACCCATCCCGGAACGCGGTCTTGATATTCTCCATCGCCATTTCCGAGGACGTGCGGCCGCACGGCTGATACTCTGGCGACAGCTCAAAGAACCGGTCCAGGTACTCCCGCTTGTCGCGCAATTCAAAAAGCTTCACGGCCTCCTGGTTGCAGTCGATGTTGTTGAAATTTCTGTCCCACAAGTTGCAGCACAGCGGCGTTGCGTCCAGCATCACCTGCGTGCGCTCGTCCGCCTCCCGCATCTTAGCCAGTGAGGCTTTCAGTTCCCGAAGGTCCCGCGTGTAACCAGTGACAATATAGCCATCCCTGTGCTTCACGCGTACCAGCGTGATTTCCGACGGGATCGGCTCGCCGTTCAGATTCTGGTGCATCCATTCAAACTTGCAGTAGCCCTCGGTAAACGCCGTCGTGATGTTCTCCAGCGCCATGTCCGGGCTGGGGCGGCCGCAGGGCTGGATTTCCGGCGACAGTTCAAAGAAGCGGTCCAGATACTCCCGCTTGTCGCGCAGCTCAAAGAGCTTCACGGCCTCCTGGTTGCAGTCGATGTTGTTGAAGTTCCTGTCCCACAGGTTGCAACACAGCGGCGTCGCGTCCAGCATGAGCTGCGTACGCTCATCCGCCTCCCGCATTTCGGCCATCGTCGCCCGAAGCTCGCGCAGGTCGCGCGTATAGCCCACGACGATGAAGCCCTCCCGGTATTTGACACGCACCAGCGTGATCTCCGCCGGAATCGGCTCCCCGTTCAGCTTCTGGTGCATCCACTCGAACTTGCAGTAGCCGTCCCGGAACGCCGTCTGGATGTTTTCCATCGCCATGTCCGACGATAGACGGCCGCAAGGCTGGATTTCCGGCGACAGCTCAAAGAACCGATCCAGGTACTCCTGCTTGTCGTGCAGTTCAAAGAGCTTGACCGCTTCCTGGTTGCAGTCGATGTTGTTCGCGTCCTTGTCCCAGAAGTTGGCGCACAGCGGCGTCGCGTCCAGCATGATCTGTGACCGCTCGTCCGCCTCTCTGAGCTTTATAAGGGACGCCTTGAGCTCGCGCAGATCCCGCGTGTACCCAACCACAATGTCCTCGCCCTTGTGATTCACGCGCACCAGCGTGATTTCGGCCGGAACCGGTTCCCCGTCCAGCTTCTGGTGCATCCACTCAAAGCGGAAGTACCCCTCGTCGTATGCCTTTTGCACATACGCCAGCGCAAGGTCCGACGAGCGTTCGCCCGACGGCTGGTATTCCGGTGACAGCTCGTGAAACCGCCGCAGGTACTCCTCCTTGCTCTGGAGCCCGAAGAGCTTGACGGCTTCCTGGTTGCAGTCGATGTTCTCAAACGCCTTGTTCCAGAAGTTGGCGCAGAGCGGCGTCGCGTCCAGCATGATCTGCGACCGCTCATTCGCCTCGCGCAGGGTTTCCATGGACGCCTTCATCGCGCGCAGGTCGCGCATATAGGCGGCGACAAAGCGGCCTTCCCGCATCATCAGCGGCACAAGCGTGATCTCCACCGGGATGGGATCGCCGTTCAGCTTGCGATGCACCCATTCAAAGCGCAGCCTGCGGCACGCGAACGCCTCCCGCATGTATGCCTGGAAGGCCGTATCGGACGCTCGGCCGTCCGGCTGAAGCGGCGGGGAAAGCTCCGCAAACCGATCCATAAAAATCTGCTTATCCGGCAAGTCGAACAGGCGCGCCGTCTCCTCGTTGCAGGCGACAATCTCGCCCGCCTGGTTCCAGCAGGCGCTGCCCATCGGTATATTATCGAGCATTTGAAACGCTAAATCGCTTGTAAACCCCTCCGGCCGCGCATCCATGCGTTTTCCCTCCCGCAGCTTGAGCTTTTGTTTTTCGTAATTTCTTTGCACATGTTGAGCAAGGATTCCTGGCGGAATCCTCTTATTGGCGCCCGTTTTTTCAAATCCGCGCCGCCATGGTATGTTCTATCGCGATGACAAGCAAAGCGGGCCGACGGACGGCCCGCTTTCCCCCGCGCGCCGCGCCGTCACATCAGAATGCAGTCCACCATGAGCGTGCCTGCTTCCGTGATCCAAATATCAAACGTGACGGTGGCCGCCGGTGAGGCCAATTCTTCCCAGGGTTGGCTATAGGTAAACGTAGCCGTGACCATGCCGGCGCCCTCCATGGTAGGGCGGAGCGTGACGACATACGTGCCGCCGGCGCCCACAAGCCCTGCCGCCGACTCGTCCACAATATAGTCCTCGTCCTCCACCCGTAGCATCGATTCGTCGGACAGCGCGAGGATCCAGCTATAGCCGGTGGTCGCGTTCGCGGCCAGCCGAATCGTCAGCGAGTCCTCGCCGTCGCTCAGTTCGTACGCTAACCCGCTGGGCCCATTCCCGGCCTCGTGCGTCATGTCGGCAGCGATGGGCAGGGCGGCGGCGATGAGCTTTTCCTCCGTCGCGCCCGCGTCCATCGACACCGAGCAGGTCATCCCGTATGCCGTGCTGTACCAGAGAATCACGCCCGCCTCGTCGTTATGCAGCCGCAGGGCCGCCTCGGTTTCGCCGAGCATGACGTCCTTCAGCTCCGTCCAGTCCAGGTACATGCCCGATATATCCGTCAGGTAATCGCCGCGTTGCTTGCGGCAGGAATACGCCTCGCCGTCAAACGCATAATCGGCCTGCGCCATATCGGCGTCTTCCTCCGCGCCGGACTCAATGATCCAGTATGCCGTGTTCTCCGCGCCCTCCGCGAGGGAAAACGAGATGCCGAGCTCCTCCAGCATTTCATCCGCGCTTACCTCCCGCATCGGGTTGGGCATGCCGATCATGCCCCCCTCGGCCACGGCGGTTGTGCACAGGCACACGGCTGCAAAAAATAACAGAATCATTCTCATTGTTTTCATTGTGGATGCGTCTCCCTTTAGCGTTTGTTACTTCGACGGTGGCGCAGATTTGGAAAATCGGGCGCTATAAGGGGATTCCGCAAGGAATCCCTACCGCGGCGGCGGCGCTGATTGGAACAATCGGGCGCTATAAGGGGATTCCGCAAGGAATCCCTACCGCTTCTCTATCATATCACATTATACGGCAAAATGCATTTGTTTCGCGCTTTTTTCCTTCATAAATTGAAAAGAAAATTGACTTTTCAGCCGCAATTTGTTATCCTAATATTTAATACATAAGATACGCAGCAGAAAGCGATGTGACAAATGATGCAACAGCACCCCGGTGCGTTTTCCGACGGGAAGGTTGCGCAGGAGATCATTGAGCAGAGTCCATCTCTCGCCATCCGCGTTGCTCCGGAGCCGGACGGACGGTGGACCACGCAGTTCATCACCCACAATATATCGCAATACGGATATAAATGGCAAGACTTTATGTCCGGCAAGGTCTCCTGGCATGACATCGTTCATCCGGACGACTATCCCGCCGTTTGCAAGCTCATTGATGAGCACGCCGAACAGGCGGCCGATCAGTATAGCATTGTGTACCGCCTTCTGACCGCAAGCGGCGAAATTGTCTGGGCCCGCGACTATACGACGGTCACGCGGGATGCCTCCGGCAGCATTCTCTACTACGATTGCGTCATCTCCAACTACACCAAGCAAAAAGAGAGCTACGACCGGATTGAAGACAACGCCCGGCAGCTCGACGTGCTCAACGACATCCTGGTCAACCTGCATAGCGCGGATACGAACCAGGCGTTCAACATCCTTCTGGACCGCAGCGGCAAATACCTGGATATCAGCCGTGTCATCCTCTTTGAGGACGCGCCCGGCCACAAAACCTGCAAGGCCGTCTACGAGTGGTGCAACCACGGCGTTTCGTCCATGATGGAGCGGGGCCCGTTCGAGCTGCGCTACAGGGAGGACATCCCGGATATCGACGCGGACCTCGCGGCCAGCGGTTTTCGCGCTGTGGATTATGGAACGATCCCTGCCGGCTCCGCGGACGAATTTGACAACGAGGGCGTCATTTCCGCGGCCATTTTCGCCGTCTATATGGGCAGCGAACGGTACGGCTTTATCTGCTTTGACGAGTGCTTCCTCCATCGCACATGGTCCGAAAGCACGCTCGCTTTCCTGAAGACCATTGCCAAGCTCGTCTCCACGGCCGTCATGCGCAAAAAGACCGAGGAATCCGTCTTTACCTCCCGTGCCACCATGAAGACGGTGCTCGACAACGTTCCCGCGTATATCTACGTCCTAAGCCCCCTCACCCGGGAGATTGTTTTCACAAACCAGGCGTACGCCAGGGATTTTTCCCTTGATCCCGGCAGCTCCGAGGAAACGCTGCACGGCCGTATCGGCGATTTCTGCGAGACGTGTCCGGATTTTCGCCGCCTGACCACCCATTCGCGCTATTTTGAGGTGGAACTGCCGCAGTCCGGGCGCTGGATTGGCGTGCGCTGCAGCAGCATTCCCTGGATCACCGGCGAACGCATGCGCCTGTTCGTTGGCCAGGACATCACCGAGAAGAAGGAGCACGAGGAGTACATCCGCCGCATCGCCTATACGGATCACCTGACAGGGCTTCCAAACCGCTACCGGTGTGATTTTGACCTGCAATCCGCCATCGCCGATGCGCACCAGTCCGGCCGGAAGGGCTACGTGCTCTTCATCGACATGGACGATTTCAAGATCGTCAACGATGGGTACGGGCACGATTACGGCGACGCGCTGCTGAAAGAGTTCGCGCGCTTCCTGCGCGAGACCCGGCTGGAAAAGAACGCTGTGTTCCGTTTTGGCGGGGATGAGTTTGTGCTGCTGATCGACCCCGGCAACGCCGACCGCATCCAGGATATCATTGGCACGCTCATCAGCCGCGCGCGCAAGCCGTGGCCGGTGCTGGGAAAATCGTTCTACTGCACGCTGAGCGTGGGCATCGTCGCCTTCCCGGACGGCGATATGGGCGTTAAGGAGATCATTAAAAACGCCGACATCGCCATGTACGAGGCCAAAAAGCTGGGCAAAAACAGCTACACCTTCTACAGCGACAACATGCGCAATGACTCCGTCGAACGGGCTGAGATGGAAAGCATGCTGCGCGAATGCATCGCCGACAATTTCAGCGGGTTTGAGGCGTACTACCAGCCGTATGTGGACATGAAAACGGGGCGCATCATCGGCGCGGAAGCGCTCATTCGCTGGTTCCGCCCGGACCACCGGCTGATTATGCCGTTCAGCTTCATCGCGCTGTCGGAGTACCTAGGCCTCATCGTGCCCATCGGGGAGTTCATCCTGCGCGAGGCGTGTACCCTGCTCCGGCGCATCAATGACAGCGGACACCCCGACTTCTCTGTATCCGTCAACATCTCCATGCGCCAGCTTCAACAGCAGGACATCGTGCACCAAATTGAGGCCATCCTGAACGAGACGGGCGTCAACCCCAAAAACCTGGTGCTGGAGATCACGGAAGGACTGGAGATCACGGGCCTGCAGCGCATCCAGATCATCCTGGGTGAGTTGCACAAGAAGGGCATCCAGATCGCCATGGACGACTTTGGCACCGGCTATTCCTCCCTGAGCAACATGCGCGACCTGCCCATCGACATCATCAAGATCGACCGCTCGTTCATCCAGAGCATCACACGGGACAGCTACGCCAGTTCCTTTATCCAGCTCATCACCGATTTCAGCCACGCGGTGCACAAGCAGATCTGCATCGAGGGCGTCGAGACGGAGGAGCAGCTCGGCTACTGCCAGCGCGCCAATGTCGATATGATCCAGGGGTTCTACTATTACCTGCCGATGCCAAAGATATCACTGCTCGAAGCGGTTGACAGGCCGAATCCGAAGATGTAGGGATTTCTTACGAAATCCCTTTATGGCGGCCGATTGTTCCAATCAGTGCCGCCGTCCTGGAAGCCGGAGGAGTAGCACATTCTTTCCAACAAAGCAACCGGGCTGATGATCGAAACTGTCATCAGCCCGGTTGTTTTCTGTATGGAATGGCATTACCGCAAGTATTTCGCCATCATGTACCCGGTCCGCCCGTCCACGCGCACGTGGTACCACGCGCTGTTCGCCATCACGCCCAGCACCTCGACCCGCGTGCCGTTGTAGTATTTGCCCAGCGAAGGCGCGCTGTCCGATGCCGACGCGCGCAGGTTCAGCCGGTCGGACGGGTTCGGGTTGTACACGGTTAGCACGGGCATGGCCGATCGGACAGTGCCGGTGGTCAGATACCGGTGCTGCATGTAGCCATAGGCGGTCCCGATGCGCACAAACACCCACTCCGGCTGCTGCGGCGGGTAGGACAGGATTTCCACTTCCACGCCGTTGTAGTACTTCGCAAGGGAATCGCCCCCCTGCCCGTTGGGAGAGATGGAACCGCGCAGGTTCAGCCGGTCGGATGGATTCGGGTTGTTGACGACCATATACCGCGAGGTGGACGGCGTAACGGGCGTCGTTCCGCCGCTACCGGGCATTCTCAGGTACTTGCCCATCATGTAGCCGTATTGGCCGTTCACGCGCACATGGTACCATACTTCTCCGACGCCCAGCACCTCCACCTGCGTGCCGTTGTCATACTTGCCCAGCGAGGCGGAGCGGTCGGAGGTGCTCTCCCGCAGGTTCAGCCGGTCCGCGGGATTCGGGTTGTTCACCACGGCGATTGGAATCGCGGAATGGATGGAACCCGACGGCGCGCCAATCGCCAGGTATTTCGTCTGCATGTACCCCACGGCTGTGCCAATCTGCACCTGCACCCATTCGCTGTTCACGTAGGAGCGTATCTGCACCTCGACGCCGTTGAAGTACTTGCCGTAAGACACCGCGCTGGTACGGGGCGATTCCCGCAGGTTCAGCCGGTCGGCCGGGTTCGGGTTGTTGACAATCGCCCGGTCGACCCCGGTAGCAAGACCGGTCACCGGCAGAGCCGCAAGGGCTATCATCGCGGCGCACAGCAGTAATGCCACCCGTAGGGTCATCGAAGAACGGTTCCGCATCGCGCATCCACCTCTCGTTGGTAAATCTTTTACAATCTGCCAATATAGACGATTGCCCCCGCGAATTTTGTCCCCCGGAAGACAACGTAAGGGGGACACGTCCCCCTTACGATATCCCCCTGACAGAGGTAGGGATTCCTTACGGAATCCTCTTATGGCGCCCGATTCTCCGAATCGGCGCCGCCATTAAGAATGTTTTCCGCCGGCTACGCCTCTGGAAAACTCCCCGCCCTACCGGTAAAAGCGGTCGATACGATTAAGGTCAAGGGCTTCGGCCCTCGATCTCCCAAAATTCCTACCGTCCACTCCGATCGTACGGCACGCCGCTCGCCTTGGGCGCCTGGGACTTTTTGCTCGTAAACGCCAGCACCACCAGCGTCATGATGTACGGAATCATCTTGTAGATGTCGCTGGGGATCGGCAGGCCCTTCAGGAACGATATGCCGGAATACGCGGACGCGATGGTTTTCATCAGCCCGAAGAACAGCGCCGCGAAGAAGATGCGCAGCGGCTTCCATTGGCCGAAAATGAGCACCGCCAGCGCGAGGAAGCCGTAGCCGGACACCGTCGCGTTGAAGTTCGTGGATGTCGGCACCACGAACACCAGCCCGCCCAGCCCCGCGAGCGCGCCGGAGATCATCACGCCGGCGTAGCGGATCCCAAACACATTGATGCCGACGGAGTCCGCCGCCTGCGGGTGCTCGCCGCAGGAGCGCAGGCGCAGACCGAACCGCGTCCGGTACAGCACAAACGCCGCGGCAATCAATATTGCCAGACCGATGTACGTGGTGATGTACGTGTTCTGGAACAGCAGCGGCCCGATCACCGGGATATCCCCCAGGAGCGGCACGCTGCGGATGCGGAACGTGTTGGTGAACTGCACCTGCTGCACATTGTTGCTCTGCAACATGCGCGCCATGTAGATCGCGAACGCGGGGGCGAACATGTTCAGCGCCGTGCCGCTGATGGTCTGGTTGCTGCGCATGTTAATCGCCGCGTACGCGTGCAGCAGTGAAAACAGCGTGCCGGAAACCACCGCGACCAGAATCGCCAACACGAGCAGCCACTGCCCGCTCATCAAGCCCTGCATCTTGCTGAGGAAGAAGATGGAGCAGAACGCGCCGACCACCATGATGCCTTCCAGCGCGATATTGACCACACCGCTGCGCTCGGAAAACATGCCGCCCAGCGCGACAATCAGCAGCGGAATGGAGAAGAACCACATCTGCTGCACCAGGAAATAAATCGTGCTCATGATGTCGCTCATCGTTCACCCTCCCCCTCTTCCGCGCGCTCGCGGCGCATCGCCATCCACTTGCCCGCCTTGCCAATCAGGTTTTTGATCAGGAGCGAGAACGCGCTGAAGTAAATGATCGCCGCGATGATGATGTCGATGATCTCCGGCATGTAGTTGAGCTTCTGCAGGTAATACCCGCCCTGCGAGATGTGCGCGATGAACAGGCCCGAGAAGATGATCCCGATCGGGTTGGACAGGCCCAACAGCGCCACGGGGATGCCGTTGAACCCCTGCGGGGAAAGGACTTCTTCCACGCGGATGTGCAGCCCGTTTGCGGGCGCCAGGTACATCAGCGCGCCGCCGATGCCCGCCAGCATCCCCGCGATCACCATGGACAGCAGGATGCTCCGGCGCTCGTTGATGCCCGCGTAGCGGCTCGCGTCGCGGTTGTAGCCGCACGCCTTCAGCTCGTAGCCAAATGTCGTCTTGTTCAGGATGAAATACATCAAAACCGCGACGGCGAGCGCGATCAGGATGCCGCCGTTGACGCTCGCCGCGTCCACGAACTTCCCTTTCATGTTGAAAAAGATTTTGTCCATGCCCCAGCGTGGAATGGCTGCCTGCGGGATGTTCACCGTCTGGTTTTTCAGCGAGTCATAGATGTTGGAGTTCTTGATAATGAAGTTCACGCCGTACATGCCGATGTAGTTGCACATGATGCAGGCGATGACCTCGTTCACGTTCAGCAGCGACTTGAACAGGCCGGGAATCGCGCCCCAGATGCCGCCGGCGAGCATCGCGGCGATCAGCGCCACGGCCCACAGCAGCCAGCCGGGCAGGAAGGTCGCGTTCGCCCCGACATACACCGCCGCGAGCGCGCCGACCATGAGCTGCCCCGGCGCGCCGATGTTGAACAGGCCGGTCTTGAACGCGAATCCAACGGAGAGACCGGTCATGATCAGCGGCGTGGCGTAGTACAGCACCTGCCCGAGCCCCTTCATGCCGCCGTTGAACCCACCCGCCACGATGATGCCAAGCCCCTGGATCGCCTGCGACGGGTTGGAGATCAGCAAAATGATCAGGCCGAAAACGAGCCCCACGAAGATCGCGATCAGCGAGGCGGCGGCGCTCTCCAGGCCGCCCTCCGTGAAAATCCGCTTGAGGGCTTTTGATTTCATACGACCGCCCCCCTTCTCGATCCCGCCATGTACAAGCCGAGTTCCTGTACCGTGGTCGCCTTCGCGTTCACGTCGGCGACGATTTCGCCCTCAAACATCACGAGGATGCGGTCGGACACGTTCATCACCTCGTCCAGCTCCAGCGAGACGAGCAAGACCGCCTTGCCCTCGTCCCGCGCCGCGATGAGCTGCCCATGGATGTACTCGATCGCGCCGATGTCCAAGCCGCGTGTCGGCTGCACGGCGATCAGCACCTCCGGCCGCTCGCTGATTTCGCGCGCCACGATGGCCTTCTGCTGGTTGCCGCCCGACATGCTCCGCGCGACCGTGCGAAATCCCCGGCCCGAGCGGATGTCGTACTTCTCGATCAACTGGTCCGCGTACCTGTCGCGCTCGTCAAAGCGGATGAAGCCGTGCTTTTGAAACGCGGGCTTATGGTAGCTCTTCAGCGCCAGGTTCTCGCCCAGCGTATAGTCCAGCACCAGGCCGAACTTGTGCCTGTCCTCCGGGATATGTGAAAGCCCCGCGTCGTTCCGCTCGCGGATGGAGGCGTGTGTGATCTCTCTATTGCCCAGGAAAATGCGCCCGGCCTCCGGTTCCATCAGGCCGGTCAACGCGTAGACCAGTTCGCTCTGCCCGTTGCCGTCAATGCCGGCCACGCAGAGAATTTCCCCCTTGCGCACGGTGAAGGAGACATCGTTGACGAGCAGCTTCCCGTGCGTGCGGCTCCGGACGGTCAGGTTTTGCACCAGCAGCGCGGCGTCGCCAGGGTTTGCCGCGTCCTTTTCGATGATGAACTCGACTTTGCGGCCCACCATCATCTCGCTCATCTCTTCCTTGGTCGTCTCCGCGACCGTAACCGTTCCGATATGGCGCCCTTTCCGCAGCACGGTGCAGCGGTCGGCGACCTCCTTGATCTCGTTCAACTTGTGGGTGATGAACAGGATGGACTTTCCCTCGGCCGCGAGGCTTTTCATGATCTTCATCAATTCCGCGATCTCCTGCGGGGTCAGCACGGCCGTCGGCTCGTCAAAGATCAGGATGTCATTGTCGCGGTAGAGCATCTTCAGAATCTCCACGCGTTGCTGCATGCCGACCGTGATGTCCGAGATCAGCGCGTCCGGGTCCACCATCAGGCCGTACTGCTTGGAGAGCGCGACCACCTTCCCCCGCGCCTCGTCCATCCGGAGCACGCCGCGCGCGGTGGATTCCACCCCCAGCACAATGTTTTCTAAAACTGTAAAATTATGCACCAGCATAAAGTGCTGGTGCACCATCCCGATGCCGAGCGCGTTGGCGTCGTTCGGGTTGCTGATATGCACTTCCTGGCCGTTCTTTTTGATGGCGCCTTTTTCCGCCGTATACAGGCCGAACAGCACGCTCATGAGCGTCGATTTTCCCGCGCCGTTTTCGCCCAGCAGCGCGTGTATCTCGCCCTTTTTAAGCTGCAGCGTTACATCGTCGTTCGCCCGGATGCCCGGGAAGTCCTTTGTAATATGCAGCATTTCAATGACGTATTCCAATGCCGACAGCTCCTTAACCAAAATGGGCAGGCAGTTGGCTGCCTGCCCTCAATGCTCCCCAGAGCCGTTCTTTACTTGACTTCCGTAACCTTCGTCACTTCCGTCGGGATGGCCATCACCGAGATGGGGTTGTTGTCAGCGTCAACATCCTTCACCAGGGTGATCTCGCCCGCGACCAGCTTCGCGAAGATCGCGTCGTAGTCCGCCTGGGTGAACGTTGTGAAGCGGGAGGTCTCCATCGGCAGGGCCACGCCGTCGCGGTCCGCGCCCAGGTTCCAGCTCTGGCCGCCCGGGGACTTGTCCCCGCCCTCGTAATACGCGGAGATCGCCTGATACACGGAGGCCTTCAGGCCCTTCATGGCGGAGGTAATCACACGCTCGGACTCGTTGCTCTGGTCCACGTCCACGCCGACGACCCACTTGTCGGTCGACGCTTCGGCAGCCGCCATGACGGAGTTGCCCACCGCGCCGCCGCACGCGAAGATGACTTCGGCGCCGTCATTGTACCAGGAGGCCGCCAGCGCCTGCGCTTCCGGGGTCGCCGCGAAGCCGCCGGTGTAGTGGTAGTTGACCGTCACTTCCGCAACGCCCATTTCCTTGGCCGCGTAGTCCGCGCCCTGCACAAAGCCATGCCCGAAGCGGACCACAGCCGGAACCGCCATGCCGCCCATGAAGCCCAGCTTCGTGTAGCCTTCCTTCACGGCCGCGTAGCCGGCCAGGAAGCCGCTCTGCTCCTCGGCATAGATGATGCCGACAGCGTTCTTCTCGGTGCGGAACTCAGAGTAGTCCGCGTTGTGCGGGTTGCCGTCCACCAGGATGAAGTTCACTTCAGGATACATATCCTGCGCGATGAAGATCGGCTCCTCAAACAGGAAGCCCGGCGTCACGACGATTTTCGCGCCGTTCTGCACAGCCTGCTCGATGGAATCCAGATACGCGTCGTTCGCCTGTTCCTTGGGCTGATAGTACTTATGAGAGATGCCCTTTTCTTCCGCGTACTGCACGAGGCCTTCCCAGGCGCCTTGGTTGAAGGACTTGTCGTCAATCGTGCCGATGTCGGTAACGAGCGCCAGCTCGTAGGTCTCCGAGGCGGCCATCGCGAAGGAAACCATGCCCAGCATCATTGTTAGCGCGAGCAACAAGGAAACCAGTTTTTTCATGAATTGGGTCCTCCTTTTTGTCCTGTATAGGGCAATTGCATACAGTCAGAGTATAGCAGATTTTGGGCCGGAGGGAAAGTCCAAAATATTGGTTTTTCGCTTTTGTAACACTTTTGCCCGCTCGCCCATAGAGTGTAGTGACTCCCCGCCTCTTGGAAAGGAGACGACACCATGTACCGCACAACTTTGTCCTATCTCGGATGCAATCCGTGCGAATATTTCTGCTCCATCGGCACCTCCGTCAGCCGCTGGTGTTCCGATAGAAGCCAAGACTGCGACAACCGCGACCAATCCTGCTGCAATATGAGGAACTTCGCTTTCCTCACGCAGACCGACACCCTTGACCTCTCCGCCGGCGGCCACATCCCGTTTAGCGGGACCACCGTCATCGGGGAAGGCTTCCAACTCGACGCAGGGGTTCTGCGCGTGGAGCTACCGGGTGTGTACCACCTGAGCTACACGATCAACATCCCCAGCAACGCCGATGTGGCCACCACGTTCGTCGTTCAAGCGGGCGGCCAGGACGTGGCCGGCACGCAGCAATCCATCACGCACGTGGCCGGAATGACCTCCGCGACCGTCAGCGGAAGCGCGATTTTCGAGGCGACCGAACAAGTGGATATCGCCCTCGTATCCCTGCAAGCGCTGACCATGACCCCCGACGTTGCCGGCGATACGCTCGCGACGCTGACGATCGAGGCGCTGTAAGTACCTAACCCATAGAAGTGGGGATTTCTTGCGAAATCCCCTTATGGCGCCCGATTTTTCAAATCAGCGCCACCAACTATAAGGGCCGCGGTTTCGCGGCCCTTGTTGCTGTTCATCCAGAATGCGCGCGGATTCAAAGGATCGGCACCGCAGGTGCCCCTATTCCTCGTCGTCCCCTTCGCCGTCCTCGTCCATTATGTCCAAAAAGCGGCTGAACACCGCGTCCAGCACCGCCTCGTCCTCCTCCACAACATAGCAATCCGTGCCGTCCGCGTCCTTGTCGATCCGCATGATGATCACGGACCCTTCCTCGTCCGGCGTCTCCGGCTCCACGGGCGTCAGCAGGATATAGGACCTGTCCCCGTGCTCCATCGTCATCAGGTGCTCAAATGATACGGGCTCGCCGTCCTCACCGATCAGCTCCACCACGTTGCTTTCCTCCGCCATGGTTCTCCGCCTCCTCTATCGCTATTGCTTTACTTATCGTGCGTTCGCGTCCAGATACCCCTGTAGTATAACCGCCGCCGCCGTTTGGTCCACGAGTTTTTTTCGCCTGTCCCGGCGCACGTCGCCCTCGATCAGTGCGTGTTCCGCCGTGACGGTGCTCATCCGTTCGTCCCACAGGATCACGGTGTACCCGGCCTTCGTCAGTTGCTCCGCGAACGCCTGTACTTTCCGCGCCTGCTCCCCCACGGACCCGTCCAACAGCAACGGCAAGCCGACCAACAGCGTTTTCGTCCCCTGCGCCCCGGCATATTCGCCAATGCGCCGGATGTCCGGGCCCCAGCCGACGGATTCGATCATGCCCAGCGGCTGCGCGATGATCCCGAGCGGGTCGCTCACCGCCACGCCGATCCTGCGGTCCCCCACGTCCAGCGCCAGAATTCTTTCCATCGCTAAATCACCTTCAAGCAGAACTGCGGGCACACCGCCGCGCAATACCCGCACCTGACGCACCGTTCGGCGTCGACGACGGCCTTTCCTGCCGCGACGGCAATCGCTTTCTGCCCGCATTTGGCCTCGCAGCGGCCACACCCCTCGCACCAGTCCTGCACGATGAGCGAACGGCGCGCGTTTTCCGTCTCCGCCGCGATGGCGGCATTCGGCTCCCGGCCCTCAAACACGGCCACGTTGTACTCAATTTCCGCCTCCGACTGCATACCCACCGCGACCGCGTCCACACAGTCCATGCCCAGTACGTATTCCAGCGCGGACCGCCGCTCCGCGATGAGATGCCCGCCGCCGAGCGCCTTCATCGCCAGCACGCCGCGCCCCGAAGCATGCGCCTCCACCGCCGCTCGCTCCATCTCCCTGGCGGTTCCGTCAACCACGCCAAGCCCGCGTCGGTTCAGGATCGGGAATACGATGTCTATCTCCGGCCACCGGAGTGCCGCGCGGACGGCGGCCACGTGGTGCGTGGAAAGCCCGACCGTGCCGATCACGCCCGCCTCGCGCAGGCGGCACAGATAGTCCAGCGCCCCGGCATGCCCGCGCAGCGTGTGCTCGCTCTCCTGCTCATGCAGCAAGAAAATGTCGATCCGCTCACGGCCGATGCCTTCCTGCGCAAGCTCAACGGACCGCTTCGCCGTGTCCAGGTCATACGCGTAGGACTTTGTGCACACCACGAGGTCCGGCGTCTCCCGGAGCGCCGCCCTGATATGCGGATACGTGCCGTACAGCTCGGCGGTATCCACAAAGTTGACGCCGCGCTTTGCGGCATAGCAAATCAGTTCCGCGCCGCGCTCCGCGGGCAGGTCCCGCTGCAGGGGCCCGAGCGTCAAAGTGCCAAATAAAAGGCGCGAGACCCAAAGGCCGCGCGCGCCAAGCCGAACCATGCGCATCGCCGTGCGCTACTCCCGCGCCTGCACGTAGTACTGTGTCAGCTCTTCCAGGATCTCATCGCGCTCCAAGCGGCAGATCAGCGACCGCGCGCCCTGGTAGTTGGTGATATACGTCGGATCGCCGGAAATCAGGTAGCCGACCATCTGCGTAATCGGGTCATATCCTTTCGCCTTCAGCGCGGCGTATACAGTCATAATGATCGCTTCCGCGGAGTCGTTGCGGTCGCCGATGGGTTTAAAAGAAATTGTATCATTGCCAATGCTCATGGTTCCACCCACCTTGCATTTTTTTCATATTATACATGATTGAGCAAGGTTTGACAATCTTTTTCCGGTCTGTCATATATTAGTAATTTTATCCTCCGCAACAGACGAAGGGGCTGTCGCGTTCGCAACAGCCCCTGCCTCGTCCCCGCCGTCCCGATTCTACTTGATCCAGCCGGAAACGCTCTTGCTCAGGTCGCTTGCGCCCTTTTCAATCGCCTTGCGCACCTGCTTTGTCTGGGGCATCATCATCAGTCCCGCGCCCACCGCGATGCCCAGCGCGCTTCCCGCCATCAAGCCCGCCATTGTTGTCCCTTTCATGCCGTCTCCCTCCTTTGTCCGTTGCGGATTTGGTCTCCGCAAGCGTAGTTTCCCCCGCGAAGGGCACGGCATGCTGTGTGTTTTTGGCAGTTTTATGGCAATAACTTTTTTACCGCATGAACGAATTCCGGCGGCTCCGGCGCTTCAAAGGACAGCGCTTCGCCGGTGACCGGATGCGCGAGCGCCACGCGCCACGCGTGCAGCATCAGGCGCGGCGCGGCTTTCTCCGCCTTTGACCCGCCGTAAATCGGGTCCCCGAACAAAGGATGCCCAATATGCGCGAAATGCACGCGGATCTGGTGCGTGCGCCCGGTAATGAGGTCCACATTGAGCAGTGTCGCGCCCCGCAGATTTTCCACGATTTGGTATTCCGTGCGCGCGTACCGCCCGTCCCGCACCACGGCCATGCGTTTTCTGTCGACCGGGTGGCGCGCGACCGGGGCTTCGATCGTTCCGCTCTCTTCCTTAAAATGTCCAAACGCGACCGCGCGATACGTTTTGCGAATTGTCCGCGCCTTCAGCGCCTCGCTCAGCCGCTGGTGCGCCTCGTCCGTCTTGGCGATCAACAGCAGCCCGGACGTATCCTTATCCAACCGGTGCACAATGCCCGGCCGGAGCGTTCCGCCGATGCCCGACAAATCTTTCAAATGATACAACAGCGCGTTCACGAGCGTGCCGCTCTCGTTGCCGGCAGCCGGATGCACTACCATGCCCGCCGGCTTGTCCACGACGGCCCTGTGCGCGTCCTCGTACAGGATGGTCAGCGGCAACGCTTCCGGGGCCGCCTCGCTCGCGGTGGGCAGCGGAATGTCCACGCTCGCCACGTCCTCCGCGCGGAGTGCGTACCCCGGCTTCGTCTCCAACCGCCCGTTCACCAGAGCGCGCCCTTCCCGGATCAGCCGCTCCACGCGCGAGCGCGAAAGGCCGGTCTGCGACGCCAGCCGAACATCCAGCCGCTCATCCGGCATCCGTCCGCGCCTCCTTACCAAAGAGTATGAACCCGGAGATCAGCACAAACGCGAAGCTGACGCAGCAGTCCGCCACATTGAACACCGGGAAGGAGAACAGCCGGATCTCCATAAAGTCCACCACCGCGCCGAGGAACAGCCGGTCGGCAAAGTTGCCCATCGCCCCGCCGAACAGCAGCCACAGCGCCGCCCGAAGGAGCGGAGGTTTCCCGGACGCGCGGGTCAACAGCCACCAGAACAGCCCGGACAGCGCCACGCCCGTCAGGATCAGCAGAAAGACCTGCCGCCCCTGCAGCATGCCGAACGCCGCGCCGGTGTTTTCCACATAGATCAAACGAAAAATGCCCGGCCACACATCCATCGGCGGTTGCCCGCGAAGCGCGGACTGCGCCCATAGCTTTGTGAGCCGGTCAATGACAAAGGCTGCCAGCGCAAGCCAGCAGCACGCGTCAATTTTCCATAGGATACTCTTTCGGCGCATAGTCCTCCATTATAACAAGGGCACTTCTCGGGCGCTTCATTGACGGCTGCACGGATTCGGAGAATCGGGCGCCATAAGGGGATTCCGCGAGGAATCCCTACCTTTCACCGTAGGTTCGATTCCACCATGCGCACGACCTCGGCGAAAAACGAGCCGATTCCCGGCAGGTTTGCGAGTGCCAGCCTTTGCACCAGCACGACGACAACCGCGCCCAGCAAGCTGAAACCGACCGCGAACCCGAATCCGCGCATCAACCCCGCCAAGAAATTCGTGCGGAGCAAGCGGCGGCGGTCCTGCAAATACATGACGTATTCAAGGAAGCCGGCCCATTCCTGTTCCCGCGCGTATTTCTCAACCCTCTCCCGCATGGGGATAGAGTGCCCACCTGTGTGGGGAATATTACCGGAACAGCTCGGTTTCGGCGTTTAAAATATGCGTCTGATCGTCCACCAGGCGCTTGAACCGCGCGCGGTAGTCCGTCGCGGCACTGCGCAACGTGTCCAGGCTGTCCTGCAGGCGCTTCGCCTCGGCCTTCGCCTCTTCGATGAGGCGGTCCGCCTTGACCTTCGCGTCCGCAAGGAGCAGATCAGACTGCTTGCGGGCGTCCGCCAGCGTCTCGTCGCTGACGCGCTGCGCGTTCAGCAGCAGCTTCTGCGCCGATTCAGAGCTATCGGTGGCCGTGGGCTGCGACATCACGGGCGCTGCCTGCGGACGCATCGCGGCGGAGCGGAGGGACTGAATCTCCCGCTGCAGTTCCTCGAACTCGTCCGCGATCTCATCCAGGAACACATCGACCTCTTCCGGATCGTATCCGTGGGCCTTGGTCTTGAATTCCTTGGTCTCAATCATCTGGATGGTAACAGCCATGTTTTGTTCCTCCCCCTAGCGTGTCTTATTATATAACGAATTAATACCGCGTTAGCGTCACACCAATGCGATTTTTCTTTGTTTTGCCACCGACCTGGTCGAGTTTCGCGCGCCCCAGCCCCCGCACGGAGATCGTCGCGCCCTCGTCAAGCTGCCTGTCCGGCCGCATTTCCTGGCAGTGGTCCACCTGCACGCGGCCCTGGGCGATGAGCTCTGCGGCGCGCGTTCGCGCCAAATGCCACACCGCCGCCGTCACGGCATCCAGCCTGACCGACGCGACCGTCGCGCGGACGGGTGTGCCGTCCTGCTGCACGGCCGCCATGGCCTCTTCCGCCGCTCGCACCGTGATCGCGGTGGAACCGGCCCGGTTAAGGTTCGCCTCCAGATAGCCCGCCATCCGGCTGAGCACAAACGCGTGCGCCTCGCCCTCCCCGACAAGGATGTCGCCCACGTTCGCGCGCTCAATGCCCAGCGCCAGAATCGCGCCCAGCAGGTCGCGGTGCCCCAGGGAGCCGTACCGCCCGCGCCACGCGATGTGAAGGCACGTGATCGGCCATTCCGCTTCCCAGTCTGCCTCGGCAAATGCCGCCACGCGCCGTTCCGCGTTCTCCGCGCCACCCCAGGTGTGCAGGGCAATCCCCGCCTGCCTGGCGCAGATTTCCGCCTCCGCCTGTTCGGCCGGCGAAAGGAAGCCCGTCCACTGCGGGACGCCGGTCTGGGCCGCACGCACGGCCAGCTCGGTCAGTTGCTTCTCACAGGTCCGGTCGGCTCGCATGGTCAGAGCGCAAGCATGAAGTAGACACGCCACATCAGACTATTGACCAGGTTCAGCAGCGCGCCCGCGATGATCGGCGAAATATCAATCGGCATCCTTGGGAAAATCCGAAACATCACATTGCGGACCGGCCTTAACACCGGGTCGACAATCCGGCCGAGAAACCGCATGACCTTATTGAAAGGCGACAGGACCCAACTGCATATGCAGTAAATCCACATCGCATACCCGATGATCTGTAGAAAATAGCTGACTCCCCTCAAAATGCCATATAGCATCTGCGCACTCCTTACCTACATCATCGACGGCGGCGCGATTTGAAAAATCGCGCGCCCTCAAGGGATTTCGCAAGAAATCCCTACATCCTTGTCGCGTACATGCCGTCCCGCTGGTTCCTGGCCTGGGTCTCGCTGCGGACGATCTCCACGCCGGTCGGCGCGACGAGATAGTTCCGGTGCGAGATGCGCTCGACCGTGCCCTGCAGCGCGAACGCCGCGCCGCTGACCATGTCCAGCACGCGCTGGCACTGCGCGTCGTCCACCTCTTCAAAGTTCAGAATCACGTTGATCCCGCTGAGCAGGTAGTTGATGATCTGCGAGCTGTCGTCCTTCCTGCGCACGCAGAAAATAATGGTGCTCGCGAAACCGCCAGTAGCCTGGCGGCTCATGGGCTCCGGCTCGTCGTATTCATCCCGGTCCGGAAAGCGGATCACGTTGTCCGGGCGGTACTGCTGTTGCGGTTGTTGCGGCTGCTCACGCTGCTGCCTGGGCGGGGGCGTCTTGCCGCCACGGCTGAACAGCCCCTGGATCGGGGACGGTTCGGCGGCGGGACGCCGCGACGGCGCCGCCTGCCTGGGCTTCGCGCCGGCACGCACATAAGAAGCCCCGGTGCCGTACCCGGACTGGTATCCGGCGTCGTCCTGCGGCTCCACGTACTGCTGATCGTCATATCGTTCGTCCGGTTGCTCATACCCGCCGTCATATACGGGCTCCTCATACGGAACATCGTCCGAATAGAGCCCGATGAACTTGCCGAGTGTCTGCAACACATCCGAAAACGCCATCATTGTCCTCCTACGACTGGGTTAGCGCGCTTGGCGACAGGGATTCATCACGGAATTCCCTTCCCATGGCACAGATTTGTTAATCCGCGCCGCCGCCTTCGTAACGCGTTCTTTCCCCAAAGATTGCCGAACCAATCCGCACCATCGTCGCGCCTTCCTGCGCGGCAATCCGCCAATCCCCCGACATGCCCATGGACAGCTCGTTCATCGAGGCGCCGTCAATCGCCAAATCGCGAAGCCGCTCAAACAGCGCGCGCATCTGCTGAAACAGCGGCCGGATCGTCTCCGGCTCCGGGACGTTGGGCATCACGGCCATCAGGCCACGCACGTGTATCCCGGAAAGGCGCGCACAGTCGCGAACAAAGCGCTCCGCTTCTCCTGGCGGGATGCCCGCCTTCTGGGTCTCCCCGCCGATATTCACCTCTACCAGCACCGGCATGCGTGACCCCAGGTCCCCCGCGCGGGCATCAAGCACCTGCGCAAGCGGCCATCTGTCCAGGGACTGAATCAAGCACACTCTGTTTATTATATATTTAATCTTGTTTGATTGCAACCTTCCAATCAAATGAAATTCAAAATCCTTGGACAGCGCCGGATATTTGTCCATGATTTCCTGCACGCGGTTTTCGCCGATGGCGGTGATGCCCGCGCCCGTAAGCGCCCGTATCGCCTCGATTCCCTGCGTTTTGGTGACGGGCAAAACAATCGGCGGATGCGCGGGGTCCCTCGCGCATGCGGCCAATTCCGCGCGGATTGCATAAATATTTTGCACGACGTTTTCGCTCACGGTAACCCCTTAAAACACGCGTATTTTTTGCCCTTCCCCCAGGGCGCCAACCGCCATGGGCAGGATGATGGCGAACTCGTTGTTCTGCGTCACCACTTCCACGGGCACGAAAATACCGCCCCTGTCCGTCAGCACGACGCCCACTTGCCCGCCCTGATCCCGTAGCGCGTTCAGCGGCACCTTGTACCCGGAGACGTATTCCTCCCCGACCAGCGCCTGGGACGTGCGGATGTTCAGCACGGGGCGCACATCGCCGTTCACCTTCAGGCGGATCAGCAGGTCGTTGCCCGTCCGCGTGGAGGACATGACCGTCCCGTCGACAATATGATCCTCAAACCCGGCGAGCTGCACCTTCAGTGTCTGCCCATCCACGGGTTTCCAGGTCGCGTCGTGGCTGATGAGCAGGAGATACCAGCCGTTCGGCTTCACCTCGCGGTAGACCGCCACCCGCCCGCGCTGCGCGGATGTCATGGGCGGCTGCTGCCCGGCGAGCACGCTGAGCACCTGCGTGGGGGTCGTGCTTTCCAGGTCCGCCGCTTTCAGGTAGTTCTCGTAGCCGTCCGTATAGAAGCTGCCGATGCAATCTTGCGAGGCCACCCGGTTATTCGTCCAGTTCGCGATCTTTTTGACCAGCGACGCCTCGTTTTCATACAGGCTCGTCAGGTTCTGGTCGGTCGCGTACTTGGTTTTCAGGTAGTTTTGCCGTTTGTCCATGGCCGACTGAAGCTGCCGCTCCAGGTTCTGCAGGTTTCCGCTCGCGTCCCCGTGCACCACCAGCTCAAACTCGCGCGCGAACTCCATCACCGCTTTTTCGAGCTGCTCTAGCTGTGTATCGCCGTACACACTGTTTGCCAGCAGCTTATGCTTCTCCTTGATCTGCGCGCGGACGCTCAGCAGCTTGTTCATGTCCGTCTGGCTGTACCCGGAGGAATATACCGCGGCAATCTTGTTGCCTTCAAAGACATACCCGCCCTCGTCCGCGAAGTAGGTAATGCTGGTAATTCCTTCGGCGTCGGTCAGCTTTTCATCGCGGACAATCACGGCGTCCACGGTATACTGGTTGCCCATGTTCCCGGACTCGATCACGGTGGTGCGCTGCACCATGCTGTCCACCGCGATATACACCCCGTAGCCCAGCAGGCACATGGCGGCAAATAACAAAAGATAAAACCGAAACGCGATGCGTGTTCTTCCCCGGCGGCGCATAGATCCTCCCATCTACATTGCAATCTCTGCAATTCGTAATGGTTAGCGTGTTGATTACGCCATTACGCGTCAAAATTCCTTCTTTAAGGGTAAAATTTATGCTAAATTCGCGCGGAGGGCGGCCAAAGCCCTTCGTTCCAGGCGTGAAACCTGCATCTGGGAGACCCCCAGGTCCCGCGCAATGTCCCGCTGGCTTCGCTGGCGCAGGAACCGCTCCTCGATCACAAAGCGGCTTTTCCCTTCAAGCTGTGCCAGCAGGCTCTTCACCAAGTCGTCACTTTCCATCTGGCCAAACGCCTCTTCCTCCTGCCCGAGCAGCGCGGCCATCGGCGTCCCATCGTCATCGGGCGCGGAATCCAGCGACATGGCCTGGGCGGCGCGCTGCATTTCCAGCGCGTCCAGCACGTCGTCCGGCGGCAGGTTCAGCGCCTCCGCCAGTTCCGTCACCGAGGGTTCCCGGCCAAGCCGCTGGAAAAGCGCCTCCCGCTCCCTGCCGATGCGCGGCAGCAGTTCGCTCCCCCGCCTGGGCAGGCGCACGAGCCTCGCCTTGTCGCGCAGGTAGTTGCGCAGCTCGCCCGCGAGCGTTGGCACCGCGAATGTCGTGAACTTGACGCCCTTGCCGCAGTCAAACCGTTCCAGCGCGCGCATCAGGGCGATGGAGGCCACCTGCGCCAGGTCGTCCACATCCGCGCCGCGGCCGGCGAACCGCCTGGCCACCGCCTGCGCGAGGTACAGATACTCCTCCACAAGCGCGTTGCGCAGCGCGGGATCGCGGGTCTCACAATATGCCGTCAGCTTGTCGTGCGAATCCGTTTGCATGCGGGCTCCTCATAAAGGATCCAGGTGAACGTCTATTTCAATGGCAACCATGTCCCCTTCATCCTGCGCAATGCGGACATCCGAGGCGAGCGTGTCCAGGATGCAGCGCGCGATTTCCGTCTCCGCCTCCCGCGAGGAGACTTGCCTTGCGGAGGCCGGGTCCAGGGCCGCCTCAAAGCGGATGCGCGTTCCCGCGTCCCGCTGCCGGGCCGTAACCGTCAGCGCCGTGACAGCCCTCGACTGATGCATCAGGCAATAGCACGCCTCGTCCGACAGCGTGCGGATGTCGTCCAGCGTATCCACATCCGCCCCGCACTGGCAGCAGAAGCCCGCCAGCGCCATGCGCACAACCAGCATCATCCGCGGGTCGGCCGGAACGGTCAACCGGATTTCATCGCCCATGGGCCCCTCCATCTGTGTGGTTTGCCTTTATTATACCATCATTCCGCCGCATTGGGAAGGGAAAGGGTGGTTTTACCGCGAATACCCAAGCACCGACATCCATGTATTTGTATTAATGAATCGAGAAGGGACGTACGCACATGAACCCCTATATGCGAGAAGCCATCGAAGAGAGCAAACGGAACCTGACGGGCGGCGCCGGCGGCCCGTTCGGCGCGGTCATCGTCCGGGATGGCGAGATCATTGCGCGGGCGCACAACCGTGTATTGGAAACAAACGACCCCACGATGCACGCGGAAATCGGCGCCATCCGCGCGGCGTGCGCGAAGCTCGGCACGTTCGATCTGTCGGGCTGCGAGCTGTACACCTCCTGCGAGCCGTGCCCGATGTGCCTGTCGGCCATTCTATGGGCGAAAATCACACGCTTTTACTTCGGCTGCACGCGGGAGGACGCGGCGCGGATCGGCTTTGACGACAAGGCCATCTACGATTATCTGGCCGGGGACGAGAGCGCCATGGACATCCACGGCGAGTGCTGCGACCACGATGAGGCGGCGGCTGTTTTCGACGCGTGGATGGAACAGGCGCGGAAGATGTACTAATCCGACTGTGCAAATTGCACGCCCAATCTCTTTTTGCTTTCGCTACACTGTGGAAAAAGAGATTGGAAGGATGGTGCATCATGAAACTTACGCGGCCGTTCGCTCTGTTTCTGCTGGTTGTGACGCTATGTGGCATCGCGCTCCCCGGGTCCGCATCCGTCGCACAACTGCCCTTGGCGGAACACGAGGCGATCTACGCGGCGCTCCTGGAACGCTGCAAGGATCGCATGGACGTGGATCTTGATTCGGTATCGAAATCGATGCCTGTGCCTCTCGGCAATGGCGAGGTGGATATCGTCTACCAGCCGATGGCGGGCGTCGTGTTCGTCATCAGCTATGCGGACGGCGCACTGGCGTCGTATTCCATCAATGTATCCAAGAACATGGAAAACGGAAGCAGCGTGTTCGTCAGCATGGCGACGAACTTTTTCCTGGCGAGTGGCCTCCAATCGAATCCGATTGCTATCACGGACATCCTGCAGGCGCTTGGGACGTCGCTCGCAGACACCGACGTGCCGGATGTGCGCGTGGCGGAATATGAACAGAAAAACGCGATGTTCAACCTCATTCAAACGTCCGACACCGTCTCGTTCTTCGCCTACCCCACGAAATAACTGGCGAAAGCAACAGCTCCTCCCCATCCGATGGCGGAGGAGCTGTTGCTATTTACTGCCTCTTACTGCCTGTTACTGCCCGCAACCCATTTTTCCAGTTCCTCCTGCGTGTCAAAAGCGATCCCGCGGGTCAGGCTCTCCCGCGTCGCCTCGTCCAGCGCGCCGAGGCTTACATCCGACAACCGCTCCATGGAGAAGCCGTACCGGTTACGGTACACGCCGGGCGTGCCGTCCAGGCCGAGCGCCAGCACCCAGTGCTGCGGGCAGAACATGTCCTCCACCCGGGACATTTCAATGACCTCCGGCGCGAAGGCGGTCATGCGCCACTCGCTGTCCATCGTCGCGCCGACCGCCTCTTTTGTCATGCCGATCCATCCGGCGGGCGCGTCGATGCGGCGCACCACCTCATGCCCGCACCGGGCATACGCGATGGTCTGCGCCTGCTTGCAGCCCGGCGCGACAAGCCCGGCGCTCGGCGCGCTGATGGGATCGGCGCTGGGCACCTCATTCCATAGAACGATCAGGCCGCCGATCAAAAAGGCGATGCCAATGCCAAGGAGCCAAAGGGACGCGCGGGACGAGCGGCTGTTTTCCTCCAAGAAAATCACCTCTCCAAGACGGCGGCGCCGATCCACGGAATCGGTCGCCCTAGGAGGATTCCGCAAGGAATCCTTACCGCCGTGATGCCCCTATTGTTACCACAAGTGAACGCTCCAATTCCGCATGGCGCTTCGAATTATTCCGGTCTACCGCTCCAATTCCGCCTCCCAGACCTTCACGCCACTTTCCTGAAAAATGCCGTCCAGTCTGGCGGAAAGTGCATCTTTCGGCACGCCGCGCTTCAAAATCATGCTCATGAACCCGCCGCCGCCCGCGCCCGCGATCATCACGCCGTCGATCAGATCGTCCGCCACGGCGACCATGTGGTCGATGCACGTGTTGGACGATCCCGCGTCCAGCCGTTTCGAGAGGGCCCAATGCTCCCGCGTCAGGCGGGCGAACTGGTCGATGTCCCCCGTTTCCAATTCAAACGCCATCAGCACCGCCAGCCGCTGAATCTTGCCCAGCACCTCCAGGGTGTCCGGGTTGTTCGCCACGGCCTTGCCCATGATGTCGCGCAGGATGTTCCGCGCCATGCGCCGCTGCCCCGTGAACACCAGCGCGTGGCGTTCGGATAGCTCCCGGAACGCCTCGTCCGGCATCACAATGCGCCGTCCGCGCAGCCGCTGGGGCGTGCCCGGGCGCGTAGCGGTCAGCTTGATGCCGGGGAACAGCCCGCCCACCTGATCCTGCCAGCCGCCGCCCGTGTTCATTAACTGCTCCATGCACAGCGACAGGGACGCGACGCGGTCGTCGCCGTCCGGCTGTCCGAGCAATTGGCACAGCGCGCGCACCACCGCCGCGCAGAGAATGCTGCTCGTGCCCAGGCCCGATCCCTTCGGCACGCCGTCCACCGCCGTGCGCAGCAGAATGCCCCCGCCGATTTTCGTCAGAACCGGCCCGAGCTCGCCCGCCCTGCCAAAGGGGATGACACCGCACACGGACAGCGCCGCCTTGCACAGCGCGTGCGGATCGTGCGGGTTGCCCGTGGCCAGGTCCTCCAGGCGCGTGTATGTCCGCGTGACGCCCAGGTCATCGCTGATGATTTGAATCACAGGGTCATGGATCCGCTCCGCCACCGCGCGCACGGGGCGCTTGCCGTCCAATAGCACCGACGCGTTCAGCACCGTTCCGCCGTGTTCCAAGCAGTACGGCGGTGTATCCGACCAGCCGCCACCCCAGTTGACGCGCACCGGCAGCAGCACCTCCGCGCGGTCCCGCGCGAACGCGGGCGGGGGCAGCTCCGTCAGTTCTTGCCGCGCCTGTTCCAGCAGATGGTCGTTGACCGCCTGCCAACACGCGTTATCCAGCGCCTCGGCCTCGCGGGGGGCGGTTTCAGCCTGCACCCGCGCCAGCGCGAAGTACAGCCGGTGCTTCAGCGGGAACGGCGCTGTGTCCGCGCGTCCGCGCAGCGAGGCGAGCCGGCGGGCAAGCGCCGCGTCCCTGGGAATGAGGCGCAGCGCGTCCTCCACTGACATGCTGCCGGCCAGCGCGTTCATCACGCGGTCGGCGCGCGCCTCGTCCGAGAGCCGCGCCTGCCACGCAAGCACTGCGGGCATGCTCGCCCGGGCAAAGCTCTCCTTCAGGCTGATGCGCTCGGGTGTTTCCAGCCCCGTGATGGCCGCACGCACGGCCTCCGCCGCTGTCGGCAGAACTGGATGCAGTGGCGCGGTCCACAGCGGCTCGCCGATCGGTTTGCCGAAGCGCATGGATTCTTTCGGGTTGTCGTTCACGCCGTACAAGCGCGCGCAGTACGCGCTCCCGCCGTCCACGGGCAGCACATGCAGCACCGCGCCGGACGGCAGCGTCACGCCGTCGATCTCCGCCCCGGAGACGACACAGCCTTCCCCGATCACCGCGCGCGGGCCGATCCGGCTGTCCTCCACCGCGCTCCCCTGCCCCACGCGCGCGCCGGGCGCGATCACGCTGCCCACGGCGGCGTATGTTGGGGAGAAATCCTTACCGTCAAGGCGGCGCTGATTTGAAAAATCGGCCGCCATAGAGGGATTCCGCAAGGAATCCCATCCATTTCCCGCACCCACGCTCATCACGTCCCGCCGCCAGCCCAGGAACGAAAACCGCTCCTCCCCCGCCAGCATCAGCGCCAGCCACTCCCGCGTGGTGCCAAAGTGGATGAACTCCGCGGGCGCCAGCCGGATCAGCGAGAGCTTTGTGCCGCCCAGGGCATCCCAAACTTCCCTGCGGCACGCTGCCAGCATTGCCGAAGGCGCGCCCTCCGACGCCTCTTCCAGGTAGCTTTCCAGCGTGGAGTCGCCCGCCATCGGGTACACGAAATCGCCGTACAGGCTCAGGCGCACTTCCTCATTCACAAAGCGGTCAAACCGCGCCTCGCCGTCCCGGATGAGCGCGTACAGCGCGTCCACGCGCGCCTCGTCCAGCCACACCGCGCCGGTGTCGATGTCCACCATATCCTGCGCGTTCACCGCGCCCCGCGCACGGAGCGCCGCCTCGCCCTGCTTGTGCAGGAAACGGCGCACGCCGCCGTTGCCGTCCGCCAGAAAGACGCCGTGCCGCGTGCCGGTCGTAACCGGCGCTTTGATGGACAGGCACGCCGCGCCCATGCGCTCCAGGTCGATCTGCAGCGCGTTGAACAGCAGCAACACGTCGCCGCTCATCAGCAGCATGCCCCCGTTCATCCGGGAAGGCACGCACGAAAGCGAGACGCAGAACTCGTCAAACAGCGTGGACGGCCGCCCGTCCGGCAGCGCGCGCGGCACGCGGGCAAACAGCTTGCCGCACGCCGAATACTGCGGAATGCGCTGGCTATCGCCGCCCGAGTGCAGCACGAGGATGCGCTTCATGGCAAACGGCTGGTCGCCGCCCTCCGCGCCGGCGATCTCGCGCAGCACGTTCAGCGTCGCGCCGCCGCTGCCCACCCGTTTCCCGCCGGGGTCAGCGATCACGGCGTAGCGCGTCTGCCGGGGCAGCAGCCCGTCCGCCAGCCGCTGGTCAATCTGCGCGCGGTAGGCGTCCGCCTG
This sequence comes from Eubacteriales bacterium, assembly GCA_031550535.1. GTDB lineage: Bacteria > Bacillota > Clostridia > Christensenellales > Aristaeellaceae > Avichristensenella. The sequence continues at coordinate 28,902 of JAVBOM010000004.1, forward strand.
CGCGCCGTTGGCCGCGGTCACCACGAGCCAATCCCACGCCGGGGCGTCGTACCGGGCCACCGCGTCCCGGAAAGTTTCCTCGCAATCCATCAAGCTCTGGCGCAAAAACAGGGCGCGAATATCGTCCATTCAGACCTCCTTAAGTAGCTGGTCATACGCCGCAAGAATCGTCTGCGGCGCGTACTTCGCGTCGTATAGCGCCCGGGCGCGCTCGCCCATCGCCGCCAGCGCCGCCGGGTCGTTCCGCATCGACCGCAGCGCCTCGGCGACCTTCTCGCTCTCGCCATGGCCGAACGCCATGCCGACACCCTCCGACCGGATATCGCGCAGGATGTCACTCTCGCAGCCGGAAATCAGCAGCACGCCGCGCCCGGAAGCCAGGATTCCGTAGTATTTGCTGGGCAGCAGCACATTTTGAAACGCCGCGTCCAGGATCACCACCGATATGTCCGCCGTGCCGAGGTGCGGCTCCAATTTCTCCTTCGGCGCGTATCCCTCGAACAGCACGTTCGGCAGCCCCTCCGCCTCGCACGCGCGGCAGAACGCGCCGTAGTTTCGCCCGTCGCCCGCGATCTGAAACAGGATCGCCGGTTCGTCCTTCAGCAGGCGCGCCGCGCCCAGCAGCGTCCCGTACTCATGCGCCACGCCGAAGTTTCCGCTGTACTGCACGACAAACTTATCCTCCCAGCCGCGCGCGGCCTTGGCCTCCGCCGCGTCCACCGGCCGGATGGCCTCCGGAAAGAGGTTTGGGATGAGCGCCACGCGCGTCAGGCCGTAGCAGTCCATCAGGTGCCGCCGCATGTCCGTGCTGATTGTCACCACGCGGTCGCACGCGCGCATGGAGCGGCGCATCAGCGCGGCGAGCACGCGGTACGACAGGCTGGATTTGTCCTTCATGCCGCTGGCGGCCAGCGCGTCCGGGTAGAGGTCCTGCACGGTCAGCACAACGCGGTAGCGGCGCAGCGCCTTGCCAATCGCGGCGCACAGCACAGCCATCGGCGGCGCGGTGGCAACCAGCACAGTCTCGTCCCTGGCAATGCGGAACAGGCAATAAAAGAACAAGCTGACCTGGAAAGTCAGCAAGTTCAGCAGCTTGCCCGGCAAAGACTTTTTCGGGAATGTCGTGTTTCTCAGGCGGCGGACAGCCACGCCGTTCATGGTCTCGCGCCGGGGCGGCTTTTCCGTCAGCCCGGGGTAATACGGCGTTCCGGTGACGACGGTCGTCGTCCAGCCATGGGACTGAAAATACTCCGCCATGGCCTGGAATATCTGCCCTGTGGACGCCACCTCGGGCGGGTACTGCTGGTTGATGATGGTCAGTTTTGACATGGAACCCCCATAAAGTTGAAATTATGAAACAGTTCTCTTCGCCTTCTCCCGGCGGGAAGCGCGCTGCTGCTCGTCGATCTCCTCATCAAACGGCGTCACGCCCTCGCGCACGCCGCGCGCCGTCAGCACGCAAAAGACGGAAAACACGATGATCTTGATGTCCATCCACATGGTGACATTGTGCGCGTAGTACGCGTCCAGCTCGGCCTTGGTGTCCGGGTCCACGCAGTCCCGGCCATTCACCTGCGCCCACCCGGTGATCCCGGGCCTGACATCATACGCGCCCTTGGCAAAGCGCGCCTCGTGGATGTCCTTCTCATTCGGCACCAGGGGGCGCGGACCGATTAAGCTCATGTCGCCGCGCAACACGTTAACAAGCTGCGGCAGCTCGTCCAGGCTGGTCTTGCGCAGGATGCGCCCGATGCGCGTGATGTGCGCGTTGGGGTTCTCCAGCGCCGAAGTGGCCACGTCGTGCGGCGCGGACAGGTTCATCGTGCGCAGCTTGATGATTTCAAACGGCACGCCGCCCTTGCCGACGCGCTGCTGCTTGAACAGCGCCCGGCCAGACGAATCCAGGCGGATCACCAGCACCAGCAGGGCCAGCACCGGCAGCAGGAGGATCAGACCGGCCAGCGACAGCGCGATATCCAGCGCGCGCTTGATAAATCGGTACATCCTTCACCTCAGTAAAGCCACGAGGCGCCCAGCATCAGCAATAGCTGCGCGGGGAAGTACGTTCCCCAGACAATGGCCTCGTAGCGTTTTTCGCTTGCGATTTTCTCCTGAAAAAGGTGGACGGCGATCACCATGTCCGAAGCGATGAACAGCAGCCCGCCCAGCGGCAGCGGCCAGACGATGCTGACGCCGGTGAACGCGGCCGCGCACGCGACCGCCGCCATGGCCGTCACCAGACAGCAGTACACAAGCGTGCCTATTTTGAGCGTCCAGTCCCTGTCGGTGCGCAACACAATCCATACCCAGAACATCAGCCCGATCAGCAGATACACCGGCAGCAGGTTATCGACCAGGCTCAGGCCGGTGATCCAGCCCGGGTAGGCCAGATGGATCTCCGGCATGCCGGCGAGGCTTTTCGCGAAGGCGATGATATACAGCACCTGCGCCACGGCAAACGCGCCCATGCCCCCGATGAACGGATCGGGCACCAGTCCGGCGACCGGCCAATAGCGGGAGAGCATCGCGTCGCCGACCCACGAGACGCCCAGCGCCGCGCAGACCAGCCAGTGCCACGGATGGCCGCGCATCGCCGCCAGCATCACCGACACGAGCAGCAGCGCGCCCGTCAGCGACAGCTTGATTTTGACCGGTATACCCCCCACCTCCAAGCCAGCTGGATTCCAGGATAGGGTTCCGCCAGGAATACTTCCCTCCGCAGGGAAGTATAGCATATTTTGTCGGTGTGTACCAGCGGGTATGCGCTGTTTTCCAGGGCAGAGCGGGCGCGCATACAGATTTGTGGGCGTTTTTATCAATTTGGAAAAATCTGCTTTCGCATAAATCTTTTTGTCCCTTACCCCGTCTAAAGGACAGAAAGTGTTTCGGCCGAACGCTGATCCCCTTGGCACGAGGTGAAAAAATGATCGATAAGCAGACCTTCGTCGCGCTGATTGACGCAAAAAGCCGCACGCTGTTCCGCGTGGTGCGCTCCATCCTGCGCAGCGAGGAGGATTGCAACGATGCGTTGCCGGAAAGCGTGCTGAAGGCGTGGGCTGCCCGGCACACGCTCCGGGACGACCGGTATTTTACGACCTGGATCACGCGGATCGTCATCCGCGAATGCCGCAACATCCAGCGCAAGCAGTACAAGTATCATCTATTCGCCGAGGTGGAGGCGGGTGCAAGCCCGCCCGCCCCGGACCCGGACCTGCATGCGGCCGTGGACGCCCTTGCGGATAAGCTGCGCCTGCCGTCCGGACGCGGTACTCAATACCCTGCGCTTTCTGTAGGTGCGCGGCCCCTCCCAGGGCGGTTGCGTTTCAAACCGCCCTGAGGGCTGCTTGCCCCATGTTCCCCCGCCTTGACAAACCCCCGCTCGCGCGGTATCCTTCCCCCATGGCAACGCAAGCGACAGCCCCGGTCGTGGCGATCGGAGCGCTCAATTTGGACCTGTGCGGCACGCCCACGGCAGCTCTGCGGGCGCGCGATTCCAACCCAGGCCGCATCACCATCACGGCGGGCGGCGTCGGGCATAACATCGCGCGGGAAATCGCGCGCGGCGGCACGGCGGTCGAGCTTCTCACCGCGCTTGGCAGCGACGACGCGGCGGTTCTGCTCGCGCGGCGCTGCGAGGCGGAGGGCGTCGGCCTCGCCCACGCGCTGCGGCTTCCCGGCGCGTCCGGCGCCTACCTGTGCGTGCACGACGAGGGCGGCGATATGACTGTCGCCGTCAACGACATGGCGCTGCTGGACACCCTGCCGGACACGCCGCCGCCCGCATGGCTCGCCGCGCTGAACGCCGCGCCGATGGCCGTGCTGGACGCCAACCTGCCAAAACCCCTGTTCACCGCGCTGGCGAGGAGCGCAAAAACGCCCCTGCTGCTGGACCCGGTCAGCGGGTTCAAGGCGGAGCGCGCGCGGGATGTCATCGGCCTTTTCGCGGCCGTCAAGCCGAACCGGCTGGAGGCAAAGCAGCTTTCCGGCGAGGATGATCCCGCCCGCGCGGCGAGCTGGTTTCTCGCTAGGGGCGTGCGGAGCGTCTTTATCTCGCTCGGCGCGGAGGGCGTCTACTGGGCGGACGCGGGATCCCGGGGCACGCTTCCGGCGGCGCATGTCCACGCCACGGGCTTCACCGGCGCGGGCGACGCGATGGCCGCGGGCATCGCGCTGGGCATGTTAGGCGGACTGGATGCCGAGGGCTGCGCCCGTTCCGGCATGCGGGCTGTCGCGGATTATTTAGTCCAACAGAGGTAGGGATTTCTGCGAAATCCCCTTATGGCGTCCGATTTTTCAAATCCGCGCCGCCGTCGAGGTAGGGATTCCTGCGAAACCCTTTCATGGCGCCCGATTTCCCAGATCCGCGCCATCATCAGTATACATAAAGGAGAATCCTAATGCACCCACTCGTATCCGTTTCCCCCGCCGTCGGCAAGGCGCTGTCGGAGGGCCGTCCCGTCATCGCGCTGGAGAGTACCATCATCAGCCATGGCATGCCCTACCCGGAAAACGTCCGGACCGCCCTCGCGTGCGAGCAAGAGGCGCGCGCGCATGGCGCGGAGCCCGCCACCGTCGCCGTACTGGGCGGCAAGCTCTGCGCGGGTCTGACCGAGGCGCAGATCGACGCGCTTGGCAAGGCCGGACCCGCCGTCGCCAAGGCGAGCCGTCGCGACCTTCCGGCGCTCGTCGCGCGCGGGCAGGACGGCGCGACCACCGTCGCCGCGACGATGATTATCGCCGCGCTGGCGGGCATCCCGGTGTTTGCCACCGGCGGCGTAGGCGGCGTGCATCGCGGTGCGGAAACGACGATGGACATCTCCGCGGACCTTGAGGAACTGGCCAAAACGCCGGTCGCGGTCGTCTGCGCGGGCGCGAAGAGCATCCTGGACCTCGGGCTGACGCTGGAATACCTGGAAACGCGCGGCGTGCCCGTCATCGGCTATCAAACGGACGAACTGCCCGCGTTCTACACGCGCAAAAGCGGCTTCGCGCTGGAACTGCGCATGGAGTCCCCGGCGGAGATCGCGGCCGCGCTCAGGGCGCAGTGGGCGATGGGCTACCCGGGCGGCGCGCTGATCGCCAACCCGATCCCGGACGAATTCAGCATGGACAAATCGGAAATCGACGCGGCGATCGGGCAGGCGCTCGCGGAGGCCGCCGCCCAGGGCGTCAAGGGGAAGGCGGTCACGCCGTTCCTGCTGGCGCGCATCAAGGACCTGACCTCAGGGGAGAGCCTCGCGTCCAACATCCAGCTCGTGCTGAACAACGTCCGCCTGGCCGCGCGGATCGCGCGGGAGATGCGCGCATGATCACGCTGGAAACCCGGCGGCTGGTGCTGCGCGCCTTCCGCGAGGCGGACGCGCCCGATGTGTACGCCTACGCGAAGAACCCCAAGGTCGGCCCGCCCGCCGGCTGGAAGCCGCACGCCAGCCCGGAGGAATCGCTCGCCATCGTGCGCTCGTTCATCCGGGAGGATGAGGTCTGGGCCATCGTGGACAAGGCGACCGGCCATGTGGTCGGCTCCATTGGTCTGCATAAGGACGACAAGCGCGGCAACGCGCGCAGCCGCATGATCGGGTACGTGCTCGCGGAGCCGTACTGGGGGCGCGGGCTGGCCGTGGAGGCGGCGCGCGCCGTGATGCGCTTCGCGTTTGACACGCTGTCCATGGACGTGCTGGGCATCATCCATTTCCCCTTCAACGCCCGGTCGCGCCGCGTGATTGAGAAGTGCGGCTTCCGCTATGAGGGGACGATCCGGCGCGCGACGCCGGTGTACACGGGCGAGGTGTACGACGACTGCTGCTATTCCATCACGCGCGAGGAGTACGACGGGATGGAGAAGGAGTAAGGCGGCACAGCGAAAGAAACGGGGATGCCAAACCAGGAGGGCCGTATGAACCCATTCAAGAGACTTTTTCGAAAAGCAGAGCCTATCGTCGCTGTTGAAACGCCTATGGTCGCTGTTGAAACGCCCAAAGTTACGATCAGCTATCTATCTTTGGATGATTTGGGGTTGGAATTAACAGAAATGCCCGAGTTCTCCACTTGCCAATTGAGTATCATGGGCAGTGTGGATATGGATGTTTTGAGGAGGGCCGTTTTACATACTCACCTGAATTTGGATGATATGAAAATGCAAATGGTTTATCGCAGGTATTATAAGCTCGCCTATATTGATGCAAATAAGGCCGCTGATTTTGAGAGCTTTGTCTCTGGGCTCAGGCTGTCGTCAGTTCATATATGGGAGAACAGGAATATAGAAATCCTGGTTGATAATGACGAATACTATTGTGGGCATTATATTACAGGTCTTTTTTCTCCTTCCTGGGAGTATTTGGGTTCATACGACTGCTGAACGCGCATTTAGCGAAGGCGATACACGATAGCCATACCTCCGGTGAACGGTGTCGCCGCCCATCGGAGGTATGAGCTCCCTTTGAGATGGGCTGGAACAGCATCCCTTCGCCCATGCCATACATATCCGTCCACTTATGTCCGCCTACGGCACCTGCTTCACACTGCCAATTCCATGCAGCATCCGCCGCACAAACCACACAGCCTTCGCCTTCAGCGGCACATGCAGGTGCACGGCGCCGTAGCACGCGCGCGCTTCCTGCACTTGCGCGGGGCTTGCCCCGTAGCGCCCATAGCCCAAGTGCGTCACGGCATCCGCCACGCCCAGCAGCCCGCACGCCTCCGGCACGGCTTCCCCGAGCCGCAGCGCATGCGCCACCGGCGATTCCGAGGGCTTCGCGCCCATGCCCGCCGCGCCGAGCAACCCCAGCAGCGCCCGATACCACAGCAGCAGCCGCTCGTCGTCCCCCTTGCTCCGCCCGGCGACGGATTCCGGCCGCGTCCAGACCGCGCGCCATGTCAGCAGCCCGGCGGCGATGACGAGCAGCAGCCACAGCCACCACCGGCTCGGCTTGTCCGGCGGCTGATCCGGCGGCGTATCCTCGGGGGGCTGGTTGTCCTCCGGCGGCGGCGATGGCGTGGGCGATGGCGTCGGAGTCGGCGGGGGCGTCGGCGTATCCGACGGATCGTCGCTGTTGTCGTCCGGCGGCGGGGATTCCGAAGGATCGTCCGGGTTGTCGGGGGCCTCGGGCGGATCCTGTTCCTCATCGGCGCCGCTGTCCTCCGGCGGCGCGGCGGAGGGCGTAGGATCGGCGGTCGCGTCCTCCGGCTGCTGGCCCTGGTCGCTGTTCTGGTTCTGGTCATCCTGTTGCTGCTCGCCGCCGCCCTGGTTGTTCTCCGCCCTGCGGGTGGCATCCGGCGGCGTGGCGTCAAACGCGATCCAGCCAAAGCCGTCGAAGTACACCTCCGCCCAGGCGTGCGCGTTCTTGCTGGATACCAGCGCCACGCCGCCGGATGGCTGGGCGAGATACCCTTCCACATACCGCGTCGGCAGTCCCGCAAGCCGCCCAAGCACCGCCATGGCCGAGGCGAAATACGTGCAGTAGCCTTCCTTGCCACGCAGCAGGAAGTACGAGACAAAGTCCTGGTTGTCCGGCGGCTTGGTGGGAATCAGCGTATACCGGTAGCTTGTTTTCAGATGACTCTGAATGGCAAGCGCCTTTTCCAGCGGCGCCTGCAGCCCCTCCGTCAGGTTCTGGGCGAGGGTACGGATGTCGGGCGCGATCTCGGCGGGCACGTTCAGGTAGCCCGTCATGTCACGCCGCTCGCCCTTCTGCGCCGCGTACGCCAGGATTTCCGGCAGACGCGCGTCGGTCGGGTCAATGATGGGCGCGGACAGGGTGTAAACATCCCCGGCATGCAGGTCCCGCGTGATGAATATCTCGCTGGACGCGTTGAAATACGGCACCATCTCCATCGGCAGGGAGAGGTCCTTCGTGCGCAGCGGCACAAACAGCGTGGACGCGCTGTCCGATTGCATCGTGATTTTGATGTCGATGGCGTCAAACAGCGTGGTACTCCGGATGTCCTCCCCCGGGCGGTTTTCGTCGAGCGTATCGGCGCGGACGCCGCGCTGGCGCGGGTCCATGTACAGATACCGTCGCGTGGACAGCGTATCGCCCCAGGAAAGGCCGGTATACGTGTTGTGGATCGACCCGCGCAGCAGCACGCTCGTGGGCGTCTCCACGGTCATCACAGGCCGCTCTTTCACCTCCGCCGGACCGCCCAGCCGCGTTTCCAGGGGCTTGTAGCCGTCCACCTGGATCGTGTACACCTTCCGGGGCTCCGTGAAGAAGAGCGTATCGGCGATGTAGTTGCGCAGCCGCTCCGCGAAGTTTTCCATCTCCTTGGATTTCATCATCGCCACGGACGACAGGCCGAGCGCGGTGAGCACCACCACCAGGGAGATGAGCAGCACGCGGGGGTAAGGGGTCGTCTCGTTGATGGAGCGGGCGAACAGCGCGCACAGCGCGATCAGCGCCGGGACGAACAGCCATAGCCCGTCGCGCCCGCCGGAAAACCAGACGATCAGGAGCGATACCATGGTCAGCGACATAGCCGGGTAAAATCCCGCGCTCTGCCTGGCCATGCCCCAACCGCCGAGCGTCAGCAGGATGCCCGCGATGGTCGCCACTTCCGGCCCGTACTCGCGCAGCGACTCCGCGTTGCCGCGCAGCAGCTCCACCGCCGCCCCCACGAGGCCGCCCAGACTCGACAGCACGCCGCTGACCGCCAGCGCCGCGAAAAGCACCAGCGCGCCCGCGCCGAGCACCGCCCACTGGTAGCGCCCGCCAAACCCCGACGCGAAGCACACGGCCGCCGTCAGGAGGCAAGCCCAGACCGCGTTCCCCGCCGCGTTCACCGACAGGACGCGCAGCACTGGCAGCAACAGCCCCAGCGCCAGCAGCAGCCCGATCAGCGCGGGCCATATCGCGGGCAAAACGCGCGCACGTACCGTTTTGAGCAATGTACCCTCCCGCATCAACAGCATAAAATAGCGATAAACCCTACGATAGCTCCGCAGAGATCGGCGTGACCTCCACATCGTTTCGGATCAGGCGGCGGACGAGCAGCGCCGTCGCCTCGTCCTCCACGTTCGCCGCCAGCAGCACGCGCACCTTCGGCCCCATCCGGCGGATGCGCAGGATCATGTCGGCGATGACCGGGTTCATTCGGCTGGTCACGATCGCCGTGGCGCCCGTGCGGCGCATGCGGCGCGTTTCCAGCAGCAGCACGCGCTCAAACTGCTGCGCGCCGTCAAACGCGCACCGGCCCAGCGCGTCGCAGACCATCGGCAGGTCCTCCGCCCCCTGCGCGCTGATGTCCATCGGCTCCTCATTCAGCAGCGGCATGCGCACCGGCGACCCGCCCGTCAGCGCGATGGACGCGACGGACGCCGCGGCCTCGCAGATGGCGTCCTTCACCGACGCCTCGCCGCCCGGCGGCGACAGCGGGGGCGCGCAGTCCACCAGTAGCAGCGCGTCCGGCTTCATCGGCTGTTCATACACGCGCACGAGCAACTCCCGGCGGCGCATGGACAGCTTCCAGTGCACCTTCTTGATCTCATCCCCCTGCTGATACGCGCGCACGTCCGTGGGCATCGTCGCGTCCTCAAACGCGCGGGAAACGCTCTCTGTGTCCGAATCCCCAGGGCTGAACGACAGCGGCTCCGTCTGGTATACCTGCGGCTGCACAATGAGCGGCTCCCCAGGCGCCACCACCTTCTTATAAAACGAAAAAAGCCCGAACACGTCCTGGACGCGCGCGCCCGTGACGCCGGCCGGGAACTCGCCCACATGCGGGCAGTAAAGCGGCTGGGCCAGGATGTTCTGCGCGAAGGGAATCGCGGAGACGTACAGCGACAGGTCGCCCTCGCCGTTCGCGGCGCAGATGTCCAGCTTCAGCGGCGCGACCGGCAGCGGGCAGCGGTGCCACAGCTCGATCGTCAAATTCACCTGCGCGCCCCGGACGACGCGGCCCTTGTCTAGGCCGCACTGTATTTGAAGCGTGCGCCGCGACCATAGAGCCGCCGCCAGCGAATAGGCGAGCATTAGCACGAGCACCCAGAAGAGCAGCCAGAAAACCGCCCCTTGAGTGGACAGCGCGCACAGCAGCAAAAACGCGGCGAACAGCAGCAGGAAAAAGACCCGCTTCGTCATGGCACGCGGACGGGGACCTGCACCGTCTCCAGGATGCTGGTAATCACGCGCTCGGCGGAGACCGCCTTCATGCGCGCCTCGGGGCTGAGCATGACGCGGTGCGACAGCACGGGCAGCGCCATGCTCTGCACATCCTCCGGCAGAATGAAGTCGCGCCCCGCGAGCAGCGCGCATGCCTGGGCCGCGCGGACCATGGCGATCGCGCCGCGCGTGGACACGCCGAGCTGCAGCGCCGTGTGCCGCCGCGTGCCCGCCGCGATGTTGGCGACATATGACCGCACCTCGCGCGAGCAGTACACCTCGCCCACGGCCGCCTGCATCGCTAAAATGTCCTCGGCGGAGCACACGGCCTTGATCTGCGACAGGGGCGATGTCTGCGCGGAATACCGCTCCAGAATGTCCATCTCGTCCTCCACGGACGGATAGCCGATGGCGATGCGCATGAAGAAGCGGTCCATCTGCGCCTCGGGCAGCGGATACGTGCCCACGAACTCGACCGGGTTCTGCGTGGCGAGCACCAAAAAGGGCCTCGGCATCGGATGCGTCACGCCGTCCACGGTCACCTGGTATTCCTCCATCACTTCCAGGAGGCTGGACTGCGTTTTCGGCGATGTGCGGTTGATTTCGTCCGCCAGGACGATCTGGCTCATGACCGCGCCGGGCTTGAACTCCAGTTCGCCCGTCTTGAAATTGACGATGGAAAAACCCGTCACGTCCGAAGGCGTGACATCCGGCGTGAACTGGATGCGCTTGAACGTGCAGGCCAGGGATTTGGCGAGCGCGCTGGCGAGCGTCGTTTTGCCGACGCCCGGAACATCCTCGATGAGCACATGCCCCTTGCACAGGAGCGCGATCAGCGCGAGCTCGATGACGTCTTCCTTGCCCACGATGACCCGGGCGATGTTCTGTTGAAGCGCGCGGACAATCCGGCGTGGCTGCATGGCAATGACTCTCCTTTGGTTTGGGTTCGTGTTTTTTCCACTGTGCAATAGTCTCCGGGGAGTATGAAGGGGCTACAGCCCCTTCATAGTAACCCGGCATCGGCGGCTTTGCCGACGAACGGATGAAAACCGTTAGGTTTCTTTCCTTGCGTCCTCCGCGCCCGGAAAATCGTGAGATTTTCAGCGGAGGACGGTCCTCCCCGTTCTTCCAACCGCATGAACCGCGGTTCATGCGGTTGCCGTAGTTATTATACCGACAACGCTTGAAAAGCACAAGCATTCCGTGTATCCTTAGGGTGTTCATCCAATATATAACGCGCTTTCCTTCAAAAAGCGTGCGGGAGGCAGGCTTTGGAAAACTGGGCCGGACACGTGTCGCGCCGCCTAAAAGAGGCGGATTCTACCAATAAACAGGCGAGGCTTTGGGCGCGGGAGGGCGCGCCGCACGGGGCGATTGTCATCGCGGGGCGGCAGACGGCCGGACGGGGGCGGCTTGGTCGGGCGTGGGCGTCCGAGGGCGGCATGGGCCTCTGGCTGTCCATCATCATCAGGCCGCAAGTCCCCATCGCGTCCTATCCCCTGCTCTCCTTCGCGATGGCCCTGGCCGCCGCCGATGCCTGCGCGGCGCTCTCCGGCGGGGAAATCTACATCAAATGGCCGAACGACCTGCTGCTCTGCGGGCGGAAAATTGTGGGGATTCTGGCCGAAATGGAGGGCACGGCGGCAATTGTTGGCGTCGGTGTCAATTTGCGGCAACAGGCGGAGGATTTTCCACCCGAGCTGCGCGAAACCGCAGGTTCGCTCCGGATGCTGACCGGGCGCGACGTGCCCCCGGACGCACTGGAGCGCGCGCTGCTGGACGGGCTCGAGCGGCGCGTGGACGCCTGGGATTTCATGGACGAATACCGGGCACGCTGTAGTACGGTGGGTGCGCAGGTGCGCGTGATCGAACAGGAAACCACATGGGACGGCCTGGCCACCGGCGTGGACGCGGACGGCGTGCTGCTCGTCCGGGACGATGCGGGCACCGTGCGCCGCGTGCTGGCCGGAGACGTGTCCATTAGAAAGGTATAAGCGATGTTTGAAGGCAGTATTTGCGATATTTCAGGCATTCTGGTCGGCAGCGCACAGGATGACGCGGCCAAAACAGGCGTGACGGCCGTGCTGTGCCCTGCGGGCGCGGTCTGCGGGGTCGATGTGCGCGGGGCCTCCCCCGGCACGCGCGAGACGGACCTGATGCGCTGCGGCGCGCGGGTGCGCGAGGTGCACGCGGTACTGCTGTGCGGCGGCAGCGCCTATGGCCTTGCGGCGGCGGACGGCGCGATGCGTTGGTTGGAAGAGCGCGGCCACGGGCTGGACGTCGGCGTCGCCAAGGTGCCGATCGTGCCCGCCGCCGTGATCTTTGACCTGGACGTCGGGCGTCCCGACGTGCGCCCCGACGCCGCCATGGGCTACGCGGCCTGCGACAGCGCCGGGAGCGCCTTCCCGCAGGGCGCGTTCGGCGCGGGATGCGGCGCGACGGTCGGCAAGCTGCCGCAGTTCATCGTCCCGGGCGCTGTGTGCGCCCCGGGCGGGCTGGGCAGCGCGTCAGTGCGCCTGCCGGGTGGCGTCACGGTCGCGGCGCTCGCGGTGGTCAACGCGCTAGGCGATGTGTATCACCCGCACACGGGCGCGCTTCTCGCGTGCGGCAGCGCTGGCGGAAAGCCCATGCCCGCCGAGGCGCTGCTATTCGGTGGCGCGAACCCGGACGTGCCGCCCGGCCAGAATACGGTCATCGGCGTCGTGGCGACGGACGCCGTGCTCACCAAGGAACAGACGAACCGGCTGGCACTCGCCGCGCACGACGGGCTGGCCCGCACGGTGCGCCCCGCACACACCGAGATGGACGGCGACACGATTTTCGCGCTGGCGACCGGCGCGCACGCGGGCGAACCGGAGATGATCTCCCTGTGCGCGGCGGCTGCCGAGGCGTTCGCGCGCGCCATCGCCAACGCGGCGGAGGCGTCGCGATGATCCTGGGCATCGGCATTGACCTGTGCGAGGTCGAACGGATGGCGTCGCTGCTCGAAAAGGGCGGCTTTCTGGCGCGGTACTTCACGGAGGACGAGCGCGCGTACATCCTGGGCCGGGGCCAGGCGGCGGCGGAGTCCATGGCCGGGCACTTCGCGGCCAAGGAAGCGGGGCTGAAGGCGCTCGGCTGCGGCATTGTGCTGCCGCTTTCGGAGATCGCCGTCACGCACGACGCGCTCGGCGCGCCATCGTTTATTTTGGGCGAAAAGGCCCTGGAAAAAATGCGCGCCAAGGGTGGGGAAACGCTCCATCTGTCCATCACGCACACCGAACGCACGGCGGCGGCCGTCGCCATTTTGGAGGGAAGAAATGCGTAGCGCCATCACGGTCCAGCGGATGCGGGATATTGAGCAAGCCTATATGGAAACGAGCGGCACGCCGGGCCTCGTGCTGATGGAGCGCGCGGCGCGCGCCGTCGCGGACACACTGCTGACGATGACGCAGGGCGGCGCGCTGTTCCTGTGCGGCCCGGGCAACAACGGCGGCGACGGCTACGCGGCGGCCCGCCTGTTCGCGGAAGCGGGGCGGAACGCGTGGATCTGGACGGTCGCCAACCCGGAGATGCTGCAGGGCGATGCGCGCGCCAACATGGAGCGGTGCGCCTCTATGAAGCTGCCCATCCGCCGCCTGTTCGACCTGTCGGACGCGCCGCCAGAGGGCTGCGCCGTGGTCGTGGACGCGCTTTTTGGCACGGGCCTCGCGCGGCCGCTGGACGGGCTGTACGCGGACGCGGCGGCATGGATCAACACTTGCGGCCTGCCGGTGCTGGCGGTGGACATGCCGTCTGGCACGCCGGAGTTGATGGTCCGCGCGGACCAAACCGTCACATTTCACCAAGCCAAGCTGCCGCATTATCTCTTTCCAGGCCGGGCAAACTCTGGAAAGCTGCTCATCGCGGACATCGGCATTCCGGACGCGCCTTCGGAGGACGGTTACGCCCTGCTGGACGAGTCGGACGTGCCGCGCCTGCTCCCGCCACGTCCCCAGGACGCGCACAAGGGCATGTGCGGTCACGCGCTGCTGCTGGCCGGATCCTTCGGCATGGCGGGCGCGGCGGCCCTGTGCGCGAACGCGGCGCTGCGCGGCGGCGCGGGGCTCGTGACCGCCGTCTGCCCGCGCGAGATCATTCTAGCGGTGCAGGCGCTCGCGCCGTGCGCGATGTGCGCGCTGCCGGACCGGCTGGAGGATCTGCTCCCCGGCAAGGCCGCAATCGCCGCCGGCCCGGGCCTTGGCCGCGCGTGGGCGCTGGACGACGCGCTCAAAACGCTGCTGCTGGTGGACATTCCGCAGGTCTGGGACGCGGACGCACTCCGTTGGCTGGCCGAAAACCCGGAGTCGCTGGACGACCGATTCCTCCTGACACCGCACCCCGGCGAGGCGGCGCGCCTGCTCGGCTGCGGCGTGCCAGACATCACGGCTGACCCCATCGCGGCGGCCGAGGCGCTGCGCGCGCGGTTTGGCGCGGTGGTGCTGCTAAAGGGCGCGACCACTGTGATCCTGGGCGATGGTCGCCGCGCGCTGAACCTGTCCGGCACGCCCGGCATGGCGACCGGCGGCGCGGGCGACGTGCTGACCGGGCTGATCGCCGCGCTGCTCGCGCAAGGGCTTGATCCATTTGACGCCGCAAGCCTCGGCGCGTTCCTGCACGGGCGGGCGGGCGAAGCCGCCGCCGCCGCGCGCGGCATCCGGTCCATGACGGCGGAGGACCTTCTGCACACGCTGCGCATAGACTGATAGCGAAAGAGCGAAAGGGAGGATGTACGCGGAGAAGAACATGATCTTCGGAGTGTGACATCCATGACGATCAAACGCGGTGAAATATACTGCGCCGACCTGGACCCCGTCGTGGGTTCGGAGCAAGGCGGAATCCGCCCGGTGCTTATTATACAAAATGACATTGGCAACCGTTTCAGCCCGACCGTGATCGTGCTTGCGATCACCTCACAGATGCAAAAAGCCCACCTGCCGACCCATGTGGAGGTTCCCGCCGGACGGACCGGCCTTTCAAAGCCCTCCATTGTCCTCGCGGAGCAGATGCGTACATTGGAAAAGCAGCGTCTCCGCAAGCGCATGGGCGAACTTTCCTCCCTGGAAATGGCGCGGGTGGACGGCGCGATACTGGCCTCGCTGGGATTCGCGGCTGGGTAAAAACACAAAAATGAGGGGCAACTATGCCCCTTTTCCTGACAGCGATGGAGGACAAGCATGCTGCAAAAGCACGGAGGCATTCTCAAATGGCTATCCATGGCGGCGGGCGTCGTTCTGACCGCCCTCACATTCCCCATGTTCTTCATCCCCAACCAAATCGCGCCGGGCGGCCTGACGGGTATCAGCACGCTGATTAACGCGCTGACGGGCCTGCCGGTCGGCCTGATGACGATCTTTCTCAACCTGCCTCTGTTCCTCATCAGTTGGAAGCGCATGGGCAGCGCGTTCTCCATCAAATCGCTGCTGTGCATGGTAAGCCTATCCGCGATCATTGACCTGCTGCCCATCGGCCCGGTCACCGATGATCCCATCCTTGCCGCTGTGTTCGGCGGCACGATGCTGGGCTTCGGCGTCGGGCTGGTCATCCGCGGCGGCGCGACCACGGGCGGCACCGACATGGCGGCGACGCTCATCCACGAGCGGTTCCCGGCCATCAGCGTGGGCGGCCTGCTGCTGGCCATCGACTTCTGCGTCATTGCCGCGTCGGGCGTGGTGTTCAATGTGCAGTCCGCGCTGTACGCGTTGATCTGCGTGTTCCTCTCGTCCCGGGTGATGGACCGCACCGTGGAGGGCTTCGGGAGCGCGAAGGCGTTCTTTATCTTTTCAAGCCAGGCGGAGGCCATCGCGAAGGCCGTGCTGACGGAGATCAGCCGGGGCGCGACGCTGCTGCACGGCCGGGGCGCGTACACGCGCGAGGAGCGCGACGTGCTGCTGTGTGTCGTCACGCGGCTGCAGATTCCCCAGCTCAAGACGCTCGTCAAGTCCATCGACCCCACGGCGTTCGTGATGGTCACGGATGTGCGCGAGGCGCTGGGTGAGGGGTTTACCAGACCGGCGGCGGACAAAAAAGGGTAGGTGTACAACAGCGAAAGGAACAAATGTTATGACGAAACAAGAAATGAAGCGGATTGTCAATGAATGCATGAGCAAGCGCAGTTTATGCAGAACATATTTTCATTATGACCCAGCCTATTGGTATTTTTTCCCTCTACTTGCTGACGATAAGCTCTTCTTATCCATGGAAGAGGACGATTTCATATTGGATGGGTATTCAATCCGTCGTTTTCGGGACATGACAAAAGCGGAAATAAAAGCAGACAAGTGTGCAGACATCTTCATAAAAGAAGCCGTTATTGATTCCATCGTCGTCCCCGACGTCGATATTTCCACATGGGACCGCGCTTTTTCTTCTTTGCAGTCGATCGGGAAAAACGTGATTGTCGAATCAGAGGATATCGATAGGGAGGAGAGTTGGTTTATTATTGGCAGGATTGAGAAAGTCTACAAGTCCTGCTGCTATGTGCGGCATTTTGACGCGGACGGCATATGGCAAGATGAACCCAACAGGATCGAGTATGGCGAAATAACAAGCGTGACGTTTGACAGCCGGTATGTCAACGTCTTCTCGAAATACGTCGATCCAGACTATAGTGTCTGACCGGGGGCTGACTACGCCTTCCACTCGCCCTCAAACACCGTTTCCGCCGCGCCGGTCATCAGCACGTGCCCGTCGGACGCGCGCCATTCGATCAGCAGCTCCCCGCCCCGGAGCGCCACGGCCGCGCGGCGGCCCGTATAACCCGCCGTCTGCGCCGCTACCAGCGACGCGCACGCGCCCGTGCCGCACGCCAGCGTCTCCCCGCTGCCGCGCTCGTATACGCGCATTTTCAGTCGATCCTCGCCCAGCACCTGCACAAACTCGATGTTCGCGTCAAGCACGGCGCAGCGGGCGGGGCCTTCGGCCTCAAATCCGTCCCACAGAAACGGATCGTCCTGGACAAAGAACACAGCGTGCGGGTTGCCCATCGACACGAGCGTCCTGTCCGCCTCCACCTTCAGCGCCTGCGGCGCGCCCATGTCCACGCACACGGACGCCACGCGCCCATCCGTAAGGTTCAACCGCATCGGCCGGATGCCGCCGCCCGTTTCCAGCGTCAGTTCCGTCATTTGGGTCAGCCCGTGCTCATACACAAACTTGCCCACGCAGCGCGCGCCGTTGCCGCACATCACGCCCTCGCTGCCGTCGCTGTTGAACATCCGCATGCGAAAATCGGCGTGGTCGGACGGCAGCACAAGGATCAAGCCGTCCGAGCCAACGCCGAAGTGAGGTCTGCTCATGGCCACCGCAAGCGCGGCAGGGTCTTCCACGCGCTCCGTGAAACCATTGATGTACACATAATCGTTCCCAATCCCGTGCATCTTTGTAAAGCGCATGGCAATCCTCCGCTTTTGTTATGATCGTGTTATCCCTTGGGCTTGATGTCGATCTTCAGCGCGCCGTCGTAGGTCACATCGACTTCCTGCACGGCCTTGTCGATGAACGCCTCGGTCACGTACAGCATGCCACCAATGTACGGCATCGGCTCCGTGCCGATTTCCACGGCCTTGCCGGCCTTGGTCACCTTCACATCCGCGATGTTCCCCGCGTTGTCCAGCTCGGGCTTCGTGTAGGCGACGATAATCTCATCCCCGCCGGTCTTGCTGATTTTCATCTCAACATTGCCCACGGAGTCCGGCTCGTTCACCGTCCAGCCCAGCGCCTTGGCCACCTCGCCCAGCGGGAAGAGCATCGTGTCCTTGGTATTGCCCGCGTAATACGCGTTGCCGTTCACTTTGCCCGTTCCAGCGGTGATCACAGCGGCCTGGCCGACGGTGTTGTAGACCTCCGCCTGCGCCGCCGTCCCTGTCGCTCCGGGTGAAACCGAAGGCAGGACCGACGGTGAGGCCGAGATCGGCGCGGTGGGGCTGGGAACTGCCTCGCCCGCCTGCGTGGAACATCCCGTCGCAAGCGTCAGGCACAGCAGTGCGGCCATCGCCAACAGCATGGTTTTCCTCATAAAGACTTCCTCCTTTTTTGCGTATCGCTCGGGAGGAAGTGTTTCCGAAGAAGAAGCGATCTATGCCCCGTCCGTTCGTTACATTTCGCGGCGCCCCTCAAACGCCCGGTTGAGCGTCACCTCGTCGACATACTCCAAGTCGCCGCCCACCGGCATGCCGTGCGCCAGGCGCGTCACTTTCACGCCCAGCGGCTTTACGACGCGCGCGATGTAGGAGGCCGTTGCCTCGCCCTCGATGTCCGGGTTTGTCGCCAAAATGACTTCTTCCACCGGCTCGTTACCAAGGCGCGCGATCAATTCGCGTATGCGTATATCCTCCGGCCCGATACCTTCCATCGGCGAAATGGTGCCGTGCAGCACGTGATACCCGCCCCGGTACTCGCGCATGCGCTCGATGGCGGCCACGTCGCGCGGGTCGCGCACCACACAGATAGTTTCCTGCTTGCGCTTGGGGTCCGCGCAGACGGCGCACGGATCCTCCGCCGTGTAGTTGCCGCACCGGCTGCACATGCGGATGGCCTTGCGGCCCTGCCAGATAGCCTCCGCAAGCTCCCGCACGGTTTCCTCCGGCTGCGCGGCGATGAAATATGAAAGCCGTAGCGCGGTCTTTCGCCCGATGCCCGGCAAGCGCGAAAGCTGCGCCGCCATGCGGGCAATCGGATCAACGGGCCTTTCCATCAGAGCAGGCCACCCATTCCGCCGCCAAACCGGCTCATCTCCTTTTCGCGCTCCGCCTCACCCGCGCGCAGCGCCTCGTTCACCGCCGCGAGCACGAGATCCTGCAGCATCTCCACGTCGTCCGGATCCACGGCCTTCGGATCAATCGTGACCGCCAGCAGTTCGCGCTTTCCGCTCACCTTCGCCGTCACCATGCCGCCGCCGGACGACGCCTCGTACGTCCTCTCGTCCAGTTGTTCCTGCATATCCAGCATCTGCTGCTGCATTTTCTGCGCCTGCTTCATCAATTGCTGCATATTGCCGCCCCCGGGCATCCCCGGAAATCCGCCTCTGGCCATGTCCTCATCCTCCTTGTTCGTTCGTTTTCGCTTTTTGTAACCGGCCCAGTGCCAGCCCAACGCCGATGCCCACGGCAACCAGGAGGGTATTCACCCACCAAAGATGCCCGAAAAAGTCTCTGGGAAACACCAGCGCCATGGAACCCATGACAAACCCGATGACCAGGCAAAACATGTTCCTGCGGTAATGCCGGAACAGCCAGCCCGCCGCCTTGATAAGCAGCGCGACCACCAGCAGAAAGCCCACGCCGACCGCCGCGATGATCGGCAGATTGATCGTAGCCAGCGCGTTCATGAGCGGCTGATACCAGCCCAGAAACAGCAGCAGAAACGAGCCGCTGATGCCTGGGATCACCGTGCCCACACCGATGATGCCCCCGCCGATCATTGCCTGGAGTACGCCGACCTGCTGCGTTTTTCCTTCCGGCAGGAACATTTCCAAAAAGAATAGCGCCAGCGTCAGCGCCGTGCTGGCCGCCATCAGCGCCCAGTGCTTCGGCCTTGGCCGTTCCGGATGCGCGGTGCGCCAGAGGGACGGCAAACTGCCCATCACCATGCCGAGCAGCAGGCTGATCACCTGTGTCTCCGCCGAAGTCATCCATCGCGCGAGCAGCACAGCCGAGATCAGTACGCCGACGGCCCCGCCAACGCACAGCGGCAGCAGGTACGCCACGTTTTTCTTTATATCGCGGAAAAAACCGGAGACCGCTTCAATAGCGGCTTCGTAGTATCCAAGCGAGGCCGCCAGCGCGCCCCCGCTGACACCGGGCAACAAAAATGTCACGCCGATGAAGAAGCCTCCGATCAGCCTGCCTTGCATTCACTCGACCTCCCCGCATACGTCTTGATGCGATCCCCTCCTTTGTTATAAAGAGCATATCCAGGCAAAGCCCTTGTATTCACGCGCACCTTGGTGGCGGCGCGCGTGTCAGCCGGCGGCTTCCGCCGTAAGCTCCGACGTGCAATCCGGGCAGCGGGTCGCGCGCGCGTCGATCTCGCGCAAACAATACGGGCAAACACGCGTTTTCGCCTTGGGCGCTTCCGGCTTTTTGGGCGCGACTTTATTGATTAGCTTTACGACCGCGAATATGCAGATCGCAATCAGGAGAAAATCAATGATACTGGTAATAAAGAGGCCGTAGTTCAACGTTCCGACGCCCAGGGCCGTCGCCGCCTCAATGGAGGGGTAGCTTTTGCCGTCCAGCGCGATGAACAGACCGCTGAAATCCACCCCGCCGGTAATCAGGCCGAGGATGGGCATGAATATGTCGCTCACCAGCGACGAAACAATCTTGCCGAACGCGCCGCCGATCATCACGCCGACGGCGAGGTCCATCACATTGCCTTGCATCGCGAAGGTCTTGAACTCGCGCATAAACTTTCGCATTTCGTGTGCGCCTCCTGTTTTTTCTTCTGTTGCTGCGGCGAGCCGGGGACTTCGCGCGGCACGGGCTCTTCGAATCTGTGCCGGCAAAGGGAATCCGAGGGGAACCCCAGAAGCCAATGAACGCACGCAACCGAGGATTGCGGGCCATAAAAGGGGTTTCGCGAGAAATCCCAGACGTTATTGTACATGAAACGCCACCCGCATGCAAGCATTTTGCGGCGCGGGCTGATTCGACCTGGTTCGCAGGATTTTTTACCGCTAGCGTCGAATGCAACATTGTGGAATTGTGGGAATCGTTGGTTCCACGCGGGATGAGCGGTGCGACGAACATAAACGGGCGTCCAAAAGACCGCAGTCCGCAGGGATCGCGGTTTCCTAAGTAGGAGGAGTACATCGATGGATTATGTGGCAATGGGTAGGCGAATCCGGACCTTCAGGAAACAGCGCGCGATGACACAGGCAGCCCTCGCGGAAAGCGTCGGCATTTCCACCTCGTTTATTGGCCATATTGAGCGCGGCACGCGCATAGCCAGCCTGGAAACGCTTGTCGGTCTGTCCGAAACGCTGGATGTTTCCCTTGACGCGCTCGTCACCGGCGCCGACCCCGGCCCCATAGGCAGTCCGAATGCCAGCTACAAAATGCGCGTGCTAAACGATGTGCTGCGGGTGCTAAACGAGCATTCCGGTGAATGGTTGCACGAGGAATAGACTTCCTTGCCCCCTTTTCGGCGCACCCCCTCCACAAAAGATGTAAACAGACGCTTGAGCCTATTTTACGCCCGCGCGGTTCTGCCGCAAATCGATTCATCCCTCCCACAAAGGTTGCCAATAGACAAGCCCCGCACGCGGTGTTCCGCGCACGGGGCTTTGAAGTGATTGATTACTTGATTTCGACGACAGCGCCCACTTCGGCGAACTGCGCCTTGATCTTCTCGGCCTCGTCCGTCGGCACGCCGTCCTTGATGGGCTTCGGGGCGGCTTCGACCAGGTCCTTGGCTTCCTTCAGACCCAGGCCGGAGACGATCTCGCGCACGACCTTGATGACCTTGATCTTCTCGGCGCCGGCATCCTTCAGGATGACGTCGAACTCGGTCTTTTCTTCGGCAGCCTCGGCGGGGGCAGCGCCCGCGGCAGGGCCGGCGGCGACGGCCACGGGGGCCGCGGCGGACACGCCAAACTTCTCTTCCAGGGCCTTGACGAGCTCCGCGAGCTCAAGGACGGTCATGGACTCAATAGCGGAAATAAGCTCTTCGCGGTTCATGGTATACCCTCCAATTAAATATTACGTAAATTTTGTTGTTCGGCCGCGCGCTTACGCCTCGCCGCCCTTTTGCTTCCTGACCGCCTCGATGGCGTACACCAGCGAGCGCAGCGTCGCGGACAGAACGCCCACGAAGCCGGTGATCGGCGCGTTCAGGCTGCCCATCATCTTCGCGATGAGGACTTCCTTCGGCGGCAGTTCGGCCAGCGCCTTCACGCCGGCGACGTCGATGACCTTGCCATCCACCAGGCCGCCCTTGATCTTCACGTGCTCGATCTTGGTCTTGGTGATGAAGTCGCTGACGACCTTCGCCGGCGCGACCGGGTCCTGATACCCGAACGCGAACGCGGACGGGCCTTCCAGTAGCGCGTCCATGCCGGTGATGTTAAGTTCCGCCAGCGCGCGCTTGACCAGCGTGTTCTTCAGGACGACGTATTCCACGCCCGCGGTGCGGAACTGCTTGCGCAGCTCGGTAACCTGCTCGACGTTGATGCCGCGGTAATCCACCAGCACCACGCTGCCCGCGCGGGAAAAACGGTCCTTGATGTCCTCCACAACCTGTTGCTTAAGGTCTCTGTTCTTGGACAATGATCGGTGCCTCCTTTCTCCCTTGATGCCCCGGCAGCCGCGAGGGCCGGCCCGGGCGGAGCAAAGAGAAATGCCCCTGCGCGCGTGGGCGCAAGGGCATGAAATATGCAAGCCTTGGCACCTCGGCGGGCAAACATTATGCGCGAAACGCGCACCCGCTGTCTACAGCACAGGTTTCTCTTTGGAAACCTTTAAAATATTAACATTTTATCGTTCGCGTGTCAATACTATTTTTCGCGCCCTCTTTCCTTCGCGCGGCAGACTATGGTATACTCCTGCTATTATGATAGTTTTATCCGCACAGGGCATACAAAAATCATTCGGTGTCAACGCGGTGCTCTCCGGCGCGTCGCTGACATTGCAGGATGGCCGCCGCCTCGGCCTTGTCGGCGCGAACGGCAGCGGAAAATCCACGCTGCTGAAGATCATCGCGGGGCTGGAAGCATCCGACGCGGGCAGCGTGACCATGGCGCGCGGCACGCAGATCGGCTACCTTGCCCAGCAGGGCATGGTGACCGACGGACTGACGGTCTGGGAAGAACTGGAGCAGGTGTTTGCGCCCATCCACGAGATGGAAGCGCGGCTGCGCGCGCTGGAACAGGAAATGTCCGAGAAGCACGCCGACGAGGCGGCCTTCGCGCGCCTGTCCGGCCAGTATGCCAACCTGACCGACGCGTTTGAGCAGGCGGACGGCTACGCGTGGCGCAGCGCCATTTCGGGCGTACTCGCGGGCCTTGGGTTCACCCGGCCGCAGTGGGACCAGGGCGTGGATTCACTCTCCGGCGGGGAGCGCACGCGCCTGTGCCTGGCGCGTCTGTTGCTGCAAAAGCCGGACCTGCTGCTGTTGGACGAGCCGACAAACCACTTGGATCTGGACGCGCTCGGCTGGCTGGAGCAGTACCTGCAGGCGTACCGGGGCGCGGTGCTGGTCGTCTCGCACGACCGCTACCTGCTCGACGCCGTATGCACGGACATCGCCGAGCTGCTCTTCGGCGAAATCGAGCAATACGAGGGCAACTACAGCCGCTACCAGCGCCTCCGCGCCGAGCGGTTAGAGGCGCGCGAGCGCGCGTATACGCTGCAACAGAAGGAGATTCAGCGGCAGGAAGCGGTCATCACCCTGCTGAAATCGTATAACCGCGAAAAATCGCTCAAGCGCGCCCGTTCACGCGAAAAACTCCTGGCCAAGATGGAGCGCCTGGATCGCCCACAGGACGAGCGCCAGGTGCGCTTTGCGTTCACCGCGCGCAGGCGCACGGGCGACGATGTGCTGATCGCGAAGGATCTGGAAAAGGGGTTCGAGGGGCGCACGCTGTTCGCGTCGCTTGATCTGCACCTGCGCGCCGGGGACCGCGTGGCGCTCATCGGCCCGAACGGCGTGGGCAAGTCCACGCTGCTGAAGCTGATCACCGGGCAGGAGAAGCCGGGTGGCGGCACGATCCGCTACGGCGCGAACGTTGACATGGGCTACTATGACCAGCACCAGCAGCGCCTGCACCCGGAAAAGACGGTGCTGGACGAGCTGTGGGACGATTTCCCGCGCCTGGAGCAGGCGGAGCTGCGGAGCATCCTCGGGTGCTTCCTGTTCACGGGCGACGACGTGTTCCAGCCGATCCATACCCTCTCCGGCGGCGAGCGCGGCCGCGTGGCCCTCACGCGCCTGATGCTGGAGGCGGACAACTTCCTGCTGCTGGACGAGCCGACCAACCACCTGGACATGGACTCGCGCGAGGTGCTGGAGCAGGCGCTGGAGGACTTCCCGGGCACGATCCTGACCGTCTCGCACGACCGGTATTTCATCAACCGCCTCGCCAACCGCGTCATCGAGATGCGGCCGGACGGCGTGTCGTTTTACCTGGGCAATTACGACGATTACCTGGACAAAAAGCGCATGGAGGCCCTGGGCGACCCGGACACCGACCCGCAGCGGACGCGCACGTCCATTGAAAAAGAAAAAAAGCGCGACCGGCAGGCGCGCGAGGCGGAAAAGGCCCTGCGGGCCGAGCAGACCGCGCTGGAAGCGGCCATCCAGGCGCGCGAGGAGGCCATCGCTGCCCAGGAAGCGCGGATGGCTGAGCCGGAGGTCTACGCGAACCCCGAGCGCGCCAAGGAGGCCGCGAAAACGCTGCGCGCGCTGCGCGAGGAGTTGGACGCGCTGTACGAACAATGGGCGGCGCTGGATTAGGCGAACCCCTCTTTCAGGCGTTCCAGCATGTATTCGTCTTGGTCCTGGACAAACTTGAAGCAGTCCGCGAGCATCTGGCGGATTATCTTGTTTTGAAGGCCCCTCGCCCAATTGAGCGCATCCCCGCCCATGTACTCGCCGACGCCCCGCCACGCGATCCATAGCGCGTCGTGCATCGCCGAACAAAGGCCATGCACCGCGCTATACGCGGCGATTTCTTTGGCTGGCGCGTCCGATGCCCGCAAGGGATTCATGGCGTAGCCGATCATCGCCCGCTGGTCTATGGGCTGGCCGATCCACCCGGAAATGCGGTCTCGCATATTCAGCAGTTCTTTATCCGACAGATTTTCGAAGTTCGTGTCGTCGCGCAGGAAATCCACAGAATTGTTGCAATATTTCTTCTCTTTCATGCACTCCATGATGCGGATGGCGCGCTGAAAAACGTCCCGTTTGGTCACGGTGGGTTCTTTCTTCTCCCCCAGGATGAACGCGTGGCCGCCTTTCTCATGCCAATCCGGCATGATGAACAGGCCGTTTTCGTCGTATCCCGCGGGTTCCGCACATGGCTTTCCCCAGTATCCCTGCGAGCCGTCCATGCCGTACAGCACGCCGTCGTCGTCATAGCCCGTGATCAAAACCCATTGATATAGGCTTCCGAACAGCGCCAAAACCGGAACGTTCCTGTCAATCGATGCCTTAATTTTCGCGAAATCCCGCACCTTGTCGTCGTCCGCGAAAATCAGTTCCTCAAAATCGTATCCGGCATAGTCCATCGAAAAGCCGATGTACCAGTCGAACGCCCGGAGCATCTCATTGCAGGTCTGGTTCCAGTCCGTCCGCATGTGATGATCGCTGGACAGATCAATCTGCAGAAAGCCGAACCCAGTCACGGCGGTGTACAGATGGTATAGCTCCTCGTGCTTTTGACTGAGCGGCATCGCGCCGCCATCCGTCATTCTTTCCGCGCGCATGAGCATGGACACCAGGCAAGCAGTATACCTCACCGTTTCACACCCGTTGGGGAAACCCACGACATCCGAAATGATTCTCTTCATACTTCATCCCTCGCTGTAAAAAAAGAGGCGGGAAATTCGTCCGAAACCCCTGCCCCTCGTGTTCGTGAAAGCTACTGAAAGTACCGATCCAGCACATACGCCGCGACATCGGACGGCAAGCGCCCAAGGCACGTATACCCCACCTGAACGAGGCTGACCTGCACCCCGCTGAGCCACGTATCGAAATCCTCGTCACGCAGCGCCGCTGGCCGCACGATGCCGGCCGACACGTCCATGCCCTCGCCCGCGTCCTGGACTGCAGTCTCTTCCAGCACCGTCAGAACCTTCTGCCTGTCAAAGCCGAGCCCTTTCAGATACCAGTTCATCTCGTGCTTGCGCTTGTAGTCCGCGCCCGCGCCGGAGGCCGTATCCGTCTCCTGTAGCGATAGCGTGACCACCGCGTCCGGGCCGAGCAGCGCGTCGCTCTGCGCCATCCATTCAGTCCGGGCGTTGAGTATCTCCTTGCCGTCCCGCTGCTCGATATTCTCCACGCGCGTCATCATCAGGCTCGTCTGGAAATCGCCATCCATGAGCGCCACCTCCGCGATGTACCGGTTGCGGGCGCGCGAGACCTTGCCGGTCTGCATGGGACTGCCGATATCGCGCGTGAACAGCAGCGTGATGGCGCTGTCCGGCGCCGAAAGCGATACGTATGCCTGCGGGATGCCGTGCTCGGCCGGAATCCACTCCACAAAGAGGCCCAGATCCCCCGGAATCGCGACTTCGACCTGCTTGGCGGCGAGCGCGCCGTCCAGGCCTATGATTTCGCGGTACTCGGCGGGCTCCATGTTCTCCGGCAGCGCGGCCGCGAGCGTATCCGACAGCGCGTTCAGCATTTCCGTCACCCGGGCCATCAGCTCGCGCGCCTTGTCCGCGTCCCCGCCCGCCTGGGCGTTCACGGCGCTTGCCAGGGCCGTGTCGTCCGCGGCGATCAGTTCGCCCAGCGCGGCCGCCAGCGCCAGCGCCTCCTCGCGGGTGACATCGCACACGGCCGCATTCGCCCCGTAGATGCCGGGAATGGCCGTTTCCGGCCTGGCGCGCTCCGTGACGGACAGCGCCCCTATCTGCCAGTCATCCAGCACTTGCAGCGCGGCGTCCAGCGTTTGCATATCCACGGTGACGTGATCCATGCCGCCCAGCGTCATCAGGGCGATCTCATAGACCGCGTCCAGGTTCTGCGGTAGTGCCCCGGCCGAACGCCCGGAAACCCGGCGCGCGAACGCGGCAAACTCCTCCTGTGTGAACGCGACTGTCTGCCCGCCCAAAAGATTCGTCTGCTCGTAATAGGCGCCGTCCTTCGCCATCATCGCGAAGTCCAGCACGGAAACATTCTGCAGCAGGAAGTTCATGCCCCAGTACCCGTCCCCCTCCGCGCCCTGCCTGCGCGTCTGGAACGCGGACGCCTTCAGCAGACTGGTCAGCGCGGCGTTCGTCTCCGCATCCAGCAGCGGCAGGCCGCCCCACGCGAATGTCGTTTTCGTCGCGACCTCCTGCCCCGCCCCGCGCGCCGCGCCTTCCGCCGATTCGGCGTACCGGCCCGGCACGATCGCTTCCTCCGCCATCGCGCCCGCTGTCAGCGCGAGCAAAAGGCCAACGAGAATCAAGAACCGCTTACACATGCCTCTCTCCCCCTCGACAGTCCGTCAATACGCGCCAAATAGTGCCTGCATCGGCTCCGCGATGGCCGCGATCAGATTCTGCTTCACATCCGCCAGCTTCTCCTGCAGCGTGCCGCGCAGCTCTTCGATCTCGATGAAGTCCATCTTTTCAATATACTGGGTGCTCTTCATGGCCGGGGACTGTTGCGCTTCCTCGTCCACGCCAAACGAGAGGTTTACCTTGCCGCGGAACAGCGTTCCTTTGTCGTCCTTGATATCCAGTTGATACGTGTCGTCAACGGAAACGGCCTGCTTGTTCGCGGCGGACTGGGTGCTCCCCGTACGCTCCACGGCGATATCCGCCACCAGCACGCCGTCGTATTCCACCGTCGCTTTCAGCGCCCCGGTAATCTGCTCCGCCAGCATGTCGCCGTCCCCAACGGCGTATTTGTTGACCATTTCGGTGTTCAACTTGATGCGGTAGGGCTTCCCGTCAAACCTGCCGCTCATGTCCAGGGAGATCTCCTGCGCGCCGCTGGACTTGTTGTTGCTGCTCGTCATCGTCGTCAGCTTCAGCACGATGGTGTCGCCCTGCTTTGGCTGAAAGTCCAGGTTGTACTTGCGCGTGATGCGCGTGCTGGACTGACTGCAGCTATATGAATAGGAAACGTTCGCTTTCCCTTCGCTGTCCTTGATCGTGCCGCTGCCCTTGGCGTTTCCCATCAGATCCCCCTCGCCAAAGGCCATGTTGAACGTGATGGGCTTGGTCACCTCAATGGTTTCGGCGAGCCTGCGCAGCCTCCCGAGGAATCCTTCCATCGCTTCCTGGCTGACACCGATGGACATCCCGGACCCCGCGATGCCCAGCGACAGGCCGTTCGCGGACAGTTCATCCGCCCACTTGCTCAGGATGTCTCGCGCGGCGGCGGTATCGATGCTGTACGAGGTGCCGTGCCCCGTCGCGCCGGAAGATACGCGCAGCCTGTTGTTATCCTCCGAGTACGGCGAGGCTAGTTCCCAAAGCCGTTTGGCATATTTCGTGATCGGGGTGAGAAATGGAACGTCCCCCGAGCGCAGAACCTTATAGTTCAGGCTCAGCAGCGACTGGCCCAGATCATCCAGCGTGAGCATGGCCACCGCCTGTGACTGCGATTCCTCCGCCGTGCTGATCCAGTTGCCGTTCAGGTTCAGCCCAATACGGCCATCCTTTTCCATTTGCCCGATCTTCGCGATTTCCGTCCCGCCGGACATCGCGGACGCTTCCAGCCAGCCGCCGCCGTCCGAAAAGCACTGCGCGACGCCGCTGAACTCCAGCGCGGAAAACAGGGTCCGCAAAGCGTCCGTCGCGCCTTCCGGCACGGCCGCCGCGGCGTCTGGGGACACGGTGGCGCTCCATCGCACGGGCTTCCACTTGCGGATGGCGGCCTGCAGCCGCGCGTATCCCAGGGAGAAGTCGTCGCGGCTGGGCACTTTGGCCGCACCGGCCTTCATGGCCGGAAAAAGGATCAACAGACACAGAAGCAGGGGCAATAAGCGGTTAAGGCGACGATTCAAGGGCGGTTTCCTCCGTAGCGGATATTTCTTCCAGATAATTGCCATGTAAAAAAACGCGCGAGAAGGCCAAATCATTCCCGGAAAACGAAATCGGGCCGGTGTCAGTGGCTTTTTTCGTTTGGCCTTTTCTGCGCGAAGAACAGCGAATCGCAGAAGGTTTGAAACTGAACCCAGGCGGTCGGAAGCGTCCTGACGCTGTTTTCCGCCATCAGGGTGATGACATATCCACGCCCGTTTTTTTCAAACAGGCATTGCTCCACAAACACCTGGGGATTGCCGAAGGAGAACGAGAGGCGCACGCACTCCGTGCCGAACCTGTTCTCCCGCCAGATGCTCCGAAGGGTAAACCGGTCAAACTGGCCGGCATACAGGCTGATGACGCTCTCGCGCGTCATGGTCTTCAGGCGCGTGTCCTTCGCGTTGGTCGCGATGGAAATGCTGGTGCGCAGCGACGCGCCTTCGTTCTCCTTGCCCACCAGCATCAGCGCCGTTCCCCGGTACTTCAGGAGCGGCGTCATGCCGTCCGGCATCTTGACGGCAAAGCCGTCCGGGTGCAGGTACCAGTCACCGATGCACACCCCCTCGTTTTTGGAGGGGAAGCGCGCGGAGGAACGGCGAAGCACGCCCTCCCAGTAGAGGCGCGTGCCCGCCGAGACGCGCTGGCTGCTCATCGCCGCCAGCGCGTCCGTTCTGTCAAAGGGCAGCCGGGGCGTCGCCGCCGACGCGAGCGCCGGCGCCATCAGCGCCAGCGCCATCAGCGCCGCGGCAATCCGCTCAGCCCAACCCCTGCCCGTCCTGGGCGCTCTGTCCCGCCTGGGTCGTGAATTCTTCAAGCATTGTGTCGTACGCCGTGAGTGCATTGTCGTGAGCGGCCTCCTCAGCAAGCGTTGTCATGGTGATGATGAAAGCCCTGCCGTCCTTGTTAAAGTAAAGCTGGTACTGCATCATCATCGCTTCCGGATTGTCACCATATGTACAAACGAATTCGTGCGCCGTAACATCGAGGTACGGAAACTCATCGAGCGCGACAAACTGATAGTTCTTCAAGGACTTGCTGTACAGCGTGTCGTAGTCTTCCTGCTTTAGTGTGTCGAGCTCCTCGCGCGGGGTGTCCAGAACCAGCACGCTGATGACCGGCGCGACCTTTTCTTCCTCCGACGGCCCCGTCATGGTAACATCCGCGCCGATCCGCTGCTCCAACACGTTCCATCCCTCGGGCACCTTCAGCGTGAAGCCGGCCGGATGGGTGAACGTTCCGTCGCTCCCGAGCGTGCCGGATTCGGTCTGCGCGCCTTCCTCCGTCAAGAATTCCGCCAGGAGCGCCTGGAAATCCTCCTCGGAAAGGCTTTCATCCACATTCGCGATGATCGCGGCAAACTTGGCTGCTTCCTCGTCCGTCAGGCCAAAGCTCTTGAGCACCTCGGTGGTGTCAGGCACATCTATGGTGTCCGTCGCGAAAGCCGATGGGATCACCAGCATCACCGCGAGCAAAAGCGCCATAAGGAACGATAGTTTTTTCATAGTTTCCTCCCTGTGCCACACGGGCATATAGTAGTATACCACACACGCGGCCGTTTTTCCAACCCAGATCGTTTGACATTTGTTGGTGCGGTATGCTTAATTTGACGGATCAAATCCGGGAACGGTTCCCAGACGGCGGCGGAGATTTGAAAAATCAGGCGCCACATGGGGCTTCCGCAAGGAATCCC
The DNA here is from genome assembly GCA_031550535.1 of Eubacteriales bacterium. Lineage (GTDB taxonomy): Bacteria > Bacillota > Clostridia > Christensenellales > Aristaeellaceae > Avichristensenella. The sequence goes on from JAVBOM010000004.1 coordinate 59,384, forward strand.
CACCCATCCTTGACGAATACCCCAAAATATGATTTACTTAATGGACTCAATCGACGTAACAAGCGCAACATCCCAGCATTCAGGAGAATTTCCAATGACTGTAACGTATTGGGACATCTTGGGCCGCCTGGCCATCGCGATTCTGTCAGGCGGCATTATTGGATACGAACGGGAAACCAGGCGGCATCCCGCCGGCCTCCGCACCCACATTCTGGTCTGCGTCGGCGCGGCCATCGTCGCCATCATCGAGTGCCTGCTGGCCGAGCGGGTGCTGGAGACTGGCAGCTCCAACGTCACGGTCACGCTCGGCCGCCTCAGCGCGCAGGTCGTCAGCGGCATCGGCTTCCTCGGCGCGGGCACGATCATCCCCACCAAGCGCAATATCGCGGGCCTTACCACCGCGGCCTCCCTGTGGGGCGTGGCGTGCCTGGGCATCGCCGCGGGCATGGGGCTGTACGGCCTGTGCGCCATCGGCGCGGGCTGCACGCTGATCGTCCTGACGCTCATCAAGCGGCTGATCGTGGGCCACGTGTACAAGATCATGGAGGTCAGCTTCCGGCACCGCAAGGAGACGCTCGACTTCCTGAACTCCTACCTGGCCGAACAGCGCATCCGTGTACACAACGTCGACTTCCGCGTGGAAGAAAGCCCGGAAGGCAACATCTATACAAATGTCTACACGCTGGACCTGCCGCGCAAAATAGACAGCGCGGCCATGGTGAACGATATTGCCGAATACGCGAATGTGCAGAAGGTGAGGACGCGCGATCCGTGATCAAAGACCGACTGGGTGGGATAGATTTCTGGAAGCCCGCCATCCGGCTGGGCTTTCCTGTTGCCCTGCAGAACCTGCTTGTCAGCTCTTTCGGCCTTGTAGATACGCTGATGCTCGGAAACCTGGGCGATGTAGCCGTCGCTTCCGTGGGCATGGCGGGCCAATGGGCCTGGCTGATGCATATCATTTTTTACGGCATGTCCTCCGGGGCGGCCGTGTTCCTGTCGCAGTACTGGGGCGCCAAGGACTACTCCGGCATCCGGCGCACCTACGGCATTCTGGCCGTCGCGTCGCTTGGCATCGCCACGATGATGCTCCTGGTCGCCATGCTCGCGCCGGCTTTCGTGATGCGCCTGTTTTCCAGCGACGCCGTGGTTATCGAAACCGGCGTCAGCTACCTGCGCGTCGTGGGGCTCAGCTATATCGCCCTGGCGTTCAGCCAGGTGTTCAGCACGGTGCTCCGCTCCACAGAGGAGGTCCGGCTCCCGCTGTACGCGAGCATCTGCGGCATTCTGCTCAACACGGTGCTCAACTACGGGCTGATCTTCGGCAAACTCGGTATGCCGCACCTGGGCGTGCCCGGCGCGGCGGTCGCGACGGTCATCTCTGCCTGGGTGGGGCCAATCTTTCTGTTCGTTACGTCGCTCAAGCGGAGGAACCTGCTCATCTGCAAGCTGCGCGAGCTGTTCGACTTTGACCGCGCGTTTTTGCGGAAGTTCGTCCGCGTGTCCACGCCCGCTCTGATCAACGAGGGGCTCTGGGCCATGGGCACGATGGGCTACAACATGGTTTTCGGCCACATGGGCACGATCCAGTACGCGGCGCTGACCATTTTCAAGACGATCGAGTCGCTCTTCTTCGCGTTCTACGTGGGCATTTGCCACGCGTGCGGCGTCCTGGTCGGCCGGGAGATCGGCGCGGGGCGGATCGAGGAATCCGTCAAGTACGCGAACCGATTCACGATGGTCATGCCGGTCCTGTCCGTGGTGATCGGCATCGCGATCATCGCTTCGCGCAGCCTGTTTCTGCTCCCCTTCAAAGTATCGCCGGAGGTAGCGCGGCTGGCGAAGCTGCTGCTATTGATCTACGCACTGGAAATGCCGATCCGCAACACGCCCTACATCACCATCTGCGGCGTTTTCCGCCCGGGCGGGGATACGCGGACCGGCCTTCTGTACGACATTCTGACGGTGTGGCTGCTCGCGCTGCCGCTGACAGTCGTGTGTGGCCTGATGCTCAAGATGGACTTCCTTCTGGTATACGCGATGATGCTGGTCGCAGAGGACTGGCCGAAAACCTGGCTGTGCATCCGGCGGCTTCGGAGCCGCAAGTGGATCATGCCGGTTGTCGAGGGGACCACAGGCAAAACAATAGCGGCGGACTAGTCCGCCGCTTCACATGCCGGTTTCTCGTTTTAATCCGCCGTCTTGTTGACGAAATCAATCCACTTCTTGATCCCCTTGTGGGGATCGTTCCACAGGCCCTTTGTCAGGCGGACGCGCAGCAGGCAGGTATTGGGGTCTTTGTCGTTGTTGGCCTCGTAATACCAGTCGGCGAAGATGGTGCGCAGCTTGGCCATCATCTCCGTGTTTTTCTCGTCGCACACCCAGCCAAGGTTCTCGCCGATGCCGTCCGCCGTGAAGTTTTCGACGATGATACATACGGCGACTTCAGGGTTCTTGGCGATCTGCAGCATCTTGCCCGATGTCGCGTAGGTGACAGTGTAGAACGCGCCGTCCTCATAATAGGCGTCCACAAGGCGCGCGGCGGGGCGGCTCTTGCCATCGGCCCCCGGTTCCAGCGCGATGGTGGACAGGGAGATCAGACCGTCCTTGTTGCCCACTTTTTCATCCAGCAGCTTCATGGCTTCCTCGTACTTGCCCATTTTTTCCTCCTCCAAACTTGCTCTGTAAAAACACGCTTCGCGACGGGCGAAGGTGGAAATACCGCCTACAGGAGCTTCAGCCTGTCCTCGTGCAGGCGCTTGTACATCCGCTCCTCCTGCGTGTCCAGGGTCACGATCTGCATTTCGCGCAGCGGAAACTGCCGCTCCTCTTCCTTTGCCCCGAAAAAGTCCAGCACCTCCATGGAGGCCCGCAAATCGTCAAGCTGCAGGATGGTGCCGGTGTAGGTGTCCTCCGGCGTCATGATGCTGACGATCTCTTGCCGCTCCTGCGCCAGCGTCAGCACGCGGCGGAGCAGGTCGTCGTCCGCCCCCGGCGGCGGGGTGAGCAGCGGCTTGTACCGCAGCCCTTCCATCTCCACCAGCATTTGCAGCCGCACCTCAAAGTCGTCCCCCATATACACCTGCAGGATCTCTTCCGTGCGGCGCAGACACCAGCCGTCAAACTGTCCCCACGGCGTCACCGACCATATGAGCACGTAACGCTGCGTGAGCGCCTCCACATACCCGGCGTGAAACGCGTCCGGGTCGTCCGGCTCCGTGTACAGCGATGCCATCATATGCTGCTGGCACGCGATCCTGAGCTGATAAAAGCTATACTTATTCGCCATGGTTTCCCTCCAGAACATGCACCATTCTGCGGCCCAGCACATCCACGGTGAGCAGAGCCGGCGTCCCGTCCAGCATCGGTATTTCCAGCCATTCCGGCAGCGCTGGCCTGGCCTTTGAGCGCGCCGCGTCGGCATAGGAATGAAACGCGCCGCCGCGCAGATAGCCCGCCGAGAGCTGATCCACCGCGTCCGTCCCCGCGAGCGGCAGCGCGCAAAGCCCGGGCTCCATGTCGTACGCCGTCAGCCGCAGTTTCAGCAGCCCAAGGCCCTTCGCCGCCTCCCCGGACACAAGCGGCCCGCCGTCCTGGCACAGCGCTTCCACGCGCAACGATCTGCCCAGCAGGCGCTTTCGCGCGGCCACGATCGCGGCGTTCGATTGGTCCATCAGCAGGAACCGCCGGTCGTGCATGGCCGCCGCGAGCCCCGTGGTGCCCGACCCGCCGAACAGGTCGCACACCAGGTCGCCCGGCCGGGAGGAGCAGAGGATCACGCGCTCCAGGAGCTTCAGCGGCTTCTGGTTGTCAAACCCACTGCGCTCGGGGTCCTTCTGCTGCAGGTGGGAGATGTCGTCCCATACGTCGCCGGGAAAAACCGGCTGGTCGTCGTAGTAGCGGTATTCCTTGCCCTGTGATACAATGGAGCGGTATGTGCGGCCCTGTTCATCCGTTGCCCGGCGCATGTGGTTGGACCGGGCGCCATCGCGCGGCACGCCGACCGCCTGGATGTTGAAGTACGCCGCCGGCGTCTTGCGGTAGAACAGGATGATGTCATGCTTGCGGCTAAAGTGCGCCTTGGCGCGCCCGCCGGTCTGATACGTCCAGACGATCTCATTGACAAAGTTCCGCTCGCCGAACACCTCGTCGAGCATGAGCCGCATGCGCGCGTGCGTCCGCGCGTCAATGTGTAAAAAAAAGGAACCGTCGTCGCGCAGAAGCGCCCAGGCAAGCTCCGCCGCGTCGCGCATGAGCCGGTGAAACTCGGCCTCGTCTGGCCAGCGGTCCGAATACGCGGGCAGCTCCAGCAGCGGCTGGCCGGTCAGCCAGCCCTCCTCCCCGCAGCGCTGACGGTACACGAACGCCTTCCCCGTGTTGAACGGTGGGTCCAGGTATACCGTCTGCGCCTGCCCGGCATAGCGCGCCAAAAGCGCGGCGCGCTCCGCGCGAAGCTCGCCCGCCATCAGCGTGCCCTCCGCGCCCGTCCGGGCATGGATTTCCATATCGCAGGGCTTCTGCCGAAGCAGCATCCGAACACCCCCTAGTGATGGGTTTCATTATACAACAGGAGACAGTGAATCGCAATGACCAGGACAGACAGGATTCTTGCCGCCAGGGCGTATCTTTTGGACAAGACGCCGCTGAAGGCCGACTGCGGCCGGCAATGCGGCGGCGCGTGCTGCCGCCCGGATGAAACGGGGCGCGGCGGCATGCTGCTCTTCCCGGGCGAGGCGGCGCTGTACGACCCCGTGCCCGAATGGGCGGCGCTCGCGGACAGCGGCTGGCGCGCCGGGGGGGAGGCCCTTCCGCTGCTCGTGTGCGACGGCACGTGCGACCGCGCGAACCGGCCCCTCGCGTGCCGCGTTTTCCCGCTCACGCCGCTGGTGCGGGCGGGTACGCTCACGGTTGTGCCGGATGTGCGCGCGTGGCCCGTGTGCCCGCTGATGCCGCACGGTGTGGGCGGGCTTTCCCCCGCGTTTGTGGACGCGGTGCGGGAGGCGATGGCGCTGCTGTTCGAGGACGCGGAGTGCCGCGCATACATGGAGGCGCTTAGCGGGCATTTGGAGGGATACGGCGCGCTATGAAAAGGGCTGCCACGCGGCAGCCCTTACGGTTCCTACAAAAGATTTCCCCTATTCCACCGGCAGCACCTGCTTGACCGGTCCGTTCGCGGTCTGCGTGATGTACGCCTTGCCCGCCACGAAGGATACCCCGGCCGTCGCGCCATCGTAGAACACTTCGCTGCCTTGTCCGGCCGTATCGCACCGGTAGAGCCGGTCGCCGGAGATGAAGTAAATCTTGTCGCGGTACACGCCCATCCAGGACGCGTCCGCATCCATCAGCATCACGCTGACGCCGTTCTGCACGCGGTAAATCTCCCCGCCGCTGCGGAAGAACAGCACACTGTCACAAACCTGTACCTGATCCGCACTTGTGGACGCGACCAGTGTCTCTCCGGCGCCGTTCAAGCCCACGCACTTGATGCCGTTTTCGCCTGCGTAGTAGACGGTCATCTGATAGATATCCACGGCGAAATCGGTCACGCCGGTTGCCATGGTGACCGGTTCTCCGCCGTTCGCGGACGCCCGCACCAGCGTATTGCCCTCCAGGTAGCACATCGTGTCGCCGACGAGCGACAGCTTCTGGATGCCGCCCGCCTGCAGGAGCGTTTTCGCCTCGCCGCCGCCGACGGGCACGCGGACAATCTTGCTGCCGGAGACAAAGGTGATGCCCTTGCTCGTCGCGTGGATGTAGCGCACCGGGGAATCGTAAATCTTCTTCTCGCCGCTGCCGCTGTTCATGTACAGCGCGCCGTTTGACCCGCCGGCGAAATAGACCGTGGAGTTATACGACGCCGCGACGCCACCACCCGCCAAGCTGCCCTGAATTGCGCCGGACGCCTGCTGCTCCTCCAATTCGCGCGTGCGGTTGGATATCACCACCGCCGCCGCGTCGGCAATCGCGGTTGTGTTCGCGATCACGCCCACCGCGTACATCGCGGTCAGCGTCGCGGGGCCGGCCACGCCGTCCGCCTTCAGGCTGTTCTTCTCCTGGAACGTCCGCACCGCCGTGGCGGTCGCCGCGCCGTACGTTCCGCTGGGCGTTTCGGCAAGGTAGCCGAGCGTATTCAGCCGCGTTTGCAGGTCGTACACATCCTGGCCCTCATCCCCCTGCTTCATGGAGGTGCGCGCCGTGGCCGCCACCTGCGGCTGCTGTTGTTGCGCCTGCTGGGTGAAGCCCGCGGCCATTTTCACATTGCCACTGAACAGCAGCGCCAGCGTTTCCTGCCCGGCGATGCCGTCCGCCTTCAGTTCGTTGCGCGCCTGGAACGCCTGCAAGGCGACAAACGTTGTCGCGCCGAACGTCCCGTCAATCGCGTCGCCATAGTAGCCAAAGTCCTGCAAATACTGCTGCAATTGCATTACATCCAAGCCGGACATGCCCTGCTTCAGCGTGGCGTGCTGCGGCGCGGTCGTGCTCGCGATGACCGGCGCGGAGAGCGGGTTCCCCTGGTAGAGCAGTTGCAGCGTCGCGGGGCCCGCGACACCGTCGGCGGTAAGCCCGTTCACGCTCTGGAGCTGCTGCACGGCGGTCACCGTAGCCTCGTCAAACTTCCCGTCCGGGGTGCCGGTCAGGTAGCCGTATGTTTTCAGCAGCTCCTGCAGCGCGATCACGGCGTCGCCCTGGTTGCCCTCCCGCAACGTTTGCAGCGTGTTGGCGGTGTTTGTGACCCCTTTCGCGCTGCTGTCGTACATCTTTTTCTGCGTGGTGGCCCCGGCTTTTCCGTCCGCCGTCAGGCTGTTCGCGGCCTGGAACGCGCGCACGGCCGTCGCGACGGCTTCGCTGTAGATGCCGTCAATCCTGCCCGTGTAATAGCCCAGGTCGTACAGCCGCTCCTGCAGCCGGTAGACCTCCTCGCCCGTGCTGCCGGTCTGCAGCGTGCCGCTGGCCTTGAAGGGCGTGGCGGTGGGCTGCGCGGTGGGCGCGGTGAGCGCCGCGGTGCTGTACAGCACGGAGAGCGTACCGGTGCCGGCCACGCCGTCGGCGTTCAGGCCGTTGCGCTGTTGGAACACCTTCACGGCCAACTGCGTGTCCGCGTTGTAGTTCCCGTTCAGCTTGCCGTTATAGTAATATAGCTCGTTCAACCGCGTTTGCAGCTGCAGCACGTCGTCGCCGCTCATGCCGCTCTTCAGCGTCCGGATCGCCGCCGCCTGGGGCGTGGCCGTCGGCAGCGTGACGCCGTTGGGCAGCGCCGCGGAGCTGTACAGCATGCGCTGAGTGCCCTCGCCCGCGACCCCGTCAGGCCACTCGCCGTTGCGCTGTTGAAACGCGAGGACGGCCGCCTGGGTATCGGCGCTATAGCTGCCACTGATCGCTCCGCTGTAATACCCCAGCTCCTTCAGCCTGTTTTGCAGGCGCGTCACATCGGTGCCGCTGCTGCCGGCTTGTAGATAGCGGTATGTGCTCGGGGTCATGGCCGTGTAGGTATTGGGCGTCGGCCGCGAGGTGGCGTACATGCCGGCGGCGTTCACCTTGGCGATCACGTCGGCGGAGTTCAGCTTCGTCAGCGTCCCTCTGCCCGCGACTCCGTCCGCCGTCAGGCCGTTGGCCGTCTGGAACTCCCGCAGCGCGACCCCTGTGGCGCTGCCAAAGTCGCCGTCCACGGTGCCGGTGTAATAGCCCAAGTCCTTGAGCCTTTGCTGCAGTTGCCGCACCGCCTGGCCGCTGGAACCGCTGCGCAGCGTGCCGTCGTCCGGCGCTTTCGTGGCGGTTGCCGAGGGCCTCACCGTGGGAATCCAGGACGGCGTCACCGTGGGGCTCGCCTGGATCACCTGAATGGTCTGCGTGGGCACGGGCGTGATCACGGAAGGCCCGGAAGTGCTCCCGGGACCCCAGGTCTCCAGCGTCCCGCCCGTCTCGGTCGGAGGCGCGGGGCTGGGCGTCGGCGTCGCGGTCTGGAAGGGAAGCACAGCCGAGCTCGGATCAATCTGCACGCTGTCGATTGTCCGGTCCGGTTTGATAACGCAGGAGGTGATGATGATGAGGACAACGAGGAGCATTGCCGCCACCAGCCCCACCAGGATCAGCCGTCTTTGATTGATTCGCATTCCGGTTTCCCTTCCTTAAACTAACAATGGAATACCTAGGATGGCGGCGCTGATTCGAGGAATCGGGCGCCATAAGAGAATTCCGCAAGGAATCCTTTCCGTTCGGCCTATTTCCCGCTCGCGGGCAGCGCCTTGTTGCTAAACAGCGCGTCCTGCGTATCCTGCCCGGCCACGCCGTCCGGCCAGCAGCCGTTGCGCTTCTGGAACGCCATCACCGCCGTCTCGGTTTCATAGTCGAACGTGCCGCTGACCGATCCCGTGTAATACCCGAGCTCCTTCAGCCTGGTCTGCAATTTCTTTACCTCGCTGCCGCTGCCGCCAAGCTGGAGATAGCGCGTGCCCGGAGCGAGCGTTGACGGCGTGTAGCTCTTCAGCTCCGGTTTGTCCGGCGCATTCTTGCCGGATGTCGTCGCCTTGGATTTCGCCTTGCCGGAGCTGATCAGGTTCAGCGTCTGGGTGCCCGCGATTCCGTCCGCATACAGGCCGTTTGCCTTCTGAAAGTCCCGCAGCGCCGTTTCTGTCCCATTGCCAAAGTCGCCGTCCACCGAACCGGAATAGTAGCCCAGGTCCTTCAGTTTCTGTTGCAGTTGCCGCACCGCCGATCCGGTGGACCCATTGCGCAGCGTGCCGTCGTCCGGCTTCTTTGTAGGCGTCGCGGTGGGCTTCGGCGTGGGCGATGCCGTCGGCACGGGCGTGGGGCTGGCCGTGATAAGCTGTATGGTCGCCACAGGCGTGGGTGCGGGCGTGATGACGGCGGGATCGCCGCTCGTAAAGGGCTGCCAGCCGCTCTGCCCGTCCGTGCCGGAAGGAGGCGCGGGGCTGGGCGTGGGTGTCGCTGTCTGGAACGGCAGCACCGCCTTATTCGGATCGACCGGATCATCGATCGTCCGGTCCGGCTTGATGACGCATGACGTGATAATGATCAGCACGATGATCAACATCGCCGCGATCAGTCCCACCAGGATCAGCCGTCTTTGATTGATTCTCATTCCAGATTTCCTTCCTCAGAAATGTCTGATCGTAAAAATAAACCCTGTTGTTTCTAAATAGACGCTCAGGCGTTCGCTCTTCTTGCATCGCAGCCCGCACAATCGGACGAACAATTTCCGCATCCGCCGCAACCGCCGCAGGAACCGGGGGAAACGGGTGCCGTGTACAGCACCCCGAGCGCCGCCTCCGGGCCGGGAATCCCGTCCAGGCCCAGCAGGCGGAGCAGCGCGGCGGTTTCCGCGGTCGCTATGGCATCCACTTTGGCACGCTCCGCCCGGCCCATCGCGGTTACCCGGTCCGCCAGCGCGTCATACGCCGCCAGCGCGGCAAGGTCCTCCACCCATGGGCCTTCCGGCAAAGCCGCGCCAGCGGACGCCAGAAACACCCATGCCCTTTGCGCCTCGGTCAAGCGGGCCGCCAGCCGCGCGTCCTCCAGCCATTCGCCGGAGAGCTGCGCGAAGCCATCGCCAACCGCGTCAATCGTTACCTCCCGCACCAGCAAAAACGGCGCGAACCCGCGCGCGGCCCCGTCCAGCGCACGGCCGAACGCGTCCCGGTTCGATTCATCCACCCCGAGGCGCGCCATCGTTTCGGCAAGCGCCGGGTTCCACACGAACGGCGTTCGGATCACAGCCACGCAAGCGCCTCCCCCAGTTCCCGAATCTCGTGCGTGGGTTTGTATGGCGTGTCGTTCTCCCGGCAGGCCGGGTTATACCAGCAGCTATCGACGCCCGCCGCGCACGCGGCCGCGATGTCGGACCGCGGCTCATCGCCCAGCATCAGCGCCCGGGCGCCCGGCACGCCGGCAAGCTCCAGCGCGCGTTCAATCATGCGGGGATCGGGCTTGGCAAAGCCCGCCTCACCGGAAATGACGTAGTCCCTGACATACCGCCGTAGCGGGGATAGCGCGAACCGCGACCGCTGCACGGACGCGATGCCGTTGGTGACGATGATCACCGGCACGCGCGCCGCCGCCTCGCGGAGGAAGTCCCGCGCGCCCGCGATCTCCTGCGCCTGCAGCGACAGCGCGCGCACGTAGCCCTCCGCCATCGCGTCCACATCGCGCTCCACACCGAGCTCATCCAGAAAGCGAGAGAAGCGCAGCACGCGGATCTCCGCCTGCGTGACCTCCTTGCGCTCAAACGCTCGCCAGAGCGCATCGTTAATGCGGCTGTACGCGGCGAGCTTGGCGTCATCCGGGGCGATGCCCATCTCCGCGCATACCGCGCGGAACGCCTCGCCCTCCGCGGCGTGAAAATCCAGCAGCGTGCCGTCCGCGTCGGCCAGCAGAACCGTATATTTCGGCATGTTTTCCTCCATGATTGCGTTGTTGACGGCGGCGCTGGTTTGCAAAATCGGCCGCCTCAAGGGGCTTTCGCAAGAAATCCCCACCTTATGTCTATTCCGTCAGTGCCCGGACGCAGTCCGCGTCCTCCGTCATAACGCGCGCGCCGTGCCGCCTGGCAAGGTCCGGCAGCGCGGCGGCAGGGTATGTCGTCAGCGATGTGCCGATCACCAGCAGCAGGTCGCAGCGTTCGATCCATTCGGCGGCCCTATCCATATCGCGCACGGCGTCGCCGTACAGCACCACATCGACGTCCATCGCGCCACCGCACGGGCAGCGCAGCGCGCGCCTAATCGCGTCAACATCACCGGCGGCGTACAATGGCCGCAGCGCCGCGCAGAATGCCTTCGCCGTCCCCTCACGCCCGCATTTCGCGCAGCGGACGATCCGCAGGTTGCCGTGCAGCTCGATGACCTCCGCTGATCCAGCCTTCTGGTGCAAGCCATCGATGTTCTGCGTGATCACCGGCACTTTATGGCGCGCCAGCGCCCGGTGCGCCTCGTTCGGCGCGGCGTCGCACCATTGCTCCATGGCGCAGTACAGTTCAAAGAACCCCACAGGGTCCCGCGCGAGGTAGTCCCGCCCGAGAAAATCGCGCACGGGCCGGCCCTTCCATCGGGATTGGAACGTGGGCACACCCGAAGGCGCGGAAATGCCCGCCCCCGTCAGGGCGACGGGGCGCCTCGCCGCGCGGATCGCCGCAAGCATCCCGCCCATGCGCATCCCCTCCGCCCACTTATTCTCTATATATACTATAGCATATTCTTCACAATAAAAAAAGCCGTCTCCTTTTGGAAAACGGCCCTGGTCTTTATCTGTTGCCTGCGCTGCCGGGCAAATTACGCGCGGCGCGCCGCGAAGCAATCGCTGCAATAGATGGGGCGGTCGGACTTGGGGATAAACGGTACACGAGTCGGCGCGCCGCAGGCGGCACAGGTCGTCTCAAATGATTCGCGCGGCTCACCATTGGCTGGCCGGGCCTTCCGCGTCTGACGGCACGACTTGCAGCGAGTGGGCTCGTTCTGGAAGCCCTTCTCCGCGTAGAATTCCTGTTCGCCCGCGGTGAACACGAATTCCGCGCCGCAGTCCCTGCAAACCAACGTTTTGTCCTCGTACATGGTAGATGATTCCTCCCCGATTTTACTGTTGATCTTGATCCGCCGTCTGACCTGGTCTTTGACCCCACACTCGCCGCCCGGGGGTATTGCCTGGGGTGTATTCCCCTCACGCCGCCCCTCTCGGCTTTCGCCGGACGGACTTACATCTAGACCGCGCCATGCTCACAGTACTTTTGCACCGCTTACGTGGATCGCTTTGCCCGCGGCTGGCATCGACTTTCAACCACAGAACCGGCGCATCAAAACCAGTCACATTATACGTGCAAATATAAAAAAAAGCAAGAGAAAAACGAAATATCGTTTCCAATTCTTTCACATTATTTTGCAAATTCTAGTCAAATCCGATCAACAGATCGCGCGGTATGCGTACTTTTTTTACGCGAGAAGTGATTTGTTGAAAAAAAGCCAGATGGTGGCGGCGCTGATTTGGAAAATCGGGCGCAAAAAGGGACTCCGTCAGGAGTCCCTGCCGCTTATGCATCCCTGCCTTCCACGGCGCGCGCCGCCGTCAGCAGGAAAACCCGCCGCGCGCCGGCCTCTTTCAGCGCCTCCGCACAGGCGAGCGCCGTCGCGCCCGTGGTCAGCACATCGTCAATCAGCAGCAGGGACAGCCCCGTAACCGGCGCGCACACCCGGAACGCGCCGCGCACGTTTTCCGCCCGGCCCTCGCGGCTCAGGCGCGTCTGCGTGCGCGTGTTGCGCTCCCGCGCCACCGCTTTGAGAACCGGCAGGCCCGTTTCCCGCGAAAGCTCCCGGCAGAGCGCGTCCGCCTGGTTGAAGCCACGCCGTCTCTCCCGCGTGCGGTACAGCGGCACAGGCACCAGCGCGCCGTACCGCCCGCGCGGCAGCACAGTCAGCATGCCGTCCGCCAGCGCGCCCGCTGCCGGAACCACGGCATGGTATTTCAGCGCCCGCACGAGCGTCCGGGCCGTTTTTTCGTACGCAAACGCGGCGGCACGGCCATCCAGCGCGTCCGGCGGGCGCGTCACGCAGTCCGGGCACTCCATCACCCAGCCGGGCCGTCCGCACACCGGGCAAAACGGCGGCGCAAGCGGCGTCAGCGCCCGCGCGCAGTCGGCGCAGAGCGGCCACCGGTCGTGATCCACGCGCAGCGCCCCGCACGCGATGCACACCGCGCGCCCCGGATACAGCAGCGACGTTACTCCGTCGCGGAATGAAGCCATTCGCATAAGCCGGAAAACCGCCTTGTGATGTGGTTGTTCTGCACCATCTGCCAGACCGCCGCCTCGCGCCCGACCAGAACGACCATCCGCCTGGCGCGGGTGACCGCCGTATAGAACAGGTTGCGCGTCAGCAGCATCGGCGGCCCGCCGACCGCGGGCATCACCACGGCGGGGAACTCGCTGCCCTGGCTTTTGTGCACGGAAATGCAGTACGCGAGCTCCAGGTTCTCCAGCTGCGCGTCCTCGTACACCGCCTCGCGCTCGTCGTCAAAGCGCACGGTGAGGGTCCGCTCCTCCGGGTCGATGGCGAGCACCTGCCCCATGTCGCCGTTGAACACACCCTGCCCCTCTTCGTCCAGCCCGAGCAGTGGCTTGCTCCACGCCATCTGGTAGTCGTTTTTCGTCTGCATGACCTTGTCGCCCACGCGAAACACGGTGTCGCCGTACGCGCGCTCCGCCGAACCGTCGCGCGCCGGGTTGAACCGCTCCTGCAGCAGGCGGTTCAGCGCCCACACGCCGCATTCCCCTTTTTTCATCGGCGACAGCACCTGGATGTCCTTCAGCGCGTCCATCCCCAAATACGGCGGCAGGCGCGACGACACCAGTTCGACGATCCGCTCCGCCGCCTGCACGCCCGTCTCGCACCGCTCCAGGAAGAAATCCCCGCCGCGGCTGTTCAGCACGGGCGCTTCGCCGTGGTTGATCTTGTGCGCGTTGGTGACGATCATGCTCTCGGCGGCCTGGCGGTAGATTTCCGTCAGGCGCATGAACGGAATCGCGCCGCGTATGAGAATGTCCCCCAGGACGTTGCCCGCGCCGACGGACGGAAGCTGGTCCGCGTCGCCGACCAGGATCAGCCGCGTGCCGGGCACCAGCGCGCGCAGGAGGCTGCGCATCAGAAACACGTCGACCATGGACATCTCGTCCACGATCAGCGCGTCGGCCTCGACGGGGTTTTCCGCGTCCCGGGCGAACACACCCTCCTCGCCGCCGTATTCCAGCAGGCGGTGCAGCGTCTTGGCCTCCCGCCCGGTCGCCTCGCTCATGCGCTTAGCCGCGCGCCCGGTCGGCGCGGCGAGCAGCACCTCCGCGCCCTCGTCCAGCAGCGCCAGGATGCAGCGGATGATCGTCGTCTTGCCGGTGCCGGGGCCGCCGGTGATGACGGAAACCCCCTCTGTGACGGCGGCGCGCACAGCCTTGATCTGCTCCAGGCTGAGCGTGATGCCCGTTTTGGATTGCCAGATGGCGATCTCGCGCTCCAGGCGCGGGTCCGGCGTATACGGCAGCGCGGCGTGCAGATCCAGCAAGCGTCTCGCCGCCTCCACCTCCGCCTTGTACGCGCGCGGCAGGTACACGGCCACGTGCTCGGCCATCTGCCGCGCGACCAGCGCCTGATCCATCAGCAGCGCCTGCAGCGCGTTTTCCGTCATTTCCTCCGGCACGCCCAGGAGCTTCGCCGTCTGGTATACGAGCGTCTCGCGCGGCAGGTACGTGTGCCCGTTGGAGGCGGATGCCTCGGACAGCACGTACAGCACACCGGCGCGCATCCGCCCCGGCGCGTCCTTGGCAATGCCCAGCGACGCGGCGATGCCGTCGGCCGTCTTGAACCCGACACCGTCGATGTCCTCCACCAGGCGGTACGGGTTTTCCCGGACGACGGCCTGCGCGCGCTCGCCGTATACCTTATAGATTTTCATGGATAGCGACGGTGTGATCCCGTACGCCTGCAGGAACACCATGGCCTCGCGCATCTGGTTCTGCTCGGCGAAGGATTCCGCGATCATCTTCGCGCGCTTGGTGCCGATGCCGTCGATTTCCTTCAGGCGCTCGGGCGCGTACTGCATGATGTCCAGCGCGTCCTGCCCGAAGTGCTGTACAATCTGCTTCGCCGTCGCCGGGCCGATGCCGCGCACCAGCCCGGACGCCAGATACCGCTCCACGCCGCGCGCGGTGGTGGGCTTGACAACTTCGCACATCGCGACGCGAATCTGCTTGCCGTACTGCGGGTGCTCCCCCCAGTCGCCGGAGAAAATGACGCGCTCGCCGCTGGCGAGTTCCGGCATCACGCCGACGGCCGCGGTGCGCCTGCCGTCGTCCAGGCGCACCTGCAGCACCGTAAACCCATTCTCGTCGTTCCGGAACGAAACGTCCGTCACAAGGGCCTCTATCTTTTCCATATGCTATATGATACTACATCCCCGCCAGCGCGCGCAAATCGTTTGCACGGTCCGTCTTTTCCCACGGCACGTCCAGGTCGTCCCGGCCAAAGTGGCCGTAGCTGGCCGTCTGCCGGTAGAGGGGCCGCCGGAGGTCGAGCGTGCGGATGATCGCGTAGGGGCGCAGGTCGAACGCCTCGCGGACGATCTCGGACAGCTTATCGTCCGGCAGAATGCCCGTGCCGAACGTATCCACCATGATGGACAACGGGTGCGCCACGCCGATCGCGTAGGACAGCGCCACCTCACACCGCTTCGCCAGCCCTGCCGCGACCAGGTTCTTCGCCACGTGCCGCGCCGCGTAGGCCGCGCTGCGGTCCACCTTGGTCGGGTCCTTGCCGGAGAACGCGCCGCCGCCGTGCCGCGCCACGCCGCCGTAGCTGTCCACGATGATCTTGCGGCCCGTCAGGCCGGAATCCCCGATCGGCCCGCCGATCACGAACCGGCCCGTCGGATTGACGAGGAAGCGCGTCTTTGCATCGATCAATTCCGGCGCGACGATCGGCCGGATCACCTCGCTGACAATGCCCTCGCGGATGACCGCCTGTGTAACGTCCGGGTTGTGCTGCGCGCTGACGACGATGGTGTCCAGCCGCACGGGCCGCCCGTCCTCAAACTCCACCGTCACCTGCGTCTTGCCGTCCGGCCGCAGCCACGGCAAAACTTGCTCCTTGCGCACCTTCGTAAGCTGCCGCGCCAAACGGTGGGCAAGCGAGATGGACAGCGGCATTTTTTCCGGCGTCTCGTCGCAGGCGAAGCCGAACATCATGCCCTGGTCGCCCGCGCCGAGGTCGTCCTCCCCCGCGTTCTCGCGGATTTCCAGCGCGCGGTTCACGCCCTGTGCGATGTCGGGCGACTGCTCATGCACAGCGGTCAGCACGGCGCACGTGTTGCCGTCAAAGCCGTATTTTGCCCGGTCGTAGCCGATGTCCAGCACGACGCCACGCGCGACCTCATCAATCGGCACGTAGGTGTTCGTCGTGATTTCGCCCATGACGAGCACGAGGCCAGTGGTGGCCGCCGTCTCGCACGCAACGCGCGCCATCGGGTCTTTCGCGAGAATGGCGTCCAGCACGGCGTCGGAAACCTGGTCGCACAGCTTGTCCGGATGCCCCTCGGTGACGGATTCGGAGGTAAAGTATGATTTCATGATAGCCTTCCTTTCCAACAAAGAAACCCTCCGCGATGCAGAGGGCTTGGTGAATTCGGTATCTCCGCCTCATCTGCCAGCGCAAGCGCTGTGGGAATTGGCACCGCACGCTTGCGAAAGCGCCGGTTGCCGGGTTTCATCGGGCCCAATCCCTCCACCTCTCTGGATGAGTGACATATGAAGTTTTGATCCGCGTATAGGGTAACACGAAAAGGCGTTCGTGTCAAGGTAAAAATCATCCGCGATTGACAAAAAAGTATTTTTCGGACTATACTGTATATATGAGACAAATCAAGAATGCGGAGGTTAGTTTTGTGAATCTTGCTGAAAAAGTAGCCATCGCAAGAGAGATTCAGAAATATATCTATACCGTTTCTAATATTTGGCCAGGCTTTACACCTTTTCCGTTCATTTTGTACGATGAAAAGAACCAGGTCGCAGTGGGAAATGACTACCCCGAGCGGTTTTCGCGGATCAGCGATGACATTTGGGCAGCGGAAGGCCCTGACCCGGACTTGATGGGCTGCACGGCGGTGCGGTATCACAATCACTTCGCCGCGATATGGGATACGCGAACCCTGCCCAATCATCCTTCCATCGCCCAGGTCACCGCGGGCATCGCGCATGAGATGTTCCACTGCTTTCAAATGGCGGAACTCGCGTTGCCCTTCCCCAATGAGCTTTTGCGGCCGCGCTACCCCCACACCGCGCGTTCGGTTGCATTGTTGATTGCGGAAAACAGGATTCTTGCGGAAATGTACGTGGAACATGACCCCATTGCGCTTTACGGCTGTCTAAAAAAGATAGCTTCCTTGCGAAGGCAGCGGGTGATGGAAGTTGGGCCGGATTTTCTCGCGTACGACAACGGCATTGAGGGCATGGAGGGCACCGCCGCGTATGTGGAAATACAGATGGCACAACGCATAGCGGGGAATGCGGCGGATGAGGCCAACTCTTTCATTTTCCCCCTGCTTGCGCAAAACGACAGGTTGCTCGCCGACTACCGGTTGCGCTGTATGGCTTCGGGAGCGGTTTTGTGCTTATCGGCAGACGCGCTGTGCCCGAAGTGGCAGTCCGAATGGACGCAGACAAGACTCCCGATATTCGCTTGGCTGCGGCAAAAGCTGGCGCTTGGGGAAATTGAGACAGAAGTAGACCCGTCTGACCGTCAAACAGCCGAGGCGCTACTATCATCCTACGCAAAAAACAACGAGCGGAAAATAGCTGACTTCCTAAACCAACCTTTGATTTCGTTTGAGGACGATATTCATTTGCTACGCTTTGACCCGATGAACCTAGTCTGCCATAGCAAGCACTGCCTGCATACGCGCGCGGGGATTGTTCGCCTCGGCGAAAAGCAGGTATTGCTAGAGCGCCCATTTTTGACGGAAGTGGGTGATTCCATTGTTGCGGTCAAGCGGATACTTATCCCTGAAACGGAGGGGCTAGACCTGTGATCTATACCATTGATGACGTGGCAAACATTCTGGGCGTGCATCCCCGCACAGTCCGCAGGTATATTGAGAACGGAACGCTTCGGGGGGATCGTGTCGGCGGCAGTTGGCGCGTCTCGGAGGAAGCTGTACGGGAGATGTTCACTTCACCGGAGCTAAAGGATTCCTTTATGAAGCGTGTCGAGGAACGCTCGGAGGACATGCTTTCACTGTATCTGCAAGGCAAGCATCGGCTGCAACAGAAAGGCCTTGTTGTGCTGCTCGCGTTTGTGTTCAGCCCGGAAAAAGAGCCGTGGGTATTGGGAAAAAGCGGCGAGTGGATGGCGGAACTGAACCGGCACGGAGAAAGCGCGCAATTTGACTTTACGTTGACGGGAAGCGAACAGGGCATGTATCGCCTCTCCTTGATCGCGGCACCGTCCGTTTCGCGGGCAATGATTGAGGAACTGGAGCGCCTCAGGACAATGGCGTAACCACTCCCCGGTTTACATCGCCCCCCATCCATGGTATCATGCTCGATGTTCCACTTTATTGCACTTATTCTCCCTTCGAAAGGGTGATCGCGTGAAAACCGTGCTGGGCTGCATCCGGCGCGCCGACCAGGATTTCGACATGCTGCAAGACGGCGACAGCGTGGCCGTCGGCGTATCGGGCGGCAAGGACAGCCTGCTGCTCCTGCGCGCGCTGGCGCTGTATCGGTTGTTCTCCCATAAGAACTTTACGCTCCAGGCGCTGACGCTGACCATGGGGCTGGAGCCGTTTGACACAACGGGCGTCGAGGCGCTGTGCGAGAAGATCGGCGTGCCGCTGACGATCAAAAAAACGGATATAGGCAAAATCATCTTCGAGGAGCGCAAGGAGAAGAACCCCTGCGCCCTTTGCGCCAAGATGCGGCGCGGCGCGCTGAACGAACTGGCGGCGGAGCGCGGTTGCAACAAGCTGGCGCTCGGCCATCACCGCGAGGATGTGCTGGAAACGTTCATTATGAGTCTTTTTTACGAGGGGCGGCTGCACACATTCCACCCGGTCACGTATTTGTCGCGCACGGGAATGACCGTCATCCGGCCCATGGTGTACCTGCCGGAGAAGCACATCATCCACATGGCGCGCACGCTCGCGCTGCCCGTGATCCCCAGCCCCTGCCCCGCCAACGGGCACACCGCGCGGCAGGAGGCGAAGGACCTCATCAAATCGCTGGCAAAAACGCACCCGAACCTGGAAACGCTGATGCTGTCCGCGCTGCGGAACACGGCGCAGTACGGCCTGTGGGATCAGAAGATGGTCGGGAAGGAACCCGTGCAATGACGAATTTCGACGTGCACGGCCCGGTCTGGGCGATGCTGGACGCCGCGCGGAACACCACGCGCTTCCATATGCCCGGCCACAAGGGGCTGCTGTCCCCCCTGGACATGACGGAGCTCGCGCGGACGGACGACCTGTACGCGCCCATGTCCGCCATTGCCGAGGCGGAGCGGCTGGCCGCGTTGTCCTGCGGCGCGGCGCGCACGCTGATGCTGACGGGCGGCTCGACCGCCGGCCTGCTCGCGATGCTGCTGACCGCCGTCAACCCGGGCGAAACGCTCATCCTGCCCCGGGACGCGCACCATGCCGCGATTTCCGCGTGCGTGTGGGGCGGCATCGACGCGGTGTTCACGGATGATATGGATGCCGCCATCGGGCAATATCCAAAGGCGAAAGCCATCCTGGTTACGCGGCCCGACTACTACGGGCATTGCCCGGATATCGCGCCCCTTTCGGCGAAGGCGCAGGCGCGGGGCATACTACTGCTCGTGGACGAGGCGCACGGCGCGCACTTCCCCTGGTGGGACGCGCCAAAGAGCGCGGGCGCGTTCGGCGCGGACGCCTGGGTGCAGAGCGCGCACAAGACGCTGCCCGCGCTGACCGGCGCGGCGTGGCTGCACCTGTCGGACAGGATCGACGCGGACCGCGCACGGCGCACGCTGCGCATGGTGCAGACCTCCAGCCCGCCCTTCCCCATCCTGGCGTCGCTGGACGACGCGCGCGCGTGGATGGACAGGCACGGTACCTCTGCACTGGCAAGGCTGGTGGCGCTGCTGGCGGATTTCCGCGCGCGGCTGGCCGCGCTCCCCGGGTTGCGCGATGTCCCCACCGACGACCCCACGCGCCTGGTGATCGATACGCGCGGGCGGGGGTTGACCGGCTTTGAGGCGCAGGCGTGCATGGAAGCGCGCGGCGTGGACGTGGAGATGGCGGACGACGCGTTCCTGGTGTGCATCTGCACGGTGTGCGACGAAAAATCGTCCTTTGACCGGCTGTTTGCCGCGCTGGACGCCCTGCCCGTCCACGATCCGCTGCCGCCGGTTTCTCTGGCAGCGCCTCCCCCGGGCGAACGGGCGATGTCCGTCCGGGACGCGGCGCTCGCACCGCAGGAGCTTGTGCCGCTGGCGAAGGCCGAAGGGCGCGTCGCCGCCATCGGCGCGGGACTGTACCCGCCGGGCATACCGGTGCTGCTGCCGGGCGAAACGGTCACCGGCAGGGCCGTGAAGAACTTGTTGTCCTATCCGCCGGGCCGCCGGTTCGGCGTGGAAAACGAATGCTTGATCTGTGTGAAGTGAGGGATTGCTATGCGATATGACGCGGTGTTGTTCGACCTGGATGGGACGCTGACGGCGTCCGCCCCCGGCATCATGGGTTCCGCGCGGTATACCATCGAACAGATGGGCGCGGAGCCCATCGACGAGGCGCTGCTGCGCCTGTTTGTCGGGCCGCCGCTGTACAATTCGTTTCAGCAATACGCGGGGCTGTCCGTGGAGCAGGCCGAGAAGGCCGTGGATATCTACCGCGCGCACTATACGGAAAGCGGCGTGCTGAACGCGCATGTGTTCGCGGGCATCCCAAATCTGCTGCGCCAGCTCAAGGCACAGGGCGTATACATCGCGCTGGCGAGCGCCAAGCCGTCCGTGTCCGTGCACCGCGTGCTGGAGCATTTCGGCCTGTCGCGGTTTTTCGACCGCGTGATCGGCGCGTCGCTGGAGCGGCGGGAGGAGAGCAAGGAATCGCTGCTGCACGACGCGCTGCCGGTGCGGTACAAGCGCGCGGCCATGGTCGGCGACCGCCGGTTTGACATGGAGGCCGCCAAGGCGCTCGGCCTTTCCGCCATCGGCGCGGGCTGGGGCTACGGCTCGGAAGAAGAACTGCGGGCAGCCGGCGCTGACATCATCGCGCCGACGGTGGCGGACGCGGCGGCCGCGCTGCTGGGCGACGAAGCGGCGCCGCCGCGCGGCTTCTTCGTCAGCATCGAGGGTCTGGACGGCAGCGGCAAAACCACGCAGATGAACGCCGTAGCCGCGTACATCAAGAGCCGGGGGTATGACGTGCTGACCACGCGCGAACCGGGCGGCACGCCCATTTCCGAGGACATCCGGCACCTGGTGCTGGACCCGGAAAAGACCGTCTGCGCGGAAACCGAGGCGCTGCTGTACGCCGCCGCGCGCGCGCAGCACGTCCGGGATTTGATCCGCCCGGCGCTGGCGGAGGGCAAGGTGGTGCTGTGCGACCGGTTTGTCGATGCCAGCATCGTCTACCAGGGCGCGGGGCGCGAGCTGGGCGTCGACCGGGTGACGGCGATCAACGCGTTCGCCATCGACGGCACGCTGCCGGACCTGACACTGCTGTTTGTCGTGGACGCGCAGACCGGGCTTTTGCGCCGCTCCTCCGCGACCAAGCTGGACCGGATCGAGCGCGCGGGCGAGGCGTTCTTCCAGCGCGTCTATGATGCCTACGCGAAGCTCGCGCGGCTGCACCCGGACCGCGTGCGCCCCATCGACGCCATGCGCTCCATCGATGCGGTCACAAAGGACGCCTGCGCGCAGGTGGACCGCCTGCTGTCCACGCGATGAGGATCGTCGTCGGGATGTCCGGCGGGGTGGATTCCGCCGTCAGCGCGCTGTTGCTGCACCGTGCCGGGCACGAGGTCATCGGCGTGTTCATGAAGAACTGGGAGGAGACGGACGACAGCGGCCTGTGCACCGCCACCCAGGACTGGGAGGACGTGCGCGCCGTCTGCGATGTGATCGGCATCCCCTACTACGCAGTCAATTTCACGGCCGAGTACCGCGACCGCGTGTTCAGCCATTTCCTATCGGAATATGAGAAGGGCCGCACGCCCAATCCGGACGTGCTGTGCAACCGGGAGATCAAGTTCAAGGCGTTTCTGGATTTCGCGATGCAGCTCGGCGCGGACAAGCTCGCGACCGGGCATTTCGCAAACCTGCGGGAAGGCGCGCATGTGGTGGAGCTTCTGCGCGGTGTGGACCCGAACAAGGACCAGAGCTATTTTCTGTACATGCTGGCGCAGCCCGCGCTCAGCCGGGCGGTGTTCCCTGTCGGCGGGCTGACAAAGGCCGATGTGCGCGCCATCGCGCGGGAAGCCAAGCTGCCCGTGGCGGAAAAGCGGGATTCCACCGGCGTGTGTTTCATTGGCGAGCGCGATTTCAAGGCGTTTTTGCGGGGATTTCTGCCCGCGCGGCCCGGGGACATTGTGACGATGGCGGGCGAAGTGATCGGCCGGCACGACGGGCTGATGTACTACACGCTCGGCCAGCGGCGCGGGCTTGGCATCGGCGGCCGTCCCGGCAGCGGCGAGCGGTGGTTTGTGGTGGAGAAAGATTTGGAGAACAACCGGCTCGTCGTGGAGCAGGGGCAGGACTCGCCTCGGCTGTATTCCACCGTGTGCGAGGCGGACGGCGCGACCTGGATTTCGGGGGCGGCGCCCGCCGCGTCGTTTGACTGCACAGCAAAGTACCGCTACCGGCAGGCAGACCAGCGCGTGCGCGTGGAGGTGCAGGGCGATAAGCTGCGCGTGATCGCGCACGCGCCGCAGCGCGCCGTGACGCCGGGACAGTCCATCGTGCTGTACGATGGGGACGTGTGTTTGGGCGGCGCGGTGGTGGACGTGGTGGAGCTGAACGCTGGGACGTGACGGATGCGCGCTATGGGTTCGTCTTGTCCGCTATCTCCTTCTCCTCCCGAATCGCCCTGCGCAGCTTCCCGATGTACTGATTTTCCTCCTCCGGCATGAAGCCGACAAACAGCAGACCAAAGATGCTCAGAAAAAAGCCCATGCAAAAATACCGCGCGCCGCGATACCCTTTCCGATGCGCCAGCGTGAGCGCAACGCATCCCGGGACGATCATAATCAACGTGAGCGGCAGCATCGAAACCACGATGCCGAGGAACCCCGTAGGCGAATAGGAGTACGAGACCACCTTGTTCCCCACCTTTCCTATAAAGTGCACAGAATCAACATCGACGGCGGCGCTGATTCGAAGAATCGGGCGCCATAAGGGGCACCGGAGGGAAGCACGCCCAGTGGGCGATGAAGCGACCCGAAGGTGCGCCGAGGTACAGAGCGATGGCCCTACGGGCATCGGAGGGAAGCGCCCGCAGTGCGGGATACAGCGACCCGGAGATGCCGACTGGCACAGAGCGATCAACCGAAGGGCGAGCGCGACAATGCCAGGCAGCCAGCGCGACAATACCGAGGGGCTTCCGCAAGGAATCCTTACGCTTAAACTATATCGCAGACAAAGACAGCCGTCAATCCGCTTTTTTCCCTTTCTTTTCCTTCGTGCGCAGCCGCCCCTCGTTGACAGTCCCTTCCCCGCCGTATATACTATAAATATAGTTAAATACCCACTACAAATGGGAGGGAATTGCCTATGAACAAGCTGACGACGGCCAAAGAAGCCGTCGCCCACGTCAAGGACGGCGACGTGCTGATGATCGGCGGTTTTCTGCAGGGCGGCAGCCCGGAGACGCTCGTAGGCGCGCTTCTTGAAGCAAACGCGCGCGATCTGACCATCGTATCCAACGATACGGGAACAGCGGACACCAACACGATCAAGCTGCAGCAGCAGGGCCGTGTGAAAAAAGTCTATGCCTCCTACATCGGCGCGAATGTCGAAACGGGCCGCATGGTGATTGAAAACCCGGACAGCGTGGAGCTGAACCCGCAGGGCACGCTGGCCGAGCGCATCCGCGCGGCGGGCGCGGGCATCGCGGCGTTCCTCACGCCGGTCGGCGTCAAGACGATCGTGGAGCGCGGCCGGACGCCGATGACGCTTCACGGGCGCGAATATCTGATGGAAGAGGCGCTGCCCGGGGATGTCGCGTTCGTGCACGCCACCGTCGCGGATGAGCTTGGCAACTGCTACATGCGCGGCACCACGAAGAATTTCAACGCCATCATGCCCGCCGCGTGCAAATACGCTGTGGCAGAGGCGGAAAAGATCGTGCCGGCAGGCGAGCTTGATCCGGAGCTCGTCACCGTGCCGGGCATCTACATCCACGCGATCGTCAAGGCGGAGGGCTGAGCGATGGACACGAAAAACAGGATTGCAAAGCGCGTCGCGCTGGAACTGCAGGACGGATATGTCGTCAACCTGGGCATCGGCCTGCCCACCCTGGTCGCCAACTACATCCCCGAGGGCGTGCATGTCACGTTCCAGGCGGAGAACGGCATGCTGGGCGTCGGCCCCTCCCCCGAACCGGGCAAGGAGGACAAGGATCACTTCAACGCGGGCGGCGCGTATGTCACGGCGCTCCCCGGCGCGGTGTTCTTTGACAGCGCCGCTTCTTTCGCCATCATTCGCGGCGGGCACGTGGACATCACGGTGCTCGGCGCGCTGCAGGTGGACAAGGCCGGAAACCTCGCAAACTGGATGGTTCCCGGCAAAAAAGTCCCCGGCATGGGCGGCGCGATGGATCTGGTCGTCGGCGCGCGGCGTGTCATCGTCGCGATGGAGCACACGGCCAAGGGCAACCACAAGATTCTGGAGGCGTGCAGCTTCCCGCTGACCGCCGCGGGCGTTGTGGACCGCATCATCACGGAGATGGGCGTCATCGACGTCACGCCCGAGGGCCTTGTGCTGCGCGAGCTGGCGGAGGATTGCACGCTGGACGACATCAAGGCCGCGACCGGCGCGGAGCTGATCGTGGATCCGAACCTCGGAACCATGCGCGTAGACGCGTAACAGAGCAAACAAATCAAAGGAGCGGAAATATGAGCAAGCAGATCGTTCTCGCGGGCGGCGCGCGCACCGCAATCGGCAAATTCGGCGGCACCCTGGCGGGTGTTCCCGCGCCGGAGCTTGGCAGCATTGTGATCAAAGAGGCGCTGAACCGCGCGGGCGTCGCGCCGGATCAGGTGGACGAGGTCATCCTGGGCTGCATCCTCTCCGCCGGGCTTGGCCAGAACGTCGCGCGGCAGGCGGCCATCGGCGCGGGCATTCCGGTTTCCGTGCCGGCGATGACCATCAACAACGTGTGCGGCTCGGGTCTGAAGGCCGTGAACCTCGCCGCCGCGCTGATTGAGGCGGGCGACGCGGAGATCGTCGTCGTGGGCGGCGTGGAGAACATGAGCGCCTCCCCCTACGCGCTGATGAAGGCGCGCTACGGCTACCAGATGAACGATGGCAAGCTGGTGGACACGATGATCAAGGACGGCCTGTGGGACGCGTTCGGCGACTATCATATGGGCATCACGGCGGAAAACCTGGCCGAGGAATACGGCATCACCCGTGAGATGCAGGACGCGTTCGCGGCGGAGAGTCAGCAGAAGTGCGAAGCCGCGCAGAACGCCGGGAAGTTCGCGGAGGAGATCGTGCCGGTGCCGATCAAGGTGAAGAAGGACATCGTTCCGTTTGACAAGGACGAATACCCGCGCGCGGGCGTCACAGCCGAAGGGCTGGCGAAGCTGCGCCCCGCGTTCAAGCCCGATGGCACCGTGACCGCGGCCAACGCGTCCGGCATCAACGACGGTGCGGCCGCCATCGTGGTGATGAGCGCGGCGAAGGCGGCGGCGCTGGGTGTCAAGCCGATGGCGAAAATCGTCGCGTCGGCTTCCGCCGGGTGCGAGCCGCGCGTGATGGGCATCGGCCCCGTGTTCTCCACGCGCAAGGCGCTGGATAAGGCGGGGATGACGCTGGACCAGATTGACCTGATCGAGGCGAACGAGGCGTTCGCGGCGCAGTCTCTGGCGGTCGGCAAGCTGCTCGGCCTGGACGCGGCGAAAGTGAACGTGAACGGCGGCGCCATCGCGCTGGGCCACCCCATCGGCGCTTCCGGCTGCCGGATTTTGGTCTCTCTACTGTATGAGATGAAGCGGAGCGGGAAAAAGACGGGGCTGGCGACGCTGTGCGTCGGCGGCGGCATGGGCGTTACGACGATTGTGGAGGCGGTGTAAGGGGAGAACGCCAGGGGGCTTTGCCCCCTGGACCCCCACCAGAGGGATATATCCTCTGGACGCCCCTCTCCGGCCGCTTTGCGGCCGGTTTTTTTATGACGGCGGCGTTGATTTGAAAAATCAGGCGCCATAAGGGAATTCCGCCAGGAATTCCTACCCCTTGTCTGTTTGGTTGTTGTCGATACGTATATTCGGATAGTTGAATGGCAGAATTCCCGGAACGGGCTTTCCGCTGCCGGACGCTTTCCAACCCGCGATGAACGCCGCGCGGGCAATTGCGTACGTTTGCCCAAGCGCGCGGGCGAATTCCACGCTGCCGAGCACTTCGTCAAGGGCTTGTTGGAAATTGATAAAATCTTCTTGCTCTTTATCCGCCATATAATCACCACCCACTGTCAGTTTACCCCGAAGAACACATTTTGTTAACCTCGTTGACAACCAATAGTGTCCTCCATGGTGATAAACTGGCAAAAAGTGGGTGATTGTAATGATTATCGGTTTTGGCAAAACGCTGTTGGCACTTCGGGAGGCTCGGCGCATGTCGCAAGAACAGTTGGCCGAGCGCCTTGGCCTCGCGAAGGCAACCGTCGGCATGTATGAGCGCGGCGAGCGCATGCCCTCCTTTGAGGTGATGATAAAGATATCGCGCGTCTTTGGTGTTTCTGTCGATTATCTGCTTGGTCTGCAGAGCGCCCAACCCACCACGTTGGATGTCTCTACCTTGACGCCCGACCAAGTGCAGGCGGTTTTTCTGGTGATTGACGAGTTCAAGAGGGCCAACCGCTGACCGCTTCCGTACCCCCTACCCCCGCACCGCCTTCGTTGCCCAATACGCCGGAATGCCGTCCGCGACCGCGTCAGCGTCCTTGTTAAAATCCTCATACGCGCCCACAATCACAAAGCCCGCCTTGATCTGGCCTCCGATCTGCTCGTCAAACGTGTGGCTGAACTGTATGCCGTCATCGCCCTTCCGCAGTTTTTCCATTTGCTCCGGGTTTTTCAGCGGGTTGAACGGCAGCTTGTTCGCGATCGTGAGCGGCCGCTCATAGCTGTCAAACAGGAAGTTGAACCCGTTGTCCATCCCGGCCAGCAGGATGCCGCCCGGGCGCAGCACGCGATGGCACTCGCGCCAGACGTGATACACATCCTCCACATAGCAGTTTGACACCGGGTGAAAGATCATATCAAACGAGCCATCCTCGAACGGAAAACGCTTCGTCATGTCGGCTTTCACAATGCTGATCGCGTATCCTTCGCGCCGGGATACGGTCCGTTCGCTGTCAAGCTGCCGGTCCGACAGGTCCATCACGGTGCAATTCGCCCCGAGCAACGCGAAAACCGGCATCTGCTGCCCGCCGCCGCTCGCCAGCCCGAGCAAATTCACACCCTTTAGCGGCGGGAACCATTCCTTCGGGACCGGCTTGGTTGGGGTGAGCACGACATTCCAGTCGCCACGCCGTGCATTCGCACACACCTCGGGCGATACGGCGACGCCCCACTCCCATCCCTCATCCACCCATCGGTCAATGGTCTTTGCGTTGATTTCCGTATAGTTGTCCAAATTATCTCCCTCCGCATCGCAAAAGGAAGGGATTTCTTGCGAAACCCCTTCCTCAGCTATCCTATTACCAGTCGCCCTCGATCAGTCGTACACCAGCAGCGCGATGTCCTCATCGTCAATGTTGTCCTTCGTGTACCACTTCGCGCCGGTGTCCACATCCTCCACCGCCTCGCCGCTGGCCGCCTTGAAGGCAAGCTCCACGGCCAGGTAGCCGATGCGGTACGGGTCCTGCGTCACGGAGCCGACAAACCAGCCGTTCCGGATCGCGTTCTTCTGCGGGGCGCCCGCGTCAAAGCCGGCCACCAGCACGTCGCCGTAGCGCGCGCCCTCGGCCAGGTCGGAGCCGTCCGCCGTCGCGGCCAGCAGCCCGGTCACAGCGCCTTCGTTGGAGCAGAACAGCGCGGCCAGGTTATCCATGTTCAGCACGGCGTTCGCGGAGTTCGTCACATCGCCAACACCCGGCGTCGCGGCGATTTCCACGTGGATGATGATGTTCGCGCCGTCCACCGGCGTGGCCCACAGGTCATGCCCCTTCACGGACACGGTGCCCACGGCCGCGCACAGGTCGATCATCCTGTTGACAAAGCCGGTCGTGCGGCCGGTGACGGATTCGCTCGTCGCGTCCTGGGACAGCACGGCGATCACAACCGGTTTTTCCGGGGTGGCGGCGGCGATCTTCTCCTGCAGGGCTTCCAGCTTGAACATTTCGTCAGCAGCCAGGGCCGCGGCGTTCTGGTTGTTCGTGGAAGCGGTCGCGAAAATCGCGCCCTCGGGGGCGTTGGGCACACCGGAGTCGAACCCGATCACCGGGATCTTCTTGTCGATGCACTCCTGGAGCTGCTCCATGACGGCGTCCGTGGACAGCGCGGCCAGGGCCAGCGCGGCCGGGTTCTTCGCCATCTCGGATTTCAGCATGTCCACCTGCGGGACGATGTCGGCCTCGCTGGGCGGGCCATAGTAGAACATTTCAACGCCGTACTCTTTCGCCGCGTCCTCGCAGCCCTTGCGGACCGCCATCCAGAACGCGTGCTGTTCGCCCTTGGAAATGACGGAAATGTACATGCCTTCCGCCGACACGAGCGAGACGCAACCGAGTACGAGAACCAGCGCCAGCGCGATAGAGAGGAATTTCTTCATACCTGCCGATACCTCCTGATGTTTTATTTCAAGCGCGTACGCGCCTAAAACCTAGATGGCGGCGCTGATTTGAAAAATCGGGCGCCATAAGGGGATTTCGCAAGAAATCCCCACCGTATCTATTGCTCCTTGTCGATCCTGTCCACGGCCTTGACCCTTGTGGCCGCGTTGTTGCGCAGGTTGTCCAGCAGCACCGCGCCGATGACGACAAAGCCCGTGATGAACGTCTGCCAGTGCGCCTGCAGCCCCATGGAGGCAAGGCCCCTTTTCAGCGTGGCCATGATGAACACGCCGATCAGCGTGCCGACCATCGTGCCCGATCCGCCGGCCATGGACGTGCCGCCGATGACGACGCCCGCGATGGCATTCAACTCCTCGCCATTGCCTGTGCCAGGGATCGCCGTGGTGTACGTCGCGGCGTAGAAGATGCCCGCCACGCCCGCGAACAAGCCGCAGACCGCGTACACCATCATCTTCCACCGGTCCACCTTCACGCCGGACAGCCGCGTCGCTTCCTCATTGGAGCCAATGGCGAACGTGTACCGCCCAAACCGCGTCATGTTCAGCAGGAACGCGGCGATCAGAAACGCGACAATCAGGTAGACGGAGCCGGTCGGGAATTGGCCCGTCCGGTAGAAAACGGTCTTGAACCACTCGTTTGCCGAGCCGATCGTCGGGTACCGCTGCGTCTGCACCTTGGAGATAATCGAGCCAAAGCCCTGGGAGACCAGCATCGTACCAAGCGTGGCGATGAACGGCGGGAGTTTCAGCTTCGCGACGAGGAAGCCGTTCAAGAAGCCAAACATCAGACCGGTCAGTGGCACCAGGCACAGCGCCAGCCACAGCGGCCAGCCCCACATGCTGAACGCCACGCCGCCCACGATGGCCGAGCACATCATCACCGTGCCGATGGACAGGTCAATGCCGCCCGTAATGATCACAAACGTCACGCCAAAGGCCATGAACCCGATATAATACGCGGATTCCAGAATGGTTTTCAGCGTGTACGTGGAGAAGAAGTTTTTACCAAAAAGCGCGAAAAACACGTACAGGATCACCAGCGCCGCCGGGGCGAGCAGTTTCTGCATGCTGAAGCTTTTCCGGGCCACCGTCGTCTGCATCGTCGTACCCTCCCTATTTGCGCGGCGCGGCCAGCGCCATGATCTTTTCCTGTGTGGCTTCCTCGATGCTAAGCTCGCCCGTCTTTTCCCCTTCGCACATCACGACGATGCGGTCGCTCATGCGGAGCAGCTCCGGCATTTCCGAGGAGATCATGATGATGGACTTCCCCTCCGAGGCCAGTTGGTTCATGAGCTTGTATATCTCGCTTTTCGCGCCGACGTCGATGCCGCGCGTCGGCTCGTCAAAGATCAGAATGTCGCAGTTGCGCACCAGCCACTTGGCCACGACGACCTTCTGCTGGTTTCCGCCGGACAGGCTGCGGACCAGGCTGTCCACCGTCGGCGTCTTGATGTTGATGCGCCCCTGGTACTCGTGCGCCGTCTGCCGTATCTTCTGCTCTTTCACCACGAGCTTCCCGGAGAACTCGTTCAGCGTTGCCAGCGCGACATTGTTGGCGACGGAAAGCTGCAGACACAGGCCGAACTGCTTGCGGTCTTCGGACAGGTAGCCGATGCCCGCGGCCACGGCGTCGCTCGGCGTCTTGATGTTCACCCGTTTCCCGCTAACGATGATCTCGCCCGCGTCGCGCTTATCCGCGCCGCAGATGAGCCGCGCCGTCTCCGTGCGCCCCGCGCCCATCAGCCCGGCGACGCCGAGGATCTCGCCCCTGCGGAGCGTGAAGGAGACATCCTTCACCTCGCGCGACGTGAGGTGGCGCACCTCCAGCGCCACGGGCGCGCCCTCGGGCACGGCGCTCTTCTCCTTGGGGTGCTCGTAGATGACACGGCCGACCATCATGCTGATGATCGTGTCCATGTCCGTCTCCGCCGTGGTCAGCGTGCCGACGTATTGGCCGTCGCGCATGACGGTGATGCGGTCGGAAATCTGCTTCAGCTCGCCCATGCGGTGGGAAATATAGATGATGCCGACACCCCGGCTTTTCATGTCGCGGATAAAGCGGAACAGATCCTCGATCTCGGACTCCGTCAGCGCGGCCGACGGCTCGTCCATGATCAGGATGCGCGTATTGTCAAAGGAAAGCGCCTTGGCGATCTCGACCATCTGCTGCTTGGCCACGGTCAGCGTCGCCACCTTGCGCGTCGGCGAGATATCGATATTCAGCGAGCGGAGGAGCGCCTCCGTCCACTCGTTTTGTTTTTTGTGGTCCACAATGATGCCGCGCATCGGCTCCCTGCCGATGTAGATGTTCTCCGCCACCGACAGGTCCCGCATCAGGTTCAGTTCCTGGTGGATGATGCTGATGCCCAGGGCCTGCGCCTCCCGCGCGCTCCTGATCTCCACGGGCTTTCCGCAGACTTCAATGCCGCCGGCGTCCTTGGCATAGATGCCGGTCAGCACCTTCATCAGGGTGGATTTGCCCGCGCCGTTCTCACCGACGAGCGCGTGAACCTCCCCCGGGCGGAGCTCAAATTGTGCGTTTGACAGGGCGTGCACACCTGGAAAGGACTTCTCAATGCCTTCCATGCGGACCAGAATCTCAGGCTCGGGGCTGGCAGACGCCTGCATGCGCTCACCTCGATTTCTTCCGGTTGTACTCGTGAAATGTCACATATAAAGTATCACAACGTAATCGGAAATGTCAATAACCTACCGGTTTTATTCCATAAATGCGGAGGCATTATATAAAGCGGGGCGCTGCCCTTGGCAACGCCCCGCCCATGGCCGCGAAAACGCGAGAAGGATTACTCCCCTGCGCCGCTTTCCGGCGTGTCGCTCTCGTATTCGACGAGTGTCGGCGCGACATACGCCACGGTGCCGTTCTTCAAGCGGATTTTGTACCAGCCTTCCGGCGAGATCTCCAGGCAGTCGTACTTGCGGCCGTTGCTGCTTTCGGCGACGCGCTTGGACTCCGCGTTCGGCTCGGCGCGCAGGTTGATCGTGTTCTTTGCCGTCACGGTCACGACGCCGATCCGGTCCCCTGTGGATGATTGGGCATTCGCGGGGTCCGCCGCGCCCGCCCCGTCCGTCCCGCTTGCCGCGGGCTGCGTGTCCGGCTGCGCAAATGTCATCCCGCCGCCGCCGCCGGTGCTCTGCGCGTCCTGAGGCTGGGCGCTGCCGGCGCCGGCATCCCCCGGCGTGCCGATCGTGGGGGGCATCGTGACCGTCGACGGGTCGATGGTAGGCTGAGCCGTGGCCGTCTCCTCATCGGTCGGCGCGGACGAAGGCGACGCCGCAGCATCCGTTCCGTCGGCATCCGCATCCGCACCCTGTTCCCCCGCAACCCATGCGTTCAAGTAGGTATCCACGGGATCGTCGCTCGCCCCGGCGTCCGCAGGCAGCATGACCTGCATCATCTGGCGCACAAGCTCCTGGTCGGCGCAAATCCACACCTGCATCTTGTCTTCCATCGCAAGCACAGACAGGAAATACACGCTGTCATCGATCACCGCGTCGCCCTCGTCCGCGAAATAGAACGGCACGATGAGCGCATCGTACTTGTCCGAGGTGAACGTCACCCACCACTTGTCGCCCGGCATTACCTGCTGCACTTTTTTCTGATACTGGTCGTCGTACTTTTCAAGGTTCACAATCGCCGCGCCGGTTTCGCCGCGGCTGATGGTTTCGGCCGTGAGGAATACCTCCAGAAACAGGTCGTATACCGCGTTCATGTCCTTGGGCGCTTCGCGCTTTTCCTCAATAAGCAGGTCAAAGCAGTTCATGATGCTCTCGGGCGCTTCAGTGGGAAAGAAGCACTGCAGCGGGGGCTCCGCCTCGCTGTCGGCCAGGGAATCCATCTCGTGCAGCGCCTGGTGTTCCGTATAGAGCCGCGCAAAAAGGGCCTCCGCCGTTTCCGCGCCAGTCTCTCCGGCAGCTCCCGCCTGCGGGGTCGCCGCCGGTGCCGCCGTCCCTGTGGCTGTCGCGTCCGGTTCCTGCGTTTCCGTGTCCGACGCCTCCGGCGCCGGTGTTTCAAAGAGCGGCACATCCTCCGCAAAGCCGGTCACGGCTGACAGCAGGAGAACCAAACCGAGCAAGAACGAGATTAAATGTTTCATTTGGAAGTCCTTTCCGTCATAAATTATTAACACTTTCACCTAATGATAGAACGCTCGACAAAAAATGTCAAGCAAAAATTGCCCTGCTCCTCCCTTTGCAGCCCTGGAAATGTTTGCTATACTCATTGTGTACACAGAAAACACACCGCCGAAAGGAGAACGCTATGTTTGATCGCAGCGCAACACTCGTGGGGTTTCACACGACGATTGACAAACATGAATCGATCGATGGGCTGATCCGCCTCCTGCGCGAAGGGCTCGCGCCGATTGGAATGAACACGCTGATCCTGGAGATGCGCTACGCGTTCCGCTGCCTGCCCGAGTACAGCACGGGCACCATCACATACGAGGACGCCCGGCGCGTCGCGGACGCGTGCGAGGCCCTGGGCATCCGGCTGGTGCCGCTGCTGCCGTGCCTTGGGCATCAATCCCTGCACAGCGCGAACGGCGGCGTGGTCTATCCCCTCTTCAAGCACCATCCGGAGCTATTGGAGCAGCAAAACGTGGACCCGAAGGCCGAATGGCCGGATTTTGTGCACCATAGCTGGTGCGCGGCGGACGACGAGGTCTATCGGTACATTTTCCCCATGATCGACGAAATGGCGGAAGCGTGCCGCGCCGAAGCGTTCCATGTGGGTCTGGACGAGGTGTTCGACATCGCCATGTGCGACCGGTGTAAGGGCCAGACGCCGGACGCGCTGTTCGCCCGCACGGTCAAGATCCTGCACGATCACCTGACCGAAAAGAACCTGGACATGATGATGTGGGGCGACCGGCTGCTGGATTCCCTGTCCATGGGATATTCCCTGTGGGAGGGCGACCGCTTCGGCATGCATCCCGCGCTGCATCGCAAGGACGAGGTGACGCGCGACATCATCCTCTGCGATTGGCACTACGACTGGCACAGCGCCGGGTATCCGTCCGTAGAAACGTTCATCAGGGAAGGCTTTTTCGTTGTGCCGTCCTTTTATAACAATGTCGACAACGCCAAGCATTTTTGGCTGCACGCCCTGGAAGCTTATTACCTGGGAAATCGTTACGGGTGGCCCGGGAAGCTCGGCGGGCTGCTGTGCACCAATTGGCGCGCGCTGGACGACGCGCAAGTGGACGCGATGCTGGCCGGCATCAAGGGTGCGGCAGGGGCGCTGGAGGACGAGCGCGGCTACGCCGTTGGCGATGTGATCGCGCAGGTGGTGCCCAAGGGGAAGCATTTGCGGAAGTAGATTGCCATTTGCCACCCCTGATAATCCGTGATATAATAGGATGATTTACGGCTATAAAAAGCGACCCTAAGGAGGTACCCACCAACTTTCATGGCTAATTTCCTCAAGACGCTGCTTGGCGGCTCCAACGATGCCGAGATTCGCAAGCTGGAAAAAATTGCCGCCAAAATCGATACCTTTGAAGAAGCGCACCGCCGCCTGACGGACGCGGAGCTTCGTGGAATGACGGAAGCGTTCCGCAGGCGGCTGGCCGGCGGCGAGACGCTGGACGACCTGCTGCCGGAGGCCTTCTCCGTGGCGCGCGAGGCGATGGGGCGTACGCTGGACAAGCGGCACTTCCACGTGCAGATGCTGGGCGGCATTGTGCTGCACCAGGGGCGCATCGCGGAGATGAAAACGGGCGAAGGCAAGACGTATGTCGCCACCCTGGCCGCGTACCTGAACGCGCTTTCGGGCGAGGGCGTGCACGTCGTCACCGTCAACGACTACCTGGCCAAGTTCCAGGGCGAGCAGATGCGCAAGCTGTTCCGCGCGCTCGGCATGACGGTCGGCATCATCGTGCATGACCTGGAGAACAACGAGCGCCGGGAGGCCTACGCCGCCGACATCACCTACGGCACGAACAACGAGCTGGGGTTCGACTACCTGCGCGACAACATGGTCATCTACCGCAAGGACATGGTGCAGCGCGGGCACGCCTTTGCCATCGTGGACGAGGCCGACTCCATCCTAATTGACGAGGCGAGAACCCCGCTCATCATCTCCGGCCAGGGCGATAAATCCACGGATATGTACCAGCGGGCAGACCGGTTCGTCAGCCGGCTGGGCGAAAACATGGACTATACGAAGGATGAAAAGGACAAGGCCGTCACCCTGACCGAGGAGGGCATCCGCAAGGCGGAACAGTACTTCGGTCTGGAAAACCTGGCCGATGTGGAAAACAACGACATCAACCATCACATTAACGCCGCGCTCCGCGCGAATGTGCTGATGCACCGCGACGACGACTATGTCGTGCAGAATGGCCAGGTCCTCATCGTGGACGAGTTCACGGGCCGACTGATGGTCGGTCGCCGGTACAGCGACGGCCTCCATCAGGCTATTGAGGCGAAGGAGCACGTTACGGTGGAGCGCGAGAGCAAGACGCTCGCGACCATCACGTTCCAGAACTACTTCCGCATGTACAAGAAGCTGAGCGGCATGACCGGCACGGCCAAGACCGAGGAAGAGGAGTTCAAGGGCATCTACAAGCTGGACGTCGTGCAGATACCGACCAACCGTCCGATGATCCGCCAGGACATGAACGACGTCGTGTACAAAACCGTGCGTGGCAAGTTCAGCGCCGTGGTTGAGGAAATCATCAAGCGGCACCAGAACGGCCAGCCGATCCTGGTTGGCACAGTTTCCGTCGAGAAGAGCGAAGCACTCTCCCGCATGCTGGAACTGCGCGGCATCCAGCACGAGGTCCTGAACGCCAAGTTCCACGCGAAAGAAGCTGAGATTGTCGCGCAGGCGGGTCACTTTGGCGCGGTCACCATCGCGACCAACATGGCCGGCCGCGGCACGGACATCCTGCTCGGCGGCAACCCGGAGTTCCTCGCCCGCCGCGCGCTGCGCCAGCAGGGCATTGAAGAAGCGGTGATCGAGGAGGCCGTCGGCCACGACGAGCAGGTTTCCGAAGAGGTCCTCCAGGCGCGCGCGGAACTAAACCGACTGGAAGTCGAGTTCGCGCAGAAAACCAACGCCGAGCACGAGCGCGTGGTCGCCGCGGGCGGCCTGCACATCATCGGCACCGAGCGGCATGAGAGCCGCCGTATCGACAATCAGCTTCGCGGGCGTTCCGGCCGCCAGGGCGACCCGGGTTCCTCCCAGTTCTTCATCGCGTTGGAGGACGACCTGATGCGCCTGTTTGGCTCCGAGCGGTTCAGCGGGATGATTGAACGGCTTGGCCTGGACGAGGATACGCCCATTGAGGCCAAGATGCTCACCAAGCAGATCGAAAACGCGCAGAAGCGCATTGAAGGCCGCAACTTTGACATCCGCCGCCACGTACTGCAATACGACGACGTGATGAACCAGCAGCGCGACGTGATCTACGGCCAGCGCCGTCAGGTGCTGGAGGGGCAGGACATGCACGCGCAGATCCGCACCATGGCGAATACCCTGATCGAGGATGCCGTCGCGCTTTACACCGGCCGTGGCGACGACCCGTCCGATTGGGATTTGGACGGACTTTCCTCCTATATGGAGAAGTACTGCGTTCCGGTGGGCTGGTTCGCGGGGCACGCGGGTGAATACCAGAGCCGCGACGACCTTAAGGCCGCGCTGCTCGCCGTCTCCGAGGCGTATTACGCGGAGCGCGAGGCGGAACTTTCCGGCGCGGGCGTCGATATGCGGGAATTTGAGCGCGTCGTGCTGCTTTCGAGCGTTGACCGCCGCTGGATGGACCACATTGACGCGATGGACCGCCTGCGCGACGGCATCGGTCTGCGCGCCTACGGCCACAAGGACCCCGTCGTCGAGTACAAATTCGAAGGCTTCGAGATGTTCGACGAGATGGTCCGCCTGATCCGCGAGGACACGCTGCTCCGGCTGTATCACGCGCAGCTTCGGCGTCCGCCGGAGCGCGAAAAGGTCGCGCAGCCCACGCAGGCGCGCCTGGCCGGCGACGGCCCGCAAAAGCCCAAGACCGCGTCCCCCGCGTCCAAGGTCGGACGGAACTCCCCCTGCCCGTGCGGCAGCGGCAAAAAGTACAAGCACTGCTGCGGCAAAGAGCAGTAAAGAAATCCCTACCTCTCAGAAAGGAACGTTGACCCATGATTGAGCTGGACCAATCCCGCGCGGACGTAAAAACGCTGCGCGAGCGCATCAACGAGGCGGGTGACTCCCTTTAACCTGCCCGGTCTGCAAAACGAACTGCAAGAACTGGAACAGGATATGGCGGAGCCGGATTTCTGGAACGACCTGGAACGCTCCACAAGGGTAAACCAGCGGGCCAAGCAGATTTCCGACAAGCTCGCGCTGCATCGGTCTTTGAATACCCGCGCGGACGACCTGGAAGCCTTGATCGACCTGATCGATGAAGAAAACGACCCTACGATGGTCGCGGAAGTGACGACCGACCTTCAGTCGCTTGAGCGCGACGTGGAGGCGTTGTTGCTGGAGACGCTGCTGCGCGGGGAGTACGACCACAACAACGCCATCCTCTCCCTGCACGCGGGCGCGGGCGGCACGGAGGCGCAAGACTGGACGCAGATGCTGCACCGCATGTACCTGCGCTACTGCGAGCGGAAGGGCTTTGCCGTCAAGATGCTGGACTTTTTGCCCGGCGACGAGGCGGGCGTCAAATCCGCCACGTGGGAAGTGGCGGGCGATAATGCCTACGGATTTTTGCGGTCGGAAAAGGGCGTGCACCGGCTGGTGCGCATTTCCCCTTTCGACTCCTCGGCGCGGCGGCATACGTCGTTCTCGTCGCTGGATGTGTCCCCGGTCATCGAGGACAACGCGTTCGTGCTGAACA
This sequence comes from Eubacteriales bacterium, assembly GCA_031550535.1. GTDB lineage: Bacteria > Bacillota > Clostridia > Christensenellales > Aristaeellaceae > Avichristensenella. The sequence continues at coordinate 96,756 of JAVBOM010000004.1, forward strand.
TGGAAGAGGTGCGCATCGATACCTACCGCGCGTCCGGCGCGGGCGGGCAGCACGTTAACCGGACCGACTCAGCTGTGCGGATGACACATATCCCCTCCGGCATCGTCGTGCAGTGCCAAAACGAACGCTCCCAGGTGCAGAACCGCGAGGTCTGTATCCGCATGCTGAAGAGCCGCCTGCTGGAGCTTCGCGAGCGCGAAAAGGAAGAGCAGATGGCTGACATCAAGGGCGAAATGAAGAAAATTGAGTGGGGCAGCCAGATTCGCTCCTACGTCTTTCAGCCGTATACCATGGTAAAGGACCACCGCACCGGCTTTGAGGTCGGCGCTGTGGACAGCGTGATGGATGGCGAGCTGGATGGCTTCATCACCGCGTATCTGCAGATGCAGTAGCGGCCAAAGGGAGGAACCCGTATGCGGTTTTTCACCCGCGCGCTCACACAAGCGGAACTCCTGGACATTTCGGGGTGGCGTTATGCCGCCCCGTATGACGTTTATGACGGAAATGAAGAGTGCCTAACGGCCGAGCTGTGCCGTGGGATTTGCGACGCCGGCGGCGCGTTGTGGGGCTTCTTTTGCTGGGGCAGCGAAGCGCAAGTGGCTGTTGCTCAGGGGATATATGAAACAGACTCTCGGTCTTTTGACTTTGGCATCGGCTTGCACCCCAGCAGAACTGGTTCCGGTTTTGGGACGATGGCCGTTTCCTGCGCGCTGGATTGGCTGCGCGAGGCGTTCCATCCGCAAGCCTTCCGGCTGGCGGTCAAGACCTGGAATGTCCGCGCGCAGCGCGTATACCGGCGACTGGGCTTTCTGCCGGTCGCGGTATGCGGCGACTTCCTCATGATGTCGCTGGACGAACGCTCGTGGCGCGACGCGACACGCCCGCTGGTGGAGGGTATTCCGGTCTATCCTGGCGATCCGCCCTTCTCCCGTTCGTTGTTTTTGCACAAGGAAGAGAGCGGTTTTGACGCGTCACAGATCGCGATGTGCGTGCACACGGGAACGCATGTCGACGCACCCGCGCACATCGGCTTGCCCGGCGGCGTGGAGACGCTCGCGTTTCCCGCGCTGAATGGCTGCGCGCAGCTTGTGGACTGGTCAACGCCGGACTTTGCCGCGCTCCGCGCGGAGCGCGTCCTGTTCAAGAACATGGCGCGCGGCTTTACCCCGGAGGAAGCGAATTCCCTGCTGGCAGCGGGTGTTCGGACGGTCGCTATCAATCGACTCTCGGTCGGATGCGAGTTGTGCGAAAAAGACGTTCATTCGCTTTTGCTTTCCGAAGGCGTAACGATCGTAGAAAACGCAGCTTTGGACGGCTTTTCACCGGGTTGGTATCACATGCGCTGTCTCCCGCTGCTCATCCCAGGCAGCGACGGCGCACCTGCCCGGCTGCTGCTCCGGGAGGAGTACGCATGAAAAAACCGTGCTCCCTCGCGTTTGCCGCGCTCGCGGGGTTTTTGCTGCTGGTGTGCCTGTTATATCTTTCCGTTGCGCAGTATACCTTTGACGCACGCAACTATCCGTCGTCCCCTCCCCCGTTCGGCGAGATGGCGGTGGAGTTGACCGATTATCTGTCCGGGAAGGCACCCGCGCTATCCGACACGTTTACGCAGCGCGAGCGAGACCACATGACGGATGTGCTGGCCCTCTTCCAGGGCGCAAAGCGATTGGCGACAGGTTGCTTCGCTTTTTCCCTGCTGTTTCTGGCCGCCTCGTTTTGCCTGGGAGGGGGAAAGTGCCTCGCGGACGGCTTGCTGATTGGGTTCGGCCTCTTTTTGGGGGTTGTGCTGTTCATTGGCGCATGGGCGCTGATCGATTTCTCAGGATGGTTCACCGCCATGCACGAAATGGTTTTTACCAACGACCTGTGGCTGCTCGATCCGGCAGAATCCCTGCTGATCCGCATGCTTCCCTTGGAGTTTTTTGTCGCGGCTGTGACAAAGGTTACAAGCCGTTTTGTCCTTTATGCGGCGTGCATGCTCCTCGCATGCATCGTGGCAAGAATTCTATTTAAAAGGAAGAAACTGACATGACCTTCGCCTCCAATTGCACCGAACGGGTTAATATCCTTCGTTCCGCGGGGCACGCGCGCATCCTGGCGATTGAGACGTCGTGCGATGAAACCGCCGCTGCCATTGTCGAGGATGGGCGGCATGTGCTCTCCGGTGTCATCGCGTCGCAGGTCGACACGCACGCGCTGTATGGAGGCGTCGTGCCGGAAATCGCGTCCCGCCAGCACGTCGAGGTCGTCAACGCGATTGTCGAACAAGCCCTCCTGGACGCGCGGGTGACACTGCGGGACCTGGACGCTATCGCCGTTACATACGGCCCGGGCCTTGTCGGGGCGCTCCTGGTCGGCGTAAGCTCCGCAAAGGCGCTCGCCTACGCCGCCGGGCTGCCGCTGATCCCTGTGCATCACATTGAGGGCCACATCTGCGCGAACTACATCGCGCATCCGGACCTTGCGCCGCCCTTTGTGTGTCTGGTGGTTTCCGGCGGCCATTCCCACATTCTGCACGTGCGCGATTACGGTGAATACCGCCTGCTGGGCCAAACACAGGACGACGCGGCGGGCGAGGCGTTCGACAAGGCCGCGCGCGTGCTGGGTCTGCCCTACCCCGGCGGCCCGCTGTTGGACGCGCTCGCGGAGACGGGTGACGCGAGCGCGCTCGCCTTGCCCAGACCAAGGCTTGAAGGGCGGTTTGATTTCAGCTTCAGCGGGCTGAAAACCGCGCTCATCCAGCGGACGCGCGCGCTTGCAAAGGTCGGGCAAACGCTCCCGGCGGAAGATATCGCTGCGTCGTTCCGCAAGGCCGTTGTTGATTCCCTGGTCGAAAAGACCCTGGATGCCGCGAAAGACACGGGCGCGAGCGCCATCGTCGCGGCGGGCGGTGTGGCGTCCAACCGTCTGCTCCGCAGAAACCTGCAAACAGGGGCCGATTCGCTTGGCCTGCGCTGCTTTGTCCCCCCGCCCGCGCTGTGCACGGACAACGCCGCCATGATCGGCAGCGCGGCGTTCTACCGTCTGCTCCGGGGTGAAATCGCCGACCTCACGCTGAACGCGGTCCCGAATGCCTCCCTGGATTTTCAGTGAATTTTTTATCCACAGACTGTCCAACTCTGGAAATCCAGTATCTATCCCGGATTTGACAAGAACCGACCGAAGTCCACGCGGTTGGACGGTTTGTTTTCGCCGCTTTTCTCCTTGGCTTCCCTTCCCGGCTGTGGATAACTTTCATGCATCCACACCTCGTCTCATACATTTTTGTGGATAACTCGTCCAAATCTGCTCGCCAAGCCACCTTTTCTGTGGATAAACCTGTGGATGGTGTGGAAATACACGCATTTCCCATCGGTTGCTTACGATTTCATGGCCACAAAACCCTTTTCCCGAAAAATGTCGAAAAATCGCGGCTTTTCAGTCTTTTTTGATGCAAAGAATCCCTTGCATACACTGCATATGGACCACAGACCCCGGTCTTTGTCTCCGGTTTCTCCACATGTTTTTTTCCCCGAAGGCATATCCTGGCCCGAGAGATAGCGCCCGCAATCCCAGGTAGGGTTTTTTGCGAAGGTCTCTCGGTATTGTCGCGCTGTGCGCATTCGCGCTCATCGCTCTGTGCCAGTGCGAACCTTCACCTCGCTTCATCCCGCACTGCGGGCGCTCGGTTCTAGTTTTGTGCCGAGCCGCACCTGCGGATTATCGTTCTGTACCTCGGCGCACCTGCGTGCCGCCGTCAAGGAGGAAATGCCTGTGGAAAAGAAAAGCGCGCGTGCCATCCGGATAACGCTCTGCAGCCTCATTGCGGTGCTTTCTTTGCTCGCGATGTTCATTCCTTATGAGCCTGTGCGCTCTTCTTCCTCGGTTCCCGCTATGGAAGGGCCTCTGGTGGGACATGTTATCGCCGTGGACGCGGGGCACGGCGGGTATGACGGCGGCGCGCATGCGCCGGGCGGCCGGTGGGAAAAGGCGTACAACCTGGACATCGCGCTCCGCCTGCGCGACTACCTCCATTCCCTCGGCGCGACAGTCGTCATGACGCGTGACGGGGACTACGCGCTATGCGATCCCAAGCCGAAGATACGCAAAAAGCGCCAGGACATGGAGCGCCGCGCGGATCTGGTGCTGGTGGGCGGCGCGGAAGTGCTCGTCAGCATCCACATGAACGAATATCGCGACCGCGGACAGAGCGGGCCGCAGGTTTTCTACCGCCCCGATTGCCCGGCCGGGACGCAATTTGCCTCCGTGCTGCAGAACCACCTCGTGGAGGCGCTTGTCCCCAAGCGGGCGCGAACGGCGCTTTCCGGCGATTTCTACATCACGTCGCTGGGCATCCCCTCCGCGCTTGTGGAGTGCGGCTTTCTGTCCAATACGGCGGAGGAGGCGCTGCTCCGCACCGACGCGTACTGCGACCGTGTCGCCGCCGCCATCGGGGATGGAATTGCCGCCTGGTTTGCGATGGAGGAGCATCCGGAGGCGGCAGTGCGCGAAGAGAGGTAGGGATTTCTTACAAAATCCCCTTATGGCGCCCGATTCTTCGAATCAGCGCCGCCGTCGAAGTAGGGATTTCATGCGAAATTCCCTTATGGCCCCCGATTCTTCGAATCGCGCCGCCGTCCAGGCAGCAAAACACTTGAACGCCTCCCCATCCCATGCTATAATCCGAATGATAGCGCCCGCGCGGCGAGGAAGGGATTTCTTGCGAAATCCCCTTATGGCGTCCGATTTTTCAAATCAGCGCCGCCGTCATTGAGGAATCATCGATTCCGCGCCGCCGTCGAGGAGGATTTCTCATGTGGATGGTCATTCACATGGCCAAGTCGCTTGCGCTCGCGCAGGAAATGCGCGCGCTGCTTGCGAACGAAGGTTTCTTGGTCAAGGTCAGCCCTGTTTATCGCGCGGTAAGCGATGAGGACAACTATTATGAGCTGATGGTTCCCGAGTCCGAAGCCGCCGAGGCGCGGCAGACGCTCATGGACCGCGGCCTGTGTTGAAGGAGAACGCGAACGCCATGCAGAGGATTGCAGTGTTGACCAGCGGCGGAGACGCGCCGGGAATGAACTTCGCGGTCGTATCCATTGCCCGTTCCGCGACCTACTACGGCATGCCGCTCATCGGCATTATCCGGGGCTATAACGGCATCATCCGGCGCGATGACGCCCTTCTCAACGCGTTTTTTGAAAGGGCGCGCTCGGTGCTGGACGGCACGCCGGGCGAAGAATCGCTCCTGGCGTCCATCGAAAAGGCGGTGCGCGGGGAACTGGGCATCGCGCTGCCCGATGTCAGGCCGTTTCTGAACAAATACCGGGGCAAGCTCTGCCTGGCGGATGATTTTGAAGGCTTCCTCCAGCAGTATCCCGCATTCCGCAAGGATTTCATGAACCTGGACATCGACACGGTGCTGGACATCGCGGACCGCCCGGGCACGCACTTGCGCACGGCCCGCTGCACCGCGTTCCACGAGCCCGCCGTGCGCCTGCGCGCGCTGCTGAACCTCGTCGCCATCGGCGTGGAGGGGCTCATCGTCATCGGTGGCGACGGCAGCTTTCACGGCGCGCTCCGCATGTGCGAGCTTGGCATGCCGTGTGTCTGCATCCCCGGCACCATCGACAACGACCTGGAATATACGGAGATGACCCTCGGATACGACACGGCCGTGAACGTGTGCGTGCAGGCGGTCCGCCAGATCCGGGCGACCTCGCGCTCGCACGACCGCCCGCACGTCGTCGAGGTGATGGGCAACAACTGCGGCGATATCGCGCTGCGCACGGCGCTCTCCACGGGCGCGGAGATCGTCATCGTGCCGGAGGTGCCTTGGAGCATCGAGGCCGTGGCGAAAAAGCTGCAGGAGCTGATCAGCATGGGCAACACGCGCGCCACCATCATCGTGGCGGAGGGCGCGTACAAGGCCATGGCGCCGTTTGACGTGTACGGCTTTCTGAGCGAGCGCGGCAAGCATTGTTACCCCGGAGAAACCATCAGCGCCCACCGCCTTGCCTCCATCCTGAAGCGCATGTGCAAGGACGCGGACGGCGTGGATGTCGAGGCGCGGTCCACCGTGCTCGGCTACACCCAGCGCGGGGAATCCCCTTCCGCGTATGACTCAGCCTTTGCCTTCGAGGCGGGGCACCACGCCGTGATGCTCCTGCTGGAAGGCCAGCAAAACCTGGTGATCGGCGTCAAAGAGGGCAAGGTGTTCTCCATGCCCATCACGCAGGCGCTCCGTGCGCAGGAAAGCAGGCGGGAAAGCTTCAACCACGAGCTCTTCGCGCTGGTCAACTCGCTGTATTGAGCCTTGGCAGGGCACTTGTCCCCCTTCCGCCGCCTCTTTTATGAAAAAGTGGTCCAGCGGCAGGGGGTTAATTTTCTCACTTTGCTTACTTTTTCCGGCCGCTTTTCGTCCTTTCTCGCCTGATTTTTCTCCTGGTTGTGGTTGCGCATTTCGGAAACTACCATATTTTGCACACCCCGAACGGCTGTTTTCTATATATTGATACCAAAAAGAATGTGTCAAGGCCTTGAAAAGGCGTCCGCTTTTTGTTATAGTGAGGCTGCTGTCCCATTTTACCGCAGGCGTCAGTGTGTGGCGAGAGGTAGGGATTTCTTGCGAAATCCCTTATGGCGCCCGATTGTTCCAGTCAGCGCCGTCATCGATACGGCCGCGTTTTTTCTGTCCCAACAATCCGTCAACTACAAGGAGGCTTTTGGATGAATGAGACCGCGATCTGGGAAAAAGCCTGCGGGTTGTTGCGTGAGGACATGAACGAAGTGTCCTACAACACGTGGATCGGTTCGTCCCTGAAACCGATAACGTTGCGTGGCGACACCCTCTATATAGAATCAGTGACCGACTTCATCCGGAAAACCATTGTCAGCCGGTATACGCTGCTCATCACCAACGCCGTCACGCAGGCGGCGGGGAGGCCGCTCCGCGTGGAGTTTCTCACCGCGCAGGAAGCGCAGGCGCTTTTTGCGGGCGTCACGGCGGACGATATGCCGTCCACCCCCTATGCCCTAAACCCGAAGTACACGTTCGGCTCGTTCGTCGTCGGCAATTCCAACCGCTTCGCGCACGCGGCGGCGCTCGGTGTCGCGGAAGCGCCCGCGGACGCGTACAACCCGCTGTTCATCTACGGCGGCGTCGGCCTTGGCAAAACCCACCTGATGCACGCGATCGGCCACCACATCCGCGAAGCGTTCCCCAATACAAACCTTCTGTACATCAGCAGCGAGAACTTCACAAACGAGCTGATTTCCGCCATACAAAAAAATAAAAACGCGGAGTTCCGCAACCGCTTCCGCAGCGTGGATGTCCTGATGGTGGACGATATCCAGTTCATCGCCGGACGGGATTCCACGCAGGAGGAATTCTTTCATACATTTAATACGCTGCACACGGCGGGCAAGCAGATCGTCATCTCCAGCGACAAACCCCCCAAGGAGATCATGCGGCTGGAGGACAGGCTTGTTTCCCGCTTTGAATGGGGCCTCATCGCGGACATCCAGAAGCCGGACGTGGAGACACGCATCGCCATCCTGCGCAAGAAGGCGCAGGGCGACAATATCTTCATCGAGGACGACGTGCTGAACTTCATCGCCGCCCGGATCGATTCCAACATCCGCGAGCTGGAGGGTTCCCTGACCCGCGTCCTCGCCTACGCGTCGCTTGCCGGCAAGGCCGTCACCCCGGAACTGGCCGAGGAGGCGCTGAAGGACATTCTGACCGTGAAGGACGCGAAGCGGATCACCTGCGACCTGATCCAGCAGACCGTGGCCGACTACTACAGCATCTCCCTGCAGGACATGCGGGCAAAGCGGCGCAACCGCGACGTCAGCGTGCCCCGGCAGATCGCCATGATGCTCACACGCGAAATGACCGAGCTCTCGCTGACGCAGATTGGCTCCGCGTTCAACCGGGACCACACGACGGTCATCCACGCTTGCGATAAAATAGCGGAGGACGCTCGCACGGATTCGAGGACCGCAACCCTCCTGGAGGATTTGCGCCGCGCGATCCGGAGCAAATAAAGGGCGTTTATGCAGAGAAAGAACAGCCCGGCAAAGCGCACGTATGTCCAGAGCGGCATTCCCGGCCATAGCGCACCGGGCGGGCGCAAACCGAATAAAACGAGGCAGATCATACAGCTAGTCATCATCTCGGCCATCGTATTGATGGTCTGTATACTGGCTGTCTTTGGTTTGTCGCGCCTTTTTGGCCGCGCGAACGACCCCAAGCTGATCTCCGCGCAAGCCACGGACAACATCCAGCCCTTTGGTGAGAACCTTCTCTGCTATAACGGCATGACGCTGACGTGCTTTGGCCCGAACGGCTCCACCCGCTGGGCTTACCAGCTCGGGATGGACGCGGACTATTCCTGCTCCAAGGACATGATCGTCGCGTGGTCCGGCAACCAGATACACGTGCTGGACAAGGGCGGCTCGCCGACATTTACCGACCGGCTGGACGGAACCATCCGCTTTGCAAGGGTGGGCGAAACCTATGTGACCGCGTGCATTGGCACGGAGGCGAACTGCACCGTCCGCGTGATGAATCACACCGGAGGCGTCGTGGAGAATTATCCGTTCGACGGCCTCTATGTCGTCGATACCGGCTTTTTCTCCACAAAGGGGCAACTCGTCTGGATTCTCGGCCTGGATGTCGCCGGCAACGCGCCGATCACCAACCTCTCCACGTACCAGCCGGGGCACCTGGTGGCGGGCAAGGTCGATATCAACAACAAGATGGTCTATCAGGTATATCTGCACAACAACCTGCTGATGCTGGTGGACACCAACAAAATAACAGCCTACAACTACAAATGCGTGGAACAGCTCGACGTAGACCCCGTGCTCATTTACGGGTGGCATGTGAAGGATGTGCGGGCCGTCGGGAAGAACACCTACGCGCTGCTGCAGCAACTGCCCACAACGGGGGATTCCTCCACCTTCTCGGAATTGCGGCTCGTGGAGAACAACAGCCGGCGCGCGCTCCGGCTGCTTTCGCCGTGCTTTGCCAGCGGGCTGAGCGAAAAGGGCGTCTACGGCTTTGGCAGCAATGTGATCTACTACGCGCCGTATGGCACGGGGACGTTCAAAGCCACGTACCTGACCTTCACCATCACCGACTTCATCTGCATGCTGGACGGCGGCCGCATGGTTTTTACCACGAGCAACGGGGTCTTCATCATGAAGCTGCCCACCTGATCGGGATACATTTTACCTCCGTGCTCGTTAATTATACGGGTACTGGTTAGCAAAGGAGGCGCTTCGTTGAATATTGTTGACTACGCAATTCTTGGAATTGTTGGTGTCAGCCTGCTTTTTGGCATATATCGGGGGTTTATTTCGTCCGTTCTTGGTTTGGTCAGCGTTTTCCTCGCCATGTTCGCCGCCTACGCCATCGGCCCGGCCATCGCGTCCGCCATCTGCAAGAATGAAACCGTCGTCTCCACACTGATCCACTATACGGACGCTGCCTCGCGCCTGGGCGATTTGGATCTCTCCATGAAAGCCGTGGCGGGCCTGGATCCGTCCGCCATCCAGGACATCGTATCGCGCACGAAACTTCCCGTGCCGTTTGACGCTCTTCTTTCCGGCAACCTGGCACAGCAGGTTTTTTCCTCCATCGGCAGTGTGAATGTCTCCGAATATGTCAACCAGACGATCGTCACGTCGATTGTGTCCGTGCTCTGCTACATCGGCACATTCATCGTCGCGTACCTCGCGCTCACCCTGCTGTCCGGGCTGCTGGGGTATGTGTTCCGCTTCCCCGTGCTGAAACACCTGGACGCGCTGCTCGGCGGCGTTTTTGGCGTCGCGCGCGGTGTTTTTATGGTGTACGTCCTCTTCGCGCTGGTTCCCATCGCGATGACCGTACTGCCGTTTGACCAGTTCGGCGAGCTCGTCCAGGCGTCGCAGCTTGGCAGCGCGCTGTACAACAGCAACATTGTCACCACAATTTTACAGGGGCATCTGTAGCCCCTTACGTTTGCTCGCCCACGATGATTTTGGTCTGTACCTCCGCCGTCGCGTTTTGGTACATTTCCAGCCATATGGTTTCATCCCATTGCGAAAGCGACGCGACGGAGCGCACTGCCTTGCCTTCAAACCCTACAGGGTCCGAACCGAACATCTGCAGCTTGCCAATCACGCGCAGCACGTCGTTGTCGAACGCTTCCTGAACGCCTTGTATGTCCACCATGCCGTTACGCAACCTGCTGACGCGCACACTTCCGCTGATCTTCAGAGTCCATCGGTCACCCTCCTGCACTACCCAGGTGCGCACCGGCGGGCGCTGCTCTATCCGGTAGTATTCACCTGCGGCATAGTAGGTGAACTGCTTCATATTGCCCGTAAGGAAAGCAACAAACTGCATCTCCAGGCCCGTCAAGGTTCCGATCATCCTGCCCTGTTTGATCACCGCCGCGCCGAGCAGGTCCGTCCGCTTCTGCCCGTCCTCCCCCTGCATCTCGCCGGCTAGGGAATCCAGGATTCTTCCCTTTTCGTTGATCGTCGCGTCGCGACCGCCGCCTTCCTCTTCCGTGCCCCCTTGCGCTTCTCCGGTCTGCCCGCCGCCGGCTTGCCCCCCCTCCGGCTGCGCGGCATCCCCGCCCCCCGGCTGTGAACCGCCCGTTTTTGAGCTGTCTTTCGGAGCTTCACTGGCGTAGCCCAGTGGCAGCAGCACGTCTTGCCAACCGCCGCCCGTTCCTCTGCCGTTCATGCGCACCGCATGCCCAAAATGCACAATTGGGATATAGCCGAGGTTGTCATAGAGCTTGAGTCCCACCTTGATATCCTCCGAGAGGCGCGTGCCGAGATAAGGCTTCTGTGCCTTGATATACTCCTTTGCGCCGTTGCGGCAGATGATGAGCGCGGCGGATTGCCGCAGCCCCTCCAGCGTCAGCAAATCCTCCAGCACCTCGCTGAACTCCGCATCCCGCGCCAGCTCCTCGGAAATGATGATCTGCAGCGTCTGGGAGAAGTTGAGATCGTTGGGGATCGTGGTGCTCAGCGTTTCCATCGCGTCAATGACGCCATGCGACCTGGTTTCCACAATGCGGTAATTGTTGGAACCGCTCCCGCTACTGCTGCTTCCGCCGCTCTGCTCATCCGTATCCCCGGTTAACGCGGGAATTTCCAGGATCACAGTGACCTCGTCGGTATCCGCGCGGTCCACGCCAATGGAGATAACAAACGCCTGCTCGTCCACTTCACCGCCGCCATGCAGCATGATGGCAAGGAAAAAACCAACGGCAATCAGCCCAAGTACCCAACGTCTCATGCGCCCATGCCCCCTTTGCGCCGCTCTTTGATCGCCAAAATCCCCCACGCGAGCCATACGGGCACCACCGCGATTGGGAAACGCCAAACCATAAGCCGGAGCGAAATGTCCGTCAGCGTCTGCTGCGAAATCTGTGCTATACCCGCAAGAATGCCGCATACGGCAACCGTCGGCCAGGTCGTTGTTTTGGTGCGAAACCCACTATGCAGCAGGATGCCGCTGCCCGCCACACCGCCTCCAATCGCGATGGTGATTTTGAAGGTCAGCACAAACATGTACACGAGCCGGTAGAACCGGAACGAGTTATACTCGGCGCTGAGCATGAGCTGATGCCCCCAGGCGAGGTATTCCGGTACGACGCGCGGCGGAACGCTCAGGTTCGCCATGAGCGTAAGACCCACAGCGCCTATAAAGCCAATGACGAGGGATATGAATCCCGTGTTGATGGATACCTGCTTCGCGCTGCCTGTCTGCTTGGGTAGAAGGCCGAGCAGCAGTATGCCCGCCATGCCGCTCGCGGCCACGGGGATCTGCGCCAGCGTCTCCCCGGGGCTGTTGCCCATGAGAGGGAAAAGGTTGTCCAGCGAGGTATCCTCCAGCAGGAACGCCATGGAGATGATAAATGTGCTGATTAGGATGACGCGAAAGAACCAGAGCATGCGCGAAAACCCACGGACACCGTGCCGCCCCAGACTGATGGCAATCACAACGATAACGGTAAATTCGACGATCCGCTCATTCGCGCCAATCAGCAGGTATTGCCGCACGAGGCCGCCCATCGCGCCAAGCGCGACGCTCGCGTCGAACACAAGTAGCGCCGCCAACACCACGCACAGCACGCTGCCGCCTATTTTTCCAAAGGCGGCGCAAAGCGCCTCGTCAAGCGAGCGGACCTGCTTGCCGCGCATCAAACCCCAGACCCCAATCCAAATGAGCACGCCGCCCAGGAAGCCGACGGCCAAGCACCACCAGGCAGCGGACCGCGCGTTCATCAGCAAAGGCCCGATGCCGGCAATGAGTCCCTGCGTGGACAGCACAACCCCACACAGGGCCGCGTACTGGTTTGTGCTCTGCTGAACCCACCCCGGATGCCCGTCCACGCTTGGCGGCGCGCCTTTGCCCGCGCGGACGCGAATGTGGGAACGCGCGGGGCGCTCACTTCTTGCCATGGCGGTCCTCCGGATTGTCCCAGGCGCGGGCACGGCCCTTTGCGCGCAGCAGCATGTCCGGATTCACCAGATACTGGCGGATGCGCTGCTGCCAGATCGGATAGGTGGCAAATACATCTGGATTATGCATGCGCTGCGGCGCGGTTACGGAGATGAATGGCACACCCATGGATGTCATGGAGCATAGCTCCACCGCTGCGACGATGGCAACCATCATCACGCCGAACAACCCGCCAAGCGCGGCCGCGGCAATGGACGCAAGCTGGATGACGCGGTGGCCGAGCGCGAGGTGATACTCGCCCACCAACTGCGGGCCAAGGCTTGAAATCGCGACCACGATGATCATTTGAGGGGACACAAGATTGGCGGCGATGACCGCCTGGCCCAGGATCAGCGCGCTGACCACGCCAAGCCCGTGCGCGAGTACGCCAGGGATACGCGCGCTCGCCAAATTGATCAGCTCAAACCCAATGCTCAGGGAAATAAACTCGATGATGATCTGAATGGGGATGCGGGCCTGTGTCTCATAAATCGCAAACATCAGCGAAAGCGGCAGCACCTCATTGTGGTACATCAACAGCGATATATAGATCGCCGGAAGCAGCGTGGTAACCACGATGCCAATAAACGAGACAATCCGCTTGAACGTGCCAAGTGGATAGCGCAGGCTTGTCTCCTCGGACGTATGAAACATACTGATCAGCGTGGCAGGCATGCCCAGCGCGATCGGCGATCCTTCCACAAGGACCGCAATCATGCCGTCGATCAGGAAGGACGCTACGCGGTCCGGGCGTTCCGTGTGCACGAACTGCGGCACCAGCGCGCTCGGCGAGTCCTCGATGAGCTGCTCCAACTCCCCCACGTTGATGACAAAGTCGATGTTGATGCCGTTCAGGCGGCGGCGCGCCTCCGTCAGGATCTGCTCATTGGCGACGCCGTCCAGATAAAGCATCGAACACGCCGTCTTTATCCCCGTGCCTACCTGGTGGGTTTCCACCACAAGGCGCGGGCTCTGCACAATGCGGCGGATCAGTGAGATGTTCGTGCGCATGTTTTCCACGAATCCCTCTTGCGGGCCGGTCACCGTCGTCTCATTGACGGGCTTGCCTACGGGGCGCCGCACGAACCCTTTCGCGTCCACAAGAATCGCGTTCATGCAGCCTTCCACCAGCAGGGCCGTGTTCCCCTGCAGCACGGCGTCGACGATCTCGTCAATCTGATCGGTCAAGGTGGCGCTGGAAACCGTTAATACGGAGTTCAAGAGCCATTCCGCGCGCTCCGAAGGTTCCCCGTCAAACTGTCCGGCCTGCATCGCGGGCTCCAGCACGTTCATGTCAATGATGGTGGCGTTAATCATGCCGTCAATGAACAGGATCGCCGCCGGAAAGCCGGCCACCTTCATGCGCCGGATGACGACATCCGTGCTCTGTGGCACGCGCAGTATCGTCCGAAGCAGTGCGAGCGTGTATTCGAGCGATGTGGTGATGGGCTCATTGGTCTTATCCGCAATCGGGTTCATATGTCCCGCCTCCTCCGCGCTTTGTTACAAGCGCGCCTATTTTGCCCAAAATGCGCAAAGCTATCGCATGCGATGGCGCGTGCATTTTGCATCTTTGCCCGCGCCGCAATGCGTGCACCGCCCGGCATTTGCCCGCACACGCGCTTTGGGCCGCCGTTACGGCCGTTTATTGCTCTCCGTTTTTTCCTTATATATTCCAATTTCGTGACGATACCCTGCCAACCCTGCCCGCGGGCCGCCCGCCGCGTGCGCGCCCACACGCTTCACCAAAGTCCATCATTTGCAAATTTCCCGTAAAAACTTGCAGAAAGAACAAATATATGGTTGCCTTCAATTTCGATTCCTGCTATAATTCTGTCCATACCCTGGATGACGTATCCATATATATTTTGTGGGAGGCGTTTCGTGTGAAAAAGGTCCTTTGTTTGATGCTGACCCTGATGATGGCGCTCGGCGCGGTCTCCGCGCTGGCGGAAGACACCATTTTGATCGGCGGTCTGGCGCCGTTGACCGGTGGCGCGTCCGTATATGGTATTGCCGCGCGCAAGGCGGCTGATCTGTATGTGAAAGAGGTCAACGCCGCCGGCGGCATTCTTGGCAAGCAGGTCAAAATTGACTGGCTCGACGACAAGCACGACGCGACCGAATGCGTCAACGCCTACCTGCGCCTGAGCGGCACGGAGAACGTCGCCGCGGTGCTCGGCCCGGTCACGACCGCGCCGACGCTGGCGATCCTGGACATGGTGGTCGAGGACGGCATCCCGATGATCACGCCGACCGGCACGGGCGACGCGATCACCCTGGACCCGCACGAGAACATCTTCCGCGCCTGCTTCAAGGACAGCTTCCAGGGCAAGGTCATGGCGTCGTTTGCCGCGAACTCCCTGGGCGCCAAGAAGGTCGCGATCCTGTACGACAACACGTCCGACTACTCTTCCGGCATCACGGAAAACTTTATCGAGGCTGCCAAGGGACTCGGCCTTGAAGTCGTCGCGCAGGAAGCCTGCACCGAGAAGGACAGCGACTTCAAAACGCAGCTCACCAACATCGCCGCCAAGGAGTTCGACGCCCTGTTCGTGCCGATGTACTACGGCCCGCTCGGCCTGATCGTGCAGCAGGCGCACGAGGTCGGCATTACCCAGCCGTTGCTGGGCGTGGATGGCTGGGACGGCGTGCTGGGCACGGTGGAAGACACCTCCCTGCTGGACGGCTACTACTTCTGCAACCATTCCGCGGCCGATGATGACACCCCCTCCCTCGTCGCCTTCTTTGAGAAGTTCCAGGCCGAGTACAACGAGTTCCCGAACACGTTCGCCGCGCTTGGGTACGATGCCGCCGCCGTGCTGCTGAACGCCATTGAGGCCGCCGGCTCCACGGACTGGGAGGCCATCAACGCCGCGATGCGCGCGACCGACTTTGAGGGCATCACCGGCCACATCAAGTATGACGAATTCGGCGATGTTGTGGACAAAGCCGGCGTCATCAACATCATCAAGGACGGCGAGCTGAAGTTCTACGAGCGCGTGACCCCGTAAGCTGACGACAACGATTCTCGGGGAGGGCATTCGCCTTCCCCGTTATGCGTTCCAGACTGCATAATAGCATGTGACGATCAGTCTGGGGGAGGCGTTCGCCTTCCCCAGCATTTTCTGCAAAAGGACGGTGGGAGCATGATCGTTTTCCTGAACCAGTTGATTAACGGCCTGCACGTGGGCAGCATTTACGCGTTGATCGCGCTGGGCTATACGATGGTGTACGGCATTGTGCGCCTGATAAACTTCGCGCATGGCGACCTGATTATGGTCGGCGCGTACGCGGTGCTGTTCTGCATCACGCTGTTTGGCCTTCCGCTCTGGCTGGCGGCCATCGGCGGCATTATCGTCTGCTCCCTGTTCGGCGTCACGATTGAGCGCGTCGCGTACCGGCCGCTGCGCCAGAAGAACGCGCCGCGCATCTCCGCGCTGATCACCGCCATCGGCGTCAGCTTCCTGCTGGAGAACGGCTTCCAGCTCCTCTTCACCGCCACCTACCGCACGTTTCCCTCCGTGTTCCCGTCCACACCGCTGCAGTTTGGCGGCGTGCGCGTCTCCATCGGCACGCTGGTGACGATTGTCGCCGTCGCGGTGCTGATGGTGGCGCTGACGCTGTTCATCCAGCACACCCGCATGGGCAAGGCCATGCGCGCCGTGTCGGAGGACATGAACGCCGCGCGGCTGATGGGCGTGAATGTGAACACCACCATCTCCGTGACGTTCGCCATCGGCTCCTCGCTCGCCGCCGTGGGTTCCGTGCTCTACTGCGCGGCGTACCCGCAGGTGCAACCGTACATGGGCTCCATGCTGGGCCTGAAGGCGTTTGTTGCGGCCGTGTTTGGCGGCATCGGCGTCATGCCGGGCGCGATGATCGGCGGTTTCGCGATGGGCATTGCCGAGAACCTGACCAAGGGCTACATCTCCACGCAGCTTGCGGACGCGGTCGTTTTCGGCATCCTCATCGTCGTCCTGCTCGTCAAGCCTTCCGGCATCATGGGCAGACCAGAAAATGTGAAAGTGTAGGAGGGGCGGACAATGCAATCGAAAACGCGAAACAGTTTCATTAATTTCCTGGGCATTGTCGCCGTTTTCCTGCTGGTGTACACCCTGATCGACCGGGGCGTTTTCTCACGCTATTACGTGAACATCATCCAGCTTGCGCTCATTAACGTGATTCTCGCCGTCAGCCTGAACATCGTGGTCGGTCTGCTGGGCCAGCTCGCGCTGGGGCATGCGGGGTTCGTATCCGTGGGCGCGTACGCGTGCGCGCTGTTCTGGCTGAATGTCGATCTGCCGCAAGGGTTGCTGTACCCCCTGGGGCTCGCCTTTGGCGGTGTCATGGCGGCGATCGTTGGCATTCTGATTGGCATTCCGGCGCTACGGCTCCGGGGCGATTATCTGGCGATCATCACGCTGGGCTTTGGCGAGATCATCCGCGTCGTCATCAACGCGCTGCCCTTTACCGGCGGCGCGAAGGGTCTGCGCGGCATTCCGAACTTCATCACGTTCCCTTCGATCTATTTCGTCCTGGTGTTGTTCATCTGCTTCATCTTCACGCTAGTGAAGAGCCGGCACGGCCGCGCGATTATCTCCATCCGCGAGGACGAGATCGCGGCGGAGGCGTCCGGCATCCCGACGACGTTCTACAAGGTCTTTGCCTTCTCGCTGGCCGCGTTCATGGCGGGCGTCGCGGGCGGCATGCTGGCCAGCTACAGCCGCATCCTCGTGCCCTCGTCGTATGGCTTCACGAAGTCCATTGAGATCGTCGTGATGGTGGTGCTGGGCGGCATGGGGTCCGTGACAGGGTCCGTGCTGGCCGCGACGGTGCTGACCATCCTGCCGGAGGCGCTCCGCGCGGTGTCCGACTACCGGATGGTCGTGTACTCGCTGCTGCTGATCATCATGATGCTGTTTAGGCCCGAGGGCCTGCTCGGCCGCAAGGAGTTCTCCCTGACGGCGGTTGTGGACTGGGTGCTCGCCCAGGTGCGCAGGCACAGCAAGCCCCGCCCGATCAAAGGCAGCGACGTGCCCGACCGCAGCCCGGACGTGTCGCGGACACTGCTGACCATCTCCCACCTGGGCATCAACTTTGGCGGGCTGAAGGCGCTGGACGACGTATCGCTGACGATGAACACCAACGAGATCGTCGGTCTGATCGGCCCGAACGGCGCGGGCAAAACCACGGTGTTCAATCTGCTGACCGGCGTCTATACGCCGACCGCGGGCGCGGTGTCGCTGGACGGCGTGTCCCTGATCGGTAAAAAGACGTACCAGATCACGCGCGCCGGCGTGGCCCGCACATTCCAGAATATCCGGCTGTTTAGGGGCGATACGGTCATTGAGAACGTCAAGACCGCGTTCCAGTGCCGCATGCGCTACTCCATCCTCTCGGGCGTGCTGCGCCTGCCCGCGTATGGCAAGGAGGAGCTGGAAATCGACCGCCGCGCGCGGGAACTGTTGCAGGTGTTCGATTTGGAGCGGTTCGCGGAGGAGCAGGCGGACAGCCTCCCGTACGGCGCGCAGCGCAAGCTGGAAATCGCCCGCGCGCTGGCCACCAACCCGAAGTTACTGCTGCTGGACGAGCCGGCCGCCGGCATGAACCCGATTGAAACGCAGGACCTGATGGAGACGATCCGCTCCATCCGCAGCCGCTTCTCGGTCGCCATCCTGTTGATCGAGCACGACATGAGCCTGGTGATGGGCATCTGCGAAAAGATCCTGGTGCTGGACTACGGCCAGGTGATCGCCCTGGGCGCGCCGGACGAGATACGGCGCGATCCCAAGGTCATCGGCGCGTATCTGGGAGGTGAGTGAGATGACGATGCTGAAGGTCGAAGGCTTGCAGGTGTACTACGGCGCGATCCACGCGATCAAGGGCGTTTCCTTTGAGGTGAACGAGGGCGAAATCGTCACGCTGATCGGCGCGAACGGCGCGGGCAAGTCCACCATCCTGAACACCATCGCCGGGCTGATCCGGCCCAAGGAGGGCGACTGCCGCTTTGAGGGCGAAAGCCTGAAAGCCCTGGAAGCGCACGTCATTCTGCAGAAGGGACTGGCGCTCGTGCCGGAGGGGCGGCGCATTTTCGCCCGGATGACCGTGCAGGAGAACCTGGAAATGGGCGCGTTCGCCCGCAAGGACAAGGAGAACGTGGAGCGGGACTTCGACACCATTTTCGAGAGCTTCCCGAGGCTGAAGGAGCGGCGCAAACAGGTCGGCGGCACGCTGTCCGGCGGCGAGCAGCAGATGCTGGCCACGGCGCGCGCGCTGATGAGCAAGCCGCGCCTGCTGATGATGGACGAGCCGTCGATGGGCCTCGCGCCGATCCTCGTGCAGGAGATTTTCTCCATCATCAAGCAGATCAACGCGCAGAAATCCACCACGGTGCTGCTGGTGGAGCAGAACGCGCGCATGGCGCTGTCCATCGCCCACCGGGCATACGTGTTGGAAACCGGGCGTGTGGTGCTGGAGGGCGACGCGAAGGAGCTGCTGGATAATGAGGAGGTCAAGCGGGCGTACCTGGGGTAGAGGTTGTACACCAATGCGGCGAAGCGCAGTGCACGCTTCGCCGCTTGTTCTTTCTAGCAATAGGTCATTATACAAGAGGAGGACCCTATGATATCCGATATGCATACGCCACAAAACGTGCAATCGCAGTACGCCGATTCCCGGAACCTGACCATCCGGCAAAGGCTGCACAACAAGCACAGTGTGAACCAGTACGGCCTGCACAACTGGATTTTTGACCAATATCAGTTCGAGGCACACAGCAAAATACTGGAACTGGGCTGCGGTACAGGCGCATTCTGGGAAAGCCGCATCGACAGGCTGCCGGAGGACGCCCTTCTGTTGTTGTCGGATTTTTCGGACGGCATGGTGCGCGAAGCGTGGAAACGTCTCGCGTTTTCATCC
Organism: Eubacteriales bacterium; assembly: GCA_031550535.1. Lineage (GTDB taxonomy): Bacteria > Bacillota > Clostridia > Christensenellales > Aristaeellaceae > Avichristensenella. The sequence goes on from JAVBOM010000004.1 coordinate 116,167, forward strand.
AAAGTGCTTGTGCAGCGGATGGACATTCAGGATATCCCATTCGCGGACGGCTCCTTTGACCACGTCATCGCCAACCACATGCTGTACCACGTTCCAGACCTGGGAAAGGCGATTTCCGAGGTATGCCGTGTGCTGAAGCCGGCGGGTGTCTTCTATTGCACCACGAACGGCACGGAGGGCATGAGCAAGTACCTGCATACCGCGCTAAAGGACTATGACGCCTCCATCGACGCGTTCGGGGAGAGCTATTCTCCCTTCACCCTGCAAAACGGGGAGGCCGCGTTGAAACAGTACTTCACGGACATCCAGACCGTTCGCTACGCCGACGCCTTGCGCGTAACGGAAACGCGGGATCTCGTTGACTGGATTGAATCCACCGTCTCCATGGCTTCTCTGCCAGCGGAAAAGCTTTCGGGGCTGTTTGACTATTTCGAGGGCATCCGGGCGCGGGAGGGTGCCATTGAAATCCCCAAGGAGGCCGGGATGTTTGTCGCGAGGAAATGAGGCCGCCCGCGGACGTGCGTTCTGATAAAGTCTCGCTATGATGCGGGCACCTTGACCACTCGCCGCCGTGCGAAAGGTGGCAAAACGCGGGATATCGCCATCACGAAGGCAGCGAAGCAACTCCGCGTTTTCAGCGCCCGATGAACACCGGGTTTTTGAGCGGCTTTCCCACGTCTCCCCCCTCCGCCCCGATCTGCTTCAGGCAGGCCATGACGGGCCGCTCGCGTGCCTCGCACCGGATGTCGGGCGCTGTCCCGGTTTCGGCGTTGCTGGTCCCATCGTCGTTCAGCGTGTAATTCACATGAAAGCGCACGACGAGGCCCGTGCCCGGCAGTTGAAGGAAAACGGGCGCGACCCCCGCCCCGTCCCCCATCGTATTCGTGCCGACCAGGGTTGCCCATCCGGTGTCCTTGCAGAACGCGGCGAATTGGTCCGCCGCCGAATAGGAGCTGCCGTCGATGAGCACCCACCGCTTGGCGTGATGCTCAATTTCAGCCTTCCCGAACATCACCGTCGTTTTTTGCGGCCATACATAGTCCAGCCCGGCTCGGTCCGCCTCATGGGCGAAGAACGCGGGGGCGGGCAGTTCGTCGGTGCGAACAATCTGCTCTTTGGGAATGGACTGGATCATCTTTCCCGTCGCGGCCTTCGTAAAGAACCAGTACCGCTCATAGGAATACGTGCCGCCGAGCGGCTTGACGAGGGTATCCCACCAATATTCAAGCATTCCGCCCCCGTTGCCGGTGATGTCGATGATGATGTGTTCGTACGCCGCGGTATCCCGCAGAAACCCCGCGATCCGCTCCCGATCACGCTCCAAAAGCGCGGAAACGAAGCTGTAAATATGGATATAGCCGATCTTTTCTTCGGGGTACAGGTAGATGTCCGGCCGCATCGTTGACCCGGATGATGATCGATAGGGGTTTCTTCCTGTTACCTCCGGCGAAATGAGGCGCGCGTACAGATCCGCTGTCGGCTGCGTTTCAAAGACCCCATACCACAGGGAAAATGTATCGTCATCGCCATACGGAACGATGTTCTCCGCATAATACGACGCGCTGATGGGATAGAGGTGCGCGAAGTTTCCCATCGCGTCGCAAAGATCGGCAATCGCGTTGTAGAACACGAGAAAATCATCGTTCGTTTCCAACCGTTCTTCCAGCTTGGCGCGAGCGTCGCGCCGCACGCGCTCCACATCCACACCGCGCCTGCGCAGCGTGTTAAAGTGCGGATAACATTCGTACAAGGTTTCCCACAGATAATCATAATCATCTAAATAGCGCTGCTTATCAAAGCGGATGCCGGTGGATTCCGCCAGGGACGCGGCGGGCGATGCCGTAAGCCCGCCACAAGCAAGGCAAACGCACAGGGCGATCAGAATGACGCGAGATTGCCTCATTGGACAGTCCCCCTCACAAGATTAAAAGGGCCGTCCCCCTCCGGCGACAGCCCCCGTTCGTCATCTCACCTGCACAAACCCCGTGCACCCATACTTCTTCACATCATCGAACCCGCAAGCCGTGAAAAAGCTGCGCGCCTCGGGCGAGTCGTTCGCCACCAGCAGCACCTGCCGCACGCCCGCGTACGGCGCGAGCAGCCGCCGCATCAGTCCACGGCCCACGCCGCGCCTGCGGAACGATCCGAGCACGCAGACATTCTGCACCACCAGCATGGTGTGCCCATCCCCGATGGCGTGCGCCACACCGATCAGCGTGGTATCGTCCCAGGCCGTCACAATCCGGCCGCCGCCGCGCATGCCCCGGATGACCTCGTCCATCATGTCCGCCTGGTTGAACCAGCCCGCGTCGCGGTACAGCGCCTGCAGCATTGCCTTGCCGGGAATGGCGTCCGCCATGTACCGGATGCCGCTGCTCGTCGGCGGCTCCTGGTACTGCACGCGCGGGTGCGGCGTCGCGCGTAGCCACGCGGCAAGCCCCTTCGGCGTCAGCGCGGTGCCGGGCACGAGCAGACCGGCCGCGCCCACGTCCCCGGCCTGGTGGATGTCCGACCCGGCGATGGAGCGCAGACTGTGCAGCATCGCGAACCGTGTCGCCAGCCGGTTCTGGCTATTGTGGCGCGGGTTGCCGTTGAACGTCTCCATGCCGTCGATATCCGACGGGTTCGCGGGCAGCATTTTGGCGCGGAACGGGTGCGCCTGATAGATCATCCATTCCTTTTGCGCCGCCAGCTCATGGAACGCGTGGATACCCATCTCGCACACGCCGTCCGGCAGGTCCAGGATGTCCTCCTCCTCCATGCCGTAGACAAGAAAATCCTCGTTCTTTTCCTGAAAGCGGATCTCCATGCCCGGCAGCACGGTGACGCCGCACGCCTCCCCCGCCGCCTTTGCCGCGCGGTACCCGGCGAGGAACGCCTCGCGCTTCTCCCGCGTTTCCCCACGGCCGGGGATCATGTGATCCGTGATGACGACCGCGCTGTACCGCTTGCCGTGCAACAGTTCGATCAACTCCCGCGCGGGAAGCCAACCGCACGGGCTGACCTCCTTTGTGTGCGCGTGGGGTTCCAGGAGCACGCGGGAAGGCTTTTTTTTGGAATCCTCCGCCGGCGCGATTTTCTCAAACTCGCGCGCAATGCCTTCGCTCATTGGAACACATCTTTCAGCGAGACGGCATAGCCCTGCGCGCCCGGCATTGGCAGACCGCGCGCGACCATCACGTCCTCCAAGTCTTGCACGTCCTTGTCTGGCAGCGTTTTGAGGTTCCCCAACGCTCGCGCCACCAGCACGGACTTGGCCGCGCACTCCATCATTTCCAGCAGGTCCAGCGCGCGCAGCACGCCCTCGCAGTTCGCCATCAGCGCGCCGTGGTTTTCCATCAGGAAGCCGTTGGACCGGAGCAACGCGCCGTCAAACGCCTCGGCCAGCGCGTCGCTGCCCGGCTGGGCGTAGGGCACCAGCACCATCGGACCGACCTCGATAACCGGCTCCGGCAGGAACGGGCGTGTCAGCAAATCGCTGCCCGCGATGGCGAAGCCCGTCAACACCGGCGGGTGCGCGTGCACGATGCCCCGGATGTCCGGGCGCTTCTGGAACACGCGCAGGTGAAACGGTGACTCCGAGGTGGGCCTACGCCCCTCAGGCGCGTACAGCGTCTCCCCGCGCATATTGATGAAGCAAATATCGTCCGCCGTGATGTCGCGCTTGGGTACCTTGGTCGGCGTGATGAGCACGACCTCTTCATCCGCGCGGACGGACAGATTGCCGCCGTGGGATGTCACATACCCGAGCGCCGCGACGCGCACGGCTGCCGTGACCAGTTCTTCTACTTGCGGGGCATACCGCTCCCGCAGTGAATGTGCCATATCGCACAGTCCCCCTTTGATTGCGTATGAAATAGTAGCCGGGTTATAAATGCATAGGAATCGCGGTCATGAACGCCATCTGCTGCTGCGTGGTATCGCACCGGCTGTACTGCACCCAGACCGGCACATTGCTCATGGCGCGCACGGCATACGGCACACCGCGCGGGACTGTCTCCCCTTGCGCCGTCATTTGCCTATCCATGCGCACGTGGTGCGTGCGCCGCGCGGCGCAGACGGCGCTAAAGCCCTCCATCGGCTCCCGGTCCTCGAAATACAGTGTGATGTCGAGCGCGGCGTCCTCGTCCGACGTGTTCAGCACGCAGATCGACTCATGGCTGACATACGGCGCCTCGGTGCCGCCTTCCGGCCAGTAGCAGTCCGGAACAAACCAAACCCTGTGCCCGTTCATTTTTCGCTCCCCATTCCGTGGTTGATGTAGAACCCCAGGATATCCACGATGCGCTGGTTCTTTCCCCCGCGCGTCACGATCACGTCCGCGTACTCCACATAGTTGCGAATCCACCGCTCAAACATCGGCTTGACCGTGGTCAGGTACTGGGTCGCCACACCCTCCACGCTGCGCTTGCGCTCCAGGATATCGCGCTGCACGCGCCGCAGCAGGCAGATATCCGGATCCACGCTGATGTAGATTTTGAAATCCATCAGATCTCGCACACGCTGGTCATAAAAGACATGAATGCCCTCCACGATCAGCACGTCCGCCGGCTCAATCCACGCGTCCGCGTCCGCGCGCCGGTGGTTCGTGAAATCATACGCCTTTCGCGACACGCGTTCCCCGGCGGTCAGCGTGCGCAGATCCTCATAAAGCTGATCATGCTCGAAAATGCCGGGCTCGTCGTAGTTGAGCTTCTCCCGCTCGGCAAAGGAAAGGTTCGGATGGTCGCGATAGTACGCGTCCTGATTGATGAGGATGGATGTGCCGTTTATCTTCCCCGCGAGTTCTTCCGCCAGCGTCGTTTTGCCGCTGCCGCTCGCTCCGCAGATGCCGATTGTTAGCATGTGGCGCCCCTTTCGTTCTGTCCATGACGGCGGCGAGGAATCCTGGATTCCTCCCCCCCTCTTCTGTAGCGTACCCGCTTTCGCGTATTTTGTCAATTGGCGCGTCCTTGAAAAAAACCGCGCGTTTGTTTATAATGAAACCATGGCGTTTGGGCGCCGGTTGAAGGAGGGCTTTATGCGCATTTCATTTGGATGTGACGGCTGCGCCACGGCGCTGAAAAACGAATTGATGGCCTATGCCGAGTCATTCGGCCATACGTGCGTGGACGTGGGCGTGCACGATGGCGAGCCGAACGATTACCCCCTCTACGCCGAGCGCGCGGCGCGCAAGGTAGCGGCGTCGGAATGCGACCGCGGCGTCGTGATTTGCGGCACCGGGGTCGGCGTCTCGCTCGCGGCCAACAAGGTCAGGGGCATCCGCTGCGCGCTGTGCGGCGACTGCTTCACGGCCAAGATGACCCGCGCGCACAACGACGCCAACATGCTCGCGCTGGGCGCGCGCGTGATCGGGCCGGAGCTGGCGAAAATGATCCTGGAATTCTTCCTTACAACACCGTTTGACGGCGGTCGGCACCAGCGGCGCGTCGATATGATTACGGCCATCGAATCCGGCGAGACGCTCTGATGCGGCTGTTCATCGGCGTTTCGCCGGACGCGAAAACGCGGGACGCTCTGGCCGAAACCGCGCGCATGCTGGCGCGCGAGGCGTCCGGTCGCTACACCGATCCGGCGCTGTACCACCTGACGCTCGCCTTCCTTGGAGAGGTATCTGCGGACAGCGTTCCCTCCGCCCTTGCCGCAATGCGGGATGCCGCTACGGGCGTATCGCCCTTTCGGGTGTCTCTCAGCGCGGTTGGGCGCTTCGGTTCCGTCCTCTGGCGCGGGGTGCGGGACGACGCGGCGCTGGTATCGCTCGCGAACGCGCTGCGCGCTTCGCTGGATGCCGCCGGATTGCCCTACGACAGAAAGCCGTTCCGCGCGCACTTCACGCTGGCGCGCGAGGCTTCCTTCCCCGCATCGGCATGGCAGGGCGTCTACCCGGAGGCCGATTTCCCCGTGCGCTCGCTCATCCTCTATGAAAGCGCGCGTCCCGGTGGCAAACTTTCGTACCTTCCCCTGGGGGAGGTGCCGCTCGGATGAGGGAGTATCTGTGGGAAACGCAACTGCACACGGCGGAAACGAGCCGGTGCGCCGTGGACAGCGCCGTGGACATGGTCCGCAGATACCATGATCTGGGATACGCCGGGCTGGTGGTAACCGACCACCTGCTCAACCACAGTTGCCGGGACTCTCGGCGCGCGCCGTGGGAAAAGCGCGTGGATACGATGCTGAAGGGCTACCAGGCCGCGCTCCAGGCGGGCGAACCGTTGGGCCTTACCGTGCTGCTGGGCTGGGAGCACACGGACCAAGGCGCGGACTACCTGACATACGGCGTGCCGGAGGAATTCCTGCGAGACCAGCCGAAGGTGAACGAGCTGCCCATCGAGGAATATATCCTGCGCGTGCACAGCACGGGCGGGTTCGTCTCGCAGGCGCACCCCTTCCGCGCGGCGTGGTACATGCCGGCGGATGTTCCGAAGCGCTGGGATCTGGTCGACGCCATCGAGGTCATAAACGGCAGCCACACGCGGAAAGAGCTCGCGTGGGACGATCAGGCGCTCGCGCTGGCCGAGGCGCACGATCTGCCGCGGACGGCCGGCTCCGACGCGCACGATCTCGCGGGCGCGGCCACGGCGGCTATGGCGTTTGACACGCCGATTCGCACGGACGATGAGTTCATCGCGGCGCTTCGCGCGCGCGAAGGGCGCGCTATGAGAAGGTAAGGTGGGATTTCTGGCGAAAGCCTCTCGGTATTGCCGCGCTGTTCCTTCGGCGATCGCTCTGTACCTTGGCGCACCTGCGGGTCGCTGTATCCGCCACAACCTTTCCCCGGATAGAGATGTGTTCCGCTCCCCCCGCATAGACTGGCGTAAAAAGCCGAGGTGCGGAGGGAGAGGATCTGGATGCGGGATTACATGGAGCTGCGCGTGCTGCAGACGGCTGAGTATATTGTCGAAAAAAAGGCCACGGTGCGCGAAGCGGCGAAACTGTTCCATGTCAGCAAATCCACGGTGCACAAGGACATGGGCGAACGTTTGCACGAGCTTGACCGCTCGCTTTTCAACGATGTCAGGGAGGTGCTCGACCAAAACAAGGCGGAACGGCATCTTCGCGGCGGGAACGCGACGCGGGAAAAGTACAAATATGTCGAAAATATTAAAAATTTGTCGAAAAATTAAAATTGTGTTAAGGAAGGAATTTATTGTTAATGCTAGAATGTAACAATTAACAACCCACCCTCGTTATATACCAGAGAGGAGGCATTCCATGTTTGGGCGAGAGGATATAGGAATTGACCTTGGCACCGCTTCGGTCCTCGTCTGTATTAAGGGCCGTGGCGTCGTGCTGCGCGAGCCCGCCATGGTTGCCGTCGACCGCAACACGCGCAATATCCTTGCCGTGGGCGAGGAGGCGCGGCGTATGCATGGGCGTACGCCGAACAACGTGGTGACCATCCGTCCGCTGAAGGACGGCGTGATCGAGGACTTTGACATCGCGGAGCGAATGCTCCGGTATTTCATCCATAAGGTCATTGGCCGCCGGATGTTTTTCCGGCCGCGCGCCATTGTCTGCGTGCCCAGCGGCGTGACGGACGTGGAAAAGCGCTCCGTCATCGACGCGATGCTGGACGCGGGCGCGCGCCGCACGCAGCTCATGGATTCGGCGGTCGCGGCGGCGCTTGGCTCGGGTCTGGACGTGATGGGCCCCTACGGCAACCTGATCGTCGACATCGGCGGCGGTGTGACGGATATTTCCGTCGTCTCGCTGGAGCGCGCGGTCGTGCGAAGCACGGTCAAGACCGGCGGCGATCAGTTTGACGAGACGATCATCCGCTATTTGCGCCGCAAGCACAACCTGATGATCGGCGAGCGCACGGCGGAGGAACTGAAGCTGACGATCGGCTCCGCGATACGGCGGACTGAAAAGCTGTACATGGACGTGACCGGCCGGAACCTGGTCAGCGGCCTGCCCCGAACGCTGCGCGTGCACTCGGACGAGATTTTCGAGGCGCTGGAGGACCCCATCTCCGCGCTGGTGGAGCACGTGCACGCCGTGCTTGAGCGCACGCCGCCGGAATTGGCGGCCGACATTTTCGACCAGGGCATCATGCTGACCGGCGCGGGCGCACAGCTCTTTGGGCTGACCGATTCGCTGTCCCGGCAGCTCAAGGTGGACTGCCGCCTTGCCGAGGACCCGCAGGCAAGCGTCGTGCTGGGTACGGCGCGCGCCATGGAGGACGAGCGCAGCTACGGCAAGGCGATGTTTGACATCGCGCGGCCTTCGAAGGGGTATATGAGCGCGTAATGCATCGTCAAAAACTGCGGTTTTTGACGAGTTGGGAGGACAGTGCCTGAAACGCTGCGGCGTTTCCGGGTGGCCCTGAGCAAACGTACAGATTCCGCCACCAGTCTGCGGACTGGTTCTGGAATCTGCGGCGGCCCGACGTACACGCCGCCGTGCCTGATTATACTTGGAGGGTCTCACGCCCCTCCAAACCTCCCAGGTTTATTGCTTGCTTTGCAAACAGCGCGGACGCTTCGGTGCGTCCGCGCTGTTTTGGTCCATTACCTCGCCTGCGCGCGCTTCTCCTCCCATCGCCTCAGCCAGTTCCATTGGTTATCCAAAAAAGAGACCGGGGTTCTGCCGAATCCATAGACATCATAGATTTGCGCCTGAAGCTGAAAATGGCGGATCGCGATGAAGTCATACACCGCGAGGCGTTCCGCGTCCGTGATCGCGCGAGCGGCGGTGTACCCGGTCAGAAAGCGTTCCAGGAAGCGCGTCACGCGGTCGAAGCCGTCCGGCTGCAACCGGAAATAGTCGGTTCTGTCGCAGATGACCGCCAGATCAAACGCGGGAAACGCCAGCCCGGCCAGATCGAAGTCCAGGACGTAGCACGTTTTCGACGGCGTCCGTAGCAGGTTCCCCGTGTGCAGGTCCCCGTGGCAAAAGCCGCGCGGCAGGTTCTCCACCCGCGACCAGAGCCGCGCGCCATACTCCGCGAACCGCGCGGCTTTTTCGGCTGGGTAGCCTATTTGCGGGAGCTTATTCAGAAAGTGTTCGATGAAGTAAGGCCGCTCCAGCGGAAGCAGCCCACCCGGATAGTTCTCCATCAGGTTGTGCATGATGCCGGTCTGCTTGCCGAAGCGCGCGGCGTCCAGCGTGTCCTCCGGGTCCACCCCGTCGATCCACTCGAACAGCGCGAGCAGTTGCGCTTCGCCGTCGCGCTGAACGACCGCACAAGGCTGGCCACCGGACGCGGAAATCATCGCGGGGACCGGAAAGCCGCGGCTATGCAGATAGCGCATGATCTCCGCGGACTGCTTGCCGCGCTCGTACAGCACGGAGCGGTACTGCTTCAGGACATAGCGCCGGTCGCCACACGCGACTTCCCACGTCATAGACGGCCCCTCCCGCAGCAGCTCCATGTGGTCCGGGGTGGTGCCATAGCCTGCCTTGAACGCGGACTCTGCCGATTCTTTTTGCATACTCTTCACCGATGGCGGCGTTGATTTGTAAAATCAGGCGCCATAGACGGATTCCGCGCGGAATCCTTCCCTCTTTTCGGCATTTCAATGCCTTCCAGCGCCTTGTTCAGGAAGTCATTCAGCGGGCGCATGCGGCCGCATGCCCGCGCGACCTCCGGGATCAGCAGATCCGGCCGGAGCACCAGCGCGTCGGACAGCGGGTATTCCGCGTACCAGTTTTTGTGCTTCAGATACGCGGCTTCCGGGTGATCCGGATCATAGCCCGCCGGCACCCGTTTGAGCGCGTCACCGTGCACCGGCAGCCCCATTTCCGCGCGCATGCGGCCAAACGCTGCCCCGTCCGCCGCGATGGCGTCGCGCACGCGCTTGACCGATTCCGGGAAATCCGCGAACAGCCCGCCGCCGAGGAACGACCGGTCGCCGGCCCGCAGGCTGATGAAGTACCCGCAGGGGATCGGCATCTTGCCCGTCGCGCCGATGTGCGCGCGGAACGCGGGCGAGTACGGGGACTTGTCTTTGCTGAACCGGGTGTCCCGCATCAGTCGGAAGCAAAGCTCCTTGGCCGGCCGGTCGCAGACAATCGGGTCGATCGCGCGCACCGCGGGCAGCAGCGCCCCGACCAGCGCCTCGAACTCAGCTTTCGCCTCCCGGTACCAGGCGTCGTTTGCGTGGAACCAATCGCGGGTATTGTTGAACTCCAGCGCGGACAGAAACGTCAGCATTCTTTCCATGTTCATCCTTTGTATTCCTCCTCCATTGGTGACGGGGCTAATTTTTAGATCAGCGCCATGAGGGGATTTCGCAAGAAATCCTTGCCTCGACTACGGCACGGATTCGAAGAATCGGGCGCCATACGGGGCACCGGAGGGAAGCACGCCCAGTGGGCGATGAAACGACCCGAAGGTGCGGCCCGGCACAAAACCGGAGCCGAGCGCGCCCTGTGGGCGATGAAGCGAGGTGAAGGTTCGTCCTGGTACAGAGCAATGGGCGCGAAGGAGGCCAGTGCGACAATACCAGGGTGCGCGATCGACCGAAGGGCGAGCGCGACAATGCCGGGGCGGGAACAGCGCGACAGCACCGAGGAGCTACCGCCAGAAATCTCCACCTTTATCTTCAGTGTATGGCTTGCCGAAGCCCCTTCGGCAGATGGTTTTTCAGCATGCCGTCCGCGCATTTCGCCCACCCCAGGCTCAGACCGCGATATGACACGAGGGTCCACCCCTTGTCACTCCCTGCCGCGTCCATCGTCTCCCCGCGCAGATAGCGCGCCGTGTCCGCGCCGTCCGCATCGTACACGCGCGGGAACACCGGCGGGCATAGCGCCATCGCCAGCGCGTGGTCCGGCACGAACGCCTTGCCCCGCCATTCGCCGAGCGAAAGACCCGTCCGCAGCGCGCGGATGCCGTCCAGCGGCGGCGCTTGCGCCGGAAACGCCCAGCAGCGGTCCCCTACCCTGCGCAAAATGCCGGACAAAGCAATTTCCCCGGCCTCCGGCCACAGCGTGGCAAGCGAAAACCCTTCATCCGGCGCTTCTGCGGCCCGGTCGTCCACCCTCCCTTTTCGCATCCGCGCGACAAAGTGCCCCTCCCCGCGCAGCCGGTGCGGCCACAGGCGCAGACAACCATCCCGCGATTCACCCACGCCCGCGAGCGCAAAGTCCTCCGCCGCGAAATCCGGGTGCGCCGCCAGAAACGACGCGACAACGCCTTCGTTCTCGATCGCATTGAACGTGCAGGTCGAATACACGAGCACACCGCCATCGCGCAGCAGCTCGGCCGCCGCGTCCAGAATCTGCCGTTGCCGCGCGGCGCACCCGCCTGGGCTTTTCTCGTTCCACTCGCGGCGGCTCTCCGGTTCCCGGCGGAACATCCCCTCCCCCGAGCACGGCGCGTCCACCAGCACACGGTCAAACCAGCCGGGCCACGCGCGCGCCAGCCTGTCCGGCGCTCCGTTCGTCACAATGGCGTTCATAGCGCCCATGCGCTCCATGTTCTGCGATAGAATTTTCGCCCGCCCTGACACAATTTCATTCGCCACGAGCACGCCTTCCCCCCGCAGCATGGCAGCGATCTGTGTGCTTTTCCCGCCCGGCGCGGCGCACAGGTCCAGCACCCGCTGGCCGGGCCGTACCCCCAGCGCCTCAGCGGCGGCCATCGCGCTCGGCTCTTGGAGGTAGTATGCGCCCGCCGCGTGCAGCGGGTGCGCGCCCGCGCGGGAATCCGCGTCCAGGTAGTGCGCGCCGTTGCTCCACGGCACGGGCGGATACGCGTCGGGCAGCGCGTCATTCACCGTATCAAGCAGCACAGAGGGCCGCAGGCGCAGTCCGCGCGCGGGGACCCCACTGTCCAAAACCCGAAGCAGCGCCTCCCGCTCGTCCGGGGGAAGCGCCGTCAGGGATATCCGTTCAAATGCGTCCGGCAGTTCTAGCATGGGGGTATTATACCAATGAGCGGGCTGAATTGGCAATCGATATTGTTACCGCCCCTCCCATGCCTGCAGAAACGGATACGCGTCAATCGCCACATTGTCCACGTACAGCCCAAAGTGCAGATGCGGCACCATCTGGTCGTCCGTGCCCTCCGGGCCGTAGCCCGTGCTGCCGACGTAACCGAGCACCTGCCCGGCGGATACCTCGTCGCCAATCTCCACATCCGCGTATGCGGACATATGCGCATAATAATGATACACACCGAACGCGTCCATCACGCCGATGCGCCAGCCGCCAAGCGTCAGCCAGCCCTTGTTCGTCACCACACCGTTGCACACGCTGCGCACCGGCGTTCCCTTGTCCACAATGATGTCGATGCCTTCATGGGAGCGGTCGCCGCCAAAGGTCCGGGGGTCGCCGTAGCCTTCTTCATAGGTATAACCCGCGTCGCTCGGCAGCGGAAAAACCCGCGTCGGGTCCGTCATCTGGCGCCCGAGGGTTGTCATCTGCACGCCTGGGTCTGCCGCTTGCGGTTCAGTGCTGGTCATCAGCGGCTCAGGGCCCGCCGCCTGCGCAGTCACACCGCACATCAAAATCATCATGAAACATAACAGTATTTTTTTCATCTATATACCTCCAACACAGAAACGACGGCGCTGTGTGCAGTTTTGTTGACGTGTAATTTCTGCCATGCTATACTGCCAGTAGCTTTGCTGTCATTGGCGGCGGCGCGGATTTGAAAAAATCAACGCCATAATGGGATTCCGCGAGGAACCTCTACCTTACCATTACAAGGAGGGATATGTTTGACGGACTTGTCCGCTTTCTTGGGCGACATCACGGCACTGCGCGGCATATCGGGCGATGAGGCGCCCGTCGCGAAAGCGATCGCCGAGGCGTTCCGGCCGCTGTCGGACGATGTCAGGATCGACGCGATGTCCAATGTCATCGCGCGCATCGGGAGCGAAGGGCCGCGCGTGATGATCGTGGCGCATCTGGATGAAATCGGCCTGATGGCCACCCTGGTCGAGGATGACGGCGCGGTGCGCTTCACGCGCAACGGCGGCGTGGACCCGCGCATTCTGCCCGGCTCGCGCGTGACCGTATACACGGAGGAAGGCCCGATGACCGGCGTCGTCGGCGCGCTGCCACCGCACCTGCTCTCCGCGGAGGACCGCAAAAAGAACTACGAGATGACGAAGCTCTTCGTCGACCTCGGCCTCCCCGCCGAGCGCGTGAAAGCCCTGGTGCACCCCGGCACGCCGATCCAGCTCTACGGCCCGATGCGGGCGCTGGAAAACAGGCGCTACACCAGCAAGACCATCGACGACCGGGGCGGCGTGGCGATGATGCTGCGCGCGGCTGAGCTGCTGCAGAAGCGCGAGATTTCCGCGCAGGTGTACTTTGTCGCCGCCTCCCAGGAGGAAGTGGGCAGCAACGGCGCGATCACCGCCGCGTACACGCTCGATCCGGACATTGGCATCGCCATCGACGTGACACACGCGGAAATGCCCGGCTGTGAGCCGGACGAGGTTCACCCGCTGGACAAGGTCGTGCTGAGCGAGGGGCCGAACATCCACCCGAAGCTGCACAAGCGCCTGATGGACCTGGCGAAGGAAATTCGTGTTGATGCCGAGACGAGCATCTGCGCCGGCGTCACCTGGACGGACGCCGACCCACTGCAGATTTCGCGCGCGGGCGTGCCCACGGCGCTGATTGAAATGCCGCTGAAATACATGCACACCACCGTGGAAACGGTCTCCATGGAGGTCATCGAAGAGGCCGCGCGGCTGCTCGCCGGGTTTGTGGGCGGGCTGGACGCGGGATGGGAGGAATGGCTGTGCTTCTGAAAGAACTGACCGGCGCGCGCGGCGTATCCGGCAACGAGCACGAGATCCGCGCGCTGTTGAAGACCCTGGCCGAGGCGCGCGGCGCGACCTGCACCGTGGACCGCATCGGCAACCTGATCGCGACCAAGGACGGCGGCGACAAAAGCGCCCCGCACATCCTGCTGGACGCGCACATGGACGAGGTCGGCCTCATCGTCTCCGGTGTTCGGGATGACGGGCTGCTGCGCTACAGCACCGTCGGCGGCATCGACCCGCGCGTGATGGTGTCCAAGGCCGTGCTCTGCGGGGACAAGCAGGTCCCCGGCGTGATCGGCGCGAAAGCGATCCACCTGCAGAGCGAAGCCGACCGCAAAAAGGTGCTCGGCCACGACAACCTGTTCATCGACATCGGCGCGAAGAGCAAGGCGGAGGCTGAAAAGCTCTGCCCGCCCGGCACATACGTGGTGTTTGACAGCCCGCTGACACAATTCGGCGAGGGCCGCGTCGTCGGCCGCGCGCTGGATGACCGCATCGGCTGCCTGACGCTGTTGCGCGCGCTGGAGCACGGCTACAAGGGGCGTCTCACCTGCGCGTTCACCGTGCAGGAGGAGGTCGGCCTGCGCGGCGCGACGGTCGTCGGCCACTACATCGATTACGATCTCGCCTTCGCGATGGAGGGCACGGCGGCGAACGACCTGGGCGATGTCCCGACGGAGCAGCAGGTCTGCAATGTCGGCGCGGGCATCGTCATCAGCCACATGGACCGCGCGTCCATCGCCCATCCGCGCCTGCGGGACGCGGTCGAGTCCATCGCCAAGGAGCGTGGCGTGCCCCATCAGCGCAAGCGGTACATCTCCGGCGGGAACGACGCGGGCGCATTGCAGCGCGGCGCGGGCGCAAAGCCGACCCTCGCGCTCAGCGTGCCCTGCCGCTACATCCACTCCCCCTCGTCCGTCGCGGCGGAAGCGGACATCCAGGCGCAGGCCGATCTGACGCTTGCCCTGCTGGACGCGCTGCCCGGGCAATGGTCAGCCATCCTGGGCGAAGCCAAATAACTGAAAGAATAAGGAGGCAACCGATATGATGAAGGATACCCTGATCGCGATGCTGAAGCCCTTCGGCCCGTCCGGCAGCGAAGCGCCCATCGCGGCGGCCATACAGGACATGCTGCGCCCCTATGTGGACGAAATCCGCGTGGACTCCATGGGCAACGTCATCGCGACGAAGCGCGGCCCCGGCAAGCGCGTCATGTTCAGCGCGCACATGGACACCATCGGCTATATCGTGCTGGATGCCGACAAGGAAGGCTTCCTGCGCGTTTCCAACATCGGCGGCATACCCGCCGCGCAGGCCGCCATGCGGCATATCGCCTTCGCGAACGGCGTGACCGGCGTGATCGCGATGGAGCCGCTCGGCAGCGACACAGCTTCCATGGCGAAGCTGTACGTGGACATCGGCGCGGACAGCCGCGAGGCGGCGCTGGAACGCGTGCCGGTCGGCACCATGGCGTCCATCGTGTACCAGCTCACCGAGATGGGTGACGGCCTTTGCTGCGCGCCGTACATGGACGACCGCGCCGCGTGCGCCGTGCTGGCGGAATTGATGATGGCGCTGAAAAGCACAAAGCATGAGATCGTCGCGGTGTTCTCCACGCAGGAGGAGGTCGGCTGCCGAGGCGCGCTGGCCGCCGCGTACAGCGTGGAGCCGGACATCGGTATCGCCATCGACGTGACGCCCGCGGGCGATGTGCCCAAGTGTGACCCGCCGCTGCCGGTCAAGGTAGGCAAGGGCCCGGCGGTCAAGGTGAAGGACGGGTACAGCATTTCAACGCCCATGGTGCGGGACGGTCTGGTCGCGGCGGCGAAGGCGGCCGGCGTGCCGTATCAGTACGAGGTGCTCCCCTACGGCGGCACCGACGCGGGCGCGATGATGACCAGCCGGGGCGGCGTGCCCAGCGGAACGCTCTCCATCCCGTGCCGGTACGTGCACTCGCCGGTGGAGACCGTGTCCCTCCCGGACATGGAAAACAGCGTGAAGCTGCTGCTGGCGTATTTGGATCAGGTATTGACCGTGTGATGCTTGGGGGACATTTGTCCCCCTTTTTTATTTCGACCGACGGAACGCGCGCGAGCGTCAAAGGAGGTGTCGATATGCGTTCCAAGATGCTTTGCCTGGTGGTTGCCCTGTGCCTGGCGGTTCCTGTCTGGGGTCTGGCGGCCTCACCTGCCCCGGCGGAGGATGCCGCGCCCAAGGTGGTGACGTATGGCAAGGGGGTGCTGTATGACGGCATCCCGCTTGCGAACGGCGGCTTTCTGCTGGTGGGCGCGACACACGACGACCCCTGCGACGCGCTCGCCCTTTGGACGAACGCGAAAGGCGAGGTTCTGCTGGAATCCGGCATTTCGAGCTTTCCCGAGGATGGCGACACCACGCCGCACGATATTTTCACGGATGCCGTGGCGCTTCCGGACGGAAACTTCGGCATACTGCTCAACACATCGAGCGCCAAATCCAGCAGCTACAAGCTGCTCATTGTGGACAGCACCGGCGAGGAAGTCAGGCAGATGAAGCAGCAGCCGGAGGGCGTCGGCTTCATCTCGAACGAAGGCCCCGCTTTTGAGGTGCTCGTTTGGCACCTGCTGAGCGACGGCATCCTGGTTCAGCGCCGGACGACAGTAGATGAGAATGACTGGCAGCACCTGAACACGCTGACGCGGATGGATTTTGACGGCAACGTGCTCTGGCAGCGCGAGTACCCGGATATGCTCCCGTGGATCATCCATCCATGGAGTTCAGATTCCATTGTGCAGGACGGCGACAGCCTGTACCTCACCGGCATCTGGCGGGAGGCGCAGGAATACGCCGCGTGCGTGGCGCGCCTGGACGGAGAAGGCAATGTCGAATGGACATACGCGATGGAGCCGACCGGGTACAGCCACTTCACGGGGCTTGGCCTCCTGCCGGACGGCAGTCTGCTGCTCTGCGGCAGCGAAACGACCATCCAGAATGACAACGACAAGGCGTTTTTAACGCGCCTGGACGCGGAAGGCAAGCTGGTATCGCAGGCGTATTACGAGGAGGCGGACTTCGGCAGGCTGCAATACTTCTTCCCGGTGGACGACGGCTTCCTCGCCGTGCGCTCGCGCTTTGTGGAAAAAGAGCAAACGAGCGATTTGGTGCGCCTGGGCGCGGACGGCGACATTCAATCGGTTGCCCCGCTGCATGCCGCGCTCTATGAAACCACGGGCATCCACAAGGGCCCGGACGGAAAGTTGTACGTGTTCAGCGGGCCGGACATGACGGTGACCGCGCTGACCTTGCCGGAACTGTAATCGCGGAAGCAGAACCTTGGGAAACCCCGTCCGTGCGCTCTGCCGGGCGGGGTTTTCCCGCGCTACTCTCCTTCCGCCTCCATGTATTTCTCCTCCAATAGAATCTGCGCTCTCCGCAGCTCTGCGATGGCATCGGACACCGCATTGAAAAGCTCAATGTACATGGCTTTGTAGTCGGACATAGAATTTCCTCCAAAATGTTAAATCGTACTATTTGTACGATTTTATCACGTACTATCGCCATAATCAAGAGCAAAGGTGATAGTATGGAAAAAAGAAGGAACATTATCGGCATCCGCATGCGCGAAGCCAGGAACATGGAAACCCCCAAGGCGACGCAACGGGATATCAGCGCGCGCTTGGAGGTGCTTGGCGTCCCTATATCCGATAATATGCTTGGCAAAATGGAAAACGGGGAGCGATCCGTCACCGATATCCAATTGCTGGCCATTGCCAGGGCGCTTCGCGTCAATCCATCGTGGCTACTTGGGTTGTCCGAGGAAATGCGGTTTACCTTTCACGATTCGCCCCAATAGTCCATATCCGCACAAAGAACAGCCCCGCGCGTCCGCGCAGGGCTGTTCTTCATCAAATAATCACCCGTTCCCCGTCAAAATCGAAAGCGCGGTGATTTCCTCTGGAAGCGTCTGGTCCCCCAGGGGCTTCACGATCACCCCCACGCCCTTCTGATCGCTATCCGGCATATTGGGCACATACGTGCTTTCCGTCAGTACCACGCGCACGCTCTTGCCGTCGATGGACATCGTGATGAACCCGTCGCCGATCTCCGTGACATCGCCCATGAAGCTCTGCACCGGCTCATAGTCCATCGTCTCCACTTCCTCGGTGAACGGCTTGTCGGACACGGCGGACGGATAGAAGCGGATGGTCTTGTCCTTGATCTCGTCAAAGTCCGACGTCTTGGGCAGCTTGACCCAGACCGGGCCTGACGCAATGCCCTGCACGTACACCTTCGCGTTTTCGGCGTCCACTTCCATCACGGTCGCGTCATATACCGTGCTCTGCACGCGAATCGCTTCTACATCCTTGATGGGTTCGAGGCTATCCGTCCGGGGGTAGTACACATCGACGATCATGCCGGGCGCGGCTGGCCCTTGCAAATCTACAACCGCCTCATCGGACAGGGACACCGTAAACGGCCCAAAATATGACTCACAGAGCAGGCTGCCGTCCTCCTTCACCTCCGTAATAGAGGCCGTCTGCCGCGCCGGCTTCACCTCGTTCCCTTCTGCCAGGCCCGCGCACCCCATCAGCGCCAGCATTCCGCACAACAGTATCGCCAGGGTCTTTTTCATCATTTCTTGATCCTTTCGCGTTTTCGGAGCGCCTTGCGCCCCACCATAACAACGAAAGGGACTTCCAGATTATTCCCTTTTGATGCGGTCAGCCGCCCGTCGGATATACGCCAATCGCGATGACCTCCTCCGGTACGTCTTCTTCATCGGTTGCGGCGAAGAAGATTTCCACTCCATGGCCCACGCTCCGCTCGACCGGAATCTGCGTTTCCTCCGTCAGCACAACACGCACCGTCTTTCCCTCGATGTCCGCCGTCATGTAGCCGTCGCCGATCTCCGTGACCGTGCCCGCGAGTTTCTCAACCACGGTATAATCCTCCACCCGCACCACTTCCGCAATCGACTTACCGGCCAAGCCATACGCCTCAAATGCGATGTACTTGCCTTCCAGCGCGTCGAGACCTGCGGCTTTCGGCAACTTAACCCACATGTCGCTCGTCCATGAGCCTTTGACCCGCACCATCGCGCTCTCCGCAGCGACCCCTGTCACGGCGACAATGTATACCTTGTTTCGGATCGACAGCGCGTGGAGCGTAGACAGTGTGTAATCGTTCGAGGAAGGGTTTTTCACAAAATCCGTCCCAGGGAACCACACCTCCACGATCATCCCCACCGCGCCGCCCCCTGGCAACGTGTTCTGGGTGTCCTCCGATACCAGCACCGTGAGTTCCTCGCCCGAATCAGACTCGCATAGCAGGGACCCATCTTCCCGCACTTCCAGAATGGCGCAGTCCTTGAAAAAATTCCCTTCCGTATCCGCGACTCCCGCGCAGCAAACCAGCAGCAGCGCACCGCACAGCAACACCGAAAGCAGTTTCTTCATTCTGTGTTGTTCCTTTCCCGTATTGGTGTCCTTTTGGGTTCACCCATTACAACGAAAGGAATTTCCAGTTTCTTCCACCATTACCGTGCCACCTGTTGTCACGCCACCTGTCACCGCACACGCATCTCGTCCTCCCTGGAGATGCTTAAAAGCACCCCCACGGCCGCCATAAAGATGCTGACCGATGTCCCGCCCGCGCTAAAAAAGGGCAGGGGCAGCCCCGTTGTGGGCAGAAGCCCCACCACGACGCCCATGTTGAGGAACGCCTGCACCGTAATCATCGCGGTGATCCCGGCGGCGAGCAGGCAGCCAAACTTATCCGGGCACCGGAGCGCCACGCGGATGCCGGCATACGCGAACGCGAGGAACAGCGCGACCACGGCCAGGCAACCCAGCAGGCCGAAATCCTCCGCGATGGAGGCGAAGATGAAGTCCGATTCCGGGTACGGCAGGTATGCGGTCTTTTGCCTACCCTGGCCGAGGCCCATGCCGAACAGACCGCCGGACCCGAACGCGATCAGCGATTGCGAAAGCTGATACCCCTCGTCGCTCATCTGGGCGAACGGATCCCGGAACGACAGTAGACGCTCCCGCCGGTACGGCTCGCTCCACGCATACCACGCGCCCAGCGCCACGCCAGCCACGCCCATCAGCGACAGGTGCCGCATGCGCGCGCCCGCCACCGCAATCATCACAAACGCGACGATCAGGATGCTCATCGCGGTGGAGAGGTTCGGCTGCTCCAGGATCAACAGGAACATCACGCCCGGCACAATCAGCACCGGCGCGATGCCCGTGAACAGGCGGTGCACCTTCTCGCCCTTGTTCGTCAGCGCGTTCGCCATGAACAGGATCATCGCGAACTTGGCGAACTCGGACGGCTGGAAGCTCATGCCTGCCAGGTTCAGCCAGCGCCGGGAGCCGTTCGCCAGCACGCCAATGCCCGGGATTACCACCAGCACGAGCGTCACGGCGCTGACAGCCAGCATCGCCAGGATCACCCACGGTTTGCGAAAAAACCGATAGTCGGTCTTGGAAAGAACAAACAACGCGACGCTTCCCAGCGCGATCCCAGCCACCTGCTGGCGCACCTTGGCGTATGCGTCGCCGCTGTCCTGGAATGTATAGTAGCTGGCGCTGAAGAGCGCCACCATCCCCGCCATCAGCAGCAAAATTAAGAGAACCAGCACGCGCATATCAACGCGCTTGCTGGTTCGCTTTTGTGTTCCGCTTCTTTCGTACACAGCGGAACGTTGGATCATGACCGCTCCTTTGCCATTCTGTACTATTTTTGGGCCACCGCGCAAATGGTCTTGTCCTCCTGCGCGCGGGTGTGACCGCATACGTCGGCATAGAAGGATACGCCGGAAAAGCCAGCGGCATGCAACATATGCGTAAGCCGCTCCTCGTCAAATATCTCATTCCAGATGTTGTACGTGCGCAGCGCCTCGGCGGTGATGACGTTGTACTGCTCCAGCACCACCGATGTGCCGTACAGGCAGTCGCACTTCACGCACACGTATTCCTCGGGGCTCCAGAATCCGCCGTTCTCGTAGGAGATGGTCCGCTGCTCGTTAAACTCCCGGAGCGTGCCCTGTGTGAAGGCATCCATCACGAACAGCCCACCGGGCTTCAGCGCGCGGAAAATCTTCGAAAGGAACCGGCGGCGGATGTCCGGCGCGAGCACGCCAAAGTCGCAATAAATCAGCGTGACCACGTCAAACTCCTCCTCATACGTGAGGCTCAGGTAGTTCTGTTGGACGTAGGTGATCCTCTTCTCCCTTTTTTCGGCCGACGCTTTCGCGTACTCAATCGATCTTTTGGAATAGTCCATGCCTGTCACACGGAACCCCGCATCGTCAAACAGCTCCGCGTAAATCCCAGGGCCGCACCCCAGATCCAGCAGCGCCCCACCCTTCCCCAGGGACGCGATCCACTTGGCGGACGCCCGGACAAACGAGTGCTTGCGCGTGGCCGCCTCCACCTTGGGGTCGAGGTGGGCGGCAAGCATCTGTTTGGATATATGGGCATCCTCCCAAAAGGCGTGCGCGTTGGGCGTGTAGGCTGTGGGCCGCATCTTCATCGCATCAATCATCTTGTCATACATATCCTTTTCATCTATCGCAGCGTATTGACGATCTCCTTAAACCTTCTGCCGCGCTCCTCAAAATCCTTAAACATATCAAAGCTCGCGCATGCCGGCGACAGCAGTACCGCGCCACCATTTACGGCTTTTCCCCTCGCTAACTCAATCGCCTTCTCAAAATCGTCACCCGCCATGGTGCAGTTCGTCACGCCCGCGCTCGCGAGCGCGTCCCGGATTGCTCCCGCGGTTCTGCCGATCAGCACGGTGTGAATGATGTTCTCATTGCGCCGTACCGCCTGGGCAAACGCCGTGTAGTCGTTTCCTTTGTCCTCACCCCCCGCGATCAGTACGGTCGGAATGGTCATGCTCTGCACGGCGCGTATGGACGAGTCGGGGTTGGTCCCCTTGCTGTCGTTGATGTAGCGCACGCCGTCCACCGTGCGGACCGGCTCCATTCTGTGCTCCACCCCGGAAAAGCTGCGCAGCGTGTGCCGGATCACCGGCGCGGGCACCTGCAGTTCCACCGCGATGGCCGCGGCGGCCAGGGCGTTCTCCACGTTATGGTCGCCGGGGATGGCGAGTTCCTCGACCGGGCAAAGCGCTCGTTCACTTACCATGAATTGACCATTTTCAATCCATGCCCCCTCTCCCAGCACCTGCGTGCGGGAAAACGGAACGGCTTTTGCCTTGGCGCGGCTCGCCACCTCCCGGCAGAACGTGTCGTCCTTGTTATAGATAAAGAAGTCCGCCTCCGTCTGGTTCCTGAGCATGCCTTCCTTCAGCGCGCCATACGCCTCCATGCTTCCGTGGCGGTTGAGGTGGTCGGGCGTCAGGTTCAGCAGCGCCGCAACGCGCGGGTGAAACTGCTCCATGTGCTCCAGTTGAAAGCTGGATACTTCTATCACGGTAAAGTCATCCGGTTTGGTCAAAAGCGCCACCGCGGAAAGCGGCAGCCCAATATTGCCGGCCACATACGCGCTCTTCCCGGCCTTTTTCAGCATTTCGCCGGTCAGCGTGGCCGTGGTGGTCTTGCCGTTTGTGCCAGTGATCGCGATCTGGGTTCCCTGCACGAAGCGCGACGCAAACTCCAATTCCGCGACCAGCGGTATGCTAAGCCGCTTCGCCTCCCGGACCACCGGCGCGTCCAGGGGAATCACGGGGCTGATGATCACCGCGTCACAGCCGCTAACGAGCGATTCGGAAGGCTCGCCCAGCCTCGCGACACAACCCTTTGCGAGCAGCTTGTCGATTCCTTCGATCTCCGGGCGAACGTCGCTGAGCACCGCGCGCGCGCCGATTTCCGTGAGCAATTCCGCCGCGGCGAAGCCGCTCCTGGCCATGCCGACCACCAACACCTGTTGCTTTTTCCACTCTTCCTTCATTTAGATACCCCAACCATCTGCGTTTCTCTACTCGCTAATCCCAAGGAACGCCAGCAAACACAGCAGTACGGTCACAATCGCGTACATGGAGACAATCCGCGTTTCAGGCACCCCGCTCAGCTCAAAGTGATGGTGGAGCGGGGACATTTTGAAGATGCGCTTGCCGTGCGTTGCCTTGAAGTACATCCTTTGCATGAACACGGAGAGGAGCGACACCGCATAGGCGCCAGCGGCAATGGGAAGGATCAGCGGAAGCCGCAGAAGCATCGCGACGCCGACGACAATCCCGCCCAGGAACATGGAGCCGCTATCCCCCATGATCACCTGCGCCGGGTGCAGATTGAACCGCAAATACCCGAGCAGCGCGCCGCACAGCGCGGCGCAGAGCGTTCCCAGGTTTATCAAGTTTTCTTGCGCGCCGCCGGTGAGCGTTGCCGCGAACAGCAGCGCCAGCACGGCGAAGAACGCCCCGATAACGCTGGAGACGCTGGCCAGCAGGCCGTCCAGCCCGTCGAGCAGGTTCGCCCCGTTCGTCGTGCAGATGATGACAAAAACCATCACCGGGAAGTACCACCAGCCGAGCTCCCACTCCACGTTCAAAAACGGCACGTAGATGGAAGAACCGACCTGCGGATGCAGATAGCAGTAGGCGGAAAACGCGGCCGCAATGAAAAACTGCCCGACCAGCTTTTGACGCTCGCTCAGGCCGCCCTGGTTCTTCTTGGCGCGGATTTTCTTGTAATCGTCCAAAAAGCCGAGCAGCATGTTGAGCACGGCAAACGCGACGAGGGCCAGCAGCATGTCCGTCTGCACATCCCAGGGGCCGACATGGAGCACCAGCGCGACGACAATGGACACACCCGCGAACAGCATTCCGCCCATCGTGGGCGTCCCCTGCTTCGCCTTGTGCGCCTCCGGGGCCAGCTCGTACACAAACTGCCCGAATTTCAGCCTGCGCAGCGCGCGGATCGCCCACGGCCCCAGCGCCAGCGCGACCGCGAATGCCAGCAGTACCGCCCATACCATCCTTTGCATGCCTTACTCCTCCGCCTGTTGCCTGATTTCCGCGAGCAACTCCGCGACAATGGCCTTTTCATCGAACGGCTGCTTGACGCCGCGTACCTCCTGGTACGTCTCGTGACCCTTGCCCGCGAGGACGATCACATCGCCCTCTTCCGCCATGGTCAGCGCGTGGCGTATGGCTTCCCGCCGGTTCTCAATGATGCAATACGCGCCGCCTGTGGGCTTGATGCCTTCCTCGACCATCTCCAGGATGTCAAAGGGGTCCTCGTTTCGGGCATTGTCGCTTGTCAGGATGCTGAAATCCGCCAGGCGCCCGCTGATCTCGCCCATGATGGGCCGCTTCTCCCGGTCGCGGTCGCCGCCGCAGCCAAAAAGCGAGATCACCCGCTTTTTCGTGAAGCCACGCACGACCTTCAGGATATTTTCCAGCGCCACTGGTACATGGGAATAATCCAGAACGACCCGGTACGGCGTGCCCGTGTCCAGCACCTCCGCGCGGCCCGGGACCGCGTGCACGGATTCCAAGCCTGCCTTGATCTGCTCCATGGACGCGCCGAGGATCATGCCCAGCGCCGCCGCCGTCATCGCGTTATAGACGTTGAACATGCCCGTCAGATGGAGGTGGACCGGCGTTTCCAGCATGCCCTTCAGCCGCATCACAAACGATACGCCGTCCTCAAAAATCTCGATATCGCGCGCGTAGATGTCACAGTCCGCCCGTATGCCGTAGGTGCAATACGGGAGCTGCACGCCTTCCATCATGAAGGCGGTCGTTTCGTCGTCGGCGTTGAAGGCGCAGTTCTTCGCGTACTCGGGTGTGAACAGGCGCTTTTTCGCCGCCGCGTAGGCGGACATCGTGTGGAAGTAATCCAGGTGATCCTGGGAAAGGTTCGTGTACGCCGCCGCGTCAAAGCGGATGCCTTCCAGGCGGTGCATATCCAGCGCGTGGGCCGACGCTTCCATCACGACCGCCTGCACGCCCTCATTCACCATCTCCGCCAGCACGGCGTGCAAGTCGACCGACTCCGGCGTGGTGAGCACCGACTTCAGCATCCGGTCGCCGATCATGTTGCCAATCGTGCCGATGAGGCCGCATTTGAAGCCCGCCCTCTCCAGCACGGCCTTGGTGAGGTAGCTCGTCGTCGTCTTGCCCTTCGTGCCGGTGATGGCCAGCATGCGCATTTTCCGGGCCGGATGCCCGTAGAACGCGGCGGAAATGTGCGCCATCGCAATGCGGATGCTCTCCACCTGGATCTGCGGCACGCCGATATCCGGCAGAACGCGCTCCACCGCGACCGCGATCGCGCCCAGCTCGACCGCCTTTTTCGCGAACTGATGTCCGTCAAAGTTGAGACCCGAGACGCAGAAGAACAGGCTGCCCGGCAGTTGATCCGTGCGGCGTGTATCCGCGCAAAGCCGAGCGATCTCAGTGTTTGCGTCGCCCGATATTCCGATGACACCGGGCGTTTCAGCCACCAGTTCAACCAACCTCATGCAATAGCCTCCGCTTCTCACGCCGTCAGCGCGCTTGGAAAGTTACCTTCACCGTACTCCCGGGAGCCACGAAGCTCCCCGACGCGGGCCTCTGCTGTACCGCCAAACCGCTTCCGTCTATTTCCAGCCGGAGGTTCCGCGCCCGAAGCTGGCGGTTCGCCTCCACGATGCTCATGCCGTGCACATCGGGAACCATCACGTACTCCTCGGCGTCCGGCGGCGGCGAATCCGATACGTACAGCATCACCA
Source organism: Eubacteriales bacterium (assembly GCA_031550535.1). GTDB lineage: Bacteria > Bacillota > Clostridia > Christensenellales > Aristaeellaceae > Avichristensenella. Next base: position 141,563 of record JAVBOM010000004.1, read on the forward strand.
GCGAGCCTTCCGCCATGGACGCGCCCTGCGCGGGAAGCTGGGAGAGCACCGTCGTCTCGTCCCCGTCCGTCATCCACTTCAGCCCGGCCGCCTTCAGCGCAGCCTGTGCGTCCCCCACGGAAAGGCCCGTCACGTCCGGCACGGCTACCTTCGCCGTCCCCGCTTCCTTGGTGGATTCCACCCCCAGGTACTTCAGCGTGTCCTCCAGCACCTGCCGGGCGAACGGGGCGGCCGTCGTTCCGCCGTAATCGGGCTGCAGTGTCGCCTCGTCGACAATCACCAGGATCGCCACCTTGGGATCGTCCGCCGGCGCGAAACCTACAAAGGAGCCGATATGCACATCATGCACGATCCGGCCCTCCTTATATACCTGCGCGGTGCCGGTCTTGCCGCCGATGCGGTATCCATCCACCGCCGCGTTCCTCGCGCCGCCGTCCGATACGACCATTTCCAGGAGCTCCCGCATCGTGGCGCTCGTCTCGGGGCTGATCGGCGTGGAGACCACCTTGGGCACCGTGCGCTGGAGCACCTCGCCCTCCTGGGATACGACCTCCTCCACGATATACGGACGCATGAGCCGCCCGCCGTTGATTGTCGCGCAGGCCGCTGTGATCATCTGGATCGGCGTAACGGTGACGCTCTGCCCGAAGCCGATCCGCGCAAGGTCCACGTTTTTCACATACTTGCGGTTGATCAGCAGGCCGTCGCTTTCCCCGGGCAGGTCAACGCCCGATTTGATCCCAAGGCCGAACGCGTACAGGTACTGATAAAACGTCTCCGTGCCCATCCGAACGGCCAGCTCCGTAAAGACCGGGTTGCAGGAGTTCATCAGCGCTTCCGCCATGCTCTCCGATCCGTGCGAATTCTTCCAACACCGTATCTTGTCCCCATCGACCGTGATTGAACCCGAGCAATAGAATCTTTCTTCCACATTTGTCAGGCCCTTGTCCAGCGCGGACGCCGTGGTCAGGATTTTAAACGTGGAGCCGGGCTCATACACATCGCTGATGAGCTGAATGCGCATGCCTTCCTGCAGGGCGGTCAGGTCGGTTCGCGGCGGATCGTTCGGGTCAAACGACGGGTTGATGGCCATCGCGAGAATCGCGCCGGTGTTCGGGTCCATCACAATCGCCATGACCCGCTTCGCGCCGTTGACCGCGATGCACTCGCGCAGCGCGCGCTCGGTGAAGGACTGAATCGTACTGTCGATGGTCAGCTGCACATCCGCGCCCTTGGCGGCGGCGATGTACGTGGTTTCCCCGCCCGGCAGCGTGCGCGCTTTCGCGTCCACCTCCGTGACGATGCGGCCGGGCGTTCCCGCCAGCAGCTTGTCGTACTGCAGCTCCAGGCCCGATTGGCCCGTTCCGTCGATGGTGGTCAGGCCCAGCACCTGCGACAGGGACTGACCATACGGATAAAACCGGAGACTGTCCTGGTCAAACGTGATGCCCGAGAGCACCCCGTTCGTCTTTGCGGCAAGATCTCGGATCGCGTCCACCGTTTCCCGGGTCACCTGCCGTTTCAGCGTGACAGACGCAACCGTCTTGTTCGAGAGTTTCTTCAGCACCTCTTCACGCTCCATGCCTAAGAGCGGGCATAGGAAGTCGCAGAGCGCCTCCCCATCCTTGACAAGCCGGGGCGACGCTGTAACGATATACGCGGTCGCGTTCCTTGCCAGGACCGCCCCGCCATGGTCGTAGATGGAACCCCGGTCCGCCGTGATAGAACCTGAACGGGTCCACTGCGCCACCCCTCGGCGGGTGAGATCCTCGGCATCCACCGTAGCCAGCCTTCCCGCGCGCACAAGCACCGCGACAAAGAGCAATGTGATGATCGCTGAAAACCAGAGCAATCGCTTTCGTACGGTCATCCCTGGTGTAATCAATCGCATCGCCTCCCCATCACAAAGGGCCCGCGTTGCTGTAGCGACGTTGATTTACGCTAGGAAACCGTATCTAGGTAGAATTCTTCCCCTCACCTACAAGCCCACCAGGCTTAGCAGCATCCGCAGAACACCGCCCCCTTCCTGTGGTCTGGCTGATTCATCCGCCTTGTAAGGCGCTTCCGGGCGCGGCAGCAAATGTATCTGTTCGGGCGTTGGCTGCCGCATGCCAAGCCGATTGACCGCGATGGAATGGATGCGGGAGGGGTCGCTCGCCTGCGCGATGCTGACCTCCAGCGAATCGATGCTTTCCTGCACCTTGGCGAGTTCTCTTGTCAGCGTATTGATATGCTTCTGCTCACCCGTGATGCCGCTCTGCATGCCGAGCATCGCGAACGCCTGGAAAAACACGGCGGCCGCTACGACGAGCACGATGACCCACAGCGGCGCGCGGACCTCCAGACGCTTGCGCGCGCGGGCACGGGGATGCGAATGGATCGTGTGCTGGCTCGCGATCGGGCTGCCCGCCCGAACGGCGCTGCCATTTGCGCCGTAGGAGTATACCTTCGCGTAAGGATTCGTGCGTCTGGCTACCAAGGCACACCCCTCCTTTTATTTCCCGTTGCTGATATGCTACCGTTACTGATATGAATCGTTCACGTGCCGCCGGAGCGCCACCAGATTCTCCCGCGCGCGCTTTTCCTTCGCCAGGTACGCGCCGGTATCCCATATTTCCACGTGATCACGCATGCCGATAAACGTCAGGTCCTTGCCCAGGCCGATGGTCTCCCGAAGGAGCGAGGGCAGGAGCACGCGCCCCTGCGCGTCCATTTCCAGATCCGTCTGGGCGTTGGCGAGGATCAGGCGGACATAGTCCATGCCCTCGTCGTCCGTGTCGCGCACCTTGCTAAGCTGCTCGTTCACCGAGTCCCATTTTTCGATGGGATAGATCGCGAGCGCGTCGAAGCTGGTGTTAAACGCGATGGTGAAGCCGATTCCGAGCTTCTCACGAAAGGCAGCGGGAATGATGGCGCGGCCCTTGATGTCCAAGCTGTGCTCATACTTGCCCGCAAAGCCATTGGCCACCTCGCCGCCCCCTTTCCCATGGAAAAATCCCCACTTTCATCCACTACGTACCTTTATACACCACAATCCTCCCTTTGGCAACCCCTTCGCGCAATTATTTTTTTACGAAATTACGAACCTTTTCGACGTATTTATGACGGAACACCACAAACCCGTTTTCTCCCATGTTAACCGACATTTTTCTACACAACCCCCGTATATAGCGCCAAAAAAGGAGCCCGACCACCCATTTTGTTGTCGGTTCGACAATCATTATGCGAACTGTGACGAACTACATGTTACAAAATCGTTTATTTTCACCGCGAAATTATTACGCCGCGCTTGTTCCTTCTAAAAACAAGAATTTTCTATGCTTTCAAAAAGAAAAATATGTCCCTCCACTCCGCCTTTTTCGCCAGAAACTCCGAATGGAGACCTCCTATGGTCCCTTGTTTTGTAAATCAGCGCCACGGCCACGGACTCGCTTGTCGCATGGCGGGAAATCTGTTACAATGGCGGCGGCGAAGAGCCGATGACCCTGATCTCTGTCGCGGAGGCGTTTTATGCCCAAGCTGTCGCCCTATCACCGTGATCTTTCGTATTCCTACGCGCCGGGCGTGTATCCGTCCCAGGCGCTGCTTGACGCGCGCCCCGGCTGCGCGCGGCGGCTGCTCCTGCATTCCGCCGCCTCCTCCGGCAATGGGGTAGCGACGCTTCGCGCGCTCTGCGCGTCGCTCGGCGTCCGCGAGGAAACAGCGGACCACGCCCTCGCGCGCATCAGCAAGAAGGAGAACTGCTACGCCGCCATTGTCTTTGAGAAATTCGAGGACGGGCTGGACGCCGCGCGCCCGCACATCGTGCTGCACAATCCGTCGGACATGGGCAATCTAGGCACGATTCTGCGCACGTGCCTGGGGTTCGGCTTCCTGGATCTGGCCATCGTCCGGCCGGCAGCGGACCACTTTGACCCGCGCGTAGTGCGCGCGTCTATGGGCGCGCTGTTCGCGATGCGCGTACACGCGTACGACACCCTGGACGCCTATCGTGCCGAACACCCCGGCCACATGCTGTACCCGTTCATGCTTGACAGCTCTACCCCGCTCGAAAAAGTGGTGAGTGATCCCAAAAAACCGTTCGCGTTGGTATTTGGAAACGAGGGCTCCGGCCTGCCCCCATCGTTTGCCGCGCTCGGAACCGCCGTCCGCATCCCGCACAGCGGCCGGATCGACTCGCTCAACCTCGCGGTCGCGGTATCGATCGCCGCATACGCGTTTTCCCCGTTTGCGCAGGAACCCTGATCGCCCCGACGAACCAAAGGAGATGTTTCCATGGCTGACGCTTTTCTGCATGAAATCGCCGCGCAGGTCGATGCGGCAGTGCGCTTCCTCTGCCTGAACGGGCATGTGGAGCACGGCGGGCTGGTGGTGCTCGGCTGCTCCACCAGCGAAATCGGCGGCGGCGCCATTGGCAAGGCCGGTTCGCCCGAACTGGGCGCTGTCGTTGTCCGCGCGGCAATGGACGCCTGCGCCGCGTTTGAGGCCGATCTGGCCGTCCAATGCTGTGAGCATCTGAACCGTGCGCTGGTGCTGCCGCTCGCGGCCGCGAAATCGCGCGGCTATGCGCCGGTGTCCGCCGTGCCTTACCCGCACGCTGGGGGCTCGTGCGGTGCCGCCGCATGGCGCTTGCAGGCACAGCCGTGCCTCGTGGAGGCAATCCAGGCGGACGCCGGGCTGGACATCGGCGACACACTGATCGGCATGCACCTGCGGCCCGTCGCGGTGCCTCTGCGCCCGCAGTCTCCATGGATCGGCCAGGCGCGGCTGGTGATGGCCTTCACCCGCCCGAAGTACATCGGCGGGCCGCGCGCCCGCTACACGCTGGAAGAAGAAATATAAAAAACGGAAGAAAGAGGTGGCGTCCTATGTCCCTGCCCATCGCGCTGGAGCTTTACTCGGTTCGGGATTTATACCGCCAGGATTTCGCGGCGTGCCTCGCCCAAGTGCGCGCGCTCGGCTACACGGGCGTGGAGTGCTTCGGCGCGCCCACGCTGCCCGCGAACGAAGTCGCGGAGGCGCTCCAAAAAAACGGTCTGGCCCTCGCCGGCTGGCACACGCCCATTGAGCTGCTGGAAGGGGATGCCCTGGACGGGACCGTTTCCTATTTCAAAACCGCCGGCAACACCCGCGCCATCATCCCCTGGATGCCGCCGGAGACATTCGCCACGGCGGAGAGCGTGCTCGCGTTTGCCGAACGCCTGAACGCCATCGCGGGCCGCCTTGCCCCGCACGGAATCTCCCTGGGCTATCACAACCATGACGCCGAGTTTGTCCCCCTGGCCGACGGTACGCTGCCGTGGGCGCTGCTGATGGACCACACGCGCATCATCGCCCAGCTTGACAACGGCAACGCCCTCTCCAGCAAGACGCCTGGGCTGGATACCGCAAAGCTCGTCGCCCAGTGGCCCGGGCGCGCCACCACGGTGCACCTGAAGCCCTACTCCCGCGAACACGGGTACGAGACGATGATCGGCGAGGATGACATCGACTGGCCCGCGTTCCTGGCTGCGGCGGAAAACCCGGGCGGGGCGGAGTGGCTCATCGTCGAATATGAGGAGGAAAAAATGTACCCCCAGATGGAGGGCGCGGAACGCTGCCTGCGCGCGCTGGAAAAACTGCGGTAGTGTTCTGGCGGGGGTGGATTTTAGGAATCTGGCCGAGAGATTTTTCCGTCTGGCGGGGGCCGAAGCCGAGCGCGCCAGTGGCGGATCAAGCGAGGTCAAGGCTCGCCGAAGCACAGAGCGATGGGCGCGAAAGCGGCCAGCGCGACAATGCTGAGGTGCGTCGTAAGGAGGCGTAGCCGGCAGCTACGCCGACTGGAGGGTGACGCAGCCAGATGGAAAAAGATCCGGTCAGAGCCTAAAATCGAGCCATGCCAGAATACTTGCCCGATCCCCTATGCATGCACGCCACACCCCCGGCATACGGTCTGCCGGGGGTGTAAATTATGGATTTGAGCTGGGCTACGCAGGCATTGGAGCAATATGGGCTGCCGGGTATTTTCTTGGTCATCGCGCTGGAATACGCCTGCCTGCCGATGCCGAGCGAGGTGCTGCTACCCCTTGCGGGTGTCGCGGCGGCGGCGGCGGGCATTCCGCTCGCGCTGGTCGTCGCGGTCAGCGTTTTCGCGGGGCTGGTCGGCTCCGCCATCTGTTATGCCATCGGCGCGTGGGGCGGCCGGCCGGTGTTGGAAGGGCTGCTGAAGCGCTTTCCCAAGGCGCTCAGGGCGCTGGACAGCACCAGCGAGTGGCAAACGCAGATGGGCGGTCTCTCCGTGATGATCGCCCGCGTCATTCCGCTCTTCCGCACGTGGGTCTCCTTCGCCGCCGGGCTGGCGCGCCAGCCGTTCGGCCCGTTCATGCTCTATTCCGCGATGGGCATCATCGTCTGGAATACGATCCTGATCGGCAGCGGATATTACCTGGGCGTGGCCGCACAGGCGGCGGGAAACCCCTGGCTGATGCCGGCCGTGGGCTTCTCCCTCGCGCTGATCGCGTTCCTTGTCCGGCTCCTCATCAAAAAAAGGCGGCAACATGCCGCCCAGGAGACGCTGGAAACATGATGTCGCCGTTGTCAGGCAAAGCTACCGGACAAAAAGCTCCGTAATGTAGGGATAGCCGTTTTCGTCGTTGACAACGCCGATGCCGACCCGCTTCCACTGCGAGCCAAGGATTGTGCGCCTGTGGCCGTCGGAACTCATCAGCGCGGCGTGGCCCTTCTCCACGCTGGCACTGCGCGAAATGTTCTCGCTGGCGCTGGTGTACGAATATCCCGCGTCGGTCAGCATTTCCCTGGCGTCCCCGTACGTCGGCGACTCATGCGCGAAATAGTTGTTGTTGATCATATCCGCAGACTTCTCGCGCGCGAGCGCGGAAAGCTCCTCGTCAATGGGGAGGGAGCTCAGCCCGTAGGCCACGCGGTCCGCGTTGATGGACTGGTACAAATACTGCTCTTGCGATGTCATGGTGCCGGGTGTATAATGACCATCGGTTCCCTGGTCCGGCTGCGCGGTGGGCGTAGCGGTCGGGCAAATGCCGCCGGACGATCCCGGGTGGATTGGGCACGTGCCGGGCGTGGTTGTCGCGCAAGCGGCGGGTTCCGCTGTCGGGCATGTGCCGGAGTCAGATATCGGGCAGCCACCGGACGATCCCGGGTGGATATCGCACGTGCTGGGCGCGGCGGCCGGGTATGCGATGCCGGATGCGCCTGTGGACGTTTGACAACTACTGTCGGAAGTGCCCGTTCCTCCGGTGGCGGTTTCGGCGGAAGGTGTAAGCGAGCCTGTGGATGGCCACTGCGCCACGAGCGCGCGCTGGTCGTCCCAGGAAATCATGGGCGCGGTGATCGTCTCCGACCTTCCCGGCTCTATTTGCGGCGGGGTGCCGCCACTGCAGTTGGCGTTCTCCGCGTTCGCGCCAGAGGCCATGCACAGAAAAACAAGGAGTGCGGTGCTCATGTGCAACCGTTTTCTATTCAATGGTTTCACCTCCTGTATTTACCTTGGGAATGCCAAGGGTTAACAGGATTGTAATAATTTCGGCAAAAATACGCAATGATTTTGCCAGTTTCCTACCATGGGAAAAAATGTTAATCACACGAATATGATTGGAGGCGTTACGGATGGCGCTGCGGAAATGCCCTCGTTGTGAGCTCAACTATATTTTAGATGACGCTCCCTATTGCCCGGTCTGCGCGCGTGAAATGAAAGGGGATTCCGTGCGGGAGTCTTTCTATGAGCTTTGCTCCGTCTGCAACGAAAACCCTGCCCTGCCCGGAAAAGACCTTTGCCTGTTCTGTCTGAAGGAAATGGAAAAAAACGCGGAGCCGGTAGGTTCCGACGAGCCGTTTGAAAACCCGCTTGAGCCGGAAGAGGTCAGCGAAATGGAAGAAATCGCCGTGGATGAGGAGGACGACATCCCCGGCGCAGAACTTGGCGAGATCGACCGGGAACTCTCCCTGGACGACGTTCTGGCCAAGGAAGCCCTGCTGGAAGATGACGAGGACGAAGCGCAAGAGGAGGACACGTGAACGTCTTTTCCATTGGCGATCTTCACCTGCCCGGCGGCGCCAAGAAGCCGATGGATATCTTCGGCCCCCATTGGGCGAACCATTTTGAGCGGATCGAGGCGGACTGGCGCGCGCGTGTCGCGGAAGGCGACCTTGTTCTGCTGCCCGGCGACATAAGCTGGGCCATGCGGCTGTCGGACGCGCAGGCGGACCTGGACGCGATCGGCGCGCTGCCCGGCCGCAAGGTGATTCTGCGCGGCAATCACGATTTCTGGTGGTCTTCCGTCTCCCGCGTGCGGGGGGCGCTGCCCCAGGGGATGTTTGCTTTGCAGCACAACGCCTTCCTGTTTGACCATGTGATCGTGTGCGGGGCGCGCGGCTGGCTGTGCCCCGGCGGCGCGGCGTTTACGGAGGAGGACGCGCGCATCTACGCGCGCGAATTGCAGCGGCTGACGCTCTCCCTGTGCGACGCGGAGAAGCAGCGCGGCCCGGACGACCGCTGCGTCGCCATGCTGCACTATCCCCCGTTCGCCGATGCCGCGCACGATACGGAGGTCACGGCGCTGCTGGAGCAGTACGGCGTCGACGATGTGGTCTATGGCCACCTGCACGGCCCAGGGCTCGCGGGCGCGTTTTCCGGCGAGCGGGGCGGTGTCCGGTATCATCAGGTGAGCTGCGACGGGCTGGGATTTGCGCTGCACCGGCTATAGGAATGATAATACCGGGGTGCGCAATGGACGCAAATGCGGCCAGTGCGACAATGCCGGGGTGCGCGATGAGCGCGACAGCGTTCTGCGCGACAATTGCGAAGCGCAGAAGGCAACGCGAGGGGCCAGCGGAAAGGATTTCTGACGGAATCCTCTTTTGGCGCCCGATTCTACGAATCTGCGCCGCCGTCAAAGACTCGCGAGATTGTGGCAGTTTCTGACAGAAATTGGTATCTTTTCGCTCCTCCACTTTCCTCCCCAAAACAGTCAAGCGGGGCGTTCACACGTCCCGCTTGACTGTTTTTTCATTGCGGCATTTCGCCAGAAATCCCTACTGCTTGCCTATTTCTTCTCCCGCACGTTGATGCACCCCACCGGGCAAACCTTCGCGCAGTCTCCGCAATGGGTGCACTTTTCCGCGTCGATCTTCGCAAACCCGTTCTCCACGGCGATCGCGTCCACCTTGCACTCCTTCACGCACCGCTTGCAGCCGATGCACGCCTTCATGCACTCCTCGCGCGCCTGCCGGCCGCTGTCCGCGTTCTGGCAGAGCACGGTCACACTCTCGTTCCGAGGACGGATCTGAATGGAGTGACGCGGGCAGATGGACGCGCACAGCCCACAGGCGGTACACTTGGACTGATCCACCCGGGCAAGACCGTTTTCGACCGTCAGCGCGCCAAACGGGCAGACCGCCACGCAATCCCCCAGGCCAACGCACGCGTAGGGGCACTTTTTAGGCCCGCCCACCATGCCGGACGCCATCTGGCAGCTCCGGTAGCCGTCATAATCGTAGCGGTGCCGGGAGACGCCGACTTCGCCCTGGCAGATCACCTTGGCAACCTGCGGCGTGGTGGCCTCGATCTCCACACCCATGATCTTGGCGACTTCCTTGGCGGTTTTCTGCCCGCCAGGGAGGCAACCGCTCACCTTGGCCTGGCCGTCCACCACGGCCTGCGCAAACGCGTCGCACCCGGCAAATCCGCACGCGCCGCAGTTCGCGCCCGGCAGCGCCTCGCGCACCTCGGCTACGCGCTCGTCCACCGGCACGGCAAACATTTTGTCCGCAAAGCTCAGCACCACGCCGAACGCAATCCCCAGGCCGCCGAGCACCAGCGCGGCATATACAATCGCAGTGATGTTCATGCGCCTTCCTCCTTATTTGACCAGGCCCGCGAAGCCCATGAACGCCACGGACAGGAGGCCCGCGGTCACCAGGCTGATCGGGAAGCCCTTCATGCTCTCCGGGATGTTCGAGGATTCCAGCCGCTCACGGACGCCCGCCATCAGCACGATGGCCACCAGGAAGCCCAGCGCGCTAAATGTGCCGTTCAACACGGACGCAATGAGGCCGTACTCCATGTTGATGCTCAGCAGCGTCACGCCCAGCACGGCGCAGTTCGTCGTGATCAGCGGCAGATAGATGCCCAGCGCGCTGTACAGCGCCTTCATGGACTTCTTCATGAACATCTCGACAAACTGCACGAGCGAGGCAATGACCAGGATGAACGCGATGGTGTTCAGGTACGTCAGCCCCAGCGGCACCAGCATCAGGTGGTACACAATCCATGTGAACAGCGAGGAGAGCGCCATGACGAATGTCACCGCGACGCCCATGCCCATGGCTGTTTCGACTTTATTGGATACGCCCAGGAACGGGCAGCAGCCCAGGAAGCGCGAGAAGATGTAGTTGTTAATGAAGATGCAATACACCATGAACAGCAGAATGCCGCTCGGCGTCAGATCGAATGTCATGCGCCCGCGCCCCCTTTCGCGGCCTTGCTCTTCTGGGAGCGCGCCGTAATCGCGTTGATGGCGCCCAGCACCAGCCCGAACGTGATGAACGCGCCGGGGGCCAGCACCAGCAGCAGCATCGGCTCATACGCCGCGCCAAACACGCTGATGCCAAAGATGGACCCGCTGCCGATCAATTCGCGGATCGCGCCGATCAGGAGCAGCGCCAGCGTAAAGCCGATGCCCATGCCAAGGCCGTCCATCGCGGACGCCCCCACCGTGTTCTTGGACGCGAACGCCTCCGCGCGCGCCAGGATGATGCAGTTGACGACGATCAGCGGGATGAAAATCCCCAGCGCGTCATACAGCACGGGCACAAACGCCTGGATAAGCATCTGCACCATGGTGACGAACGTGCAGATGACCACGACGAACGCGGGAATGCGCACCTTGTCGGGGATGAACTTACGGAGCATCGAAATGACGACGTTGGAACCCACCAGGACGAACGTTGCCGCAAGGCCCATGCCCACCCCGTTGATCGCGGACGTGGTGCTCGCCAGTGTCGGGCATACGCCCAGAACCAGCCGGAATGTCGGGTTTTCATTCAGTATGCCGTTCATAAACACGCGGGCGACCGAGTTCTTTTTCCCGTTCTGATCAGGCATGCTGTTTCACCTCCCCATATACTCTGCGCTTCATGAGCTTGTCAATGAGCGGCGTCAGAATGTTCATCAGCAGGATGGCATACGTCACACCCTCCGGGTAGTTGCCGTACTGCCGGATCAGCACCACGATCACACCGCAGCCGACGGCGAACACGCACTGGCCGCGGATGAGCATCGGGTTTGTGACGTAATCGGTCGCCATGAACACCGCGCCGAACAGCACGCCGCCGGTCAGGATGGCCGTCAGCGGATCGCCGCCGAGCACCCACGTGAGCAGCGCCACCGTGCCGGCGAACAGCACCGGGATGTGCGGCCCGATGGTGCGGCGGATGACCAGGTACAGGAAGCCGATCAGGATCGCGGCCTTGCTCACCTCGCCGATGGTGCCGGGGATGTTGCCCAGGAACAGATCCATCATCGCGATGCCGCCCTTGGCAAGCGGTGTGGCGGAGGTCACCGCGTCGCCGATCTGCGCGGCGGAGTTTGCGCCAAGCTCAATGATCCGCTCCGGCAGGAAGAACGTCGTCATGCGCGCGGGCCAGCTTGTCAGCAGCACAGCCCGGGCCGCGAGCGCGGGGTTCAGGAAGTTATGGCCGACGCCGCCGAAAAGCTGCTTGACAATGATGATCGCAAACGCGCTGCCAATCATGGGAATCCAGAGCGGCGCGGACGACGGCAGGTTCAGCCCCAGCAGAACGCCGGTAACCACCGCGGACATATCCCGAATCTGCACGGGCCGCTTGGACAGCTTCTGCCATATGCCCTCGGCGAGCACCGCCGAAGCGATGGCAACGAGCAGCACCAGGGCCGCCCGCGTTCCAAATAGATAGATGCCGGCGGCTGTCGTGGGAAGCAACGCGATCAGCACATCCTGCATGATGATGCGCGTGTTGTCGCGCGCGAGGATGTGCGGGCCGGTGGAAAGGCGGAGTCTCATCGGTTACGACCTCCTTGCAAGTGACTCTTTGGCGTTCTTCAGCGAGGCGACCAGCCAGCGCCTAGAGGGGCAGACATACGAACAGCTCCCGCAGAGGGTACAATCCTTGATGTGCTCCTTGACCGCTTGATCCAGATTGTCCATTTCGCACAGCGCCATCAGGCGGTACGGCTGGAGCCTTGCGGGGCAGGCAAACACACAGCGGCCGCAACGGATGCACTGCATCTCGGGCTGCGATTTCGCCTGTTCTTCCGTCAGCACCACGATGCCGTTGGTGGCCTTGGTCATGGAGATCAAATCATCCGGCGCACACAGCCCCGTCATGCTGCCACCCGCGAAAATCTTGCCGGGTTCCCCCGCGTACCCGCCCGCTCCGGCAATCGCGTCATGAAAGATGGTGCCAATGCGCAGCAGGAGGTTCGCGGGCTGCTGCACAGCGCCGCTGACCGTCGTGACGCGGGTGACGAGCGGTCGTCCCTTCTCCACCGCGTCCGCAATCGCGGCGGCCGTGCCGACATTCAAAACGACGACATTCGCGTCCATCGGCAGCCCCCCGCTGGGCACCTCGCGCCCGGTGACGGCCTGGATGAGCTGCTTTTCACCGCCTTGCGGGTATTTCGTCCTCATTGCGACGACTTCCACGCCTTCCCGGCCGCTCGCCGCCTTTTCCACGACCTCAATCGCGTCCGGCTTGTTGTCTTCAATGGCGATCACGCCGCGCTTCACGCCCGTGGCGCGCATGGCGGCCCGAAGGCCGTTCACGACGCGTTCCGGTGTTTCCAGCATCAGCCGGTGGTCGCTCGTCAGGAAGGTTTCGCACTCCGCGCCGTTCAGGATGATGGTATCGATCGATTTATCCTTGGGGATGGTGAGCTTCACGTGTGTCGGAAAACACGCGCCGCCCATGCCGCAGATGCCCGCGTCGTGAATCGCGGGGATGATCTTGTCCGCGGCCACCGTTTCCACGCTCCCGAGCGGGTGAAGCTCCACCCACTCGTCGGCGAAATCGTTCTTGATGGCCACGCACATGCTCGGCTTGCTCTGAAGCTGCTGCCGCGTTTCCACCGCCGTCACCTCGCCGCTGATGCTGGCGTGCACGGGGATGCCGCGCGGGCCGACCGCCTCGCCAATGACCTGGCCGATCTTTACATGGTCGCCCTTTTTCACGCACGGCGTGGACGGCGCGCCCAGGTGCATGTCCATCGGGATGCATACGCTGTCCGAGACGAACTCCCGGATGGGAGACTTTTGCGTTGACTTGCCCTCATGCTGTCCGCGCAGCGGATGAATGCCGCCCTTAAAGGTTACTTTCTTCAATGCCCACACCCACCTTTCATTGCTGCGCGAGCAGCTTTTGATACGCCTCGTTGATGGCCGCGATCACCGCTTCCGTCGTGATTGTCGCCCCGCTGATCGCGTCAATGTCTCCTATCGCCAGCGGCGGCGTCTTGCCGACAAACTGCTGCGTGAACGCTTCTTCCTTCGCTTTCGCGCCAAGGCCCGCCGTCTCCGCGAAACGATCGTTGCCCACCGTCAGCGTCGCGATGGCCCCTGCGTCATCTACCGTGATTTCTACGTACACAGGGCCTTCGTAGCCACGCTTGGACGCGTTCGCCCAGTTCGCGGGCTTGTCGCCATCCGGCGCATTTTGCGCTTCGGCGGGCGTTTTCGCCGCCTGCGTTTCCGCCGGGGTCTCCCCCGCCGGAGCCAGCTTCGCGTACGCCTCGTTGATGGCCGCGATCACCGCTTCCGTCGTGATCGTCGCCCCGCTGATCGCGTCGATATCTTCTATTGCCAGCGGCGGCGTCTTGCCCACAAACTGCTGCGTGAACGCTTCTTCCTTCGCCTTCGCGCCAAGGCCCGCCGTCTCCGCAAATCGCTCGTTGCCGATCGTCAGCGTCGCGATCGCGCCCGCGCCGTCCACCGTGATCTCCACGTACACCGGGCCCTGCGCCCCGCGCTTGGACGCGTTCGCGCTGCTGGCGGGCTTTTCGCCACCCGGGGCGGGTTGTGCGTCGGTGGGCGTTTCCGTCGTCTGCGTTTCCGCCGGGGCCTCCCCCGCCGGAGCCAGCTTCGCGTACGCCTCGTTGATGGCCGCGATCACCGCTTCCGTCGTGATCGTCGCCCCGCTGATCGCGTCAATGTCTCCTATCGCCAGCGGCGGCGTCTTGCCCACAAACTGCTGCGTGAACGCTTCTTCCTTCGCTTTCGCGCCAAGGCCCGCCGTCTCCGCGAAGCGGTCATTCCCCACCGTTAGCGTCGCGATGGCACCCGCGTCATTCACCGTGATTTCTACGTACACAGGGCCTTCGTAGCCGCGCTTGGACGCGTTCGCGCTGTTCGCGGGCTTGTCGCCGTCCGGCGCGGGTTGCGCTTCGGCGGGCGTTTCCGTCGCCTGCGCTTCCGCCGGGGTCTCCTCCGCGGGAGCCAGCTTCGCGTACGCCTCGTTGATGGCCGCGATCACCGCTTCCGTCGTGATTGTCGCTCCGCTGATCGCATCGATATCTTCTATTGCCAGCGGCGGCGTTTTGCCCACAAACTGCGCCGCGAACTCCGGCTCCAGCGCCTTCGCGCCAAGGCCCGTCGTTTCCGCGAAGCGGTCATTGCCCACCGTCAGCGTCGCGATCGCGCCCGCGCCGTCCACCGTGATTTCCACATACACCGGGCCTTCGTAGCCGCGCTTGGACGCGCTCGCGCTGTTCGCGGGCTTGTCGCCGTCCTGGGCGGGTTGCGCTTCGGCGGGCGTTTCCGTCGCCTGCGCTTCCGCCGGGGTCTCCCCCGCCGGAGCCAGCTTCTCAAACGCCTTGTTCACCGCCGCGATGGCCGCCTTGGTGGTGATCGTCGCGCCGGAAATCACATCGATGTCCGCTTCCGCGATGGGCGGCATCTTGCCTACAAACTGCGCCGCGAATTCCGGCTCCAGCGCCTTCGCGCCAAGGCCCGCCGTTTCCGCGAACTTTTCGCTGCCAAACGTGATCTCCGTGATCGCGCCCGCGTCATCCACCGTGATGGCCGCGGCAACCGGGCCAGCATAGCCCTTGGACGAAGCTTCCGCCTTGTTCGGGCTTTGCGCCTCCTGCGCGACGGGTGCGTCCGTGGCTTCTTCCGCCGGGAACATCTTGTCGTACGCCTTGTTGACCGCCTCAACCGCCGCGGTGCTCGTGATCGTCGCGCCGGAAACCAGATCAACTTCCTCAATATCGATCGGCAGGCTCTTGCCGATGAGCTGCTGCCAGAAGTCCGGCTCCAACACCTTGGAACCGATTCCCTCGGTCTCGGCCCACTTGTCGCCCCCAAACTCGACCATCAGCAGCTTTTCGCCCGCGCTGTCCACGGTGACAGTCGCCTGCACCGGGCCGCCAAATCCGGGCTTGGACGCGGTTTCAGTCAGGGCGTCCGCCGGAATCTCCGGCATTTCAAACGGCGTCTCCTCCGCGCCCATCGCGGCTGCGGCGGCGGCCTCCGGGTCGGACGCGTAGAGCAGGGCGGTGTTCACCGCGTCCACAACGGCCTTGGATGTAATCGTCGCGCCGGAGATGGCGTCGATATCCTCGCCCAGCGTTATCTGGCCGGATTTGCCGATGAACTGCTCGTACCACGCCGGATCCTTGGCTTTCTGGCCGTATCCGGCGGTTTCGTTAAACTCGTCGTTTCCAATTATAATATCCGTAATAACGCCCGCCTCGTCGAGCTGAATCTCGACGTAGACCGGACCGCCAAATCCCTTCGTCGTCGCGGTGTACCGCCCGTCGGACAGCGCCCCGCCTTCCGCCGTGTTCTTGATTTCAAACCCGGCGACCTCGGCAATGCGCTCCACCGCCGTGTTCACGCCGCGCACCACGGCGCTGGACGTGATCGTCGCGGCGGTAATCGCGTCGATCTCCTCGCCGATGGACAGCGGCGCCACCTTCCCGGCGAATTGATCCGTGAAGGCTGGTTCCTTGGCCTTTGCGCCAAGACCGGCGGTTTCCTGGAAGTTCGCGCCGCCCACCTTGATGCCGGTCAGCGTCCCTTCCTTGTCCGTGCCGACAATGACCTCGACCTCTCCGCCGTAGCCGCTTACGGCAACCTGCGCGACATAGCCAGCCGCCTCCCCGTCAATCATGCCGGCGTACACGTATTCCTTTTCATTTTCCGCCTGCTCGGCGTCTGGGAACTCGGCGCCCGGCACAAGCTCGCGCCAGGCGGCTTCGGCGGCCACCTTGTTCTGCTCCGCGATGACGTCCTTTGTCACCTCATTGGTCGTCCCCAGGCATACCGCCGCGACGACAGCAATGAGACCCAGCACAATCCAGGCCGCCAGCTTCTTCTTCATGTCCTCTTCCTCCCGAATCTATCAGTCCAAGGCGCTTCTCTCTGCCCGGCCATCCCGGTACGGCCTTCCGAGCATCGCTTCCGCCTTTTCGCGGTTCCCCGACCGCAGAAATCCCCGGATCGCCGTGCTGGAGATCAACTCGCCATCCGTGAGCAACACCGGGCGGATGATATCCAGCCCCACGCCCGCCTCCTCGCAGAACTCCCCAAGCATCTGTGTGTCGGCCTCCCCCCGGAAGCCGAACCGATGATGGAAACCGACCACAATGTGCCGCGCGCGAAGTTTCTCCAGCAGAATCTGCCGGAAAAAATCCTTCGCGGGCATGTGCATCATCGCCTCGCCAAAGCGGCTGACGGCGATGATGTCCACGCCGAGCGCAGCGAGCAGGGCCGACTTCTCCGCAAGTGCCGTGATTTCCAGCGCGTCCGCGCGCGGGTGAATCACATGGGCGGGCATCTCGTCAAACGTATGCACGCAGACATAGAGCGCCTTTTCCCGCGCGATGTCGCACGCCCGGCGGATCAGCCGCTGGTGGCCCAAGTGAACCCCGTCAAAAAAGCCAAGACAAACCACGGTCGGTTGTTCGAGCGCCTCAATGTTCTCAATGCAGACCGTTGTCACGTCTTCCCTCCTTCTGCCAGGCCGAGTTCCTTCAGGCGGCTTAACATGTCAGGATTCCCCCGCGCGAGCGCCAGACAGACCGAATGCGCGACAACCCCGGTGATCACGCCGGTGACGACCGCGGCGATCAAAAGCAGCGGCGCCTGCACCGCGGCGGCCCAGCTGCCCAGCATGAGCCTGGACATCAGAATTTGCCCTGCCATGTGGAAGGACGCGCCCATCACGCTGATGCCGACCAACCCAAGCCCACGGACGCGAAGCGCCAGAAGCATCGCGAGTATGCTGCAAACGCCGCCCGCGAAGCTATACGCCATGCCGCTGACGCCCGCGTACAGCAGACCGCCAAGCACCACCTTCAGCCCCATCAGCAGCCACGCGCCGCGCGCGCTCATCAGGCAAAGCGCGTACAGCAGTACGGTGTTGGACAGGCCGAGCCGAATGCCGGGAATTCCGGGCACAAGCATGAACTGCCGCTCCACCCATCCCAGGACGAGCATCATGGAAGCCAGCAGTCCATACCGCGCGATCTGTGTGGTGCTCATAGCGCCTCCCAGGCCGATTTTCGCCACCATAAATAGTATCATTCGATGTATATAGTGTCAAGCGTTTCACTTCGTTCTGTATTTTTTGAACAATCATGCAATAAAAAGCTATTTTTTACATTCAAACATCCGGCGGATCGTCGTCCGGCTGCGCTTGCCCCTTTGTTTCCGCCCGCAGTTCCACCAGCACACGGTTCGGCAGGCAGATGATGGCCCGGCCCATGGAGCGGCGGACCCAGTTCTCCGTCGTCACCTTGCCCTGCTCCAGGCAAAGCTGGTTTTTGCAGGAGGAAAAGACCATCCGCGCGCCCTCCGCGTCCACCTCGATGACGTTCACATCGCCGTTTTCCTGTTCGATGCGCACGGTTCGGGTCTCGCCAATCGGAATGGACTCATAACGCGAACCGTCCACGGAAATATCGACAAAGCCCGACAGCGTCTGCCGCGAGCGCGTCCACCACATCACACCGTAAAACGCCAGGGCGATTGCGAGCACGCCGGCGATAAGCGCCAGGTCTTTTTTTCGGAACATGGTTGCCGCCTTATGCTTGTTTTTGTGATTACGATGGCGGCGCTGATTTGGAAAATCGGGCGCCATGATAGAATTCCGCAAGGAATCCTTTCCTCGACGGCGGCGCTGATTTGAAAAATCGGCCGCCATAGGAGGATTCCGCAAGGAATCCTTTCCTCTTCTCATCATAACACATGCCGGCACGCATGGAAAGCCATCCTTGCCGCGCTTTTTTAGGTGACATCCTCGACGACGGCGTTGATTCGAAGAATCGGGCGTCACAAGAGGATTCCGCAAGAAATCCTTTCCTCTTTGTTAACCCCTTGTCAATCATTTCTGTTTCCTGTATACTGATGTGGACGGCAAAACCGTACAGAACATGTAAAGGAGAAATTCCCCATGAAGAAGTCCCTTTCATTGTTGCTCGCGCTCCTTCTTACCCTTGGCACCGTGTCCATCGCATTCGCGGATACCTTTGGTCTGGGCATCGTGACCAGCATCAAGTCGTCCGCGAGCGCGTACATTGAAGATGACGAACCCTACGACGGCAAAGCGCAGGTTGACTCCACCATTTGCGCCGTGATCCTGGACGACAACGGCGTCATCGTTGACATCAAGTTTGACGTGGCGCAGACCGCCATCCCGTTCACGCCTGAGGGAGAAATCACCGCGGACATGGACGCCGCCGTGAAGTCCAAGATGGAAAAAGGCGAAGAATACGGCATGCGCAAGGCTTCCCCGATCGGCAAGGAACTGTTTGAGCAGGTTGAGGCGCTGCAGGCGTATTGCATCGGCAAGGCTGCCGAGGAAATCATCAACATGCCCACCTATCAGGTCAACGAAGAGCACACCCGCGTTTCGGATGTGGCGGACCTGAAGACCACGTGCACGATCGATGTGGGCGCATATCTGGACGCGCTGGCCAAGGCTGTCGCGAACGCGAAGTAAAAGCCTACTCATCATTATTACCGTATCCAAGGAAACCCGGGAAATCTTCCCGGGTTTTTGCCAATGTCATTAATATAAGAGATCCAAGGGAAAAGCGAGAAGGGCAGGGAAGCGCGCGAGCGGGCACCCTGCCCTTCGCCAAAGAAAGGGAGGCAGGGTAAAAAGCAGGTTGCGCCCTGCTGAAGAAAAGGGTATATAGAAGGGGTGGTTAGGCAACGCGGTAGAG
>JAVBOM010000046.1:0-52861 GCA_031550535.1 Eubacteriales bacterium
GTTTGAAAACAACGCGAAAATGTACTGAGGAAGGGGAGGAGCGCCATGAAACCCGTCAATATCGCGATGATCGGCGTCGGCAACATCAGCGGTATTTACCTGACGAACATCACAAACACGTTCGCGGAGATCAAGCTGATCGGCGTCTGCGACCTTGTGCGTGAGCGTGCGGAGGCGGCGCAGGCGAAGTACGGCGTGCCAAAGCTCTACGGGACGATGCACGACGCGTTTGCCGACCCCGAGGTGGACATCGTTCTGAACCTGACACGCCCCTACGAGCATTTCGATGTCACGCGCGCCGCGCTACTCGCGGGCAAGCACGTCTATTCGGAAAAGCCGCTGGCCGCGTCGCTCGCGGAAGGCATTCAGCTCCGCGACCTGGCCGCTGAAAAGGGCCTCCTGATCGGCGGCGCGCCGGATACGTTCCTGGGCGCGGGCATCCAGACCTGCCGCAAGCTGATGGACGACGGCTACATCGGCGAGCCGGTGGGGAGCGCCGCGTTCATGGTCTGCCGCGGGCACGAGGGCTGGCACCCGGACCCCGCGTTCTACTACCAGCGCGGCGGCGGTCCCATGCTGGACATGGGTCCGTACTACGTCACCGCGATGGTCAACCTGATGGGCGGCATTGAGCGGGTCATGAGCGCGAGCCGCACAGCGTTCCCGCGCCGCATGATTACCAGCCAGCCGCTTTCCGGCACGCCCATCGACGTGACGGTTTCCACGTATGTCGCGGGCACGGTCCAGTACGCGTCCGGGGCCATCGGCACGCTGTTCACGACGTTTGACGTGTACTACCCGAATCAGGCACGGTTTGAGGTGTACGGATCGGAGGGCACGCTGATCGTGCCGGATCCGAACACGTTCGGCGGGCCGATCCTGCTGTACCGGCCGGAGGACAAGGAACTGCGCGAGATTCCGCTCTGCTTTGACTACAAGGAGAACTCGCGCGGGCTCGGCCTGGCGGACATGGCGAAGGCGCTGCGGGACGGCCGCCCCGCGCGCGCGGGCGTGCAGCAGACGTTCCACGTGCTGGAGGCCATGGAAGGGTTTGAGACGAGCAGCCAGACCGGCGAGTGGGTGCGCATGACCTCGCAATACACGCGCCAAGCGCCGATGAAGAAGGCTGTTGTGCCGGGGATTTTGGATTAAGCAGTGCAACAGCCGGCGTGAGACGGCAGGGAATCAAAGGAGCCGAAGAGGTGCTTTCCTATGCGAATGCCGGACCTGGAAACCGCGCGGCTATTGATTCGCGGCACGCGTGAATCGGACGGCCCCGCATGCCTGGATATCTGGCTGGATGACGAGATGGGGAAGTATATGGCCGATCCGCCCAGGGACAAGGCGGGCGAAGCGGAATTGAACTTTGCCGCTGGGATTGAGGATCAGGACGGCTGGTATCCTATGGTGGTGTTTCACAAGGCCACGGGTGATTTTCTTGGCACGTGCAGCGTTGTGCCCAAGGACGACGGCAAGCGGTGGGATTTGGGGTACGCCGTGCACAAAAAGTACTGGCGGCAGGGGTATGCAACGGAGATTCTTCAGGAGCTAACGCGGCTCGGCGCGGAAAAAGGCGTCATGTCCTTCACCGCGCGGGTTGCCAAAGAGAATGCCGCTTCTGGCGCCCTTTTGCGGAAGCTGGGTTTTCGCGTATGGAAGGATACGGAGAGCTTCCGCAAGCGCGGCACGGACATTGTCTACCCTGAATACACCTATATAGCGGAGGTATAAACGAGGGGCTGCCGCGCTGCATGTAGCCAGTGCGGCAGTCCCCTTCTCCAACATGCGATAATGGTTAGCGTGCGGGCTTCGGCGGCGCAGCCGGGTTCTCCACCAACTTTGCGCCGGTGGTCACTATCAGGTTCACCTGCTTGCCTTGTGTCACGGCAATCTCCAGCAGGTAGGTCGCATCCTTCTTTACATCCGGCAGTTCAATGACGAACTTTTCACCCTTCTCAAAAGTCCGTTCCCACGCAGCCACACCTGTGCTCGCGTCCCGCACCGTCACAGCAGCCGTCCCCACATCCATCGTCAGGTTGGCTTGGAGGGTTAGTTTCGCCATGTCGGACGGAACTGTCATGGCCTTGCTGTCATAGGAGTTTGACGGTTCGCTCGTCGAAAAGGAGAAGGTAAAGGATGTACCGCTTGCCGTATCACACGCGGCCAGTTGCGGCAGCGACGCCAGCATTGCCAAACACAGAAAAAGTGTCTTCATACGCTTCCTCATCATCATGCACCTCAACTCTGGTTAATGCTCACCATTATATCCGGGCATATATGCGGACGCAATCGAATTCTGGCTTTCTAACCAAAGATTAACCTGACCATGTACCGCTGTGTGGCGTCAAAAGGGCTGCCGCGCCGCAATGTAGCGAGCGCGACAGCCCCTCCTGTCTCTATGATGGCGGCGCTGATTGGAACAATCGGGCGCCATTGAGGGGAATCCGCCAGGAACCCCTTTCATAGTGGACGGTTGATTCGAACGCGTTACGCGGCGGGCTTGGCCGACGCTTCCGGTGTCGCGGCATCGGTCGCCTCTGTGGCAGCCGCATCGTCCGTAGCTTCGACGGCGGCATCATCCGGGCCCTCGGTCGCTTCGTCCGACGCTTCCGGCGCGGCAATGGCTTCCGCCGGGACCTCGGTGGGTTCCACTTCCGGCTTCGGTAGCACGATCAATTCGGGATGCTTTTCGACCTCGTACTCCTTCAGCCATTCGGACAGCTTGGCAAAGAACGCCTCATACTGCAGGCTGGACAGAAGCGTCCCGCGCAGCGCGGTGGAAATCTCCTCGGTGATCGGCACCGGACCGCCCTCGACATCGCTCGCGTACTGGATGATGTGCACGCCAAAGTCGGTCGCTACCGGTTCGCTTACGTCGCCAACCTCTTTCAGAGCGATCGCGGCGTCGCGGAACGTGGTGTCAAACCCGATGGAGTCCTTGTGGAGCATGTAGCCGTCCGGGAAAGTCGCCGTGCCCGGATCCTTGCCGTATGCCGCGATCAGCGCGTCAAACGTCTCGCCGGCTTCCAGCTTCGCGAGTATTTCGTCGATGTCCGCCTGCATCAGGGGCAGCGCCTTTTCGCGCAGGGAATCATATTCCGCGTTTTTCGCGTCGAAATCCGCCTGCTTGGCGTCGATGTCCGCCTGGATTTCCTCCGCCGTTCTGGGGGGTTCGGTTGCGGTTTCAGTTTCTTCCTTGTCGTTCTCCAGCGCGTACATTTCCTCGTTCAGCGCATACAGCTCGCTGTCCAGCGCGGTCATATCCTCTTCGAGCTTGCCCAGCGCCTCGGTGGTCTCTGCGGGGTACTCCAGCAGGATATGCTTCACCATGCGGAACCCTTCGGGGACAAAGAAGGGCTGCGTCCGGGCAGGGCCGTCATATCCCGTGTACTGGTCA
Organism: Eubacteriales bacterium; assembly: GCA_031550535.1. GTDB lineage: Bacteria > Bacillota > Clostridia > Christensenellales > Aristaeellaceae > Avichristensenella. The sequence continues at coordinate 3,398 of JAVBOM010000046.1, forward strand.
TACATGGCCTGATAGCCATCTTTGAGGTATTCATAGGAAGCGGCGTCATTCTCCAGGAGGGACTTGTCGATCGCCACGTATTCGTCGTACTTGGCCTGGACCTCTTCGTCCGTCACGGTCACGCCCTCGGCGGCCTTGTCGTACAGGCGGCGGTAGGGGAGATCGGACAGGTTCATCTCAAACAGCGCATCGATGGTGTAGCCCTGCTTGTCCGCCTCCACTTTCGCTTCTTCTTCCGTAATATTGTTCGCAACGGCAAACGCTTTGAGCGTCTCGTTGTACTCCGTCTCCGTGGTGGTGCGGAGCGCGGCCTTGTCCTCGTCCGTGATGTCGGACAGTCCCAGTTCCGCGACCTTCAGGTCCATCACCACGTCGAACGCCAGCATTTCCATGGCTTCGCTCAGGATAATTTGTGTATCATCCGCGCTGAGCACTCTGCCCATGGCGCTATAGTCATCATGATACATGCCGTATAGCTCGTCAAAATACGCCTGCGCCTCGCTGAGTGAAACGGTTTTGTCCTGGATTTTCAGCACCGTTGGGTCCGCGTCCGACTCCGCAAAGGCAAAGGACGCGATCAGCAATGCGGCCAGCATGAACGCAAGAATACGAGTTCTTTTCATGAGTGGTCCCCCTTCAATTATTCTGCAACAGTATGACACAGTTTTTATTGAGAAACAAGTTCATTTTCCATCCATCCGGGAAAAGAGTCGAAAGTTCACAGCTTATTCAAATTTAGCTCTTGACTTTCTTTGATGTTAATAGTATACTGACATCGAAGCGAGGGAGCAATGGTAGCAAAATAGAGGAGGTTTTCGATATGTTTACACTGACCAGAGTTAACAACACCCCCGCGCGCCGTGGCGCGTATTGGCCCTTTGCGTCCGAGGAGTTCTTCCGCCCGTTCGCGGAGATGATGAACTCTCCGATGCGCACCGGCGTCCGGGAGACGGACACGGCGTACGTCTTTGACGCGGAGCTTCCGGGCTTTGAACCCGGCGAGATCGATCTGTCCGTGCACGAGGGCGTCCTGACCATCTCGGCCGAGCACAAGGAGGGCGGGGAGGATCAGCCGGCGTTCGCGGCGCGGTCCATGCAGCGCAGCTTCACCATTGATAATGTGGACGAGGAAAACATCGCCGCGCAGTATAAAAATGGTGTTTTACGCGTAACCTTGCCCAAGAGCAAGGCGCCTGAGGCGCCCGCTCCCAGGAAGATTGAAGTTCAGTAACCACGGAAAGCAGGCATCGACATACCCAGGACACACCCGCGGGCTTCGGCTCGCGGGGTTTTTCATTTATTGACAGGCATGGTATACTATATGATTGAAAGCGCAGCGGTAAGGATTCCTGTTGGAATCCTCTTATGGCGCCCGATTCTTCGAATCAGCGCCGCCGTCAAAGAGGGGGACCCATATGCCTGAGATCCTGATCGTCGCCGACCAGGTCGGATATACCTACGAGGGCGCGGAGCAACCGGCCCTGCACGGCGCGTCCATGTCCGTTACGGCGGGCGAGTTCGTTGCCGTGCTGGGGCAGAACGGCTCCGGCAAATCGACGATGGCAAAGCTGATGAACGCGCTGTTTATCCCGACGGAGGGCAGCCTCACCGTTTGCGGCATGGACACGCGCGACCCGGACAAAATGTGGGACATTCGCCAGACCGTCGGCATGGTGTTTCAAAACCCGGATAACCAGCTCGTCGCTACCGTGGTGGAGGAGGACGTCGCGTTCGGCCTGGAGAATCTCGGCGTGCCGACGGAGGAGATCCGCCCGCGCGTGGAGGAGGCGCTCCGCGCCGTCCGCATGGAGACATTCGCGTCCCACGCGCCGCACATGCTGTCCGGCGGGCAGAAGCAGCGCGTGGCCGTCGCGGGCGTATTGGCCATGCGTCCGCGCGTGCTGGTGCTGGACGAGGCCACGGCCATGCTCGACCCGGCGGGCCGCCGCGACGTGTTCACCACTGTGCGGCGGCTGAACCGGGAAGCGGGCATCACGGTCGTCTGGATCACACATTTTATGGAAGAGGCTTTGCAGGCGGACCGCCTGATTATCATGCACGAAGGAACCGTCGCGCTGGAAGGGCCTCCGGACGCGCTGTTCCGGCAGGTGGACACGATCCGCGCGCTCGGCCTGGACGTGCCGCCGATGGCCGCGCTGGCGCACGATCTGCGCGCGGGCGGTCTTGCGATCCCCGAAACCGTACTTGCACAGGAATCCATGGTGGAGGCGCTATGCCAATTGTCATCGAGAAGCTAACCCATACATACATGCCGGATAGTCCGTTCCAGGCCACCGCAATCCACGGCATCGATCTGACGGTGGGCGACGGCGACTTTTTGGGCTTGATCGGCCATACCGGTTCCGGCAAAACCACGCTGATCATGCACATGAACGGGCTGCTGAAGCCCACGTCCGGCCGCGTGCTCGTGGACGGGGAGGACATCCACGCCAAGGGCTTTGACCGCCGTGAGGTGCGCCGCCGCGTCGGGCTGGTGTTTCAGTACCCGGAACATCAGCTTTTTGAGGAGACCGTCGCGCTGGATGTCGCGTTCGGGCCGAAAAACCTGGGGCTGTCGCAGGGCGAAATTGACGAGCGGGTCAAGGAAGGGCTGCGGCGCGTGGGGCTTTCGCCGGAGGAGATCGGCGGCCGGTCGCCGTTTGACCTGTCCGGCGGGCAGATGCGGCGCGTTGCCATCGCGGGCGTATTGGCCATGCGGCCACGGACGCTGATCCTGGACGAGCCCACGGCGGGCCTGGACCCGGCGGGGCGGAATAGCCTGCTTGACCTGATCGAGCGGCTGCACGCGGAGGGCGTCACCGTCGTGATGGTTTCGCACAGCATGGAGGATGTCGCGCGGCTCGCCACCCGCATCGCGGTGATGCGCCACGGCCAGGTCTCGATGGCCGGCCCGCCCGTGGAGGTCTTTGCGCAGGGCGGGGCGCTGAAGGAAATCGATCTGGACGTTCCCGCTGCCGTGCGGCTGGCCGACGCGCTCCGGGCGCGGGGCATTGCCGTGCCGCCGGAAATCTATCAGATGCAAACGCTGCGCGAATGGTTGCTCGCGCGCTTTGAAGGCGGGGTGAGCGGGGCGTGAACATGCAGAACATCACGCTGGGGCAGTATTTGCCCGGCGCGTCCCCGATCCACCGGCTGGACGCCAGGGCAAAAATACTGCTGACGCTCGCCTACATCGTGGGTGTATTCCTCGTCAAGGGGCCTGTGGGGTATCTGCTGTCGCTCGCGCTGGTGTTGTACTGCGCGCGCGCGGCGAAAATCCCGGTCAAGTATCTGGCGCGCGGGCTTCGGCCGCTACGATTCATCATCGTGCTGACGGCGCTGCTGAACCTGTTCATGAGCGGCACGGACGACACGCTCTTTCAGATCGGGTTCATCCGCGCCACATGGACGGGGCTGGAAACCGGCATCTTTTTCGCGCTGCGGCTGATCTTTCTGGTGCTGGGCACATCGCTGCTCACGCTGACGACATCGCCGATCGCGCTGACGGACGCGCTGGAGCGGCTGCTGTCGCCGCTGCGCGCGGTCAAGTTCCCGGCGCATGAAATGGCGATGATGATGACCATCGCGCTCCGCTTCATCCCCACGCTGTTGGAGGAGACGGACAAGATCATGAAGGCGCAGAGCGCGCGCGGCGCGGACTTTGAAAGCGGAAACCTGCTCCGGCGCGCAAAGGCGATGGTGCCGCTGCTGGTGCCGCTGTTCATCAGCGCGTTTCGCCGCGCCGGGGATCTGGCGATGGCGATGGAAGCGCGCTGCTACCGGGGCGGCGCGGGCAGGACGCGCATGCGCGTGATGAAATTCACCCGGATCGACGCGGTGGCGACGCTGGTGATGGCGGTCTATATCGCGCTGATCGTGGCCGAGGGCATGCTGCTGTGAGCGGTGAGCCCAGGCGCATCCACCTGACGATCTCCTATGACGGCACGGCCTACGCGGGCTGGCAGCGGCAGATCAACGCGCCGAGCGTGCAGCAGGCGCTCGAAAGGGCGCTGCACAGCCTGACGGACGAGGACGCCTGTGTCACCGGCGCAAGCCGCACCGACGCGGGCGTGCATGCGCTGGGGCAGGCCGCGCACTTTGACACAAGGTCGAACATCCCGCCGGAAAAGTTCTGCTTTGCGCTGAACACGCGCCTGCCGGACGACATCCGCGTGACGGCCTCCCGGCTTGTCCCGCCGGCTTTCCACGCGCGGTATGGCGCGCGCGGCAAGACATACCGATACCAGATCCACAATAGCCCGCACGCGTCCGCGCTCTACCGTGAGCAGCGGGCGCATGTCGCGTTGCCGCTGGATGTGGATGCGATGCGCCGCGCCGCGCAAAGCGTGGTGGGGGAGCACGACTTTCGCGCGTTCGCGGCAGCGGGCGGCCAGGCAAAGACCACCGTGCGGGATATTCAGCTTGTGGAGATTGTTCGGCAAAACGAACTGATTGAGATGACGGTTATGGGGCGCAGCTTTTTGTACAACATGGTGCGCATTCTCGCCGGGTCGCTGATCTATGTGGGCATCGGCAAGCTGCCGGAGGACGCGCTCGCCCGCGCGCTTGTGACGGGGGACCGGCTGGATTTGGGGATCACCGCGCCCGCGCATGGGCTGACGCTGATGGAAGTACAGTATGAGGGGTAAGGGGGATGTGCGTGGCGATCCGGTGCGAGGGCCGATTCTGCATCGGGCGTGTTGCGCCCGGTATCGTGCAAAGGGTGCGCCTTGCGACGAGAACGGACGCGCAATGCGCGCCCCTACGGCTTGACGCGCGGGCGATCCCGTTCGTTTTTCCACGTTCGTAGGGGCGGCCATTGACCGTCCGCGCCGGTTTGTTGTGCCGCGCCTGGATTTGCCGTGCGATCAACCTCGCGCATTCCCAATATGCACACGGCCCACAGGGATGCTGCGGAAAGCGTTGTCAAAACGCGATAGGGATATTGCAGAGCAATGTCAAAGGTTGATTGAAAGAATCCGCCCGCCCGCAGGCGAAAATAAAGGCCCTTTGGCAGGGTCTGGGAACCGGAGCCGCATTCCGCCAGTGGCGGAATCAAATGCGGCGCAGGTTCGCTTGGATACAAAACCGGAACCGAGCGCCCGCTGTGCGGGATGAAGCGAGGTGAAGGTTCGCCTCGGCACAGAGCGATGGGCGCGAATGCGCACAGCGCGACAATGCCGGGGTGCGTGCCGTTTGCGGCACGACAATATCCAAGTGCCGGAGTCCCTGCGTTCCTACCCCTTCTCCTCCCACGCAGCCACCCCGTACCCATCCAGTAACAGCTTTTTCCCGCCCAGGAACGCCTCCCGCTTTTCCGCGCTCCGGTTCACGGCGGTCACCCAGGCGCTGCCTCCCATGGCGCGCGCGATGACCAAGACATCGTCCGTCAGCGCCTCCAGCGCGAGTGTGCCGTCCGTCAGCGCGGGGACGGTCTTTTTTTTGTGTATCGCTTCCTTATATAATATCAGGATCTCGGCGTCCTCCCCGTCCCAGGGATACGTGCACCGGTTGTACGGGTCGGCGGCGCCCTCCATCCCGGCCTCGTCGCCGTAGTACACGCAGGGCATGCCCGGCATGGCGGTGACGATCGCGAGCATCAGCGCAAGGCGCTTTTTCGCCAGCTCGCGCTGCTGTTTCGTTAGCCTAAGCAGCGCGCGGTCGGCCCGGGGCAGGTTTTCCCCGTCCACACAGGCCAGCACGTTCAGGATGCGCGGCCGGTCGTGCGTGCCCAGCACGTTCAGCAGCGCCCCGGCGAACGGCGCGGGGTAGTTTTCGTAGAGCGAGTCCATGCGCCGCTTGAACGCGTGCGCGCCGGTCCGCCCGGTCAGAAACTCAATGGCGGCTTCCCGGAGCGGGTAGTTCATCACGCCGTCGAGCGTATCGCCCAGGCAGTAGCAACGCATGTCGCCGTAGCTGACCTTGTTGGACGCGTCCTCCCAGACCTCGCCGATGACGATCGCGTCCTCCCGGGCCGCTTTCACGCTCTTGCGAAGCTGCGCCAGGTAGTCCATAGGCAGCTCATCCGCCACGTCGATGCGCCAGCCGGACGCGCCCGCGCGCGGCCACTTCTTGACCACGGCGTCCTCGCCGGTCAGGAAATACCGCCGCACCTCGGGTGAATTCTTGTTGATCTCCGGTAGCGTCTGGAATCCCCACCAGCTCTTGTACACGCTCGGCCACTGCGTGAAGGTGAACCAGTCCCGGTGCAGCGAGTCCTCCCGGACGCGCGCGTCGCGGAAAAACGGGCTCTCGCTGCCCGCGTGGCTGAAAACGCCGTCCAGCACAATGCGCACGCCAAGCGCCGCCGCGGCGTCGCACAGGGCGTGGAAGTCATCTTCCGTGCCGAGCGCCGGGTCAATGCGCTTCCAATCGGTCGTGTCAAAGCGGTGGTTGGTGGCGGCGTGAAAAATCGGGTTCAGGTACAGGGCTGTCACGCCGAGCGACGCGAGATAGGGGAGCTTTTCCCGGATGCCGCTTAGCGTGCCGCCGAAAAAGTCATGCGCCACGTTGTCGCCGCTGCCGGAGTCAATCAGCAGGTTCGGCGGCTCCGACCACTCGGCATGGTACGTCCTGCCCTCGGGCAGCGGGAGATTCGCGCCGCGCTCGCCCCGGGCGAACCGGTCCGGAAAAATCTGATACCAGACCGCGCCGCGCGACCAGGCGGGCGCGGCAAACGCCGGATCGTACACCGTGATCTGGAACGACCGCGCCTGCCCATAGACGGGCGCGCCCAGACCGCCCAGGCCGTCCTCTGCGTTGCCATACCAAAAAAACTGCCCGTCCGCCCGGGCTTGAAAGTCGTACCAGAGCAAGCGGGGCGTATCGGGCATCGTGAGGACCGCTTCGTAGCAGTCGCCGTCGTTCGGCAGGGGAGACATGGGGTAGAACCGCTCCGCCCCGTCCCACACGCGCACGGACACGGTGTCCGGCTTCCCGCCGGCGGCGCGCAGCCGCAGGCGCACTGTCGCGCCGCACGGCTGCGCGCCCGCCGGGGCGCGATAAAAGGGATCGCGGCTATCGTGCAAAAACATCACGCGGGCTACCACTTGGCCGGCGCGAGGCGCCAAATCTGTTCGTTGTACTCGCGGATGGTGCGGTCGCTGGAAAAAATGCCGGCGCAGGCCGTGTTCGCGATGGCCATGCGCTGCCATTTCTCAAAGTTCTGATAATCCGTGCTGACGCGCTTTTGCGCCATGGTGTAGGAGCCGAAATCCTTCAGCACCAGGTACGGGTCGGCCATTCCGCCGTAGTCGCCGAACAGCAGCGAATGGTACAGCTCGTTGAACGTGCCGGCGGAGCCTACCGTGCCGTCGATCATCTGCGTCAGCGCGCGTCGCACCTCCGCGTTGTTCTCAAAGACGGACGACGCGTGGTATGTGCCGGTCGCGTAGAGCGAATCCACCTCGTGCGCGCGCGCGCCGAAGATATAGATGTTGCCCCGGCCGACCGCTTCTTCCATCTCCACATTCGCGCCGTCCAGCGTGCCGATGGTCAGCGCGCCGTTGAGCATGAACTTCATGTTGCCCGTGCCGGACGCCTCCTTGGTGGCCGTGGAGAGCTGCTCGGACAGCTCGGTCGCCGGGATCAGCACCTCGGCGGCGGAGACGCGGTAGTTTTCCAGGAAGATCACCTTGAGCATCTTGGACGCGCGGGGGTGATTTGCGATCAGCTCGCTCACCGCCGTGATAAACTGGATGATCTGCTTGGCGCGGCGGTACCCCGGCGACGCCTTGGCGCTGAAGATGACGCAGCGCGGCGGCATCGTGAATCCAGGGTCGTCCGCGATGCGGTTGTACAGCACCAGGAGGTGCAGCGCGTTGAGAAGCTGGCGCTTGTACTCGTGCAAACGCTTGGCCTGGGCATCCACCATGAAGTCCGGGTCAAAGCCCTCTTTTTGCGTCAGGATGAGCCACTGCGACAGGCGCAGCTTGTTTTCCCGCTTCACCCGGGCGAAGGATTCCCGGAAGGCGGCGTCATCCCGCATGGGCAGGAGGTCGCGCAGCGCGTCGGCGTCCGTCCGCCATTTGTCGCCGATGGCGTCGGTAATCAACGCGGCAAGACGCGGGTTGGCCAGCATCAGCCAGCGGCGGTAGGTGATGCCGTTGGTGATGGCGCGGAACTTGCCCGGCATGATGAGGTTGTAATCGTGGAATGTGCTGCGCTTGAGTATTTCGCCGTGCAACTGGGATACGCCGTTGACGGAGCAGGAATACGCCACGCAGAGGTTGGCCATGTGCACCTGATTGTAGGCGAGGATCGCCATCTGCGCGATGCGGTCCCACTCGCCGGGGAACCGCTTCCAGATGTGGTCGCACAGGCGGCGGTTCAGCTCCTGCAAAATTTGATAAATGCGGGGGAACTGCGCGCGCACCATGTCCTCCGGCCAGCGCTCCAGCGCCTCGGACATGATCGTGTGGTTCGTGTAGGCGACCATGGAACGCGTGACGCGCTCGGCCTCCTCCCAGCTCATGCCCTCCTCGTCCATCAGCAGGCGCATGAGTTCCGGAATGGCAAAGCCCGGGTGCGTGTCGTTGATATGGATGACCGCCTTTTCCGGCAGACGGCGAAGGTCCTCGCCGTACTCCCGCTTGTACTCGGCCAGCATGTACTGCAGCGACGCGGACGTGAAGAAATAGTGCTGGTTCAGGCGGAGCTGCTTGCCCTCGAAGTGGTCGTCCTCGGGGTAGAGGACCTTGCACAGGACCTCCGCGAACGCGCGTCCCTCCAGCGCCTTGGCGTAATCGCCCTGGCCGAAGGAGGTCAGGTCGATCGTCTTGGGCGACTGTGCGCTCCACATGCGCAGGATGTTGACCATGTCGGTGTCGTAGCCGGTGACCGGCATGTCATACGGCACGGCGATGACGGGCGTGTAGTCCACAAGGCGCACCTTCAGCTCGCCGCCGGACCAATCCTCTTCCAGGCGGCCGCCGAAACGCACCTCCACGCTGTCCGCGGGCACCGGCACTTCCCACGCGTTGCCGTGCTCCAGCCAGTTGTCCGGAAGCTCCACCTGCTGACCATCCATGATGCGCTGACGGAACAAGCCGTACTCGTAGCGAATGGTGCAGCCGGTCACGGGCAGATTTTCCGTGGAGAGCGAATCGAGGAAGCACGCGGCCAAGCGCCCCAGGCCGCCGTTGCCAAGGCCGGGCTCCGGCTCCTGCCCGACGACCTCCTCCAGCGAGATGCCCAGTTCCGCGAACGCGTCCATGTACTCCTGCGTGGCGCACATGTTGAGCATGTTGGACATGAGCGAGCGGCCGAGCAGAAACTCGACGGACAGGTAATACAGCCTGCGGCCGTCCGCGTCGCGCACGGCGCGCCGGGTAGCCTGGAGCTTCTGCATGATCTGGTCGCGCACCGTGGACGCGACCGCGTTGTAGATCTGTATCGGCGTCGCTTCCTGTAGGGAACACCCGTTATGGCGCTGCAACTTGCCGACAATGCTCCGTTTGATCTCCTCTTTGCTCAAGAGGGCATGACGCTGCATAGAATCTCTCCTCGAATAAAATACGTTATAAAAAGACGATTAACGACAACACCAAGGGTCACAAAGGGATATTATAGCAGAAAACCGAATCGTATGCAACGATCCGGCTTCCGCGTCCGCTTGAAAAACGGCTCTGGAACTAAAATGTGAGCAAAGAAACGGAAATCCACCCGCATTTGCTCCCGTCGCCATAGAGTACCTTGGCCAAACCGCCGCGGACTTCCATGATCTGCACTTTCTCACCGGCGTTGATGACCTCAATAGGGTTATAGGCGGTGCCAAAGCGATCGTAAACCTTGGTTGTGGTGCTCACCGTAGCGACCGCGTAATCGGGCAAATCACCATTTTCGACGGTCTGCTCGGTGCTGCCGGTTTGGTTCACAGGGTTCGCCACCGTCCCCGTATTGCCCGTCACCGGCGTATCCGTACTCGCCAACCCAGCCAGCGGCAGGACCGCCAGCATTGAAACCAGGATAACCCACACGATACTTCTCTTCATTTTCCTGCGTCTCCTTCTTACTTTGGTAGCGTCTGTTGGGGCATTGGTCAAACTTGGTAAACCCGTTGTATCGTACCACAGCGCCCACAATAGTCAAGCGTTTTCGAAATCGTAAGGTTCGGGGCAACCACACATGCTTTGCGGCTGCCCCGGGCGAGCTTGCTACCTGAGCTTAACGAGGCCGGCCTCTACCCAGCCGCAACGCTCTCCATCCGCGTATATCACCTTGATGAGCTCTCCCCGTTCCTCCACGACGGATACTTCCGTGCCCAAAGCGATTGTCTCGGCGGGGGAATACGCCTCGCCAAAGCGGTCATACACCTTCGCGCTCCCCGTCAGCACCGCCGTCGGATATTTGGTTTGGAGCTCCCCCAGCTCGTTCCATGTCGCCTCTGTGCACGAAAGCGTGTCGTCCGCGAGCGCCATCAAGGGCGTCACACACAGCATTGCGATCAGCAGTGTCCATAGGATACTTTTTTTCGTTTTTGTCATTCCAGACCTCCTTGATTTGTTTTATTTTGGAACCCGCACAGAGCGTAGCATTCCTTGCCAGATACTGTCAATTGCTTTGCGCGTTTGTTTCCCTTTTGTTTCCGCGCCGTTCACAGCCGTTCATATTCTTTTCCTGGAGGAAATTGAGCTCCGGACGCATGCTTTGATTCACCGTCCGCACCCTTGACAACACGCGTCCGGGCGTGCTATTCTGCGCAAGGAATGCGAGGCTGCCGGACGGTCGCGTGCGCATGCATGAGGAAAGTCCGAGCTCCATAGGGCAGGGTGCCGGATAACACCCGGCGAAGGCGACTTCAGGGAAAGTGCAACAGAAAGAAACCGCCGGGCCTTGCGCCCGGTAAGGATGGAAAGGTGAGGTAAGAGCTCACCCGCGGCCTGGCGACTTGTCCGCGATGTAAACCCCACCTGGTGCAAGATTGGAATGGGAGCGCATATGGCGGCCCGTCATGCTCCCCGTAATCGCAGGAGCCTTCCGGCAACGGTTGGCCTAGATAGATGACCGTTCAAGACAGAACTCGGCTTACAGGCAGCGCTCGCATTCCATTGATGACGGCGCGGACTTGAAAAATCAGCGCCATGAAGGGATTCCGCAGGAATCCTTACCACGTAAAAAAGGGATTTCGCAAGAGGTCCCTTTCTTTATCACATTTCCTTCACAATTTCCCTTCTTTTTTTCACTATTCCATGTGAATGAATCTGTTTTGATGATCGTTATATCTTTTGCTAGGATAAATGTGCTGAACGCCGTCGAAACAGCGCGCAAATCCTCATTTTGCTTGACAGTGAACCATGAATGATCTACAATATGATGTATGGTTTGCTGCGTTCATGAGAATTCCTATCGACGGCCCGAAGGGAGGCTTGCGTCCGCGTGACGTGCCTGAAAATGAAAAAGCAGTTGGTAAAGCTGTCGGTATTGGTTGGGCTATTGATGGTTGGTGTTCTGCTGTTCGCCGGCCCTGTCTCGGCGGAGGATCCTCTTCAGTTTAAAATCGAGATAACGCCGGATACGCTTACGGCGCCCACAACGGTCCGTGTCAGCATCAGCGTCCTCAACATGAGCGATGACGGCACGCCTATTTCCGTTACCCTGTCCGATCCCGATGGGAAAGTCTGCTCCTCCTTCGGCAGCGGCGGCACCGCCAACCTCGCGCCCGGCTCGTCCACGGCCTATGCGGGCAGTTGGACGGTGACGCAGGCGCAGCTAGAGGCGGGGAAGATCATCTACAGCGCGAGATACTCCATCACCAACGCCGCAGGTCAGCCCGTTTCCGCAAACCACCCGATCACAAAATCCATCAAGTATAACCAGGCGACGGCCAAGCTCGATGTCAGCCGGACCATCTCACCCGGCACCACCGTGACCGAGGGGCAGACGGTTACTATTTCGTATAAGTTAACCAACAACGGCACGGTGGATATTTCCAACATCAGCATCGCGGACCCCGGAATCATCAGCGAGCCGGTCAAATATCCGCTCCTGAAGGCGGGGGAATCGGCCGACCTGTCCTACCACTTTACCGCCGAAACCTCCTCCAAGACGACAAATGGTGAGGTGACTTATTCCCACCTTGTCGGGTCAAAAACGGAGACAAAAACCGGCAAGTGCGACGCGCAGGTAATCAATGTGACGACGCCCGAAGTCGCGGTCAAGCTTACCGTGTCGCAGAGCACGGTCAAGGCGGGCGACAAGGTGCAGTTGATTTGCACGATCACCAACAAGAGCAAGCTTGACTATGAGCAGTTGAAGATCACCGACCTGATCCAAGGCGATATCGACTCCGGCAGATCGGTCGCCGCGGGGAAATCCATTGAGGTGAAGAAAGAGGTTGAGGTGAAGCAGGCCTCGACCTACCAGTTTACCATCAAGGGCATCGATTCGTCCGGCGGGGCCGTCACCTTTGAGTCCAATAGCGTGACGGTGAAAACATCGGACGACGCGAGCGCCAGCACCGCCTCCGCGATTCCGCCGGATCTGGATATCGCCATTGAGGCGGACCGCGACATCATCTATTCGCAACCGTCCGATATCGTCTTTAACGTGAAGGTGACCAACTTCGGCACGGCCGAGGTGAAAAACGTCGTCATCGCGGCAGCGTCGCAGGTGGCGCAAAGGAGCAAGGACATCCGGACGATCGAAAAAATCGCTCCGGGGGAGACGGTTGAGTTTACCCAGTCGTTCAGCGCCTCCATGGGCGGCAAGTTCATCTTCACCGCCACGGCGAAGGACAGCGCGGGCGCTGCCGTCAAGAAGGAATCCAACCCCGTTCAGGTGACCTTTACGGCGACAATGCCGCCTGTTACGCCCCCGCCGACGGCAACCATCCCGCCAACCGAGCCGCCACCGCCCGTCGACCAGCCTTCGGCCGAAGCCACTGCTCCGTTCGGCACGGGCGAAGGCCAGAGCATGGGCGCGGGAACCATTCTGCTGTACGCGCTCGCGGGGTTGCTGTTCATCATCCTGCTGGCTGTCGTGCTCCTGTTCGTGCTCGACCGGCGCCGCAATAGCGGTTCCGCGTCGTCCGGCGGCGGCTCCGTTGCCGTTATCGACAGCATACAGCGCAGTCCGCACCGCGACTATGCCCGTGCGCCCAAGCGCGCGCCCAGCGCGGGGCGCAGGGAGCCAAAGCCCGGGAAGAAGGGCAAGGAAGAATCTGCTGTTTCCGCGTACGCGCCGGAGGACCGGGATTCCTTTGACGACGATGGGCTGAATCCGTTGTCTCCCAGCGCCGCGTCAACCCCCAAGGATAGCTACGATGATGCCGTAGACGTGTACCGCCGGCCCGTCACCGTGCGTTCGGACGTCAAGCAGTTTGACTCGGACGACGACAAAACATCCGGCGCGGCGGACGATTCGTACAGCGGGGAATACCTCTCGCGGATCAGAGGCGGGAGCAAGAAGGCGGACGAGGAAATCGAACTGCCGGAAATGGAAGAAGAGGACAAGCCGGCGGATATTGGCCCTCTTTCCACCATGTCCGACGAGGACGCGGCGCTGCTGTCCGGCAGCACGGGGCAGTACCGCCTGTCGCGAAGCTCCAACCTATCCGTGCCCGGCGGGCGCACACCGCCCAAGGTTGAGGACCCGGATGCCTTCACGCGCAAGCAGCGGGCTTCCCGCACTACCGGGCGAGGCGCTCCGTCCTCCGACCTGTCCAATTTCTACGACGACGATGAGGACGACGAGGATCAGCCAAAGGCCGCGCGTCACCGCCGCCGCTAGGCAGGCAAACCGCATAGTTTTCGGCAGGATGGCTTCGGCCGTCCTGCCGTCCTGTTCGGAAGTATTTTTAGAGAAATGCCGATTTGTTCGTGGGGTGAAAGGCGCCCGCCAGACGTCCATGCGAATAGACCGGCGGTTCTCGCAGGAGGGAACCAGGTGTTTGGCGGATTCACGCAGGAACTGATTGCCTTTTTTTCCATGCTGCGCTTCAACAACAACCGCCCTTTTTTTGAAGAGCACCGGGAGATGTACGAGCGCGCCGTGCACGCGCCGCTTGTCGCGCTTGCTGATGCGCTCGCGCCCGTTGTGCATGAAATCGACCCGCTGCTGGATACGCGCCCGGCCAGGGCTGTTTCCCGCATCTACCGCGATGTGCGCTTCCGCAAGGACAAGACGCCTTACCGGGACTACATGTGGATCGGCTATCGCCGCGTGGGCGAGTCCAGGGAAGAAACGTGCGGCTTCTACTTTGACATCTCGGCGGAGGCGGCCAACTGGGGCTGCGGGTATTATCACATGCAGCAGGCGTATATGCGCCGCCTGCGGGAAGCCCTGCGCGAGAGGCCCGGCCATGTGCTCAGCATCGTCTCAGCGCCTGAATTCGCGGAGCGGTTTTCGCTGGAGGGAGAATTGTACGCCCGGCAGCACCAGCCGCCGGACGATCTGCCCGCCCCGCTCCACGCGCTATATCGGAAGAAAAACGTTTTCGCGGAGCATCATCTGGAGAACATGAATCTCCTGTTCTCACCCGCGCTTGCGGATCAAATTGCCGAGGATTTCCGCGCGCTTTCGCCGTTCTATGAGCTGCTGCGCGACTGCATGATCCGTACGGCGGAGGAGGGGTAACCGTGGACTTGCTACGGCTGAAGAGCGGAACGGATATACGCGGCCTGGCTGTCGCGGACGGGGAGAAGCCAGCCGTGCTGACCGAGGCGGTCGGCGAAAAGGTAGGCGCTGCGTTCGCGCGGTGGATTCTCGCGCGAGTGGGCAATTCTGCGGACATGCCCGCCATCGCGGTGGGGTGTGATTCCCGGGTGACCGGCGAGGCGCTGAAGGCGGCGCTCATCCGGGGGCTTGGGAGCGAGGCGGTGCGTGTGCTGGATTGCGGACTATGTACCACGCCGGCCATGTTCATGACCACGCTGCTGGCCGGGTGCTCCGGTGGGGTGATGGTCACGGCCAGCCACATGCCCTGGCGGCAGAATGGGTACAAGTTCTTCACGCCCGAAGGTGGGCTGACCGATACGCAAATCAAGGAAGTGCTGCGCAAGGCCGAGACGGCACGCCCGGAGGGGCAGCGCGGGGAAATCGGCACACTTCCATTCCTGGACACCTACGTGGACTTCTTGCGGAACATGGCGCGGGACGCGCTCGGCGGGGAAGCTCCGCTCAGCGGGCTGCATGTCGTTGTCGATGCCGGAAACGGCGCGGGCGGGTTCTACGCGGCGCTTCTCGCCTCGCTCGGTGCGGACACGCGCGGCAGCCAATTTCTGGACCCGGACGGCCATTTTCCGAATCATATACCGAACCCCGAAGCGCCGGAAGCGATGCAAGCCCTGTCGGACGCGGTGCTCCGCGCCGGCGCGGACCTGGGCGTCATCTTCGATGCGGACTGTGACCGCGCCGCGCTAGTGGACAGCGCGGGGCGGGCCGTCAATCGCAACCGGCTGATCGCGATGGTCTCCGCCGTGCTCCTGCGGGAGAGTCCCGGCGCGACGATCGTCACGGACTCCGTCACCTCCTCTGGCCTGGACCGCTTTCTGCGGGAGCGTGGCGGCGTGCTGCGCCGCTTCAAGCGCGGGTATCAAAACGTGATCGGCGAAGCGAAGCGCCTCTGCGCCGAGGGCATCGACTGCCCGCTGGCCATGGAGACGAGCGGCCACGCGGCCCTGCGCGAAAACCATTTTCTGGACGACGGCATGTACCTGATGACCCGCATGATCGTGGAGGCGCAAAGACTGCGGCGGGAGGGGATGTCCCTCTCCTCGCTCATCGACGGGCTTGCGGAACCGGTGGAATCGGATGAGGTGAGGCTGCCGATCCTGGACGCCGATTTTCACGCCATTGGCGAGGCGGTGCTCGCGCGGGTCAGGGCGGCGGCGGCCAGCACCCCCGGCTGGGCGGTGGACGAGAAGGGCTGCGAGGGCGTTCGCGTCACCTGCGGCGGGGAGGACCACTGGTTCCTGATCCGGCTGTCCGTGCATGACCCGCTGCTGGTGCTGAATGTGGAGACAAACCGGCCGGGCGGCGTCCGGGAGATGCTCGCGGCGCTCTATTCGCTTCTTTTCCCTATAGATCAACTGGACCTCTCCGCGTTCCATACGCGTTTGAGTAACTGAAATCAAGGAGGAATCCCCCAATGAACACCGTGGATACGAACGTCATCAACAGCATCCGTGTTCTTTCCGCCGAGCAGGTGCAGGCGGCGAACTCCGGCCATCCCGGGATGCCGATGGGCGCCGCGCCGCAAGCCTTCGCGCTGTGGGACCGTATCATGTCGTATAACCCCGCGAACCCGAAGTGGACGAACCGTGACCGCTACGTGCTGTCCAGCGGCCACGCGTCGGCGATGATGTATTCGCTACTGCACCTGTACGGCTTCGGCTTGACGATCGACGACCTGAAACAGTTCCGCCAGACGGGCAGCAAGACGCCGGGCCATCCGGAGTACGCGCACACCATCGGCGTGGAGACGACCACCGGCCCGCTGGGGCAGGGGTTTGCCAACGGCGTCGGCTTCGCGCTGGCCGAGACGTACCTCGCCGCGAAGTTCAACCGGCCGGATTTCCCCGTCGTGGACCACTACACGTTTGTGATGTGCGGCGACGGCTGCATGATGGAGGGCATCACGTCCGAAGCCGCGTCGCTCGCCGGAACGCTGAGGCTCGGCAAGCTGATCGCGCTGTATGACGACAACAAGATCACCATCGAGGGCGATACCGCGATCGCGTTCCGCGAGAACGTCGGCATGCGCTTTGAGGCGTACGGCTGGCACGTGCAGCGCGTGGAGGACGGCAACGACCCCGACCAGATCGAGCGGGCAATCCGGGCGGCAAAGGCCGACCCACGCCCGTCGCTGGTCATTGTGCCATCGACGATCGGCTTCGGATGTCCGGCACGCGCCGGCAAGGCGTCCGCGCACGGCGAGCCTCTCGGCGCGGAAAATCTGGCCGAGACAAAGAAAGCGTTCGGCATGCCCGAGGCGGCCTTTACGCTGCCGGACGGCGTGTACGCGCACACCAAGGAGGTCGCCCAGAGGGGCGCGAAGGCCGAGGCCGAATGGAACGCGCTGTTCGCGGCGTATGGCGCGAAGTATCCGGAGCTGGCCGCCGAATGGGCTGTCTGGCACAGCGAAAAGTTGCCCGTTGACCTGCTGAATGATGAGAATTTCTGGCGCTTCGAGGGCAAGATGGCCACGCGCAACAGCTCCGGCGAGTGCCTGAACCGCCTGGCCGCAATGCTGCCGAACATGATCGGCGGATCGGCGGACCTCGCGCCGTCCAACAAATCCAACATGAAGGGCAAGGGCGATTTCTCCGCGGAGGACCGCACCGGCGCAAACCTGCACTTCGGCATCCGCGAGCACGCGATGGCCGCGATCTGCAACGCGATGGTGCTGCACGGCGGACTGCGCGTGTACTGCGCCACGTTCTTTGTCTTTACGGATTACATGAAGAACGCGATGCGCCTGTCCGCGATGATGAAGCTGCCGCTGACGTACATCCTGACGCACGACTCCATCGGCGTGGGCGAGGACGGCCCGACGCACCAGCCGATCGAGCATCTGGCCGGCTTGCGCGCCATCCCGGGTTTGCTGATGTTCCGCCCGGCGGACAGCCGCGAGACCGCCGCCGCCTGGACTGTCGCGATGACGGACGGCCGCCCGACGTGCATCGTCTCCACGCGCCAGGATCTGCCGCTGTATGAGCGCAGCGGTAAGGAGGCCCTGCGCGGCGGGTACATCCTGTCGGACAGCAAGGGCGCGCCGGAGGCACTGCTGATGGCGAGCGGTTCGGAAGTGGAGCAAATGATGGCGGCGCAGAAGGCGCTGTGGGACAAGGGGATCGATACCCGCGTGGTGTCCATGCCGTGCATGGAGCTGTATGACGAGCAGCCTGAGAGCTACCGGGAGTCCGTGCTGCCCAAGGCGGTGCGCGCGCGCGTGTCCATGGAAGCTGGTGTGTCGCAGCCATGGTACAAGTACGTCGGCTTTGACGGTGCGGTGATCGGCATTGATACATTTGGCGCGTCCGGCAAGTACTCCGATTTGTTCCCGAAGTTCGGGATCACGACGGAGCATGTGGTGCAGGAGACGCTCAAGGTGCTGGGGAAGGCGTAATGGTTAGGAGAGGCACGCTGGAGGGCTTTGCCCTCCAGACCTCCGACCAAAGGGATTTGTCCGGGTTTTCATATTGTCGTGCACAAGTACACTCTGTATGAAAACCGATCTGCGCCGCATTTGATCCCGCCACTGGCGGAATGCGGCTCCGATCCCCTTTGGAATCCCTTCTTTGCCTCACGGCAAGGGAGGGATTTTTCAAAGGCTCTGTTGGAGAATGATACTGATTCGGCAGAGAATCTATGGAACGCGAGGCAGGGCGGCATATGAAAAACGTTATTATTTCTGGGCCGAGCAGATCCGGCAAAACCACCTTGGCGAAGAAGATACATGAAGAGCTGGGCCACTTTGCCATCAGTGTGGATAAACTCGCCGCCGTGTTTCAAGGGGCCTATCCGCAGTTGAATATTCGCCTGAATGGGAATAGAAAACAGACCACGGACAATGTAGCGCCCTTCCTCGGCCATTTTCTTGGCGCGTTTTCTTCCAGCCGTGGCGTCGCATATGAGCTAAACCTGTCGGCACACGCTGTAAAAGGAAACCGGTTTGTGCTGGAAGGAGGGTATTTCAATTTTGAGAAGATCGTGCCAATTCTAAAAATGTATGGGATAGAAGAACTGAGGGACAATTTCGTGCTCATTGGGTTGGTGCAAAACGAAAAAACGGCGGATGCGTTTTTCAGCGATTTCAGGAAATACGATACGGAAGACGATTGGACGTATGGGCTAGATGACGATGATTTACGAGCGGTTAGTGAAGAAGCTGTTTCATTCAGCCGGTCGATGACCGATCATTTATCGCAATATGGCTTTACAGTGTATGATACGTCGACGGAGCGCGAGCGGGTTTTGGATCAAATTGTAGCGGATATCCAGGCGAATCTGTAAGAAAAAACGCCCTTCTTTGCCGTAAGGCAAAGAAGGATGACCAGTAAAGCCCGCGTATCGCGAACGAAAGAGGACTCCTTGCGGAATCCCCTTTTTGCGTTGATTGATCCATTCGCGGCCGGGGTCCGCGAGTTGTAACTTTATGGTGACGTACACAGATGATTATGGTATACTGTCAGACAATGGGGTTGCGTTCAGTGCACCTACACCCACAAAAGGAGGGTTACCCCGTGAAAAGGCTCATTCCCCTTGTGTTGTTGCTCTGCCTTGTTACGCTCCCGGGCATCACCCCCGCTGTAGCGGCTTATCCGGTGACCATCAGCGTTTCGGTCGATTTCAACGGTCCGGCTGGGAGCACCCGCACCCTGAGCACCACCCCGACCATCCCCGGTTCGTCCCTGATTTCGCATGCCGATTATCAGCGGAATACGGAAGGCGGGTTCACGGTTGGCAACATTGTCCTGAGCGGGTTCCCCGACGATGTCACTGTGTGGCTGGGGGATCCGAACGCGGGAGGCGTGCAATTGACGCCAGGTCCTTCGGGGTATACGTTTACCGAAGGTGATTTCACAGGCTCCGGGGTATACGTTTTATTTGACGACGACATCAGTCCAGACGGTCCATCAATCGTGTACCGCCTCACCTTCGTTGGTTCGCCTGTCACCCCGCCCAGCGGAAGAACGGGCGGCAGCGGCGAACCCACGGTAGCGCGGGACGACGGCCCCGTGGGCCAGAGCGCGCGCATCGCCCGCGTGAACCAGTACGCGCCCGTGTATGACCAGCCGGACAAGACCTGCCCGGTCATCGGCAAGGCGTACCTGGGCGAGAGCATCCTGCTGCAGCGGTGGAGCGGGGATTTCTGCCTGGTCCTCTACAATGGCGGTAACAACGCCGGGTGGGTCCTGGGGAAGTACATCCAGGCGGATTGATCGCGAGAATAGAATCCGCGCATGGCGCGAACAAAAGGGGACTCCTTGCGGAATCCCCTTTTTGCATGGATTGATCTGTCCCCGGGCCGAGGCCCAAGGGGGTTCCTCAGGTGTACCGTCATGACATCAATTTCCGCCCGCGTTCACAAACCACTTCACAACCCCGTCCAAAAACCCGCCACTGGCCGCCCTGGCCTGCACGCTCTGGGACGACGCGGGGCCTTCCAGCAGCACGCCCTGCTCCAGCATCGCGGTGTGCACGGGCGTCACGCGGTAGGTGTACCATTCCCCGGCCACCGCCGCCCAGTCCGTGTAGGTCAGCGTCTGCCCAGCCGCGCCGTACAGCTCCGTCACCACCGTGGCGTTGCCGTTCTGTATCCGCTCCACACGGTAGTTCGCCGCGTCCGTCGCGCCAAAGATCAGCTTGGGATACCCGGATGCCTCGTAATCGATATAGAAATACGACAGCGCGCGCGGCGCTTGCCAGATGCTGCTGGTCTTCCACGGCCGGTTACCCTCCAGGAACACCTCGCTCAGCTTGTAGTCGTCGGGCGTGTAGCTCCCGGCCAGCATGGGCGTGCCCGCCGCCGCCGTGGCCGCCGTGTCGATCGTCACCCACACCAGCCCGCCCGGAGAGTTGAACGAAGGCTTGTTCTGCCCCTTGTACGCGCCCCGGTAAAACGCCGCCGTCAGGGCCGCCGGGGCACCGCCGCCGCCGGTGCTGGAGGCCAGCCGGTGCGTCGCGTTCGTGTTGTCAAAGCCCATCCAGCACGCGACGGAATAATCGCTCGTGAACGCGGCCATCCAGATGTCGCGGTTGCCGCTCATGCCCACTAGCGAGTTCGTGCCCGTCTTGCCTGCCACGTTCAGACCCGTCGCGCCCAGCTTTGTGCCCGATCCCCAGCTCGTCACGCTCTGCATCATGCTGGTCAGCAGGTAGTTGTCCTGCGCGTTCAGCACGGTGCGCGGCTCGGCCTTGTGTTCGTACACCGTTTCCCCGCCCGGGCCGTAGATGCTCTTGACCAGGTAGCCCGCGTTGTACACACCGCCGTTGCCGAACAGCGCGTAGGATGCAGCCATCTCCGCCGGAGTTACGCCCGTGGTCATCGCGCCCAGCGCGAGCGACAGGTTCGCGTCCGAGTCCGTCAGCGGGATGCCCGCCTGTTTCAGGAAGTTCATCGACGTGCCGATGCCGATCTCCTTCATCAGCCGCACCGTGGCCACGTTCATGGACAGCGCCAGCGCGCGCCGGAGCGTCACGTTGCCGTGGTAGATGTTGCCCGCGTTTCTGGGGGAGTACCCGCCGCCGAAGTCCTCCTGTTCGTCCGATACCACGCTCGCGGTCGTGTAGCCCTTCTGGATCGCGGGTGCGTACACCGCCAGCGGCTTGATGGCCGATCCGGGTGACCGCCGCATGTGCGTGGCGCGGTTAAACCCACGCTGCACCGTGTACTCCCGCCCGCCGACGATCGCCACATACCCGCCGGTCCTGACGTCCGTCACCGCCATCGCGCTCTGGCACTTGGTGCCGTCGCTCGCGTTGGCCGGGAAGTTGCCCGCGTTGGCGTACAGATCCTCCGCCAGGGTCTGCAGCGCCGGGTTCATCGTCGTCTCGATGAAATACCCGCCCGACAGCAGTTCATCCGCCGTCAGCCCCAGCACGGCCTCGGCCTCCTCCAGCGCCGCGTCCACAAACCAGCCGTGCACCAGCGTGTACGGCACCTGCGCCGCGATCACCAGCTCCTCCGCCTTTGCCGCCTCCGCCTTCTCCGGCGTGATCATTCCGTTGGCTTCCATCGTGCCGATGATATAGTTGCGCCGGGTTTTGTTCGTTTCCGCGCTGGTGGTCGGCCCGTAGGCGCTGGGCGCCTTGATCGTCGCCGCCAGCGCCGCGCCCTCCGTCACCGTCAGCTCCGACGCGTGCTTGCCAAAGTACCGCTCCGCCGCCGCCTCGATGCCGTGCGCACCCTCGCCGAAGTATACCGTGTTCAGGTACATCTCCAGGATCTCTTCCTTGGTGAACTTCGCCTCTACCTGCATGGCGAGGAACACTTCCTCCCCCTTGCGGGCGAGTGTTTTGATCTGGGACAAATGCGTCAGCTTGATGAGCTGCTGCGTGATGGTGCTTGCGCCTTCCCCGTATGACTGCGACTTCAGGTCCGCCAGCACTGCCCCGGCGATGCGAACCAGGTCAAAGCCGTTGTGCTGATAGAAGCGCAGATCTTCCGCCGCGATAAACGCGTTCTGCACGTCCGCCGGCACCTGCGCCAGCTTGATGACCGTGCGGTTCTCCCGCCCGCGCAGCGCCGTGATCAGCGCGCCGTCCGTGTCGTACATGCGGGACGTCTGCGCCAGCTTTGTCAGCTTGTTCACGTCCAGGGATTGCCAGTGCGGAATGTCGAACACAAACACAACCCCCACCAGCAGGGCGGCGCACAGCGCCCACGTGGCCGTCCACAGGATGCGGCTGCGCTTCGGGTTCTTTGGCTTTTTCCCCACGCGAATCTTGTGGCGGTGATGCTTGCGCTTTTTGTCCCCATCGGTTTTCTCCGCGGGCAGGTTTCCGTCCGCCTTCGCGGGCAGAATATCCCTGTCCGCACTTGCGGGGAGGTTGTCTTCCGCCTTGATGGGCAGGTTGGCATCCACCCCCGCCGAAAGCGCGGTGGGCGTATCGTCTCTACTCTCATCTTCGGGCGCCGGATGCGCGGCGCCTAGCGCCTCCTCCCGCACGACAAGCGCGCGCTCCCGTGGGATGGGCTGGAACGTCTTATTCTTCTTCTTTTTTTTGCGCGACATCTGGGCGCCTCCTTCTGAAAGCCTGGGGCCGGCTGATTGAGTTCCTTGCAAAACCCCGTGCGCGTAGTGTATCCAGCGCGGCTTTTTGTCAGGCAGGAAAAACTAGGGCGAACGATGGTGCAGGGGAATGCGGTGTGGTATGATGTGATAAAAAATGAGGCAAGGGGGCATATCGCATGAACGATCCCGTATTGTTCCCCGACCGGCAATCATTTCGCGAGTGGCTGTCCGAACGCGGTGAAACCAGCGAGGGCGTTTGGCTGCTCTTTGGCAAAAAGGGCGGGCCCAAAACGCTCACCGCGGACGAGGCGCTTTCGGAGGCGCTGTGCTTCGGTTGGATCGACGGCCAAATGGAAAGCATCGACGAAACGCGCTATCGGAAGTATTTTGCCCACCGCACGGCAAAAAGCCGCTGGTCCGATAAAAATAAAAAAACCGTGCAAACCCTCATCGAAAAGGGGCTGATGGCCGCGCCGGGCCTGGAGGCGATCCAGCAGGCGCAGGCGAACGGCATGTGGGACGCGCCGGGGCGCGTGGTCATCACGGATGAGCAGGTCCAGGCGTTCCGGGAGCTTGTGCGGCCGCACGAGCCCGCGTTCACCAACCTTTCGGCCATGTCACCCTCCGTGCAGCGCACGTACACCGGCTATTATCTGGACACAAAATCCGAAAAAACACGCGCCGACCGGCTCCTGAAAATTATTGGCAGGCTTGACAAGAATTTGAAGCCAATGTGATGCCATTTCACGACCGCGATCCGAATCGCCCGCCAGCGTTCGTACCCCATGGCCTGCCATGGCACGCGCGCGTGCTTTCTCCCGCGTCCGCCTCCGCACACCGCCCAAAAGCGCCAACCATTCCCATAGACTTATGCGTTTGTTATCTGTATACTGAGAAACAAAGATCGCGGATAACATTTTGTGGAGTTATGGAGTTGGCTGCATGAGCGCGTTTGACAAAATTTTGAAAACCATCCGGGCCAAGGTGAAAAATTTCTTCTCCCCTAAAAAGCGCGGCATGGAGCCGATCATCGACATCCCCAACCAGCAGTTCGCGGATGTTGCCGCGCTGGACGAAGCCGTGGACAGCCTGCGCGGCCTGGTGGACGTGCTGAAGGAGCCGGAAAAGTACGCGCGCTACGGCGCGAGAGCTCCGCGCGGTGTACTGCTGTATGGCCCTCCCGGCACCGGCAAGACGCTGCTGGCGCGCGCGCTGGCGGGCGAGGCGGGCGTGCCGTTCTACACGGTGTCTGGATCGGACTTCGTGCAGATGTACGTCGGCGTCGGCGCGTCCCGCGTGCGCGATTTGTTCCGCAAGGCGCGCAAGGCCGGCAAGGCCGTCATTTTCATTGATGAAATCGACGCGTTGGGCGGCCGACGCGAGGGCGGCAACGACGAGCGTGAACAGACGCTCAACGCGCTGCTGACCGAAATGAGCGGCTTTCGCGGCGACGAGGGCATCATCGTCCTGGCCGCCACCAACCGCCCGGACAAGCTGGACGGCGCGCTGACCCGCCCCGGCCGGTTTGACCGGCAGATCGAGGTCGGCATGCCGGACCGCGCGGGCCGCCTGCGCATTTTGTCCGTGCACGCCAAGGGCAAGCCCCTCGCCCGCGATGTGGACTTTGAGCGCCTTGCCGCCGACACCGTCTCCTTCAGCGGCGCGAAATTGGAGAGCATGATGAACGAGGCTGCCCTGCGCGCCGCGCGCCGCGACAACGGTCTGATTACCGCCGACGATGTGAGCACCGCGTTCCGGTCCGTCGTCATTGGCGATGAGAAGCTGAGCCGCACCGCCTGCAAGCGCGAGCGGGAGATCACCGCTTTCCACGAGGCGGGCCACGCGCTGGCGACGATCCTGCTGGACCCGGACAGCCGCCTGTCCCGCGTCTCCATCATCCCTTCCACCAAGGGCGCGGCGGGCTACAGCATGGCTGTGCCGCCGGACCGCCAGCTTCTGACCCACGCGCAGGTCGAGGCGCACATCGGCATCGCGCTGGCGGGCCGCGCGGCGGAGGAGCTCGCGTTCGGCACGGCATCCGTTACCACCGGCGCGGCGAACGACCTCGCCAAGGCCACGGAACTGGCCGCGCGCATGTGCCTGGAATGGGGCATGGATAACGAGGCGGGGCTGGCCGTCCGCCGCATGCTGCAGCCATGGGGCGGCTCCGGCGGCGGGGATTCGCTCGTGCGCGACCGGATGGACAAGATCTATGTCATGACGCGCGACCTGCTGGACGACCACCGCGAGACACTCAGCGCCCTGGCCGAGGCGCTGCTGGACAAGGAATGGCTGGACGGCCCGGAGGCCGAGACGATCGCCCGCCGGTTTATGCCCCGGGACGCGAAGAAGGTTGCGAGTAAGCGGAAGGTGGCGGAGGCGGCGATGTAGGGGCTCATATGGATAGGTTGGTAGAACAAGCCGAATCGTGAACACAGCGCCGCGTGTGGGTTCCGCAGGGACCCCTCGCGCGGCGCGATGCTTTGTCCTTTGTCCTATAGAACTGACAGCACAACCCCCAGTGTCTGCAAAGCAACCCAGGCAATAATGATGATGGTTTTATGATCCTCCAAGAATGGATTTGTGATGAACAGCAGCGCCGCGCTTGATACCAGCCACACATGTCCGTATATATCACGAGATATCGCCAACCCGTGGTTTTTTTCTAACCCCATCATTACAGTAAACACTGTGATGCCGATGAAAAGCATCCATTTCTTTGTCGCGTTCAGCCACCGCTTGCGCCCTTCGCCACCGCCGACCGCCTCACCCGCTTTGTTTTTCGTCAAGTATTGAGAGTTCGCGGCGATCAGAAACGCACAGGCCAAGTAAAAAAACATGGGAGCACCCGTTAGGGCGAAAAATGCGCAAACCAGGCTCGCCACACCCCAAAGCGCCACGAGCAAAAGGAAGGGCGCGTAGGGCTTGCGAGAAACGAAAGTTCCATCAAATCTCGCGAAAAGACCGCCAATGCAAAAGCTCACTTTCAGAGAAACCGTGAGAACCCATAGGCCAGGCATGTTCCACGCCTCGCCTTTCGGCTGCAAATACATCAGGCACCAGAAGACACCTAAGAGCAAGATGAACTGATATGGCTGGATCATCGCTAGTTTTTCTTTTTTCCAGAGCAAGCGAGTGGTCATGGATAACAGGAAGACGCATCCACTCGTTGCCAGCACTGCCGCGCCATAGCCGTTGACAAATCCGCCCACCAGAAGAAGATAACTGCATGCGCAACTGATGCTGGCCCATGGCAAACTAACCATCCCGCACATTCCTCCTCATTCGTACAATCGCGCCGCGATCCAAGGCTTGTAATTCACTTGACCGAGCTCGCCTCTCATATTACCATATCCCGATCAACGGTTTCCATCGCAACCCGCCAAAACAGGGGATTTCCTCGCTTAATCTTTCCGTGTAACCCTGTTTCATGGAAAACAATCCGGCGGCGATTGCTAAGCCCGCGAACTTTGCCGCACAGTCCGCGCAAAACCCTTTTTTTCGATGCAGGATAAAGGGGGCGGGTTCCAGAACCTTTGCTCGTAAAGCCAATACGGGTTTCCCGGCTTGTCCGGGGACGCGCGGTCAAGGAGGATAGCGCATGAGCGAGCAGCGGTTTGCCGCGGCGCAAAAGGCAACCGTCATCCGGGACACGGTGACGGTGCAATTGGAGGGCGAACTGGACCACTGCAGCGCGGACCGGGTGCGCGCGTCGCTCGACGCGCTGATTGCCGACCAGAACATCAAGCGGCTGGTGATTGACCTGAACCGGTTGACCTTCATGGACAGCTCGGGCATCGGGGTCATCATCGGCCGCTATCGCACGCTGGTCAGGCGCAACGGGAGCGTTGCGGTCCGGGGGGCAAACCCCACAGTGGACCGCATCTTTCAGATGTCGGGGCTATACCAAATCATAGAGAAATGCCGGTAGGAGGGTGCGCGGTGAAAACATCAAACGCTATGCGGCTGTCCTTTGACAGCAGGCCCGAAAACGAGTCCTTCGCGCGCGTGGTGGTCGCGGCCTTTCTGGTACAGCTCAACCCGACGCTGGAGACGGTAACGGATGTCAAGACCGCCGTCAGCGAAGCCGTGACCAACGCGGTGGTGCACGCCTACCCCGGCGGCGCGGAAGGGACCATCACCATGGCCGCCACGCTCTCCCTGGAGGACCGCTCCATCGAAATCGAAATCTCCGACGAGGGCGTCGGCATCCAGAACATTGACCAGGCCATGGAGCCGTTTTACACCACCCAGCCGGAGATGGAGCGCAGCGGCATGGGCTTTTCCGTCATGCAGAGCTTTATGGATACGCTCCGGGTGGACTCCGTGCCTGGCAAGGGCACACGGGTGGTCATGACAAAGCGGGTTTGATCTTTGACGGCGGCGCTGATTCGACGAATCGGGCGCCATAAGGGGATTCCGTCAGGAATCCCTGCCTTTTTTGCCGAATGGGAAACCACACGCGCGCACATCCATTCCATACGCCGCATAGCATGATCCGGGGGACCCCCTCTGATCATGTTTTCGTTTTATGAGGTGTGGATATGAAATGGTATAGTGACCATTGGATGAAATGGTTCGACGATAACTCCCCGCGCTGTCTTTGCCGCCCGTGCAACCCATGCTGTCCGTGCTGCCGGCGGGAAGATCACTGTCAAAAGATGCGCCCGCCCCAGGATGCGTGCTATCGGGAAGATCCTTCGGGCGAGCCACCGCGCCACGTCCATGAGGTGTTGGGCAGCGTCCGGATTGCGGAACAGAGCGAAGATCCGCATAACCACCGCTTTGCGGGCGTTTCCGATCAGGCGATCCAACTCCCCGGGGGCAGCCATGTCCACGAGGTCGAGATACGGACGGATTTCTATGAGGATCATTTTCACTTTATTCGCGGGCGGTCAGGCCCGGCCATTCCGCTGTGCGATGGCCGGCATGTGCACTATCTGTCCGGCGAGACGAGCGTAAGCGACGGCCACGATCACGGGTTCATCGCGGCGTCGCTGATTAACGACCCCATTGGAGAATAACACGCAAAGCACCCGCGCGGTATAATGCCGTGTTCATTCGGGCCGGATCGCATGGGCGGTCCGGCTTTTGCTTGCGATTGCCGATGCCAAATGGCTTCGGCCCGCGCCGGGTCACCCTTGATACTTCCCCAAAACCCTGGTATACTATTTAATATGAAGAGCAAGGAGCAAACGCCGCTCGCGTACCTGATGACGCTGCTGGATGTCAGCCTGATGGATCTGGCGGACTACCTGTATGTCGCCAGGACGAGTGTCAGCAAGTGGAAGACGGGCGCGCGCGCCCTCCGGCCGGATTCGCCACATTTTGCCGGCATTGTCGAGTTTTTCACCCTGCTCGCCCGCGATGACGCCAAGCGCGAGACGCTGCTCCGCCTGTTCCGCGATGTGTACCCCGACCAGAACCCCGAGGGCGCGGACGGCCTGGCCGCATGTCTGCGCGCTTTCATGGGCGGAAAGCTCCTGCCTTCGGCCGCGCTCCGCTTCTCGCTGGGGGAGACGGGCAAGCTCTACAGCGCCGAGTTTTCGGTGTACAGCGGGGATGCCGGATACGAGGCCGCCGTGGCGCAGATCGCGGCGTATATGGCGGCGGCGGAGAAGCGGGAGACGGTTTACCTGACGCTCGGCACGGGCATGGCGGACGCCGGCAGGGGCGCGGCGCTTCTGGGCGAAAGGCTGCTGTCCGTGCTGATGAAGGGTCACCGCGTGCGCCTGATGGTCGATCCCGGCGATCCGGGCCTTCCGGCGTACGCGCTGGCGGCAGTGCTCGCGCATCCGGGCGCGGAAATCTGCTTTCCGCATCCCGGACCGGCGTTCCCGGAAAAGGAAACCGTGCTGCTGCTCGACGGGAAAATGCTGCTTCTCTCCCGCATGGCGCCGAACTCGCCCCGCTACTCGGCGATCTTCGCGGATGCGTTCACGGTCGAGAGCCGCCGCGCGGCCATGCTCTCCTTGTGGCAGCAGGCCGGCGCACCGCTGCGGACCCTGACGCCCGAAGACATCCGGCCCGAGCGTATCCGGGCGCTCCTCGGCCGTACGCTGGATGAGCCGATGGACTGGCTGTTGCCCTCGCTGCCGCCGATGACCATGGGCCGCGCCCTGCTGATGGAAACGCTGGAGGCTGGCGGGGTATCCGGGCGCGTGTGGTCGCGGGCGCTGGGCTGCCAGGACGCGCTGGCCGGGGTGTGCCACCGGCTGCTGATCCCGGCGGAAGCGATCCGTACGCCGCAGCGCGTTTGCCACGCGCTTTCGCTCGCCACGGGGCAACCCGCTCGCCTGAACGAGGCGCAGGGCAGGCGGCATCTGCTGGATACCGCCGCGATGCTCCGGGCCGGGGATCGCCTGTCCTTGCTGCCAATGCAAACAAACCCGCCCGACGGCTGGCGGCGGGCGGGGCTGTTCGTCAAGCGCAACGCGCTTGCGGGCTGGATGGATTTCGTGTCGCACACCGTGCGCGTCACGGAGGACCCGCGCGCGGTCACGCGGTGTATGGAGGCGGTAGACGCGCTCCGGGACACGCTGACGGCGGAACTGCGGGATTCAGGCCACGTGGCGCGGCTACTGGAGCGGGCTGCGCTTCTCCCCGGAGCCGGTGTCGGCCGGGCGGAATAGAGCGCCGGGCCGGTACGCGCGCGGCGGTTTGCTCTGGGGATCGGGCTGATCCGGTTCAGCGGCGGCACGCTCAGGACGCAGCTCCGGGTGGGCCGCGGCGTGTTCGATGATCTCCGCGTCCTGCTGAATGTGGCTGATCTCCCAGTGAATCAGGAAGTTCAGCAGCGCGCGCAGCAGAATGATCGCGCCGACGGTCAGAATCTCGTTCCAGTCCCGGGCGATGACCGTGCGCAGGATCTCGCCGCCGAGCTTGAATTCCAGGCCCGTGGCCATGCTTTGCGCCAGGCTCAGCCGGATGTTCGGCTGGTGGCGGAAAAAGTAGCCAAAGAACGCGCGAACCGCGCCATAGAGGACGATGATAACACCCATCAGTTCCAGCCCGTGGATGGCCAAGGTGATGAACTCATGAAAGAGGTCCTCAAACGACGCCAGCCAGTCTCCCATAAAGGCGCACCCCCCAATGATGATACAAGGACGGCGGCGCGGATTCGAAGAATCGCGCGCCATAAGGGGATTTCGCCAGAAATCCCTACCTCGTATCATAGTATACATCGGGTACTTTTGCAAATGGAAAATGCGGCACGGGCCGCGAAAAAATAGGCAAAAATGGCGGTTTGGGGCGAAAACGGGAAAAAGAACGCCTGCGGCCCAGAAAACATCGCGCGGAAAGACGGGCTGTTCGGTTGCATTTCCCATCATAATGGAGTATGGTATGGAGTCGATGACACAATCGATCGCGTTGGCCGGAATACTGGGATTGGCGTTTGGCGCCCTGCAGCTCTTGTTGATGCGCAGGGTGCTCTTCGCGCGGGTGACATGGCAGCGTGCCCTGCTGATGGCGCTGAAGCTCCCGCTGTGGGCGCTGGCGTTCATGGGCATGATACTCTGGTGGGGCGTGTGGCCGCTGGTGGCGTTCGCGTTCACGGCTGGCGCGCTGTACCTGGTGGTATCCATCGTGTACTACGTACGGACCCGAAAGGGGGAATAATCGTTGCCGGAAATCGTCATTACACCGGAGCATGTGGAATTGTTCGGCATAGAAATCGGCCTGTCAGTGGTGATGGGCGCACTTGTTGTGCTCCTGCTCATCGTGCTGTGCCTGTTTCTTAACCTGCGCATCCGCCGTTTTAAGGAACGGCCTGGTGGATTCCAAAATGTTCTTGAGCTGATCGTTGAAGGCGTACACAGCTTTTCCAGAAACAGCGTGGGCCACAACGCGGACTTTTGCGCGCCGGTGGTGCTGACGCTGATGACGTTTGTCGCGGGCGCGACCCTGGTGGAGCTGTTCGGCCTGCCGCCCGCCACGGAGGATCTGTCGTGCACGCTGGCCCTGGGTCTCACGGTGTTTCTGCTGGTCAACGTGACCGCCCTGCGTGAATTTGGGCTGGGCGGCCGCCTGAAGCGCCTGGCGTCGCCCGTGTTCATCGTGTTCCCCATTCGCGTGTTGACCGACTGCGTCGCCCCCGTTTCCATGGCGCTGCGGCTTTTCATCAATGTGATGGTGGGCGGCATCGTGATGAAGCTCATTTACGCGGCCATCCCCATCGTGCTTCCGGCGGTGCTGTCCGCGTATTTCAACCTGATCCATGTCGCGATTCAGACGTTCGTGTTCGGCATGCTGGCGCTGAACTACACGATGGAAGCGACGGAGTAACCGATGCCACCGGGCTTGCCCGTGCATACATACCGTTTATTCTTTGAGGAGGAGAACCATCATGAATTCTATGGGACTTATCGCAATCGCGGCCGCGCTCGCGTCCATGACGGGCATCGCGGCGGCACTGGGCATGTCGCACGCCACGGCAAAGGCGGTCGAATCGACGGCGCGGCAGCCGGAGGCGGCCGGCCAAATCCGCTCGGCCTTGATGTTCGGCCTGATTATGATGGAGACATGCGCCATCTACGGGCTGTTCGTGGCCATTATGCTGCTCGGAAAGATTGTGGCATGACAGCTCACGCGTATGCGGCGGTTCTGAGGATTGCCGTGGAAACGAGGCGATAGAAAATGGATGAAATCTTAAAGCTGTTTAGTGTGCGGGACATCCTGTTCCACATGATCAACACGGCGATTTTGCTGCTCGCGGTGACGTTCCTGGTCTATAAGCCCGCGCGGAAATTCCTCAAAGCGCGGGAGGACCGCGTGAACGCGCAGATCGACGAGGCGAAGGCCGGGCAGGAGCAGGCGGAGGCGCTGAAGGCCGAAGCCGCCCGGGTCCGCCACGACGCCGACCTGGGCGCTGCCGAGGCCCAAAAAGAGGGCGCGGCCAGCGCGCAGCAGACGGTTGAGCGGATGATCGCGGACGCGCGCCTGAAGGCCGACGCCATCGTCAAGAAGGCGCAGGCTGACGCGGCGGAGATCAAGGCCGCCGCGCGCGAGGATGTGCAGGAGCAGGCGCTGACGATGGCGGTCGAAATCGCGGAGAAGATGATCGGCCGCGAGCTGTCCGAAAAGGACAACGCGGCGCTTGCCCGCGAATTCCTCACAAAGGTGGTTTGACGCAATGCTAAAGGGCAAACTGCTGACGGCGCTGCTGCTGGACGGCGCGACGCTCGCGGAGACCGAGCGGCGCTTTACCGCGCTCCTGGGCGAGGAAGTGACCCTTGAGCAGGAGGTGGACACGTCGCTGCTGGGTGGCGTGCGCGTCACGGTCGGCGGGCGGGTGTACGACGACAGCGTGCGCGGCCAGCTCGCGCAGCTCAAAGGCTCCATGCTGCTGAAGGCGCGCGAGGCGCTCGCGGGCACGGACGACAACGAGCGGGCCGGGGACGCCATGCGCGCGCTGCTGGAAAAGCAGCTCGACACCGCGACGGAAAAAATCGAGATGCGCGCGCTGGGCGAGGTGCTCCGCGTCGGCGACGGCATCGCTACGGTGTCCGGGCTGACCGGCTGCCGCTACGGCGAGTTGCTGTCCATGGACGAAAAAGCCTACGGCATCGCGATGAACCTGAACGAGGACACCGTGGATGTCGTTGTGCTGAGCGGCGAGGAATACGTGCGCGTGGGCACGGAGGTGCTGGGCACGGGCCGCGTGCTGTCCGTGCCGGTCGGCGCTTCCATGATCGGCCGCGTGGTGGACCCCCTTGGCCAGCCGCTGGACGGCAAGGGGCAAATCCAGGCCGAGCGCATGCGCCCCATCGAGGCGGCCGCGCCCGCGATCATTGAACGCCAGCCGGTGAAGCGCCCCATGGAAACGGGCCTGATGGCCGTGGACGCCACGGTGCCCATCGGCCGGGGCCAGCGCGAACTGATCATCGGCGACCGGCAGACGGGCAAGACGTCCGTCGCGGTCGACGCGATCCTGAACCAGCGCGGCAAGGATATGCTGTGCGTGTACGTTGCCATCGGGCAGAAGGTATCGACCGTCGCGCAGGTCATCGACGTGCTGGAAAAGGCGGGGGCCATGGAATACACGTGCGTCGTGTGCTCCACGGCGAGCGATTCCGCCACGATGCAGTACATCGCGCCGTACTGTGGCTGCGC
The DNA here is from genome assembly GCA_031550535.1 of Eubacteriales bacterium. Lineage (GTDB taxonomy): Bacteria > Bacillota > Clostridia > Christensenellales > Aristaeellaceae > Avichristensenella. Next base: position 36,190 of record JAVBOM010000046.1, read on the forward strand.
CATCGGGGAGCAGTTCATGTACGCGGGCCGGGATGTGCTGGTGGTCTATGACGACCTGTCCAAGCACGCCGTGGCGTATCGCGCCATGTCGCTGCTGCTGCACCGCCCGCCGGGGCGCGAGGCCTACCCGGGCGACGTGTTCTACCTGCACTCCAGGCTGCTGGAGCGCGCGGCACACCTGTCGGACGCGCTGGGCGGCGGGTCCATGACCGCGCTGCCGATCATTGAGACGCAGACGGGCGACATTTCCGCGTACATCCCCACGAACGTGATCTCCATCACCGACGGGCAGATTTTTCTGGACACGGAGCTGTTCCGCGCGGGCACGCGCCCGGCCATCAACGTGGGGCTGTCCGTATCGCGCGTGGGCGGTGCGGCGCAGACGAAGGCCATGCGCAAGGTGTCCGGCCAGCTCCGGCTGGAATTGGCGCAGTATCGCGAACTGCTGGTGTTCTCGCAGTTCTCGTCCGACATGGACAACACTACGCAGGACATGCTGCACTACGGCATGCGCCTGAGCGAGATGCTTTGCCAGAAGAACAACGCGCCGCTTTCCACGCCCGTGCAGGTCGTATTCCTGTACGCGATGAGCCGGGGGCTGATCTCGCATACGATTGACATGGCGCTGCTCAAGCGGTTCAAGGAGGAGTTTCCGGAGTTCCTGCGCGAGCAGGTCCCGGCGCTGCTATCCATCCTGGAAGCCAAGCCCGAGCTGACCGAAGAGGTGGAGGGCATGATCCGCGGCGCGGTGGAGACGTGGCTGTTGGAGGCGGGCGCATGAGTTCCATACCGGAGGTTCGCCGCCGCATCAAGGCCGTGCAGGACACGCGCAAGATCACGCGCGCCATGTACCTAATTTCCTCCGCCAAGATGCAGAAAGCCATGCGGATGCACGAGCGGAACCTGGCGTACTTCCAGCGCGTCCGCTCGAACATGCGCTATATCATTGAAAATACCGGCGCGACGCGGGACAACGCGTACTTTGAGCGCCGGGAGGGCACGCGCGCCGTGTACCTGGTGGTCGCGGGCGACAAGGGCATGTGCGGCTCGTATAACGAGGATGTGCTGCGCCTTGCGGACGAGGCCATCCGGGCGGGCCGTCACTCGCAAGTGTCAGTGTTCACCATCGGCGCGATGACGTTCGTGCACTTTGACCGCCTGGGCATGCACCCGGATATCCACTATCTGCATGTCGCGCAGAACCCGAACCTGCCGTCCGCGCGGCAGATCGCGCTGGAGCTGTGCGCGATGTACAACCAGGACTTGTTTGACGAGGCGTCGATCATCTTCACGTACATGGCGCAGAACCGGACCATCAAGCCCCAGGTGATGCGCCTGCTGCCCGTGCTGGCGGAAGACTTCGCGGATGCTGAGGAATTGGACGCGTCCGAGACGGAGCCGGAGTACGTCCCTTCCGAGCGAGCGGTGTTGGACGCGTTCGTGCCGCAGCACATCATCGGCCTGGTGTACTCTGCATGCGTGCAGGCGTTCGCCAGCGAGCACAGCGCGCGCATGACCGCGATGGACGCCGCGACGCGGAACGCCGACGAGATGCTCGGGAAGCTCACGCTGGAACACAATCGCGCGAGGCAGGCGGCCATCACGCAGGAACTGACGGAGATTGTCGCGGGGGCGAGTTCGGTTTCGGAGTAAGGAGACAACCATGCAAGGCAAAGTGATTCGGATCATCGGCCCCGTGCTGGACGTGCAGTTCCCGGAGGGGCATCTGCCCGCCATCCATACGCTGCTGTACGTGGAGGGCGCGAAGCACCGCGTCGCGGCGGAGGTCACGCAGCACCTGCTGCACAACGCGGCGCGCTGCGTGGCGCTGGAGGCCACGGAAGGGCTCCGGCGCGGCTTGCCCGTGACGGACACCGGCGCGCCCATCATGGCCCCGGTGGGCATGGAGCTGCTCGGCCGCGCCATCGACGTGCTGGGCAGACCCATCGACGGCAAGCCGGAAATCACCACGGCGGAGCGCCAGCCCATCCACAGGAAGCCGCCGTCGTTCATTGAGCAGCGGCCGGTTACGCAGGTGTTTGAGACGGGCATCAAGGTGATCGACCTGCTGGCGCCGTACGCGCACGGCGGCAAGATCGGCCTGTTCGGCGGCGCGGGCGTGGGCAAGACGGTGCTCATCCTGGACATCATCCACAACATCGCCACCGAGCACGGCGGGTTTTCCGTGTTCACGGGCGTGGGGGAGCGCAGCCGCGAGGGCAACGACCTGCTGACCGAGATGACCGAGTCCGGCGTCATTGAAAAGACCGCGCTCGTGTTCGGCCAGATGAACGAGCCGCCGGGGGCGCGCATGCGCGTCGCCATGACGGGCCTGACCGTGGCAGAGCACTTCCGCGATGTGAAAAAGCAGAACGTGCTGCTGTTCATCGACAATATTTTCCGCTACATCCAGGCGGGCAGCGAGGTTTCCGCGCTGCTGGGCCGCATGCCTTCCGCCGTCGGCTACCAGCCCACGCTCGCGGGCGAGGTCGGCGCGCTGGAGGAGCGCATTTCGTCCACGAAAGACGGGTCCATCACATCCGTGCAAGCGATCTATGTGCCGGCGGACGACCTGACCGACCCGGCCCCGGCGGCGATCTTCGCGCACCTGGACGCCACGACGGTGCTGTCCCGGCAGGTGTCGGAGCTCGGCATCTACCCGGCCGTGTCCCCGCTGGATTCGTCCAGCCGCATCCTGGACCCCGCGATCGTCGGCGAGGAGCATTACGACGTGGCCCAGCGCGTGCTGGAGGCGCTGCAGCGGTATCGCGAGTTGCAGGACATCATCGCCATCCTCGGCATGGACGAGCTGTCCGAGGAGGACCGCCGGACGGTGTACCGCGCGCGCCGCATCCAGCGGTTCCTGTCCCAGCCCATGCATGTTGCGGAGACATTCACGGGCATCCCCGGCAAGTATGTGAAGGTCGCGGACACCATCGCCTCGTTCAGGGCCATTTTGGAGGGCGAGGTGGATGACCTGCCCGAGTCCGCGTTCTTCATGGCGGGCGGGCTGGAGGACGTGCGCGCGAACGCCGCGAAAATGAAGGTGTAGGCATGGCAAACACGTTTCGGCTGCAAATCATCACGCCTGAGCGCGTGTTTCTGGAGGCGGACGCGGAGGCGCTCACGCTGAAGGCACCCGACGGCGAGATCGGCATCCAGGCCGGGCACGCGCCGATGCTCGTCTCCACGGAGGAGGGCGAAATTCGCATCAAGATGGACGGCGCGTGGCGCGAGGCCGCCGCGTCCGACGGCACGGCCACGGTGACGCCGGACCAGGTGCTGCTGATGCTGCAAACGGTCGAATGGCCGGAGGAAATCGACGAAAACCGCGCCCGCAGGGACGAGGAGCGCGCGCGGGAAGCCTTGCGGCAGAAGGGGAGCCTGCAGGAGTACATCATGGCCAAGTCCATGCTTTCGCGCGCGATGGTGAGGCTTAGGGTGCTGAAGAACTCCGCGGAGAAGGACTGACATGCCCGCGCTTGTGGACCAGATCCGCGACCAAACCCGCCGCAGCCTGTGGAGCCTGCGCAACGTGATTGATTGCGTCCCGGACGCGTATTGGGAAAGGCCCTACTGTGGCGCGCCCGTGTGGAAGCACGTCTACCACACGCTGCATTCGCTGGACCGCTGGTATATCAACCCGTTCGTGTACGATGAACCGCCCTTTCACACGCCGGGCCTGAACGACCTGGACGCGGAGACGGGCGGCTTTCTTTCCCGGGAACAAATGGAGGCATATTTTGCGCGGGTCGAGGCCAAAATCTTCGCCTATTGGGACAATCTGGACGATGAGCAGCTCGCGCAAACGCCCGAGCACTGCTTGCACACCCGCTTCACCCTCATCCTGGCGCAGCACCGGCACCTGGACATGCACATCGGCATGCTGATGGGTTTCATCATCGCGGGGGAAGATCGCTGGCCGCGCGTGCTGGGGCTGGAAACGGACTTTCCGTCGGGGGAGTACGACCGCTATTTCTGATGAGCACTAAAATGCATATATAAAGGAACTGACATGCAAAAGAAAACTGCCCTGGTGACGGGCGCGAACACGGGCATGGGCAAAGAAACCGCCATCGCGCTCGCCAAGGCCGGGATGCGCGTGGTGATGCTCTGCAGGGACCGGGCGCGCGGCGAGGCGGCGCTCCTGGATGTACAGCGGCAAAGCGGCGGCGGCGACGTGGCGCTGATGCTGTGCGACCTGGGCGAGATGGCGTCCATACGGCGATTTTGTGGGGCATTCCACGAAACATGCGACCGGCTGGACGTTCTGGTCAACAACGCGGGCGTGCTCTATCTGCGCCGCCAGGAGACGAAGGACGGGCTGGAAGCGCACTTCGGCGTGAACCACATCGGCCATTTTCTGCTGACGAACCTGCTGCTGGACCTCATGCCGCCATTCGCGCGCGTCGTGACAATCACATCCAGCGCGCACAAGGTCGGCCGCATCGATTTTGACAATCTTGATCTGAAAAAGGGCTACTCGGTCGTGTCCGGCTACAGCCGGTCCAAGCTGTGCGCCGTGCTCTTTACCAAGGAGCTGGCGCGGAGGCTGTCCGGCACGGGTATCACGGCGAACTGCGTGCACCCGGGCATGGTCGCCAGCAGCATCGCCATCAACCGGAGGACGGGGTTTGGCAAGACGATTACCCGGGTCCTCGGGTGGCTCGTGCAGACACCGGCGGAGGGCGCGGCCACGGCGGTACACGTCGCCACGAGCGAGGCGTGCGAGGGCGTCACGGGCGAATATTTCACGAAATGCCGCATTGCCCGCGCGTCAAAGCGGTCACTGGACGCGGCGCTCGCGGCGCGGCTGTGGGACGTGAGCGCGGAGATCGCGGAGGTGACAAGCGCGAAACCCAGTTGGGGCGGAAAGGATTCCCTGCGGAATCCCCTGATTGCGCCCGATCCTACGAATCTGCGCCACCGGCAAGAAAGCGAGGAGAAACATGGACAATCGCGTCGCCGAGCATTGGAATAGCGCGTCCGATCGATGGTACGAAAACGCGGAACGCACCGTGCGCCAAATTGAGGAAAGTCCCACCATCGCCTTTCCGCCTGCGGTCAACGGCTTTTTCCGCCAGTGCTTCCCCAGCTTCCAGGGCGTCCGGGTTTGCGTTCCGTCCAGCGGGGACAACACGGCGGCGTTCGCGTTTCACCTGCTGGGCGCGAAGGTCTGCTCCGTGGATATTTCGGAAAAGCAGATCGAAAACGCGCGGCGCATTGCGGGCGCGAAGGGGTGGGGGATCGCGTTCGTCTGCGACAACAGCATGTCGCTGGAAAAGATCGATACCGCGGCGTTTGACCTGGTCTACACGTCCAACGGGGTGCATGTCTGGATTTCCGACCTGCCCGCGATGTACGGCACGTTTGGCAGAATCCTGAAGGGCGGAGGCCAGTATGTCTTTTTTGAAACGCATCCGATGAACCGCCCCTTTGGCGATCGGGACGGCGAAATCCGCGTCGTGAAGCACTACCAGGACACCGGGCCGTTTGACGGCGGTATCGAATACGCGTGGCGGATGCAGGATTTTGTCAATGGCCTCATCCGTTCCGGGTTTGAAATCAGGGAAATGTGCGAATTCCACAGCGCACCCGGCGATTTTATTCCGTATGATTACATGTATGACAGCGAGGAGGCGCGCGAGGCGGACCAGGGCCGCCTGTACGATTGGAAGCGGAACCCGTGGGCGGCTTTGCCGCAGTGCGTGGGGATGTGGGCGCGGAAATCACCCTGACTGTGCATTTTGCACGCCCGCTTGCGCCGCAGGGCCGGTATACTGACGCCATCACATAACAGGGAGGCGTTCGTATGAAAATCAAAAACCTTGTGCTCATCGGGTTGCTGTTCGCCGCGCTTCTGTGCTCGGCTGTCTCGTTCGCGGCGGAAACGGCGGAGGCGCGGTTTGCCTCGGTCGCGTACGCGAACGGGGTTGTATCGTTCAGCGCGGTAGAGGAAACGTATGTCTATGCTGTGTCGGTCGTGCTGGACGACGGGCGCGAGCTCGCCGCGAAAAACATCGCCAACAGCAGCGGCGACATGTTCTTCGGGAACGGCGCGATCATGCGCCCCGGCTCCTCCATGCTGCTGCCCAAGGCGATCGGGTTGCGCGCGGATACCTCCGTCAAGTGCGAGGTGGCGGGCGTGGGCGGGGAAACGGTCGCGCAGGTTGTCATCGCGCTGAGCGATGATGGCAAGGAGAAGGCGGTGTTTGATTTCCAGAGCGAAGAAGCGGTCGCGGACGCGCCGTTTGGGGAGGTCGGCTTTTCGGGCGGCGCCATCGCGTTCACCGCAAACGAGGATATTCTCATCTATGGCGTCACCGTGAAAACGGCGGACGGGCGGGAGTATGTCGCGAGCGCGATCGCGAATACTGTAGGAAACCTGTACACCAGCGGCGGTTCGTCGTTCTGGGCGGGTTCGTCGCTGAAACTGCCCAGGGAGATCGGCCTGCGCGCGGGCACCTCCGTGCAATGCAAAGTGAGCGGCGTAAGCGAAAGCAACATCGCAAAGGTCGTCATCGCCCTGAACGAACGGGGAACCCAGGCTGCCGTCTATGACTATCAGGCCGGGAAATGGGAGTAATCGCAATAGGGGAGAGGGCCGCCGCCGGTTTTCCGGCAGGGCGGCCCTCTTTGCTATTGTCGCGCGTGTTTTTCTAACTCCCCGTGCTCGCGTAGTGCCGCGCCCCAAACCGGAACACCAGCGTCGACGCGGCCAGAAAGAGAGCCCCCACCGGTAGCGCGAGCAGCCCCAGCGCCACGCTTTCGCCCCAGCCGCAGATCGCGGACGCGGGGTAATAGCTGATGACCAGCATGGGCATGAGGAACGTAAACATGCCGTGCAGAGCGCGCGGTATAAATTCCACGGGGCACTGCAGAATGAACGTGCTCGCGTTGGTGAAGATCAAAATCCAGTCCAGCGCCTTGACAGTGAAAAACGCGATGCCGGAACTGGCGACGAACACGCCGCTGTACACCAGCGCGCCGCCCGCGAGCGCGAGCATCAGCATGGCCGTGCGCCCGGGCGTCATCACGACGCCGAGCCGCGCCAGCGCCCAGCCAATCACAAGCAGCCCAGCCACCACCCGCCCGACGTGCATGATGTCAAAGTACGCCCCCGCGACCTGCAGGTATACCGAGCGTGGCCGCAGCAGCACGCGGTCAAACGCGCCGGAGCGGATCATGCGCCACGGGAAGGTGTCAAATCCGCGGCAAAGGCATTTGGCTAGGCCAAAAGACGTAACCGCCATCGCGTAGATCAGCAGGATGCGCTCCATTGTCCATTCCCCGATTTCACCGAAGCGCGCGAACAGAAATACCAGGCAGGCCGGCTCGGCAACGGTGGTCAGCGCGATGTGCAGCGCCATGAGCCACCAGCCCCTGTACTCCAGGCCGGCCAGCAGGTTCATCCGGAGGCATCTGCAATAAAACCGAAACGCTTGTGCCATGCGCCCATCAGCTCCCCGTGCTTGCGTAGTGCCGTGCCCCAAACCGGAACACCAGCATCGACACCCCGAGAAACGCCGCCCCGGCTGGCAGCGCAAGCAGTCCCAGCGCCGCGCTCTCTCCCCATCCGCAGATCGCCGACGCGGGGTAGTAGCTGATGACCAGCATCGGCATGAAGAACGTGAACAGGTTGCGCAGCACGCGCGGCATGAACTCCGCCGGGCATTGCAGCACAAAGTAGCTGGCGTTGGTGAAGATGTAGATCCAGTCCAGCGCCTTGACCGTGAAGAACGCGATGCCCGAGCTCGCCACGAACACGCCGCTGTACATCAGCATGCCGCCCGCGAGCGCCAGCGCCAGCAGGGCCGCACGCCCGAACGTCATCGCGATGCCGAGCCGCGCCAGCGCCCAGCAAATCACCACAAGGCCCGACAGCACCCGGCCGAAGCGGTGCAGATGGAAGTATGTCCCCGCGATCTGCAGAAAAACCGAGCGCGGCCGGAGCAGCACGCGGTCAAACTCGCCGGACTGAATCATGCGCCAGGGAAAATAATCGAATCCCCGGCAAAAGAGTTCCGCGAGGCCGAACGACGCGACGGCCATCGCGTACACGAGCAGGATGCGCTCCATCGTCCATACGCCGATGCCGCCAAAGCGGGAAAACAGAAACACCAGACAGAGTGGGTCGGCGCAGGTGACGAGTGCCGTCTGCACCAGCATGAGCCACCAGCCCTTGTATTCCAGGCCGGACAGCAGGTTCATCTTCAGGTACCTGCCGTAGATACGAAGCCCCTGTGTCATGCGCTTACCCTCCCTGCACGATCAGATTTCTGGTCTTGCGCCGCATCAGCAGCTTGCCCGCCGCGATGAATGCCATAGACCACGCGAGCTGTAGCGCCATCGCCCCCGGCGCGCCGGACAGCGGCATGGAGCCGAGGTACAGCCGGACCGGCAAATCCAGATACCCTGCGAACGGCTGGTACAGCAGGAACCGCTGCATCGCGTCCGGCCAGAGCTGTAGCGGCAGGTACGCGCCCGACAGCACGCCGGTGATGAACAGCAGCATGTTCGTCGGCCCCTCGCCCCAGGTGATGCCCAGGCGCACGGTGTTGACCAGCATGCCGTATGCGTTGCACAGCAGGATGGCGCACAGGAACGACAGCAGCGCCAGCAAAAGTCCGGCCAGGGACACGGGCGGCCCCAGGCGCCAACCGGCAGGCAGCAGCACCGCCACGATGAAGGTCAGCACGCAACGGAACAGCCCCTCGGTCGTCCGCAGGGCCAGGGTTTTCATGAACCAGTGGTCGTACAGGTCCAACGGCCTGCATAGCTCCACGCCCACATCCCCGCTGACGATTTTCGACTGGATGTCGGAATCGACATTCAGCATCTGAAAGCCGAGCAGCATCTGCGTCAGCCACGTGTACGTCACCGTCTGTTCGAGCGTCAGCGCCCCGCCGGACAGGCGATTGCCGTGCGTGAAAAACACGGTATAGACCACCACCATGATGAGCCCGTAAAACACGCTGATGCTCGCGCCCGACAGCGCGGACATGCGGTATTGCAACCCTTGGGCCGCGCGGATGCGGAAAATTGACAGGTACGCCCTCGCTTTGCTTGGCATGCGCACCCCCTACACCAGGTCCATGTCCCGGTACATCGCGGCGATCACCTCGTCGATGTTCCGGTCCACCACTGTGATGTCCTTCACGCGCAGGCGCTCGGCGATGGCCGCGACCGCACGATGGCTCACCGTCCGCGCCGGGTCGAAAAACGCCTCGACCGCCGCTTCCGACGCCCGCGCGCGCACCAGCCCCGGCAGGCCGTCAAAGCACGCGACCTCCGGCGGCGCACCGTCAAACGTCACGCGCAGGCAGATGTCCGTCATGTACCGCGCCTTCAGCGCCGCGAGCGTGCCGTCGTACAACAAATTGCCGTGGCCGATCACCATCACGCGGTGGCAGAGCGCCTCAATGTCGTCCATGTCGTGCGTCGTCAGCAGGATCGTCACGCCGCTGCTCCGGTTTTCTTCTTTTAAGAAGGCGCGGAGCGACAGCTTCGACACGGCGTCCAGGCCGATGGTCGGCTCGTCCAGGAACAGAATCTTCGGGCTGTGCAGCAGCGACGCGGCCAATTCGCACCGCATGCGCTGGCCGAGCGATAGCTGCCGCACCGGCGTTTTCAGCAAAGTGCCGATGTCCAGCGACTCGATCAGTTCGCCGCGCCGGGCGGCGTAGCGTGCCTGCGGCACGGCGTAGATGTCGCGCAGCAAGTCGAATGAATCGGTGACGGGCAGGTCCCACCAGAGCTGGCTCCGCTGGCCGAACACCACGCCGATCTGCGACACGTGCGCCACGCGCTCCTTCCACGGCACGCGGCCCAGCACATGGCATTCGCCCGCGTCCGGCGTCAGGATGCCGCTCATCACCTTGACGCTGGTGGACTTGCCCGCGCCATTGGGACCGATGTAGCCGACCAACTCGCCCTCGTTAATGTCAAAGCCGATGCCGCGCAGCGCGTCAACGTGCCGCACCTTGCGCGTGAACGCGCCGCGCAGCGTGGACCATTTGCCTTCCGGGCGCTCGTACACCTTGAACTGCTTGACAATGCCGGATAGCGCGATCTGGGACATGGGGAATCGCCTCCTTTGCGGGATTTTTTCCAGCGCGGTGTTGCGCCAGCGTACCACAGTGCTGGAAGTATACCAATAGTCCGCGGGGAACGCAAAGCGACACACGGCCGATGCGATGCGTTTTCGCGTCAAAAAGGGGAGTTTCGGGCCAAATCATGCTTTTTTTGAAATAATGCTTGACAAGTTGACATTTGTGGCGTAATCTATATTTATAGTCGTTGCCCTGATAAGGGGTTTGTATTCCCTAGTATCCCGGGTGGGTGTGCGACTGCATCTTATGTGAATTGGTGATTGTGAGGAGGCTTATGGCCTTCTTTTTTTGTTTCTATTTATGGATAGATTATGGAAGATCAGCTATGGAAAACCCGAACCGGAGCAAAGCAATCTTTGCAGTCCTCCTGGCGCTTGCACTCGCTCTGTCCATGGGCGACGCCGCCCGGGGCGACGCGTGCGACGACTATATGAACGTCGTGTTCGAGAGAGAAAAACTGTCATGGCATGACGGATACCTATGAGCTGCCACAGCCAGAGAAGCCAAGAACGCAGCCATAACACCGTCTAGTGCCGCGCGGTCCTATAATGAAAAACGAGCCTCGCCGCTTTGGCAAGGCTCGTTTTTCATTCCCTACAGCCCCAGCATATGTTGAAACGTCATGTCGTTCGCGTCCGGCAGCCGCTCGTGCGCGAAGTCCGGCCAGATCTTCATCGCCTTGGGCGACGTGATTTTGTTATACGCCGCAAACTGCGTGGAGGGCGGGCACACCGTGTCCATCAGGCCCGTGAACATCAGCACTTCGCCCTGAATGCGCGGGGCCAGGTGCTGCACGTCGATGTAGCCCAGCTTCGTGAACACCGCGTCCTCGCGCTCGTGCCGGGGGTCGAAGTGGCGGAAGTACTCGCGCAGCTCCGAATACGCGGCTACGTCCAGGTCCATGTTCCACACGCGCCGGTAATCGCTCAGGAACGGGTACATCGGCGCAAGCCGCTTCACGCGCGGTTCTAGCGAGGCGCAGGCCAGTGTCAGGCCGCCGCCCTGGCTGCCGCCGCACGCGCCCACTCGGGTATCGTCCACCTCCGGCAGCGCCATCGCGATGCGCGCGAGTTGCGCGGTATCCAGGAACACGTTGCGCATCAGCAACTTATCCGGGTCCGGGTCGTCCAGACCGCGGATGAACAAGCCGTGCTGTGTGTTGCCCTTGACGCCGCCCACGTCCTCGGACCGGCCACCCTGCCCCCGGCAATCCAGCGCCGCCACGACAAAGCCGTGCGCCGCGTAGCCAAGCGACTCCGCCCAATCGCCGGAATCGCCCGAATAGCCGTGGAAGCGCAGCACCAGCGGGCAGCGCGTCTTGCCGGCCGGGCGGAGCAGCTTGGCGTACACGCGCGCGCCGCCAACGCCGGTGAAGTGCAGGTCATCGCAGCGCACGGTGGGCGTCTGAAACGCCGAGGGTGTGAGCTCGCACCCGGTTCCGAGCGCGCGCATCTCGGCCAGCGCGCGGTCCCAGTACGCGTCAAAATCCGCGGGCCTGGGGTTGACACCTTGGTACTTTTGCAGTTCCGCAAGCGGCATGTCAAAGATCGGCATGGGCATTTCCTCCATCCTACTGATATGCTTCCGTATGGAAAGACCACAAGAAATCCTTATCGTACGAAGTATAACATATCGGTTACACTGTTGACAACAACATTACACATACTATATACTGGTAACATTAATCGACATTTTATCTATATTCAGACCGACTTGCTATCAAAGGAGATACGCGAATGCGTGCCCGAATGAAGCGGGTTTTGCTTTTGTTTACCCTGCTAGCGGTTGCAAAAATTGGTGTTGCCGAAACCGGAACAGTGACCGCAAGCGCCCTTGTGCTCCGCGAAGCGCCGAGCCTGGCCAGCGCGATGCTGGGGGAAATCCCAAACGACGCGGACCTGGAGCTGATCGCCTACGATGACGGCTGGTACTGGGTACAGTATGGCATGCAGAAGGGGTTTGTCAGCGCGCGCTATGTGCGCGTGGAGCTGCCCGAAGGTGTGACGACCGCGCCGCCCCTGCCCGCCGAAATCGAAGCGCTGCCCGCCGGCACACCGCCGCCCGGGGTTTCACTGCCGCAGCTCGTCTTTGACGAGGAAAATAACCCGAACTACCCGCGCATTCTGAAGCCCGGCGACATGGGCAACTCCGTGATCGACTTGCAGGTGACGTTGCGGCAGATGGGATACCCGACCGCGACGGACGGCCAGTTCGGCTATGAGACGCAGGCGGCGCTGATGAAGCTGCAGCGGGCCATGGGCATTGACGCGGACGGCGTCGTCGGCCCGCAGACAAGGCGGCTGATCGGCAACGGAAACGGAAGCGCCGGCAGCATGGAACTGCTGGATTGGTGGCAGGGCGGCAACGTGGCCTACGCGCGGTTGACCGAGGCCAGCGTCGTGGATGCGCGCACCGGCAAGCGGTTTCGCATCAGCCGGTACGGCGGCGACAACCACTGCGACGTGGAGCCGCTGACGGCGCAGGACACGCAGGCGTTCCTCTCGATTCTGGGCGGGGAATGGACCTGGGAGCGGCGGCCCGCGTGGCTGGAGGCCAATGGGCGGGTGATTGCCGTCTCCATCAACTGCATGCCGCACGAGGGGCAGCACATCTGGGGGAACGAGTTCGACGGGCATTTCTGCATGCACTTTCTGAACAGCCGGACACATGAGACCGACCGCGTGGACGAGGAGCACGCCGCTTGCGTGCGGGAGGCATGGGAGATACGGGGGCGTTACGTGCCGTGAACGCCTTTGCGGCGGCTGGAAACGGAAACCAGGGCATCTCATCCGAACCCAAACACAGACTACCAACGAACTCCGTAAAAAGCACTGCCACTCAAACATGATATACAGCGGCGAAAATCAACACGGTGTGGTATACTTTGGGAAAGTGCGATACGGAGGAAAAGAAAATGGCTGCGCAAAACATCCTGCCCGGCGTGCCCAGCATGTGGTATGGTAACCCGTCCGCCGTCTGCTTTGTCGGCTCGGTGATGAGGCTCCTGGCGTATATCGGCGATCCCGCCAGCCAGGACGAGGTGTTCGCGCTCAGCGGCGCGGGCCTCTGCTTTCCGTGGCGGTTTGACTCCGCTTGCGACGAGGTCGGCATTATCCCCGAAATCCCCGCGCGCACCTTCGAGGCGTTCGGCTACGCGAGCGAGTATCTGAGAGGCGAAGCCATACGCGATAAGGCGGCCTGCCTTGACAAGATCAAACGGTCGATCGACGGCGGCCGCCCTGCCATCGGGTTCGGAATTACGCAAAAGCAGCCGATGGCTTGCCTGGTTGTCGGGTATGACGAGAACGGGCTGTACACGCGCTCTTTCTGGCCGCCAGTCGGCGTGAAGCATGATGCCGAAGCATACTTTTACACCCCTGATTGGCACGAAAACTGTGCGGGGCTTCTCATCGTTGGCGCGAAAACCGGCGAACGTCTGACCGACGCGGCGGCGTATGGCCGAATCATCGAGTGGGCCAGGAATTTCCGGTGGGAAAGGGTGCCCCGTGGGTACGACAACCCCGTCATGTCCGAGGGAAAACAGATTTTCCTGAACCAGCACGCGTTTGACGCGATGGCCGAGTGGCTGCTGGACGACGCGCAATGGCAAGATCTCGATCAGTACGAAAAAAACGAACAATACATGAAGCAATGCGGGTTGCTGCTGTTTGCGCATTACCGCGATCATTTGCGCGCATACCTTAAAAAGCTGGACGCGCAATACCCGGGCGTGGTGAACCAGCCGGTCTTTACCGCGCTGGAGCGGATCGGCGCGGCCATCCCGGGCGCGTCCGCGTCCGATCTGTGGCTGCATGAGGCGGTCGACCCGGCGCTTTCGGACTTCTCCGCGATGCGCGAGCGTGCGATGCGGGAAAAGGCCGCGCGGTATGTCCGGATGCTGAAGGGATACGACAACTCGGTGCAATGGACGCTGTTCATGCCCGATTTTGTGAAGCGCCAGCAGAAGGGATTCCAGGTTGAAACCTTCGCGTATCGCGAGTTCCCCGCCATGCGCTTCATCGGCGCGGAAGGGGAGGAATACGCGGACGTGGGACGGCGGCTCGCGCTGATGCGCGCGTTGGATGCGATGGAGGCGTACAAGTCGGGCTTTGACTGCGACCTCTTCTTCATGCACCACTGCGGCCTTGAGGCGAACAACCCGTGGCATGGCGTCTGGGGGCGCTTCATGAAGGCGGGCGCGCCCGTGCCGGAGGGCTGCCTTTCGGTTGACTTTGTGCCGTTTGATGTCCCGGCGGCTGGGCCGCCGTACTATTCGCGGTTCGCGCACGCGACGTTTTCCGGCGATACGGAGAAACTGCACGCTCGCGAGGGCTACGACAGCGACGCGATGTATGACGTGACGCGCAACACGATCCTTGGAGACGATGTGGCGATCCCGTATCCGGAAAAGTACTGGACCGCCGAGGTGTTCCCCGATGGCTGCGACAAGCCCGGCACGGGCTATCTGTTCTCGATTGGCGAATGGGATACGCTATAGGGAAAAAATTGGCCATGACGGCGGCGCTGATTTGCGAAGCCGAGCGCCGTAAGGAGGCTGCCGCACTGGCTAAAAACCAGCACGACAGCCTCTTCCTCTGCCAGCCTTCACGCCTACTTTACAAACCCTCGTCATTCTTCTATAATATTTCCGGCCGGTATCCGCGAGGAACCGGACAAAACCCTACCTCGTGCTCGCTTGACCAAATCGTCAGGTATCCGAAGGAACTTGAACGGAGGGAAACCCATGAAAAGAGAAGCCTTGCTTCGCTTGGTGCTCACGGCCATGTTTGTCGCGCTGATTCTGCTCCTTGGCATGACCCCGCTGGGGCTGATTCCCCTGGGCTTCATCAACGTGACCATCCTGTGCATTCCCGTCCTGGTCGGGACCATCCTGCTGGGCCTTCGAACCGGCCTGGTGCTGGGCGCGTGCTTTGGCCTGACCAGCGCGCTGAGCGCGTTCGGCCTGTCCCTGACACCGCCGTCCGCGCTCGCGTCCGCGCTGGTGGCGGCAAGCCCCCTGCTGGCCATCGTGATGTGCTTCGTGCCGCGCCTGATGATCCCCATTGCCGCGCATGCCGTGTACCGGCTGGTGGCGCGGGGAGAGGAACGTTCGCACAAAGCGCTGCCCGTGGCGGCGGCGCTGGGGTCGCTCACCAACACGGTGCTGTACCTGGGGCTGATGCTGCTCTTTTACACGCTCGTGGGGCTTGATTCCACGGCGGTTCTGGCCATCATCGGCGGAACAGGGCTCATCGCGGGCGGCAGCGAGGCGGTTGTCGCGGCCATCCTCGTCACGCCGGTCACCGCCGCCCTCTGGCGCGTGCGGCGCAAAACGGTATAATACAAGTAGGAGCATAAACCGAATGATCTTAACGCTTGACATCGGCAACACCAACATCAAGACCGCCGTGTTCGACGGGGAAGCCCTGGTGCAGTACTGGCGGCTGAACACCGACGTCGCCGCCACCAGCGACGAAATCGGCATCAAGCTCGCCACCCTTTTCCAGCACAACGGGCTGTCGCTTTCGTGCGTGGACGGCATCATCATCTCGTCCGTCGTCCCGCCGATCAATTTCACCATTGAGCACATGTGCCGGTCGTATTTTGGCATGGATCCGATGCAGGTGGTGCCCGGCATCAAGACCGGCATCAACATCAAATATGAAAACCCGCGCGAATTGGGCAGTGACCGCATCGCCAATGCCGTCGCCGCGTACACGCTCTACGGCGGGCCGTGCATCTTCATCGACTTTGGCACCGCCACAACGTTCGGCGTCGTGTCCGACCGCGCGGAGTTCCTTGGTGGCGCGATCTGCCCGGGCATCAAGCTTTCGACGGAGGCGCTCGTCTCCGGCGCGTCGAAGCTGCCGCGTGTGGAATTGGTCAAGCCCGAGTCCGTCATCGGCCGGAACACCATCGCCAACATGCAGTCGGGCATCTTTTACGGCTACGTGGGCCAGGTGAACCACATTGTCGCCAAAATGAAAGAGGAGCTGGGGCGGCCGGAGACGCACGTCATCGCGACGGGCGGGCTGTCCAGGCTGCTCGCGCCGGATACGAAGGCCATCGACGCCATCGACGGCCTGCTGACGCTGAAGGGGCTTCGGCTGATTTATGAGCGCAATAGCGCGGTAGTGTGATAGGGAGGGTGTATCCATGATCCATCGACAGGGAGAAATGCCGGTTGAAACGCGTGAGCAGATGCGCGGGGGACGAGGCAGCGTGAATGTGCGCCATTTGGAAAAGGAACAGTTGCCCGCGAACGGACGGCTGTTTGCCCGGCTAACGATCGCGCCCGGCTGCTCCATCGGCGCGCACCAGCACACTGGGGAAGCGGAGATGTTCTACTTTGAGCGGGGCGAGGGCGTGGTGACCGACGACGGCGAAAGCATCGCCGTGCGCGCCGGCGACGCCATGACAACGCTCAGCGGGCATTCCCACAGCGTCGAAAACACGGGTACGGACGATCTGGTGCTCATCGCGGTGATTATTCAGGAATAGGCAATTGCCGGCAGCGGGGGCAATTTTTTTTGGGTTCCACAAAAAAAAAATCCCCCCCC
>JAVBOM010000013.1:0-49212 GCA_031550535.1 Eubacteriales bacterium
CGTACAGCGTGACGAAGAACAGGCTGCCCATAATGATCGCGCAGCCCAGCAGCTTCACCCAGGACAGCGCGTCGCCCAGGATCAGCATGCCGAACACCACGCTCGCGATCGGCTCCAGGAGCGAGAGCATCGACGTTTCCACCGCGCCCGCCCAGCGAATGCCGAGCTGGAACAGCGTCAGCGCGCCCACCATCGTCGCGACCGATACAAAGGCCAGGATCACCCACGCCATGGGCGGCAGTGCCACGGTGAGCTGCCCCGTGCTCGCGCTGAACACGCCCGCGACCACCGCCACGATTGTCGACATTAACAGCGAAAACTGGAATGTCGGCATGTCGCGCAGCGTTGGCCGGTTCAGGCACAGGATGTACCCGGCGAACGTCACGCCGCTGGTCAGCGCCAGCAGCACGCCGGTCGTGTTGCCGGGCTGTTTCGTATCGAAAAAGAACGCCACGCCGACCATGCACGCGCACAGCGCGACGGTTTTGCGGATGCCTAGGCGCTGCTTGTACAGCACCGCGCACATCACCGCCACCAGCAGCGGATACACAAAGTGCAGCACCGTGGCCGTGCCCACCGCGACATAGCCGTAGGAGCCGTTCAGCGTCAGCGCCGTCGCGGCCTGCATCAGCCCGCACAGGAGCACGTCCTTCACCGCGTGCCGGGGCAGCGAAAAGCCGCCGCGCAGCGCCAGCACCAGCAGCAGCGGCAGGGAGAGCGTGGCCCGCCAGAATGCCAGGTTCATGCCGTTATTGCCCCAGGCGAACGTCATTTTGCTAAAAATGGGCGCGATGCCATAGATGAGCGCGGAAAGAAGCGCGCAGATTACCCCTGTCTTTTTCATTGTTGATCGGCTCCTCGCGTTTCTTTATCCATGACGGCGGCGCTGATTCGGAGAATCGGGCGCCATAAGGGGCACCGGAGGGAAGCGCGCCCAGTGGGCGATGAAGCGACCCGAAGGTGCGGCCCGGCACAAAACCGGAACCGAGCGCGCCCCGCGGGCGATGAAGCGAGGTGAAGGTTCGCCCCGGCACAGAGTGATGGGCGCGAATGCGCACAGCGCGACAATGCCGGGGTGCGCGATCGACCAAAGGGCGAGCGCGACAATGCCGGGGCGGGGACAGCGCGACAATACCAAGGGGCTTTCATCAGAAATCCCTACCGCTGGCGCGCGGCAACGCCGCTTGCAGAACTTCCGCCCGTGTGGGGATCGAATCCTGCGCGCCCGCCCGCGTGACGCACAGCGCCGCCGCCCTTTGCGCGAAATCGGCGGCCTCCCGGATGGGCATTCCTTGGAGGATGGCTGCGGCGAGCGCGCCGGTGAACGTGTCGCCCGCGCCGGTCGTGTCCACCGGTGTCACGCGGTAGCCGGGCAGGATGGCGGGTTCGCTATCCACATAGCACGCGACGCCGCGCGCGCCCAGCGTGATCACGGGCTCCGCCACGCCCATGCGGCGGAACGCGCCGAGCGCGCCCAGCATATCCGCGTCGGTGGACAGTTCCCGCCCGAGCAGCGCGCTGGCCTCTGTCTCGTTCGGCAGCAGGTAACGCACCTTGCGGTACGCGGAATCCGGCAACCTGTACGCGGGCGCGGGCGTCAGGAACGCCGGCTTGCCCGCCTGATCGGCGATATCCAGCGCGTCCACGATCGTTTCCAGCGGGATTTCCTGCTGGAGCAGCACCGCGCCGCACGCCTGAACGCGCGCCCGGGTGGCCTCGCGCGGCTCGCACGCAACATGCGCGTTCGCCCCGGCGCAGTAGATCAGATAGTTATCGCCCGCGCTGACGGTGATGGAACACACGCCCGTGGACACGTCTGGCACCCTGCGGACGCCCTCCGTGTCAATGCCGTCCGCCCGCAGCTTCGCTGTCAGTTCCTCCCCGAACAGATCCTCGCCCACGCAGCCGATGATGGCTGTCCGCGCACCCATCCGCGCGGCCGCGACGGCCTGGTTCGCGCCCTTGCCGCCGGGGGAGAGTAGAAAGCCCCGCCCCGCCGCCGTTTCGCCGCGCAGGGGCATCCTGTCCGTGAAAACCGTCAGGTCCATGTTCATGGAGCCAATCACCAGCACGTCGGTCATGTTCCTCACCTCACCAAGCGTAATCGCGCAAGCACAGAGGTAGGGATTTCTTGCGAAAGTCCCTCGGTATTGTTGCGCTGGCTGTCTGGTATTGTCGTGCTCGCCCGTTAGTCGATCACACGCCCTGGTATTGTCACGCTGGTCGCTTTCGCGCCCATTGCGCACCCCGGCATTGTCGCACTGGCCGCAGTTGCGTCCATTGCTCTGTGCCGGGGCGAACCTTCACCTCGCTTCATCCGCCACCGGCAGCGCTTCCCTCCGGTGCCCGTATGGCGCTCAATTTCCCACATGAGCGCCGCCTCCTATGGATGGGTCCGCGCGCGGGCAGGCAAGTTTTCCGATCCAACAGCGCCTTATACAATAGCAAGGCGGACAATGGCTGTCAATATGAAATGCCGCTTATACAGGGTGGAGATTTTGTAGGCCGCGTGTGTGTGCCCGCCGCACGGCGTGCTTCTACCCCTTTGCATGTCAAAACCGCGCCCCGGCCGCCTCAAAAGGGGCGAAGGAGCGCGGCTTTGCCTTGATGCGCGCGAGGTTTACGGCGCGTCCGTCGCCGACGGCTTCGGCGTTACCACGAACGACATGCCGGGCGCCCACGTCGGCGCTTGCTTGCCGCCGGGCATGCCCACCGCCGACGAGCCCGCCGGATCGACCACATAGTATACCTTGTCCCCGAGCGGTTCCTTGGTCACATAGGGCGTGGGGGCGGGGTTGCGCGTGAATTCGCACTCCAGGTCCACGTGCACGCACCACGCGACCTTGCAGGTTTCGCAGCGCGTGTGCACCTTTCCGTTGCAGACGTATTCCTCACAGTGCGGGCACACGCGGAAGTGATCCACGGAATGCAGGCAGCCCCAATGGCCGCACGGGAGCTGCTTATGGTAGCCGATCGCCGTGGAACGGCCGCAGACGGGGCACATGTCGTTGTCCGCCAGGTCCAGCGTTGGCCGGGCGGGCGATTGCAGGAGGTCCACATACTTGACGGCGCGCTCCGTCAGCGACGGCCACCCTTCGCCCCAGTTTTCCTCCAGCAGGCCGTCCGGCGTTTGCACCCTCACGATGACCTCGCCCCCCACCACGCCGACCTCGATGGGCGTCTCCACCTCCGCCAGCGGGATGTTGTGCTCGCCCGAGATCAGGCGGCCCTCCACCACATCCAGGACATACTCCCGGTCCGCCGCCAGGACGGGCGGAACGGCTAGCAGCGCCGTCAGCGCGAGGGCGAGGGAGAGCGCGGCCACGGAGCGAAGTCTATTCGTTGAAGTAGACATTCACGCTCATCCCCATCCGGATCAGTTCCGTGGCTGTAAAGTCGATCGTGACGGTGTACGACGCCTCGTCGGTGGCAGACGAGCTGAGGCCGGAAATGGCCGCGATCTTGCCCGTCATCGAGTCTTGGCCGTAGAAGCTGGCGAGCTCGATGCGCACGCTGTCGCCGATGCGGATGCTGGGCAGATCCCCTTCCAGCACGTCCACGGACACCTGCAGGCTCTCCAAGGGGTACAGCGTTAGGATCACCTGGTTTTTCGTCACGGAGCCCGCTTCGCTCACATCAATCGTCGCGACGATGGACGCCTTTTCGGCCAGCACCTGGTTGGTGGGCATCGGGTTGTACGCGGTCGCTCCGCCGACGGTTTCCAGCAGAAGGTCGCCGCGCTTCACGGTGTCACCCTGCTGGACGTGCAGCCGGAATACCGTGCCCTCGGACGTGATCGCCACGTCGGCGCTGCGCGCGGTGTCCCCCTGGCCGATCTTGGTTTTCGGCGCCAGGTCCTTGCCGCGGAAAATGGACACGCTGTCGCCGACGATCAGGTTGCTCTCCGTTACCTCCACGGTGTAGGAGCTGCCGTCCACCTTGGTCACAAAGCCGACGCCCACGCGCTTGTTGTTCGTGCGGCTGCCGATGTACACCGTCTCGCCTGAGTGGATCAGGTAGTTTTCATCGGCGACATACGCGCTCTCCGTCGTCGTTGTGATGGTCAGCGTGCTGACCGGCTCCACGTACATCAGCGCGCCATAGCGGTCCTGCACGTACGCCACGTCGTCCCCGACCTCCGCGCGCAGGCTGCCGACCGTGCCGTCCGCCGGCGCGTATACCTTGGTCGTGCCGAGCGTCATCAGCCGCTGGCCGGCCGTGACAAAGTCGCCCGCCTTCGCGGCAAGCGTCTCCACCGTCCCGCCGAAGGGCGCGAGCACCACGATGGTTTCGCCCGGCACCACCTTGCCGTCCAGCATCATGGTCCGGCGGGGTTCTTCCAGGGCCGCGCTTTCCGCGACCGTCCCGCCCGCTGTCTCTTCCGTGCCTTGCGCTCCTGCCCCGGCCTCCTCCCCGGCGGCCGCACCGCAGACCGCCAGCAAAAGCCCCAGGATCAGCGCCCAACAGAGCGTCTTTCGCATTGCTGTATCCTCCTTTTTGATTATGGCCGCACCGCCGCGCGGAACCGCATTTCCATCACCGTGCCGCCGCCGGGGTTATCCAGCAGCGCGATCGTTCCGTTCATCTTGTCCACAAGCTGCCGCACCACGCTGAGGCCCAGGCCCGCGCCGCCGCTCTCGCGGGAGCGCGCCGCGTCCACGCGGTAAAACCGGTCGAACACGTGCGGCTTGTGCTCGTCGGCGATGCCGATGCCCGTGTCCGCCACGCGGACCACCGCCGTGCGGCCTTCCAGGCGCGTTTGGACGGAAATCTCCCCGCCGTCCTGGGTGTACCGCAGCGCGTTATCCAGGAGGGCCAGCAGCACCTGCCGCAGCCGGTCCGGATCGCCGACCAGGACCACCGGTTCCAGCGTTTCCGCGACGCGAATCCGCCGCCGGTCCGCCAGCGGGCGCATCAGGCGCAGCGCGCCCAGCGCCACGTCGTGCGCCTCCACCGGCTCCTCGCGCACGGCCAATTCCTCCGCGTCCGAGCGCGCTAGGTCCGTCAGGTCGGAAATGAGCAGGGACATGCGCTCGCTGACGCTCTGGATGGAGTCCAGGTACGGCGCGTACTCGCCCAGCGGCGCGTCCCGGAGCACCTCCGCGTTCGCCCGGAGCGCGGCGACCGGCGTGCGCAGCTCGTGCGACGCGGCGGCGACAAACGCGCGCTGGCGGCGGATGGATTCGTCGATGGGGCGGATCGCGCGGCCGCTCAGGTAGCGGCTAGCCAGCACGATCAGGATCAGCCCGCCCGCCACGCAGCCCGCGAAAATCCAGCGCAGCCGGTAGCGGCTGGTCAGCTCATCCGACCTGTCCTGCATCACCAGCACCAGGTTTTGGGCCGCGTCCGAGCTGATGACCGTGGCCGAGACGCGGAAGTGTTTGCCGCGCGCCTCCGCCGTTTGAAATTCGCTCACCGTGGACGCGACGCGCACCGCCTGCCGGTCCACGGGCCGGGCAAAGGAACGGATGACCGGCTTCCCGGCCCTGCCGTCACTGGCGGATGCCTCCGGCGGCGTCTCCGGCGGGGACGCCACCAGCGAGCGATCCAGCGTGATCTCTTTGGCTTCGCCGCCTTCCTCCACGCGCCAGAACGCGTCCAGCCGCCCGCCCACCTTCTCGCGCACCTTCTGCGCGATGGCGGTGGCGGTTTCCTCATCCATGCCGGATTCCGTCACCAGCCGCGCCCTGCCCGCGTCGTCCTCCAGGTAGATCCAGAACTGCTCCGGCACCCGGATGCGGACATCCTCCTCGGCATTAATCGCCTCGTGCATGGCGGCCAGCGACCACCGGGCGAACACGGCCAGCTCCTCCTCGCTCCGGCGGGCGATCATCCGCTCGGTAACGCCCAGTGCGATGGCGGCCATGGCGATGAGGATCGCGCCGGACACGAGCACGTTGACCAGGGTTAAGCGCCTTCCCAGCTTGCGCAGCATGCTGAATCCCCCCTTAAACGTCCAGCTTGTATCCGACACCGCGAACCGTCCGGATGGTGCAGCGCGAGCGAATCTCCGCAAGGCGCTTGCGAAGGAAGTGCACGTAGATGTCCAGGTTGCCGTCCTCCACGATCGTATCGCCCCAGACGCGGTCCAGAATGACCGTGCGGGGCAGTGTCTGCCCTTGATTCCGGATCAAAAACTCCATCAGGCTGCCCTCCCGGCGGGAGAGCGTCACCTGCCGCTCATGGCAGGAGAGCGTCAGCCGGTCGGCGTCCAGCGTCAGATCCCCGGCCGCCGCGATGTTCTGCGGGTTCCACGGGGCCTGACGCCGGGACAGGGCGCGCACGCGCGCCATCAGCTCGTCCATGGCGAAGGGCTTGACGAGATAATCGTCCGCGCCCGCGTCCAGCCCGGCGACGCGGTCCTGGATGCCCGCCATGGCCGTCAGCATCAGGACGGGCGTGGCGCTTCGCGCCTCGCGCAGCTTTTGCAGCAGCGAAATGCCGTCCAGCCCCGGCAGCATCCGGTCCAGCAACACCAGGTCGTAGTGCTGCGCCTCGATTGCCGAAAGCCCCGAAGGGCCGTCCAGGCAGGCGGTCACCTCCATGCCCTCTTTTTTCAGCCGGTAGGTCACCGCCTGCACCAGGTCCCGGTCGTCCTCAATGAACAGTATCCGCACAAACAATCCCCCTGTTTGCTCTTTGTGGATACAGTATACACCGGTTCGTTACTCGTTCAAGTAGAACCACGCCCGCTGCTGCAGCGCATACGCCGCGTCGCGCGCGGATGTGCGCCCCGCGAAGAAGCCCTCCGTCTCCGTCAGCATGAAGTCCATCAGCGTCTCGTCCACCGTCATCGGGGTGTCCATCGCGTCGCACAGCGCGCGCAGGGCATCCCAGGCGGCCTCGTCCGGCTGGGTGATCTCCATGGACACGCCGCCCGGAATCATGAACATCTGGGTGCCGCCCGTGCTGCGCTCCAGCGAGTCCGCGAACAGCTTGTCCAGTGAGGACACAACGACCGGCAGGCCGCTCATCTGGTCGGACTCCTGCACGTCCGTGGAGAACACGGTGCGCACGAATTCCACCGCCATGTCCTTTTTCGCGGAGTTCGCGTTGACGCCCACCAGGAGCGACGGCGTGTACGCGCGGCCCGCCCCGTCCATGGCGGGCATTGTGATGTACGCGCTTTCCCGGCCGCCCGTGACGGCATACGCGGTGGAAAGCTGCATCAGGCTGTTCACCGTGACCGGGTAGAACGCGACCGCGCCGTTGTAGACGGACAGCAGGTCCTGCGCGTTCATCCGGGTGCCCCCGCGGTTTCCGCCGCCGCCCTGCGTGTTCACCGTGGCCAGCTCGTCCTGCTCGGTGTAGAGCTGGTAGAGCACCTCCAGGAACGCCGCAAACTCCGGCGTATCAAACCGCAACCGCCCGTCGGTGTCGCGGAAGGACGCCTCGCTTGCCGGGTAGAGCAGGCGCAGCCAGTTTTCCGGCGTGCGCGCGGTCAAGGGCTTCTGGTCCAGCTCATAGTTCGCGTACAGCAGGTCCTCCAGCACCTGGATTTCGTCAATCTGGTACGCG
Source organism: Eubacteriales bacterium (assembly GCA_031550535.1). GTDB lineage: Bacteria > Bacillota > Clostridia > Christensenellales > Aristaeellaceae > Avichristensenella. Next base: position 7,519 of record JAVBOM010000013.1, read on the forward strand.
CGGCCCCACAGGGTCTGGAACGTGAACTGCGCGGGGAGGTAGTACACCTTGCCGTTCGACGACGTGCTGCCCGTCACGATGCCGGGCAGGATGTCAAGCTCCGGCACCAGGTCCGTCAGGTCTAGCAGGATGCCCTTGGACGCGTACTTGTCCAGCGGCAGCCCGTCCAGCACGATCACGTCGCCGCCCTTGCCGGCCAGGAGGTCCGTGTTCAGCGTGCGGATGTGATCCGCCACGGGGGAGTCGTCGTTGTCCTCCATCTGCACCTGCAGGTTGACGTGCAGCTCCGGGTGCTGGCGCTGGAAATCGCTGACCGCCTTGCGCAGGCGGTTGGAGCTCTTCAGCGCGGTGATGGTGAACTCCGTGCGGTCTTGGGTCGACGCGTCCAGCGGCGTGTACACGGCCAGCGTGTTATCGGACGACGAGCCGCCGAAGCTCACCGCCATCTGTCCGCGCCCACCGCCGCCGATGTTGACGCCGCCGCCGCTGGTCAAAAAGACGATCATGGCCCCGTCCGGCCGCACGCCGAAGGCGGAAACGCTCAGGGTCGGGTCGCCCATCAGCGTGCCGGTCATCTCCATCACGCGCGTCTTTTCGCCCGTGTCCATGGATATGCGGTACGCGCCCTCGCTGTCCATCAGATAAATCGTGCCGTCGGGCGTGATCGCGGCGTGCGTGGAATAGCCGGACTCCACGGGGATGGACCGCAGCTTCTGCCCGCCCGCCAGATCAATCTCCACGATTTCGCTGGTGCGGACGACATACAGGCTGGACGCCGTGGCGATGAAGCTCTGCGCGTCCTGCACGTCCGGCCGCATTACCTCCGCCCCGCTCGCGTCGTATACCGCGAGGCCCGACTGATAGCTGTACACCGCGATCTGCTTGCCGCTGAGCGCCTTGGCCGAGGACAGCATGCCGGACACGGTGAACGTCGCCTCCACCGTGCCGTCCGCCGCAAACCACAGCACCGTGGAGCGCATGTTGTTGCCGAACTGCATGCCGCCGCCGTTCGCGCCGCTCCCCGGGGTTTGCGCCTGTGTGCCGCCGTTCTGCGCGCCGTTGTTATTCCCGCCGCTGCCGGTGCTGGCGTTGCCGCCGCCCGTGACCGACTGGACCAGCGCGTTCAGACCGGATACGAGCGCCGCCACCTGCCCGTCCGGGGCGATGTCTATGGAGGAGATGTCCCCTTCCTCAATCGCCAGCGGCAGCGCGGCGGGCACGGCGGACAGGTCATTCCAGGTGAGAAGCACCCACGCCCCGTCCTTCGTTTTCGCCGCCGCGACCACAGAACCGTCCGGCGCGATGGCCACGGAGGTCATGGAGGTATACCCGTCCGGCAGGGCGACAAGCTCCTCGGCGTACAGCCGGAGGTCGTCCACCACAGGCGTTTCCGCGTGCGCGCCAAAGGACGGCAGCGCAAGAATCATCGCCAGGATCAGAGGAAAAAAACGCTTCATAGATTATCGATTACTCCTTTCCATTTTGGGCGGGTAAAACTTTATGAAATGCCCGAAACCAACCCCGAAACACCTTCCACACCCGCAGCGCCGCGATCAGCACATACAGCAGCAGCGGCAGGAGCAGCAGCCCCTGTGGCGCGCTGGGCGCCCACCCCGCGCGGTCCGCGATCCACAGCGCGAGCGGCACCGCCGCGCATACCGGCACGCCCATCAGGCACGCGGGCAGCGGCCGGACTTCATGCGCGCCCGCGCGGAGCGTGTTCCGCCCGTGCCACACGCACCCGATGGCCGCGAGCAGCAGCCCGACACACCAATCCCGCAGGCGGTCAAACACCATGTCGGGCCGGAGCGCGACGGTCATCGCGTGTTGCGCGTCCGCCTGCAGGTCCGCTGTGATCCTGTCCGGCCAGAAGGCGAAGTCCGACCACTGCGTCGGCAGATACGACGGGGGAACGGACCTAAGCTGTGGCACCAGCGAGAAGGTCAGCCACGCGGCACCGGCCACGAGCAAGAACCCCGCCGCCCACGTGAGCGCGAGCCGCCCCTTGCGCCGCGCGGGGGCCAGCCGGTCCAGCCGCAGGGCTTTCCACGCGGCAGCGCCGTCTCCCGACAGCGCGAGCGCCCCCGACAGCAATTCCAGCAGCGCGAACAGCGCCAGCAGGTACGCGGGCAGCGACGTCAGCACCGTCAGCAGCGTCCGCTGGTCCTGGTGATCGTCCAGCGTGCCATTGGTCGAAAGGCCAGCTGACCGCATCCACGCCTGCACCTGTTCGGCGGCAGGCTTGGCCTCCTCGGATTTGACGAGGAACTCCATCGCCGTCAGCGCAAACCCTTCCGGCGCGGAGGCGGCGGCGCACAGGGCCAACCCCCGCCCCGGGTCCACGCCGAGCGCGGAGACGCCCGTTACCGGCGCGAACACGCCGCGCACCACCAGTTCCGCGCTGCCGACCGTGACCGCGCGCCCGACCGCGTCCAGCGAGCCGAACAGCTTCAGCGCGGTCGCTTCATCCAGCGCGCAGCCCTCCGCGTCGCCCTGGCCCGGCAGGCTGCCGCGCAGCACGGGCAAATTCCACACGAGCGACGCGTCCCCCTCGATCCACAGCACATCCACGGCCGCACTGCCGTTCATCTCCGTGGACGAGACGGTCTGCGACACCGCCTGCCCCCAGGCCGCGACGCTGCCGCCGTCCGCCTCGGCAATCTCATGTCGAAGCGTCACGATGTTCTCTGCCGTGGTGCTGGCGCTTGGCTGCCGGTAGCTCAGGCGCTTCGTGTTCCAGAGGCTATCCCGCGTCGCCAGCGCGCTGACCGCGCAGCACCAGCAGACGACCCCCAGCGCGAGCCACAAAACGCCCTTTTCCCATGTCCGTCGTCGCACGGCCTATTCCTCCGCGAGGCGCACGCGGTCGCCATCCGAGATATCGCGGTCGCCGCGCGCCACCACCGTATCGCGCTGGGAAATGCCGCCCTGCAGCGCCGCGCGCGAGCTGTCCTCGTCCAGCACGTACACATCCACGCGCCGGACTGCCATTCGCGCGCCGAGCGAGCTTTCCGACTGCTCCACGACGAACACAAAGTCGCCGTCGCTGTCGGACCGAAGCGCGCTGAGCGGGATGATGACATCGTAGTTTGACGTGCGCTTGCGCAGGCGCATCGTGGCGCTGACGCCCACGGAACCCGCGTCGCCCGGCAGCAGGAACGCGGCCTCGTACATGCCCGCCTTGTCCGTCATCGCCGCCAGCGACTGAACTTGGCACTCGAACTGCTGGTCCGCCACGGTGATGGTCGCCGAGTCGCCGACGGCCATCTCGGCGGCGGAATCCTCGTCCACCTGCACGCGCAATTCCAGGCCGCCGGACTGGTCGGAGAGCATCATCGCGGCGGCGCTGGTGGACACCATGGCGCCGACGCTGACGCCGCTGCTGGTGACGCTGCCGTCCACCGGTGCGGTGAGCGTCAGGGTCGGGGTCTGCGCGTCCGGATCATCCAGGAGCGCCAGACAGTCCGCATACGCCTGTTCCGCGTCCGCGAGCGTTGTTTTCGACTTTTCCAGGTCCTCGGCCTTGGTGATGTAGTCGCGCACCGTCGTGTCGCTGTCCAGGCGCCGCTTTTCCGTGTCATACGCATACTGCGCGCTTTCCAGCGTGCGCCCCGCCGTGTAGGCCGCCGCGCTGTTTTCCCCGGCGGCGGAAGCCTCGTCGTAGGCAGCTTGCGCCTTGGTAAGCGCCGCTTGATACTGCGCGATGGACGCCTGCCGCTCCGCGAGGCGGGTCAGCGTCGTCTGCGGCAGGTCTGCGGCGGCCCAGTCCAGCGTGCGCTGCTTGGAGGCCACGTCCGTCCTGGCGGATTCCACTGCGTCCGCCTTGGTTTTCACCACGTCCGTGTAGTCAAGCCTAAACAGCGGATCGCCCGCCGCGACGAGCTTCCCGGCGGTCGCGTACACCGCGAGCACGCGCGCGGACTCCTCCGCGATGACCGGCACCGATACCGCCGCCGACAGCGTGCCACTCGCTGTGATCTGCTTTTCCAGCGCGCCGCGCTGCACGGCAGCGGATGTCACGGTGGCGATGGTCATCTCCTGCAGCATCGTGTTGGCCCAGGTCAGCGCGACCATCAGCGCGATAAACCCGAGCAGCGCCTTGCCGGCCAGCGCGCGGGTTTTATTGCCCTTTACCGCCTCCGGATCGGTGCCATGCGCGGGGTCCGCGTGCGGTATGTGGTCGGAACGTGTCGCCGGGTAGTTGTCCATCGAATTGCCCTCTTTCTAGCGGAATCAATGCGTATAACGGCTATTCCTTCAGCCCAGCCATCTGAATGCCCCGGACCAGGTAGGACTCGCAGTAAAAAAACAGCAGCAGCGTGGGCAGCAGCGTGATGATGGACGCGCCCATCGCCAGCTCGATGTTCGTATCGCCGATGCGGGACAGGTACAGCGAGAGCGGCCACTTGTCCTGCGTGCGCAGGAAGGTCATCGGCTGCTCGATCAGGTTCCAGTTGTCCAGGAAGCTGAGAATGCACAGCGACGCGATGCCCGGCATGCCCAGCGGAATGCCGAGGGACGCGAACACGCGCAGTTCGCCCGCGCTGTCGATGCGCGCGGCCTCGACCAGCTCAAACGGAACCGTTTGGAAGAACTGGCGCAGCAGGAACACCGCGAACGTGCTGAAGATGCCCGGCAGGATCACCGCCCAGGGCGTGTCCATCAGGTTCAGCCGGTCCAGGATCAGGAACGACGGCACCAGCGTTACCTGGAACGGCATCATCATCAGCGCGATGTAGCCCATGAACAGCGCGCCGCGCAGCGGAAACCGGTACTGCGCGAAGCCCCACGCGGCCAGCGTGCCCAGGATGACCTGCCCCGCGACGATCGGAACGACCAGGGCGACCGAATTCCAGAACATGGTGAGGAACTTCGGCGTGTCAAACAGCAGCATCACGTACTGCGTCAGCGTCGGCGCGGCGGGCAGCAGGGGCATGTCCGCCCGGCCCGTGCCGCCGGACAGGATGGGGCCGATGTGCTCCAGCAGCTCCGTTTCGCCCATGAACGACGCGCCGAGCGTCATCACCAGCGGCAGCAGCACGATGGCGGCCAGGGCCCACAGAAGGGCGGAGCGTACGATCCGCATGCGCCGGCCTCCTTACGCCTCGCCCGCGTCGACGCTCCAGGTCCAGTTGAGCAGCGCGACGAGGCAGAGGATGATCAGCGCCGTGACGATGGCCGCGGCGGACAGCTTTTCGATCTCCAGGGACGAAAACCAGTTGTTCAGCGTGTGTTGTATGAGGTAAATGCTGCCGTGCGGGTAGTTGCCCGCGACGAGGTACGCCTCCCGGTAGCACTTGAAGGAGTTCAGCAGCGACAGCACCGTCACCGTGAACAGCGTGGGCCGGAGGCACGGCAGCGTGATGGAGAAAAACTGGCGCGCGCCGCCCGCGCCGTCCACGGACGCGGCCTCGTACAGCGACGGCGAAATGCCGCCCAGGCCCGCGATGAACAGCACCATGTCGTAGCCAATGTTCTTCCAGATATAGCTGATGATGAGGCACAGGAGCGCCCAATCCGTGCGCATCCAGTCGATTTCCGTGCGGCCCAGCGCGATCAGCACGTTGGTCACGAGGCCAGCCCTGTGGAACAGAAGCTGCCACAGCAGCGCCACGGACGCCACCGGGATGGCCATCGGCAGCAGGAACGACGCGCGCAGCGCGCCCCGGCCGATCACGTTCTTGGTGAGCAGCAGCGCGAGCGACAGCGACAGCCCGATCAAGACCGGCACGCAGTAGCCGATGAATCGGCCCGTGTTGGCAAGCGCCGTCGTGAAGGACAGGTTGGTGAAGATTTCTTTATAATAAGTAAGGCCCGCGAACTGGCGGGTGAAGCTGTTGGTGAACGAGCGGACAAACGCGTCCCCGAAGGGGAGGATGACAAAGACGAGGCAGCCAGCAAGGCTGGGCAGGATGAAGCAATAGCCGAAGAACGCTTCTTTTTTGCGGTTCATATGCCGCGCGCGGCGGACGGGCCGCGCGGTCTGGGGGGACGCGGCGGCGGCGGTATTTTTCATGCAAAGCCTCCCTTGTGTTCTTTTCCAGTATACTGGAAATTTCTTTAAAACAGCTTAAAGGGAGGCGGGGGGCGTATGCGGTTGTGGGAGGGTTGTTATTTGAGGAGCGAAGCCAGAATCGCGTAGAACTCTTCTTTCGCGTGCCTTTCTTTAAACGGCGAATGGCCGCATTTGGGTAAAAGATGAACGTCCGCGTGGATGCCCTGTTCTTTCAGCGGCTCGATAACACCCTCGATGGGGTGCGGGTCGTGGTCGCCGTGGATGACGGTTACGGGGCATTGTAATTTGCCCAGTGCAAGCGTCAATTCGCCCTTGCTTCTCATTGCATTCGCTTGCGGCCAGATGGCGGCGTACATCTCCCCATCCGGCGCGCTTTCCTCCGCGCAATCATCCAATATGTCGAAATTGTCGGCCTTTTCAGCCAGCGCGCCCAGCGAGGCGAGCAGACCGTCCTTGTCCGCGGCGGACGTATCCTCAAGCTGCGACAGCAGCGATTGAAATGTTTTCGCTTCATCATCCGACAAGTTGTTTAAACGCCGCTCCATAATGCGAGGTGCGTATTCTTTCTTGAACGGACCGCTGCCGACCAAGACGATTTGTTTCACCAATTCGGGATATTGCGCCGCGTACAGGACGACGAGCCAAGCGCCCCATGAGTGCCCCAACATCGTGATGGGCACAGCGGTGATTTCACTGATTTGCGCGTGCAGCTCGTCGATCAGCTCCGGTATGTTATGCTTTGATTGGATGGGTTCGACAGCACCGCAGATTTTTGAAACTTCCTTCGCGACGCATGCCATCGAGCCGCAAGCGCCCGGCCCGCCGTGGACGACCGCTATCCCAAATGGTTCGTTTCCATGGTGACGGCGCTGATTTGAAAAGTCGGGCGCCAAAAGGGGATTCCGCGAGGAATGCTTATTTCTACGTATCAATTATGCCTCTTTTCCCGCCAGCCGCCCCGCGCCCTCGCGCGCCAGAGCCACAATGACGGACGCCGCGCACGCCCACAGGAAGCTATCCACCTGGAACCCCGGCATCCACGAGGCCGCGAGCCGCACGAACAGCGCATCCACGACAAACCCCAGCACGCCGAACGACAGGCAGTTCAGCGGCGTCAGAACCAGCTTCGCGATGGGCCGAAGGATCAGATAGATCACCCCGAGCATCAGCCCGGCGAACCATGCGGTCTGCGCGTTCGCCGTATGGACGCCCGGCAGAATGTACGCCGCGACCGGCATCGCGACCACGCACCCACAGAACCGATACACCACGCCCATCATTCGCGTTCACCCTCTCGTTCATAGGTACTTTCCGGCTGCCAGGGCGCGGGCCCGCAGGACACGCGGACATCCACGTCCCCGGCTGAGACATCCACCAGCGGCTCGCCGTCCGGGTCCTCCAGCGCGCGGAGCAGCGTCCGTGCCGCCGTCGCGTAGTTGGGCAGGCCGAGCCGGGGCAGGACGATCTCGCATAAGTCCTCGGCGGACGCCAGCGTATCGTCCAGCACCCACAGCGGCACGGGCAGCCACAGCCGAAAGCCGCCCGAGCGCACGCGGACGCGCAGCAACGGCAGATTACTCCACATAGACGCGGACCGTCACTTGGTCGTCGCCGTCCTCGTGCGCAATGTTAACGATGTCGCCGCCGGTTTCGGACAGCGCGTCGATCAGTTCATTCCAGTCGAGCGACGACAGGTCCATTCCCTGTTCCGCAAGTTCCCGGCGCGCCTCATCCGGCATCATCGTCTGGATCATCCGCCCGGCCACGCGCGCTACTTTCAGCGGCAGGTTGATGTTGACATGCGTGGGCTTTGGTTTGCCCGTTTCAAACACGACGACGCGCACGCGCAGCATGCGCGGCTCGCCGGGCCGCCGGACGGACGCTTCGGGGGAAGCGGCGCGCTCGGCCTCCGGCTCTAGCTGTGCCAGGAGCAGATCCGCCTCCTGCTCGGTGATGCGCCCCTCGACGAACATGTCCATGATCCTTCTCTTCTCATCCGTCATTTTCGTTTCCTCCTATCGTCGCCAGCCGTTTTGCGGCCTCTGCCGCGCCGATTTCGCCTGTTTCCAGCAGATCCAGCACGTCGCGCCGCATCGCTCTCGCTTCCTCGGCGGTCGGCCGGGGCGGCGCGTCGTACCCGAGCGCGCGCAGCGCCGCGTCCAACATATTGCGCACCGTGGGATAGCTGACGCCCAGCTCGCGCTCGACATCCTTGATCGATCCCCGGCATTTGAGAAACGTCTCCACAAACCGCAGGTCCTTCTCCGGCAGCGCGCAAAAGCGACACGGCGAAAAGCTGCCGGACAGCTCGCTCTTGCAGTGCGGGCAGCCAAGTTTTGTCACGCGCATCGGCGCGCCGCAGACCGGACAGACGGTCGGGGCGGCATAGTTCATAGCGCAGGCCCCCTTTCGGGTACATCCTACGCCAGAAAATCAATTTTGTCAATTGATAGAGTAATAATATTAAATTAGAGTTTGATTAAATTGATGTTCAGATCAGCGATCCGTCCTTTGCCTCGCGGACAAAGGCACGAAGGTCCGCCTTGGCGTCCTCCGGCAGCAGGGTCTTTTTGATGCCCCGTACCGCGCCCTCCAAGCCCAGCATCCGGTTGATGCAGGCCGATGAATCGATCGCCAGAATGCGCAGCCACGCCTCTTTCGCGCCCATTTGGCGGAGCGCCTCCGCCGTGTCCACGCCGACCGCGCGAAGCTGCCGCGCCGTATCGTCGCCGATGTTCGGGAGCGCCGTCAGTTCGTCCTTCATGGGGATGCCTCGCTTTCTTTGATCTTACGCCTTCGTCAGATCCGCCAGCGCCGCGCCCGTGTACGCGAGAAGCGCGTCCGGCGCCAGCAGCGCCATGGCGCCGCGCTGCCCCGCGCTGATGGCGACGGCCTCCTGGAGCGTGGCCGTCTCGTCCACAAACAGCGGGTACTTGCGCTTCATGCCGATGGGCGACACGCCGCCGCGAATGTAGCCGGTCGCGGGCAGTAGATCCTTCATCGGCAGCATCTCGCACTTTTTATCGCCCGCGGCCTTGGCCGCCTTGCGCAGGTCGATTTCTTCGTGGCAGGGAATGCAGCAGATGAACACGCCCGTCCGCTCACCCACCAGCGCGAGCGTCTTGAACACCCGCTCGCGCGGCAGGCCGAGCAGCGCGGCCGTGTGTTCGCCGGAGAGGTCGCTTTCGTCCACCGCGTATTCCAGCACGCTGTGGCGGACGCCGGATGCCGCCAGCAGGCGCGTTACGTTCGTTTTGACCATGGTTAACTATTCGCCCTCCGCCCACGCGAAGCGCGGCCCTTCGTAGCCGTCGCGGCTGATCGGCTCCTGCCACATCGACAGCGGGCGCACCCAGATCCCGCGCTCGCCGTACAGCGCGCGGTAGACCACCATCCGCTCGCACGTTTCGCTGTGCGTGGCGATAAACAGCACCTCGTACAGGTTCCCCTTGAAGTGGCGGTACACGCCGGGCCTCGGTTCGTCCATTGTCTCCCCTCCTCTATGAATGGCAACATTTCCGATTGTCCCGCCATTATAGTCCGTCCGCACGCTTTCCGCAACCCAAAACACCACTTATCGCCCGGAACGCGCCGATTGTCGCGTTTCCGTGGACAAACCGCCGCCCAGCCGATACAGTATGGGGGAGGTGATGGGGGTGGATGTGGAGATCAGGCTTGACCCCGCATGCGCGGAACCGAAGCTGGTGCTGTTTGCGGCGGCGCTCACGCCGGAGCTGGAGACGCTGGTCCGACAGCTCACCGACACGCGGCCCGGGCGCATCGTCGGCTTCCACGAGCAGGATGCCGTGCTGCTGCGGCCAGAGGAGATCCTGCGCGTATTCGCGGAACAGCAAAAGGTGTTCGCCCAGACGGACCGGGCGCGCTTCGCGCTGCGCATGCGGCTGTACGAGGCGGAGGCGCGGCTCGCGCCCGCCGGGTTCGTGCGCATCTCCGGGTCCGAGCTGATTAACCTGGCGCGCGCCAGGCGGCTGGATATGAGCTTTACCGGCACGATTCTCATTGAACTGGACGGCGGCGTGACCGCCTATGTTTCCAGGCGGTATGTGGCCGCCATCAAAAAGACGCTTGGTATTTGACGCATTTGGGGGGAATGAAAATGATAAGAAAAGCTGCGCTGCGCGGTTTGCTCGGGTTTCCGCTCGGCCTTGCCATGTCGGCTACGATCACGCTGGTGATCTCCCTCATCCGCGGGGAGTACTCGCCCTTTGCGCCCGCGCTGGTCGAGGAGGCGGGCTCGGCTCTGAACGCGTTTGCCCTTCAGTACCTGCTTAGCGGGCTCTGCGGGCTTGGATGCGCGGCGGGCTCGGTCGTCTGGGAGGTCGAGCGATGGAGCCCGCTCAAAAAAATGGCGCTGGCATTCTTGGTCTACACGTTGTCCATACTGCCCGTCGCCTACGCGTGCCATTGGATGGAACATACGTCAGCCGGAATCCTTCAATACGTTGGCATCTTCGCCGGAACGTTCGTCCTTTGCTGGTGCATCCAGTACCCCCTCTGGAAGCGGCGGATACGCAAAATCACCGAGCGGATGCGGGAAAACCGGCCGGAGTAAGCGTCCCTACTCAATTCGCGCACTGCTGCCCGTCCGCGTCTTTTCCACGATGATCATGCGCTCGATGCGCGTGCGGAGTTCCGCCACGTGCGAGATGATCCCGACCAGCTTGTCGCCCTGGGATAGCTGGGCGAGCGCGTCCATCACCTGGTCAAGCGACCGCTCGTCCAGCGAGCCGAACCCCTCGTCGATGAACATCGTATCCAGCACGATGCCGCCCGCGTGCTGGCGGATCACGTCCGCGAAGCCGAGCGCCAGCGACAGCGACGCCATGAACGATTCTCCGCCAGACAGCGAGCGGACGTTGCGCACGGTGCCGTGCAGGTGGTTGATGACATCCAGTTCCAGGCCGAACTTGACGCGGCGGTCCTCCGCCTCCGTGGCGCGCTTCAGCTCGTACTGCCCGCCCGTCATCTGGCGGAAGCGCAGGTTCGCCTGCGCCACGACGCGCTCAAAGCAGTCCGCCAGCACGTAGTTTTCAAACGTGAGCTTCGCGAGTCCGGCGGCGCGGCCGTTCGCCACGTCGGATAGCCGGTGCACAGCCTCGTAGGCCCCCCGGATCTCGTCGAAGGCGTCGGCCCCGGCGGCAGCCTCCCGCACGCACGCGCGGTTGACGCTGACGCGCCCGGCAAGGACGCCGGTTTGCCGCATCACGGCCTCCATCGCCCGGTTCGTCTCGTCCTTTTGCGCGTTCATGCCCGTGACATCTATGGCGGCCTGCCCTTCCGTCTCCTTTTGCAGCGCGGCGAGCGTTTCGGTAAGGTGATGGCGGCTGTTCTCGTATGCGCCGACCTCGTCCCGCAGGCGGGCCGCGTCGGCGTCGCTGAGCTTCGCGGCGGCGTAGGCCGCTTCATCCACGAAGCCACGCGCCGCGCGTGCGGAGGCAAACGAGGCCTCCCCAGCCTCGCATGCCGCGAGAAGCTGCTGCGCATGCCCCTGGAGCATGCACAAGTTGCTTTCCGCCGCCTGGGTATCCGCCGTGGCGGCGCTGAGCGCCTTTTGGGCGGCGGCCAGGGCGTTCCGGTGCGTTTCGACCGCGCCGCGCAGCCTTTGGGCCTCCGCGCGCGCCGCCGCGCCGTCCGCGAAGGGCAGTTCGGCGCGAAGCGTTTCCGCCTGCTTGCCCGCGACGCTCAGCGCGACCGCCGCTTCGTTCAGCTTCTCCGACTGGACGCGCTGCTTTTCCGCCGTGACGGCCTGCGCCGCTTCGCGCGCCTCGATTTCCTTGCCCAGCCGCGCGTGCTCCGCCGCCTGCCCGGCGAGCGCGTCCGTGTCCCGGCGCGCGGCGGCCCCTTCCGCTACTGTGTGTTGGAGTGCTTCCGCGACGATGGTGCCGAGCGCCGTGAGGTCCGGCGCGGCTTCCACGGTGGCGGCGCTGATTTGGAAAACCGGGCGCAAGGGAGGAGCTTCGCCAGCAATCTCAGCCTCTGCCGCCGCGTCGCCGAGGGCATCCGCTGCCGCCTCCCGCGCATGCTTCTCACGCTCGGCCAGGCGGCTTTCCACCACCGCCACGGCCTCGCACAGGCGGGCGGCAGTCTCCCGGTCGCGCTCGTACGCGGCCTTCGCGCGCGCCACCTGTTCCTCGGTCGGTGCGTCGCTCGCCAGCGGCGCGGGGTCTGGGTGGCCTGTGGAACCGCAGACCGGGCACGGTTCGCCGTCCCGCAGCGATTTCGCCATGACGCCCGCCTGCTGCAGCCAGAACACGTTTTCCAGCGCGACGCTTGCCTCGCCGGACGCCTTGGCTTTTTGGACCGCCTGTTCGGCCTTGTGCCGGTCGATGGCGAGCGCCTTTTCCATGTCACCCAGCGCGGTAAGCTCCGCGCCGATCTTCTGTAGTGCCCGGTGCCTGTCCAAAAGCGTTGCGAGGCGTGCCTTGGCCTCCGCCGCCCGCTCGGGTGCGGAGGCGATTTCGCGCAGCCGCGCGCGCCCGCTTACCAGCGCGCGGTTTTCCGCCTCCGCCTCCGCGTTCAGCGCCGCGCCCGCCAGCTTTGCCTTTTCCAGGAGATCCGCGCATTCCCGCGCGCGGGCTGTGGCGCGGGTCAGCTCGTCATACCGGGGAAGCTGCGCTTCCAGCGCGATACGGCGGGCGTCCTGCTCCGCGTGGGCTTCGTCCTGCGCCGCGAGCGACTCGTGCGCAGCTTTGAGCGCGGGCAGCCGCCCGGTCAGGGCCGTGAGCGCGGCGCGGGCCGCCTCCGCCTCCCGCCGCTTCTCCGCAAGCGCGGCCCTCGACTGCGTCCACACCTGTTCCTCCGCGCCCACCGCGCGGGCGCTCTCCGCCGCCGCGATCCGGCCGCGCAGGACCGCGATGTCCGCCGCGCGCGCCTCAAGCGCGTTCAGCGCCGCCTGCGTTTCCGTGAGGCGCCGCAGCTTGTCGTTCGCCGCCTCCGCGTTCGCGATGGCCGTCATCAAGGTCTGCAGCCGCTCTTTCAAGGACGCCGCCGCGCGGTCACACACGGCCTGCTCCGCCTCATCCTCTTCGATTAAGCTGGCCGCGAGGGCGAGCGCCTCCCGCGCGCGGTAGACGGACGGCTTTTCCAGATGGGGTTGTAGCGCCTCGCGCAGCGGGTGCTCCGGCGGGCAGTCCAGACGGCGCAGCGCGCCCTCCACGCGCGCGGCGTGGCGCTCGGCCGTCTCGGCCAGCGATGCCGCCCGGGCCTTCAGCGCGCTCTGGAACGCGTCGATCCCGGCGGTATCGAAGATCTGGCGCAGAATCTTTTGTCGCTCATCCGTCTTGGCCATCAGCACCTTCTGAAAATCGCCCTGCGCGATCATCATGATGCGGGTGAAGTGCCGGTGACCGATGCCCAGGATCTCCTCGATGAGCGGGTCGACAGCGCGCGTGCCCTCGCGCACCGCGCCGTCCGGCAGGGTGAGCACGGCGTTCTCCATCTCGCGGATGAACCCCGCGCCCCTACGGCTGGGCCGCTCGTACTCCATGCTCCGCCGGACCTGATAGATTTTGCCGTTGTGCTCAAACACCAGGCGCACATACGGCTCCGTGCCCGGCGGCGCGGACTCCGAGCGCAGGATCTTGCCGTCGCCCCTGAACTCGCCGCTGGCCGCGCCGTACAGCGCGAAGGAAATCGCGTCAAAGAGCGTGGTTTTGCCCGCGCCGGTGTCCCCGGCGATCAGGTACAGCCCGCGCTCGCCCAGGGACGCCATGTCAAGCGTCACCTCGTCGGCATAGGAGCCAAAGGCGCGGAGGCTCAGCGTGCGCGGCTTCATCTATTCGCTCTCCTTCATGGTTTCATTCATCATATCCCGCGCGTAGGCGGCCATGGTGTCATCCATCGGGACGCCCGTCATCTCGCGGTAGAAATCGGCGAACAGCTCCATGCGCGTCTTTTCCGCGATGCGGGGGGCGGCGCTTTCCGTTTCCTCTCCATCGCGCGCCTGGCCCGCGAAATCGAGCCGGAGCACGTTGGGGTAGACACTGCCGAGCTGCTCCATCGGGGACATGGGCGGCGGGTCGTCCGTCAGCGTGACGCGCAGGTAATCGTTCACATCGCCCTGGGTATAGTTCTTAGGATCCAAGAGATCGGGCAGCCGCCCTTGCAGCGCCCGCATGCCGTGCAGCGCGGGGATGGGCACGGTTTCGACGGATACCGCGCCGTTGCCGTCGATCTCGCCGCTGACAAAGGATTTCTTGTGCAGCACCTCGGAAAAGGAGTACTTCAGCGGCGAACCCGCGTACCGCACGGCATCCCGCCCGACGCGCTGCGGGCGGTGCAGGTGTCCCAGCGCGACGTATTGAAACGCGGCGAACGCGCCCGCGTCCACCACGTGCAGGCCGCCGACCGGGTTGATTTCGGATTCCGATTCCAGCGGCGTTTCCCCGCCAAAGGCGACAAACTGGTGCGTAACCAGGATGTTTCGCCGGGCCGGGTCGATGCTTTCCCTTTCGATTGCGGCGCGTACCGCGCCGTCCGCGCTTTCGATCACGTTGCCCGGGAAAAAACGGGCCACCTCGCGCGGGCGCAGGTGGGGCAGCAGCCAGACCGTGACCTCGCCGTGCGCGTCCGGGACCGTGACCGCGCGCATCCGGCCGTCGTACGCGCCCGCGATATGCACGCCCCGGCGCGAGAGGATGCCGCTGGCGAACGAGAGCCGGTCCTGGGAATCGTGGTTGCCGCCGATGACGCAGACCGCCCGCACGCGCTCCGTCAGGCGCGTCAAAAACCGGTCGAAGAGCAGCACCGCTTCCTCGCTCGGCACGGTTTTATCGTATACATCGCCTGCGATCAGCGCGATGTCCGGGGCGATCCGCCCGATTTCGTCCAGAATCGCGTCCAGGGCAAACGCCTGGTCCGTAAGCAAGCTGACGCCGTTCAACCGCTTGCCGAGGTGGAGATCCGCCAAGTGCACAAACCGCATGCCGTTTCCTCCTGACGCGCGCGGGAATAAGGTAGAGATTCCTGGCGGAATCCCTTTATGGCGCTTGATTTTTCAAATCAGTGCCGCCGCCCAGGAAGGGGCGCTATTGATTGTGAGTATACAGGCGGCGGGCGGATTGTGCAAGGTTTGCGTGGGGCGGGCGTGAAAATGGGCACGGGATTTGGCTACGAATCGGGTTGCCTTGCGGGCTGCGTTACTCGAAAATATACCTTTACAAACGCGCGCTTTCATGCTATACTAACCTTCGTTTCGGGGCATTGGCGCAGTTGGTAGCGCGTTTGAATGGCATTCAAAAGGCCAGGGGTTCGAATCCCCTATGCTCCACTTGTGGTTTTGCCTTGCGGATCAACAGTCCGCAGGGCTTTTTCTTTTTCCCATCCCGCACTTTTCCCGCATGTAGGCAGAATACGGGAAAAAACGCGCCAATCAACTTCGCGGCGCGTTCAAGATCGCCTTCAATTGCGTATTTGTATGGCCTGTGTCCATGCTCTCGCTACGGCCAAACCGCCTTCTCTCCGTCAGCTTGCGTTTGCCGCAAGCATAACAGACGGAGCGTTGCTCCTGCGTGAGGCTTCAGCCGCAACGCGGACCGGGGGAATCCGTTGCCGGATGCAGCTCAACATAATCGCCGCAGCCGAGCAGCGTGATCTTCGCTTTGGGTTGATAACCGTAGACCCTGCAAAACTTGTCCGGGATGCGCAGCATTCCGCCAAGCGATACCTTCGCCGTTCCATTGGCCGCCACCAGCCGTGCCCAGGCTAGAGATTGCGCATCGCGCCTTTCGCGCAGCGCATCCATATACGCGCGGGCACCGCTCTGCGTATAACAGCGCAGGTGTTCTGCCGCGACAAAACACACCTCTTTCCGGGCGCTGCCCGCGCGAAGCTCGCGCGCGATCCTCTTCGGCAGGCGAAGGGCGCAGCTTCTGTTCAGCCGCAGTTCATAGGTTCCGGTTAGCATAATCTTCACCATTTTCAATGCGAAGCCTCAATACGCGAACGGATTTCTGCCCATTTGCGCGAAAGCGAGCCAGGCGGTCGCGCCGATATGGACACGCTCGTCGTATACCCAGGGGATATCCGACATGCCGACCGTAAAGCCGGTGGTAACGCGGTCCCGGTCGGCGGCGGTAATGCTGCCATCGGGCAGGCAGCGGGCGTTCATGGCATCCAGGATTTCGTGATACTTCGCGTCATTCCCCGCGTACAGATAGGCAAGCGCGGTCTGTGCCGTGCCTTCGTACCAGACGCCGTCTTTATCGGTGTCGAAGTCGTAACCTTCTTCCACCGCCATATTTTCCTCGATATAGCGGAGCACCCTGGCACTGTCTTTGAACTCGTCCCCGAGCGCCAAAAGCGTCCAGGTCTGGCAGTCAAGGGGGATGACGTCCTTGCTGACCGTCGCGCCGTCACCTTGGGTGCCAGTGTAAAAGCAGCCCTTCTCCGCGTCGTACATGGAGAGGACGAACGCCTTCGCAAGCTCCGAAGCGTCTTTGTATTTCTCCTCCCCGGTGAGCTTGTGCAGCTTGCCGAAGGCGGTAATCAGGTCGGTGTTGTGCTCGGTCGAGAGGTATGTCGCTTCGATTTCGCTGCCCTCCCAGCCCTCGTACCCGCCGGCAAAGCCATGAGCCGTTTCAAGGGTCAGCACATAATCCGCGATTTGCCGCGCGGCCTGCAAATACGCCTCGTTTCCTCCGGCATTCTCGTATACTTCGCACAGCGCAAGGAGGGCCCAGGCGATGTTGCCGGTCGAGCCCGCGGAGACCGCGTAGGCGTCCTCACACCATACCTCCGCGGCCGTGTCATAGAATCCGGGCAACCGCGCGAATTCTTTCCCCCGCGCGGAGAACCAGCCGGGATAGCTCTGCGGGTTTCCGCACATATAGGCGTTGCGCAGCCTGCCGTCCGCATAATACCGGTCATTTTCCAGCGCATAGACAATGGCGTCCGCGATCTGGCGCGCACGCTCGTGTTTTCCCGCGTAGGACAGCGCCATCGCCGCCGCGCACTGGTCGTACAGGTACGCAAAGTTGTTGATTACCGCGCCGTCGGTATCAAGATCCACGGACGCGTAGCTTTGCAGGAACATGGGCTTGATCGACCCTTCCGCAAACTCATATCGAATATCATCCAAAGAAAAGCGCACCCGCTTCGCGCCGCGATTGTTCCGGTCGTTCGTCACCCAACCGAACCCGCAGCCAACGCGGGTTAAGTCGACGCCGTCCAGGGGTATTTCGAAGCGCTCCCATTCCTTTGAGAGCGTTACATACCCCAGCGACACCGTCTCCGTTGAATCGGCATAGGGCGCGGTGCGTTTGCCATCGTGGCCGAGGCCGCCCATGAAAAACTCAACGCGTTCGCCGCCGGATTCACCCTTGGCGTAAAACGCCAGCAGGGAAGCGCCGGTGAGATCAAGGCCGGCGTCATGCCCGCCGAAATCGTGGACGGGGTCTGTTTGTCCCTCTGGCAATATACCGTTTATAAACATATACCCGCCCCAGCTATGCCTGGAGAGATCGATCTCGCAGGCGATGCCGGAGATGCCGCTGTATCCTTCGGCGTCTTCCCGCATGGCCGGGACGTTTCCGGAATTGCTGCCCATCCAAGCCTTTTGTGTATAGTGGTTTGCGCCATCCACAAAGTCCTTGTAGACATAGAGCACGCTGTCATGTGCCTGCAATCGGCTTTCCAGATATACTGAAGCGGAGGAAGCCGCGGGTTCCGACGTTCCGGGCTTTTCCGCTTCGGACGCAGCCGTACACCCGAACAGAAGCAGCAAAGCAACGGATAACAGCATAGCGAGTGTTCGTTTCATGTTTGTCGCCTCCCATTCAAAATCAGATCGCAGGCCGATGCGCAGTGCAATTGTGACAAGATAGCCGTGGCGGACGCGCCGCGGGGTCTACCGTTGAAAGTGAGCGTTCACCGCGTCCCAGAAGTCAGCCGCGTAGTAAAGGAGCGGATCGCTGTAGTAGACGTTGGCACCCCTGTGCGTGGTGATGGAAGCGCCGGGATCGTTTGTGTAGCTTGCGGAGGCAACCGTCTCGCCGGTGACAAGATCCACGGCCGTGATGTTCGTCGTGCATGCATAGCCCTCCAGGCTTCCGCCATACCGGCCGGCGAACTTGTACGTGCAGGCAAAGACAAAGCCGATGGACGCCTCGTTGGGATCGGTGGCCAGCACATAGGGATTGCTGAAAATTTTCTCGATTAAGCGGCATTGCGCCAAGATCGCGCCTGGCGACATGTCGGCCTGCGCGGCGCTGCGGTAGTAGTTGCCCTCGCCGCCCAACAGGATATACGCCATGGGCTGCGGGTTTGCCGGGGTAAATGCCTCAGTATCCATCGCTGCGCGGAGGGTTTCATCGCTCCAGCGTATACAATGGTTTGCGGCCGTACGCAGACGGTCCGGATAAACACTGCGGTAAATAAGCTTGCGCACCGCATCCGGCATGTGGTTCGCCACGTAGGCGACGGCCTCAAAAGTGCCCTCGCTTTCCTCATGAAATAGCTGCCCACCAAGCACCGACAGGTCCGTGGGGTACTGACGCGACTGCTCAAACAGCACGATGGCCTCGCAGGCGGCATGATACGCATCGCGGTGATTTGCCGGGATATTCTGATCAATGGACCGGAACATCGAAAGCCACAGGGGCGCGGGCAGCGACTCGCCCTCTTCGGGCACTGGGCTGTCGTCCTTCGCGGCCTCGTCGCAGACGATGGTCCACAGCCGCCAGATATTGTCGTGGTACATCAGATTCCTCCAGGGGCCGTAGCCGATGCAGTCCTGCGCGCCCCGAAGGAGGTAGGCGGCCAGCATTTCGGGCAGCAGCGCCGTATAGCTAGCGCTGTCGGACAATTGCTCGATGATTTCTTTGCGCACAGCGGGAGCGACGGGCGAAATGCGCGCATCAAAATAGTCCGTCATGGAAATATCCGTGCGCATGGCCCTCGCCTCAGCATCGTACAGCTCCGCGATACAGCACATGGCAAACAGTTCGCTGGTCATAGCGCTTTGCAGCGGGCTGCCGCTTTCGCCGAAGGAGACATAGAACGGGGTTAGCAGGTCTGCCAGGGCTGCCCAGCCGTTTTTTGCGCCGTGCAGGCTGCTGGTCGCGTAGCTGCTCAGACCTTGCACCAGCGCGTTGATCTCGTCTGGCTGTTCATCGGCGACGAGGCGAATCTCGTCATAGCGATAGGTTTCCAGGGAAACGCAGCGCGTGAAGGGAGCCTGGCGGTATTCCTTCTCGCACTGTAGCAGCACTTGCTCCACGAGAGAACGGAATGCCTCGCCCTCCCCGCCGATGATCGCGGCGCGGAAGCCGTCCGCCTGATATGCCTCCAGGAGCGCGAGGGTCTCCGAAAGCGTGGCGGTGCCTTCCGACAGCGCGCCAAATATACCCGGCATACAGGCGCACAGCGCGCAAAGCAATACAGCAAACAGCTTCTTCATCATGGAGAGCACCCTTTCTTTTGTTGCGATAGCGACGGCTACGCGAAACCCCCTGTATGGCCCGGAATCTGCGGCGCCTTTTGCCGTCGATGGACAAGCAAACCGGCATAACTAAACCGGTTTCGTTGCTCCTGAGTATAGTGGACGCGGCGATGTGTGTCAATGCCCAATCTTGCGGTAGGGATTTCTTGCGAAAGCCCCTTGGTATTGTCGCGCTGTCCCCGCCCCGGCATTGTCGCGCTCGCCCTTTGGTCGATCGCTCTGTGCCGGGCCGCACCTTCGGGTCGCTACATCCGCCACCGGCGGCGTTCCCCTCCGGTGCCTCTCGGGCCATCGCTCTGTACCTCGGGGCACCTGCGGGTCGCTTCATCGCCCACTGGGCGCGCTTCCCTCCGGTGCCCCTTATGACGCCCGATTTTCCAAATCAGCGCCGCCATCATAAAAGGGCACAAAAATAAACCGCCGCGCGGGTTGGTGATATCGACGCGTTGAGCGGCGGCAAGCGGAGAATGCTCGGCGCATTGGGCGGAAGAAGACGCAAAGGATCGACGGAATCCTCCCTGCGTCTCTTCAGAATTTAGGGACCACCGCGCCGCGCATGACGACCGTTACCGTCGTCCCCTTGCCCGGCACGCTCGCGAAGCGAAGCCCGCTGTCCGCCGCGTACATCGCCTGAAGCCGTTCCTGCACATTCCACAGGCCGTAGTGCGTTTCGTCCGGCCGCAAAAGCGCGGGCAGCCGGTCCGGCGCCATCCCCGCGCCATCGTCCCTGACGGTGAAAAACAGCGCGCCGCCGTGTTGCCAGCCCTTCACCCGGATGCTGCCGGCCTTTTCCCGCCGGCCCATGATGCCGTGCAGCACCGCGTTTTCCACGAGCGGCTGCAGGATCATTTTGATCATGCGCATGTCCCGGATATCCGGCGCGATCTCTACGGAAAAGGTGATCGCGTTTTGGTAGCGGTAGTTCATGATGTGCATGTAGCTTGCCACCAGATCCGCCTCGCGCTGGACCTCGATCATCTCCTGGCCGTGGTTGAGGCTTAGCCGTAAATACCCGACCAGCTTGTCGGCCAGCTCGGCCAAAGGCTTCGCGCCGTTGTGCACCGCCTCCCAGCGGATGACATCCAGCGTGTTGTAGACAAAATGCGGGTTGATCTGCTCGTACAGCAGGCGCATTTCCGCCTGCTTGCGCTGTTCCTGGGAGGCGTAGAGATCCTGCACCAACTGCCGCGTTTTGAGCGACATGTTGTTGAACGCCTCCTGCATGCGGCTGTACTCGTCCCCGCCGATGACCGGGATGGATACGCCCAGCTCGCCGGCCTCCATGCGCCGGATGCCCGAAAGCGTGAGCTGCAGCCGCTTGTTAATGCTGTGGGTGATGGTGAGCGCGAACACCACGCCAACGGTGGACATCGCGGCGGCCATCCACAGAATTGTTCGGGGCAGGTGGTCTCCCGGCCGTTGCAGGCTGTCGCGGGGGATGCTCATGGAGAGCGTCCATCCATGCCCACCGATGGGCGCTTCAATAGAAAGGTAGCGCGTCTCGTCCAGGGCGCGCAGTGTGCCGGACAGGCCGTCCGCTTGCGCGGGGTTCGCGCCCGACTGATGGAGGATGGACGCGCCGTCGTGGAGCAGCACAAAGCCGCCCTTCGGCATGGACAGGCGGTCGATGGGCTGAAAGAGGGTGGCGCTGTCGATTTCCACCAGCAATACGCCCAGCACGGTGGAGTGCGCGGATAAGTCCGTCACGCGCAGGCAGAGCTGCAGCGACCGCGGATCGGAGACGCGGACGGCGGTGAACGCGGCGCTTGGAATCCACGCGACGCGGCCCGCCGACAGGGCGGGGTACGCCGCGTCGCCGCGCAGCGTTTCCATGCTGAAGATATCAAACAGATCGGCGACGAACGTCGCCCTGCCCTCCACCGCGAGCCGGACGCGCATCGCGCCGCGCTGGCCCTGGAGCGTGTCCAGCCCCGCGCGCAGTTGCCGGTACGCGTCGTATTCCTCGCCCGGCGAGAGCTCCCGAATGCGGAGGATGCGCAGCATGCTCAACAGGCGTTCGTTGTTTTGAATCGCGCTGGCGGCCACCAGGTGATTGTCCATCGCGCTGCTGATGCCAAGCGCCGCCTGGCGGAGCGTCTCCTCATAGGCGCTCTGGCTTTGCGCCACGAGCAATTGGCCGATGCTGGCATACGCGAACCCGCCGAGCATCGTCATCGGAAGCAGGAGCAGCAGCAGATACGACGTAATCAGTTTCGTCCGAAGGCTCATCTGCGCGAAGGGGCCGTTTTTCCGCCTCATGCGCCGGCCTCCCTGTACTGCTGCGGCGTCATGCCGGTGTATTTGACAAACGTCTGGGTGAAAAAGTCCGGGTCCTGATACCCGACGGACGCGCCGATGGTGTAGACCTTCTCCTGCGTTGTGCGCAGCAGCTCCTTGGCCTTGTCCATGCGGACGGCGATGATGTGCTGGCGGATGGTCAGCCCGGTTTCCCGCTTGAAGAGGTTTTGCAGGCTGTTGGAGGAGACGTGCAGCTGATTCGCCAGGCTGGTGACGGTCAGGTTTTGGCCGTAGTTGTCCTCAATCAGGCGGCGGCACTGCGCGGCGAGGCGCGCGGAGGGCCTTGCCTCCGCGTCGAGCAGGCGGGCGATTTCGTCCACGGCGGACAGCACCGCCTGTTCCAAATCCTCCGGGCGCGCGTGGCGCGTGATGCCGCTCATGCGCTCGGCGATCCGCTGCGCGTGCTGGGTGAGCCCGTATTGCTGCGGGATGTGCATGATGTCCACCAGCAGCTCCACGCACAGCGAGGTGATCAGAAGCTGGCTCTGGATGCTGCCCGCGCGAATGGCGTAGAACATGGCGCGCGTTTCCATCATGGCACGGGCGTGGTCATAGCCTTCCAAGGCTTGGCACGCGGCCTTCATGTGCAGCTTGACATCCAGCAGAAGCTGGGGGTTCTCGCGCGCCTTGGTGGATAGCGTGACCTGTTCTTTGGATATTTTGCCGCGCACCGCCTCGATGACCCGGGCGATGTTTTCCTCGTGAAAGGGTTTGAGCAGGTAATCGACCGCGTCCTTCTGCAGCGCCTTTCGGATGTAGGCGGACTCGTCATGCGCGCTGACCATCACCATCTTGATCCATGGCCACTGCGCCTGCACGCGTTCGAGCAGATCCAGCCCGTTCATGCGCGGCATCACCACATCGCAAAAGACGACGTCCGGGAGGTGTTCCGCAATCAGTTCCAGTGCCTCCACCCCGTCGTTTGCCTGCGCGACAATTTCACAGCCGTACGCGCCCCAGTCAATGGCGTCGCACATGCCGCGCCGCACGATGAAGTCGTCATCGACGATCATGACTTTCAGCACGTTCATCACCCGCCTCCATTATACTGATTTTTGTGCGGCTGTACAGAAAAAGGAGTTCGGAGCGCAATGCCCTCCGAACCCCGTCCGGTCGGTTTCGTGTAGTTTACTTCAAACTCTCTGCCAGCGCCGCGCCGGTGTCCTCGTACCACGCCTTGTACGCGGCCTCAATCTCCGTGTACCCCGCCGCGTCCATCGCCGCGAACATTTCGTCCACCGCGTCCACCGGCTTGTCGCCGACGATGATCTTGGAGACGTACTCGTTCATGATGTCGTCGCATGCGGACTTGTAGTTCAGCGACGCCTCCGACGTGGGCATGTACGCGAACACGTTCACGTTCTGGTATCCCTCGCCCACCGCCTCGGCGTATTGATAGATCTCCGGGTGGAAATCGCCCATGACCGCGTTGTTCCACCACACGTCGGGCTTGAACCACAGCCGGTAGTAGATCTTGTAGATGACCTTACTGTACTCCGGCTCCAGCGGCACGAGCGTGTCGTTTTCGCCCGCCTCAAAGTGCACGCCCTCGGTGCCGAAGTTGACGAACTTCTCCAGCTCCTTATCGGTCAGGAACGTGTTGATCAGGTCGATGGCCTCGTTCATGTACTTGCTGGTCTTGGGGAACATATACATGTTCGCCACAGGGAACGGCTGGGCGATGCCCTTTGTGCCGTCGATGTTCTCCATCTGCGGCAGGTAGGCCGTGTCGCCTTCCGTACCGTTCGCGGCCCAGGTCTGGCGGATTTTCTTCGTCCACACATCGCCGTCGAAGCAGAAGATTTTCCCGGCGATGAATTTTTCCAGGCGGTTCTCGCTCGTCTGGTACAGGAACTCCGGGTCCACCAGCCCTTCGGCGTACAGGTCGTTCATGTAGGCGAGGAAGTCCTTCAGGTACAGGCGCATCGTGTTCTGCAGCTCGCCGTCGATCATCGCGTACGGCTGCCACAGGCCGAACGCGGCTTTCAGCGTCGGCATCGTTCCGGCGTCGCCGAAGTTGAGGTTGGTCAGGATGGGCGAATAGGGGATCGTCGCGCCGCCGCCGGCCGGGTCCGCCGCCTTGATGGCCTCTAGCGCGGCCTTGAACTCTTCCGGCGTGGAGGGGGGCTGTGTGCCAAGGCCAGCCAGCCAGTCGGAGCGGTACTGCACGGCGTAGGTTAGCAGCTTGCCGTCATAGGACGTGTGCAGCGGGTTCGGAATGCCGTAATGCTGACCATCGTCGCCCATCATGGTGGCCCAGGCTTCCGAGGTGACGAGCTCCGCAATGGCGGGGCCGTACGTGGCGACGGCCTCATCGACCGGCGCCCACAGGCCCTCGGCCTGGTAGCGCAGGAAGAAATCGCGCTGGCCGTTGACATAGATGACATCCGGGTAATCGCCGGAGGCCAGCATCATGTTCATGGTGTTGGCAGGCTGGTCATTTGGCATGATGGTGACGGTCAGGTTCTTGTATCCGGTTGCCTCACGGATGGCGTTGATAAAGCGGTTGTCGTTCTCGGTCGCGCCGTCTTCCATGCCGGAGACGCCGCCGTTGCCGGGCAGCCACATCACGATGGGCGCGTCCTTGTTCAGCGTCACTTCCGCGCCGGCGGGCAGTGCGGCGCAGCCGAGCAAAAGGGTCAGAATCAGCGCGACGGAAACGAATGCCTTTCTCATGGGGATTCTCCTTTCGTCCTGTCCATGTCGAATGGGTGGGGTGGCGGCGGGCGTGCGAGCGGAGACTGAGACGGCGGCGCGATTTGCAAAATCGGGCGCCATAAGGGATTTCGGAAGAAATCCCTACCTTGGTTCCCTCCTTTCCGGTCAGGGCAGTACGGTCAACGTCTACTCCTTGATGGAACCAAGCGATATTCCCACGATGAAATACCGCTGCAGGAACGGATACACGAGCAGAATCGGAATGGTGGCCACAAAGATGGCGGCGGCGCGGAACGACGCGCTGGCGATGCGGTCCATCAGTTCCGGGTTTTCCACGGAGGACATTTCCGCCGCGGTGACGATATCCTTCAGGTACACGGAGAGCATCTTGACATTGCTCTTGGTCAGATAGATCAGCGGGTTCATGTAGTTATTCCAGAGGCCCACGGCCGTGAAGATGGCGACGGTGGCGACGGAGGGGATGGCCATGGGCAGCATGATGCGGAAAAACACGGTCAGATTGCCCGCGCCGTCCAGCTTGGCGGATTCCTCCAGGCTATCGGGCACGGTGTAGAAATAATTGCGGGCCAGGATCATGTTGAACGTGGTTACCATGCCGGGGATGATCATCACCAGGAGGTTGTTCATCAGCCCCATGGCCTTGACGATGATGAACGTGGGGATGGTGCCGCCGCTGAACAGCATCGTGAACACATACAGCCGCGTGAGCGTCCTGGTGAAGGGCACGCGATCCTTGGAGCAGACATACCCGACGCAGACGGTGAAGAACACCTGCACGGCGGTTCCGAACACCGCGACGATCACGTTGTTTTTGAAGGCGGTCTTGAAGTAATTGCTGCCCATCAGCGTCGTATACGCCCGGACGTTGAACCCCTTGGGCCAGAACGTGACGGAGCCGCTGACGACGGCGGACTCGCTGCTGAGGGACTTGGCCAGAAGCGTCACATACGGCAGCAGACAAAGGAGCGCCAGCGCGACCAGAAACGCGTAGTTGAAGTAGGCGAATATCTTTTCCACCTGGGTTCTCTTCATCGCGCGCCCTCCTTTCCATAACCGGGTTGCAGCGGGTTACCAGATGCCCTTGTTGGTGTACCGGAGCGATACCTTGTTGGCGATCAGCATCATGGCCATGCCGACCACGGAGCTGAACAGGCCGACGGCGGTGGTGTAGCTGAACTTTGAGTTGAGAATGCCCTCCCGGTACACATAGGTGCCGATGACATCGCCCACGCTGTAGACAATCGGCTTATAGAACATCATGACCTGCTCCGTATCGGACCCCACGATGGCGGACGCCCTAAGGATGATGATGAAAGCGATGGTGGTGACAATGTTCGGCAGGGTGATGGACACGGTCTGCCGGAAGCGCCCCGCGCCGTCCACGCTGGCGGCCTCGTAGAGGTTCGGGTCAATCGCGGTGATGGCGGAGAGGTAGACAATCGTGCTCCAGCCGGATTCTTTCCACATGGTGGTGACGACCATCAGCCCCCGGAAGTATTTTTCGTTCGCCAGAAACTGGCGCGTGGGGAGGCCGAGCGCCGCGAGCGCGGAATTGATCAGCCCGCCCGCGCCGAGAATATCATAGAAAATGCCGGACACCACGACCCAGGACAGAAAGTGCGGCAGGTAGATCAGCGTTTGCACGCCGCGCTTCAGCAGGGCGACGCGCACCTCGTTGAGCATCAGCGCCAGCAGGATGGGCACCGGAAACTGGAACAGGAACTTGTAGACATTGATGAGCACGGTATTGCGAAAGACCTGGAAGAACTTGGCATCGGAAAACATGCGCTGGAAGTGGGCCAGACCCACCCATTGGCTGCCGAGGAAGCCGTCCAGCACCTTGTAGTTCTTGAAGGCCAGCGAGATGCCGAACATGGGGAAGTAATTGAAAACGATCAGGGACGCGAATGGAATCAAGATTAACAGGTACAGATCCTTGTGCCGCCAGGCGGCAAGCCAAAAGAGGCGGCGCTCGCGGGCGGGCAGGGCGGCTTTTGCGTGCCGGCTGTGTTGTGGCGTGACCTTTTGGGCCATGACTCCACCGCCTTTCTTGATGGCGGCGCTGATTCGGAGAATCGGGCGCCATAAGTGGATTTCGCCAGAAATCCATACCTCGCCGGGCGCCCGCAAACAGCCACGCCTCGGCGTTAGCTTATTGTACCAAGCCGCGCTTTTCGTTGGCAACCTGACAATCCAACAACCCTACCAGAGAAAACAACCATCTTTTCAATCTCTTGCATAGAAAAACAGTAATTTCGTGTGTTCCCTCCCGTGATTCTGTGCTTCTGTCCGGTTGTGACGCCCGTTTTTCGCATGCTACAATACGGGCAAACCAGATGCGCAGAAATTGGGGAGGGATTGCCGCCATGGATCATAAGCTCACAATGGCTGTCAAGTCATTCGCCTACTCGCTCGGCGCGGACCTCATCGGCGTCGCAAACATCGAACGGTTTGAAAACGCGCCGATCAAGATGAGTCCCAAGGGAATCCTGCCCACGGCAAGGTCGGTGGTCGTGTGCGCGATTCACCACCCGGACGCGGCCATTGAGCTGGACGGCGAGGTTCACCCGCAGGATATGGGCCCGTATCGCGTCCAATACGCGATGAACGAAAAGCTGGACGTGCTTTCGTTCAAAATCGGGCGCATGCTGGACGATCTCGGCCACAAGACCGTGCCCATCGCGTGCTCCAACATCTGGCGCTACCGGGGGTACAAGGAGCTGGACGCGATTTTCGCGCCGGACATGAGCCATATTTACAGCGCCGTGTGCGCGGGCCTTGGCGAGCTGGGCTGGAACGGCCTTTGCATGACGCCGGAGTATGGCACGCGCAACCGGTTCATTTCCATTATTACGGAAGCGGAACTGACGCCCACGCCGCTGTACAGCGGGGAGAAGCTGTGCGACATGTGCGGGGAGTGCATCCGCAACTGCCCGACGGACGCGTTCCGCAAGGAGACCTGCGGGGTGAAAAACGTTGTGGTGGAGGGAAAGGATCACCGCTTCTGCAACAAGAACCTGTGGCGCTGCGCCTGGGGCGAGCATTTCGATATTGATCTGGATCTGCCGATCCCGGATGTGGTCGACGAGGCGGTGCTGCTCAAAAACATTGGCGAACACGGTCTGCGCGGCGGCGAGTTTGGCGTGTGCCTGAAGGTCTGCCTGCCAAAGCACCTGCGGGCGTGGGACAAGGACTACGCGAAGGTTTGCGCGCGCCGCAAGCGGCAGGTCACGCCGTCTTCGCTGCCGGTGCACCGCAATGTGTATGACAAGGTGCTGCGCCACGCGGAGACGTGGGACCTGGACAGTGTGCACTTCGTTTCCGGGGAATCCCTGCAAAAGGCGGGCATTGACATCACGCGGGAGATGCCGGATGGGGTGGGCGCGATCCTTTTCGCGGCCAAGTATCCCGAGCAGGACCCGGCGGCGCGCGAGCGCAAGAACCTGGAGCGCGATTTCGACCGCATCGCGCAGCTCGGGCTGAGTTTCGCGGAGCTGGACTCCTGCCGCGACCTGGAGACGCTGGGCTATTCCGCGCTGCCCAAGGTGCGCATGGCGCACGAGGGCATCCGGACGCTCTGCGGGGTGCGTTCCGAAAACGGGTTCCATGTGGAGACCGCCCTGGTCTTTACCAGCGCGCCCATCATCGACAAAGCGTGCACGATGCTGAACCAGGTGGATGCGCCCAAGGATCTGAAGGCGATGCTGAAAGATTTGTCCGAGGCGAAGGGCGTGGATCTGTTCGGGGTGACTTCCGCCGAAACGATCGATTCGCTGGCGGAGCAACTGCGCAAGGTCCGCGCGGGGGAAACGCTGCTGGTGGCCGAGGACAGGAACACGCGCTTCATGGCGTATGATCCGGTGGTCACGGAGCGCCGCCGCGAAATCTTCGGCGCGACCGATGTGGTGCCCGGCGCGAAGTCCGTCATCATCCTGGGCATCCATTACCCCGAGACCGGGGCCGAGCGTGTGGGCAAGCCGCCCGCCGAGGCGGTGGGGCCGTATGTGTTCTCGCAATACGAGGTCAACCGCATGATCGGCCACGCGGGCTATTCCATCGCGCGGATGCTGCACGCGATGGGGTATCAGGCGCAGATGGATTACAACCTCACGGGCGCGGGGTCCGTGGTGGGCAGCCCGCGCGGGCCGTTCCACGACGCGACGTGCAACGCGCTGGAGGCCGTGGCCGCCGGGATTGGCAAACTCGCGTACAACGGCGCGGTCGCGACGGAAGCGTACGGCATTCACCAGCGGTTTATCGCCATTGTGACGGACGCCGTGCTGGAGCCGGACGAAGCCCAGGCGGGCAGCGCGCCCGCGTGCGCGGACTGCGGGCAGTGCCTCAAAGCGTGCCCCACCTGCGCGCTGTGCGCGGATGCCATGGTGGACCTGTCCATCGCCGGCCAGACGGTGCGGTATTTGCCGGTGGATGCCAACCGCTGCGATTGGGCGAGCAAGTACGCGCTGATGTGCGAGGAAGGCAACATCTACATCGGCAACGAATCCAACATGCCTTGCCCGGACAAGATCACGCCGGAGAACCTCGGGGAGGCGCTGAAAAAGCTGGATCATGTGTACAAGTACCGGCCGGTGACGGGGGAACGGTGCATCGTGACATGCCCCCTGAACGGGCAGTAGGGTATGGGCGATGAGGCGCGCCTCCAACCGATAACCGGCGGGGCGGCACGTTTGAGGGGATCGCGGGGGAAACCGGGGTCCTCTTTTTTGCGCGCGGACGCTATAAAGTGCGAGGGCGGCGACCGCTATGGCGGTGGCCCTGATCAAACTTTTCCGTAAGCGTAGGAGCCCCGACCGGGTCTGCGTGGCCACGCCGTGGGTGTGCGCTTCGCGCACGATGCCCGAAACCGTGCCGCAGAACATGGTGCTCGCGCGGTGGCCGGTGATGATGGCAACAACGATGGACGCCGCGCCCGCCTTGACGTACACGCCGGCGGGGGCAAGCGCATAGACTGAGCCGTCGCGCTGCACTGCCGAGCCGCCGGCGCGGATGCTGCCGGGTGGGGTTTCACCTTTGCGGTATGGGTGAGGAACAGGTCCTTTGCCTTGATCTGCTCCAGCCTGTTCGCAAAGGCGGCGCGGATTCGAAGAATCGGGCACCAAAAGGGGATTCCGCCGGGAATCCCCTTTTGGTGCCCCTTGCCTGTCTTGTTTGTTCTACAGTTCGATCTCGGTATGCCGTTCGGCCGAATCATAGATTGCCTGCATGATCCGCGCGGTCACAATGTTCGTATCAATGTGCGACGGCAGCTTCTCCCCGGTCTGCACGCAGCGGATGAACGCGTCGATCTCGTGCTGAAAGTGGTTGTCGGTCTTGAACTCCGGCTTGTAGCTCACCAGCGCGCCGTTCTCCGACGTGTAGAGCGCAAAATCCTCACCGTACTGCAGCCGGATGCCGGCCTTGTCGCCCATGAAATCGATGTACATCTCCCTTTCGCCGATGTTCTGCGCCCACGCGCCATGCACGGTAATCACAGGCCGCTCCGTGCGGATCAGCGCTGTCACGGAATCCTCCACATCGTATACGCCGCCCGGCACCGGCGGGCCGGCCCACATGTTCTTATACGTGTACCCTTCAATGTCGCGCCCAAGCCTGCTGAACACCTCGCCCGTGACCGTCAGCGGATTCGGGTCGGCGCAGCAATACATGACGATGTCCAGGAAGTGCACGCCCCAGTCGATCAGCGCGCCACCGCCCGCAATGGCCTTGGTTGTGAACGGCCCGCCCAGCCCTGGGATGGAGCGGTGGTCGCGAAAGCTGACGTAGACATGATACACATCGCCAAGCTTTCCGGAATCGATATACTTCTTAATCATGTTAACGCTGTCGTTGAAGCGGTTGACCACGCCGATGTTCAGCGTCTTGCCGGTCTCCTCCGCCACACGGCGCATTTCCTCCGCCTCGGAAAGCGTCCGCGCCGTGGGCTTTTCGCACAGTACATGCTTGCCCGCGCGTAGCGCGTCAATGGAGATTTGCGCGTGCACATTGTTCGGCGTGCAGACCGATACGGCGACCACGTCCGGGTCGGCGAGCACGGCGTGATAGTCTTCTACGGCCACGCCGCAGCCATACTTTTCCACGGCGGCTGTGGCGCGCTCAGGCAGAATGTCGCAAAAGTAGGCGATGTTCGCGTCCGGGTTTTTCATGTAGGCGGGGATATGCGCGGAATTGGCAATGGTTCCGCAGCCGATGACGGCAACTTTCATCTTATCATGCTCCTTCAATTCGTTTCGTGTGCCGCGCCCTCGGCGGCACGGATGGCCTCGATCGTGTTTGCATAGCCTTCGGCGCGCGGGTACTCAAACATCACCCAGGGGCTTTGGGGCAGGACGGCCAGTTTCGCATACCACGCGGGCCAGTTGACATTGCCAAGGCCTGGCGCCTGGTGAGCGTCCCGAACACCGTCGTTGTCGTGCAGGTGCACGTAGCGGATGTGCGGGGCCATCACCTCGGTCATCTCCATCAGGCAGCCGTTCACATGCGCGTGGCCGGTATCCAGGCACATGCCCACATGAGGCGAACGTATCCGGGCAAACGCCGTGTCCATCTCAAAGACTGAACAGCCGATGGCGTGGCGGGTATACAGCGCCGTGTTGTTCTCCAGGCACAGCACCGCGCCCGCTTGGGCCAACCGGGGAATGACCGCCTCCGCCATGCCGAGCACGCGTTCGAGCACCGGCAACCTCGGCTCCCCGAGGGGGTATGCGCCCAGGTGCAGGATCATGTATTTCGCGCCGATGGCGAAGCCCGTATCCATCATGCGGTCAAGCCTTCGGACGCCCTCTTGCCCGTCATAGCGGCCCAGGTCGTTCGCCTCGCCGTCCCACGGCAGATGGTACGTCACCGGTAGGCCGTGCGCCGCGGACAGGCGGCCAATTTCCCGCCATTCCGTCGGCCCATACCCCGCCTCGTCCATCTCCTGATAGTAAAACTCGATAAACTGGCCGCCAAGCTGCCGGGTCAGCTCAAACTTAGGCGCTATGCCCGCGTCTGCCCCCACCAACACGGAACCGAATCCGATTTGAAGCACGCGCGCAGCCTCCTTCCTCTTTGGCGGAATAACCTTGACAGCCCTTTATCCGATCAGATAGATCGGGCTGCTCCACGCCATCTCGCCGTCCTCCTGAATGATCTTGACGTAAAAGTACTCGTCCTGCGCGCCGCGCCGGAAGGTATAGCTGCAGTCCAAGCGGTCATAGCCGCGGCGGTCGCCAACCTGCGCATATACCACTTTACCCCCCGAAACCACCTCCAGGCGCTCGATCATGCACGTGCCCCGCGCCTCGGCCCGGAGCGTCAGCGTTTGGCCCACCTTAACGCCACGAATGAAGCTGCCCATCGCCTGCCCGTCGATGTCGACGCTCAGCACGATCGGTACGCCGGTCGTGGCGTAGCAGCGGCGCTCCCAAAGCGCGTCAAATACGGCCTCGCGGGTCAGTTCCGTGGCGAGCACCGCCACCCAGCCGCTGCTCAGGTCGTGCGCGACATGCGGATGGAAAAAGCCGGGGGTCTGCGCGTTCCCCGGGTGGCCGTCATGCCCGTCGCTGGACGCCACAAAGCCCACCTGCCAACCGCGTTCGATCGCGTTCACCACATAGTTGTCCTCGTACCGGTCGGAGCCGAAGCCCTGCGGACGGCAGTGCGCATGCTCAGAGCTTCCCCAGGTCGAGTAGATCTCTATCAGCCGGTCGCGCAGCGGGTTATACTGGTCGAAGCAAAACGGATGGGACACGGCGCTGGGATGGTGCGGCACCGTCATGTACGGAACGCCCAGGGCGTCGAGCTGCGCCCACATCTGCTCCGGCGTGGTTACCGCGGTGTCACCCTGGCTCGCCAACACCGCCCGCGTGCCCTCCGCGCCGCGAAAATACACGTCGCGGTGTCCATACTGCGCCGATGTCCATTCGAATGCTGGGATTGTGGCAAATCTGCCCGGCTCGTAAAACTGATCGCAGTACCGTTTCTGCGTCTCCCATGCGTCGCTGGGGACAATGCCCCAATCGTGATCGGTCAGCGCGTAGAAATCCAGCGCCGACACATCGCGCGCGTAGCGGTAGTTTTCCTCAATGGTGCCATACCCGCAGCCAGTGTTCGCGACGATGTTATCCTGTCCGCTGTGCGTGTGGATGTCGCCAAAATAGACGTTCCAATCGCCCGCGCGCGGCGCGCGCCTTCCCTGACAGATTACCTCCATGCCGGCATAAAGGTTGGCACGGATCAGCAGTTGATCGGCGGTGTCCAGCTTGAAGAAGCGGGTTGTCGCCGTTTCGGCATGCCCGCGCACCGTCAGCTTGAGCGGCTTTCCGCGCATCTCCGGGGTTAGCGGAAAGCGCAGAAAGCCGATGCCGAACGCGGCGGCGTGCTCCTGCTGCAAGTAGCTGTCCAGCACCATGGTTCGCCCCGGCGGGCAGGTCTCCAGCCTTCGCACGTCAAAGTACAACGACAGATCCCCCTGCTGCCAAAGCTGGTTGTGGCAGCGCACGCAGAAGCGGATATCCCCCAGCCCCTCCAGGCTCAGCGTGAAGTGGCCGGTCGGCTGCGGCAGCGCGCTGCCCATGCCCAGCGCCATCGCGAACACCGCCACCGCGTATGGTTCGCCCGCGTCCTCGGGAACCACGCCGGTTTCCCATGTAATTGCGCCCGGGGAGTCCTCGCGCAGATAAAAGGCGTTCCGCTGGAAGAAGCTCAAAAAAGACGCCACCTGTTCCGTCAGTCCGTCCACCCGGGTGGCGCCGGGTGTGCGCAGCATGCGCGAAAACCCTTCGATCAGACAGATGCCGTGGCGCGACCGCACCCACGCGGCAACGTCCTCGGATGTGCGCGCGATGCCGTTATTGTCCGTATAGGCGTTCATAGGCTCACTCCTTAATGGACCCGACCATCAAGCCCTTGACAAAATACTTCTGCAGGAACGGATAGATGAACACAATCGGCAGCGTGGCGACCATGATCGTCGTGTACTTCGTCAGGTCGCGGTAGAACTCGCTTTCGAGCTCCTGCAGCTCGGCGATGCTGGCGATTTTGGTGATATCGTTCTGCACGAGCACCTCGCGCAGCAGGAGCTGCAGCGGGAAGAGGCTCCGCCGTTGCAGGAACATCACCGCCGGGAACCAGCTATTCCAGTAGCTGATCGCGTAAAACAGCACCATCACCGACAAGACCGGCAGCGACAGCGGCAGCACGATCCGCACCAGGATGACGATGTCGTTCGCACCGTCGATGCGGGCCGATTCCTCCAGACTTGCTGGCAACGCCTTGAATGACGACCGCATGATAATCAAGTTCCACGCGCTGATCGCGTACGGCAGAATGACCGCCCAGCGCGAGTTCATCAGGCCGATGCCGTTGACCACCAGAAAAAACGGGATCAGGCCGCCAGAGAAGAACATGGTGAACGTCATCAGCTTCATCAGCAAAGGTGCCCATAGCACGCCCTGGCGGGACACCACGTACGCGCCGAGCGACGTCAGTGCGATGGAGACCAGCGTGCCCACGCCCGTGTAGAAAATTGTGTTCAGATACCCCTGGCCAATGTTGGGGTTCTTCAGCACCAGTTTATACCCCTCCAGGTTAAACCCGACCGGGTACAGGATCACGCCGCGGTGCTGCGCGATGTAGGCGGGGTTTGAAACCGAGGCGAACAGCACATGGAAAAAGGGTACGATGCAAAAGAGCACCATGGCCAGCATGAACAGCGTATTGACAAGTAAAAACACCCGGCGTCCAAGCGACATGCGCATTTTACTACCCCCTTACCACAATGAAGTTTCCGTCAAGCGGCGGCTGAAGAAGTTCGCGCCGATCAGGAAGGTGAAGTTAATGACCGAGTTGAACAGCCCGACCGCCGCGCTGTATCCATAGGACGCCTCGATCAGCCCTTTGCGGTACACAAAGGTGGAGATGATCTCCGATGCCTCCAGGTTGCTTGAATTTTGCAGCAACAGCATTTTCTCGTACCCGATGGACAGCATGTTGCCGATGCGCAGGATCAGCATGATGACAATCGTGGACATGATACCCGGCAGCGTTACGTGGATCGTCTGCCGGATTCGACCTGCGCCGTCCACGATGGCCGCCTCGTACAGCTCGGGATTGACCGACGAAATGGCGGCCAGGTAGATGATCGAACCGAAGCCGATGCCCTGCCAGATGTTGCTGGCGACGTAAATCGCCGGGAAGTACTCCTTATGTGCCATCAGGTTCGTCTGCTGGCCGGTAAAGAGGGCGATAAACTGGGAGATGATGCCCTCGGAGCTCGTAAAGTCAATGATGATGCCGGCCGCGACGACCGACGAAATGAAGTACGGCAGATAGGTTAGCGTCTGCACGCCCCGTTTGAACCAGGTTTTGCTGATCTCGTTGAGCAGCAGCGCGAAGAGAATGTTGGCGGGAAACGCGAACAGCAGATCCAGCAGACTCAGCTTGAACGTGTTGCCCACAATGCGCCCGAAATAATAGCTGCCAAAGAATTTTTGAAAGTTTTCCAGGCCGATCCACGGGCTGCCAAACACCCCGTTTCGGATGTTGAAGCGCTGGAAAGAGATGACGACGCCGTACATCGGCGCGTAATGAAACACAATAAAATAGGCCAGTACCGGCAAAAAGAGCGCGTACAGCGGCCAGTGCTTCTGAAAATCCCGGGCAATGGCCCGGCGGGAAAAGCGCCTGGATGCAGTTTGCATGTCGGGTTCCTCCTTTGATGCGCGTATGCCGCCGCACGCGGACGGTTCGGGCGCTGGGAGGCCGTTTTCCCTGGCCCTCCCCGCGCCTTTTCCCGCTGGATTCTACCTGGATGGCGGCGCGGATTCGAAAAATCAGCGCCACAAGAAATGCTTACCGCTTCAGGAAGTTCTCGTAGCTGGTCTGCTTTAAGGTCAGCGCCTTCTCAAGACCCATGGACTGGATCGTCTTGACGTAATCGTCCCACGTATCCAGCGAGCGCTGGCCCGTGATGAACGCGACGACGGACTCCTTCACGAACGTCTCCACGTCGCTCATGATGATCGAGAACTCCTCACCGTCCTCCGGCGTCATGCTCATGTACGGGGACAGCATCGCCGTGCCGTCGGAGCTCTCGTGCCAGATCGTCATCCCTTCCACAGCGGTCGGCAGGAAGGTGAACCAGTTGCGGCCCATAATGCGGTAGTACGGGCCCTTGCCGAAACAGTACTTGTACAGCACCTGGTTCAGCGACAGGCCGTCCGGGTTCTTGGATGCGAACTCCGTGAACTGGGGCTTGCCGTC
Source organism: Eubacteriales bacterium (assembly GCA_031550535.1). Classification (GTDB taxonomy): domain Bacteria; phylum Bacillota; class Clostridia; order Christensenellales; family Aristaeellaceae; genus Avichristensenella. Next base: position 43,233 of record JAVBOM010000013.1, read on the forward strand.
CACCATCTCGTACGTCTCGCCCTCAATGCCGTAGTTACCCCAAACCTGGTACTGCTCTGTAAACTTCATGTTCAGCCAGGCGACCGCGATTTCCGGGTTTTTGCACGCGGTGGTAATGGCCGTGGCGTTCTGTTGCGCGCGGTAGTTTTGCTGGCGGAAGTGGATCGTCTGATCCGGCGTGGCCTTCAGATACGGGCCGGCAATCAGCTCCATGTCCGGGTCGGTTGCCTTGGCGATCAGGCCCTGCCAGGTGAAATGCCCGTCCTCCCAGACGCCCGAGCGGTTGTTGGTGATAAAAGGCTCGTACGCGCCGGGCTGCGTGCGGGTGGCGAACTCAGCGTCGATCAGGCCCTCGTCCATCCACTGCTTCATCAGGGCCAAGTACTCGCGGAAGCCTTCCTCCACCGGCCCATAATGGATGACGCCATCCCGGACGAAAAACTCGTTGCTGACATCAAAGGCGCTCATCAGCATCTTGGAGCTGTTAAAAAAACCCTGGTAATTCATGTACAGCGGCACGTCCGCGCCCATCTCGTCCTTGAAGGTCACCAGCATGTCATGGAACTCGTCCAGCGTGGTGGGCACCGGGAGTCCCAGCTTGTCCAGCCAGTCCTTGCGGTAGACCGGGCCGTAGTAGGAGGGCTGCGCGAACGAATCGATCATGTTAAAGCACCACACGTTGCCCTCGTCCGTCCGTGTTTGGCTGCGGATCTCTGGATCCGCGTTGATGATCGCCCAGTATTCCGGCGCGTACTGCTCCATCAGTTCGTTCAGGCGGAGGTAGACGCCATCGGCGATGGCCTTGTCCGGCCCGCCCGGATAGTCCACGTAGTATTCCTGCGTGATGATGTCCGGCAGATCCTTCTGCGCGAGCATCACGTTAAAGGCGGTCTTGTTCTCCGCGACCGGCGGGTGAATCCAGTTGACCTTCACGCCCGTGTCCTTCTCAAGCTGCTGGTACATGTGCAAATCGCCCATGTCGCCATTGCCGACAAAGCGGGTCTCGTCTTCCCACATGGGATACCAGTAGGTGAATTCAACGCCCTCGACCGGGAAAGCAACCTCTTCCGCCGCAGCCGGCAGCGGGGCAAGCGCCATCACCGTGAGCAGCGCCGCCAGAGTCCATAGCCAGAATCGTTTCATGCGGACGACCTCCATTAAATATTTGCTAGGGGCAATAGCCCGTAACAGTTCGAGTGAACGTTGAGGCTCCTCGCCGGTGGCGCTGATTTGAAAAATTGGGCGCCATGACGCCATGAGAGGATTTCGCAAGAAATCCTTACAACAAAGTCTCAGCCCTTGAAGGCAATCTCCCTGTTCCGGCTTGCCGACGCATACACCGCCTGCACGACGCGCATCGTGGCGACGGTCTGTTCCATCGCGGCCATCGGGCAGTCGCGCGCCAGGACGCGGGCGACAAAGTCGTCAATCTCCGCCCCGATGGGATCCTGCTTGGCGTACGCCGGCGTGTAGGAGATCAGCGCGCCGTTTTCCGCGCCGTAGATCATAAAGCCCTCCCCCGGCGTGTAGCGGATGCCCGCCTTGTCGCCGATAAAGTCAATGTGCGTCTCCTCCGCCTCAATGTTCTGCGCCCAGCCGCCGTTCAGCGTCAGCGCCGGACCTTCCGTGCGAATCAGCGCGGTCAGGCTGTCCTCGACGTCGTACACGCCGTCCAGCTTCGGCGGGCCCCCCTCCATCCGCTCGTAGACGTACTCCCGGATGTTGCGTCCCAGGCGGCAAAACGTCGATGCCGATACCGTGACGGGGTGTGGGTTGCCCAGGCAGTACAGCGCCGTATCCAGGTGGCGCATGCCCTTGTCTATCAGCGCGCCGCCCCCACTGAGCGCGAGGGTTGTGCGCGCGGTGCCAAGGCCCGGGATGGCGCGATGCGAACGAAACGCGATGTATACGTGGTACACTTCCCCGAGTTGTCCGCCCAGGATCATCCGGCGGATACGCTCCACGCCGCTCTCGTATCGGTTGTCCATGCCGATCAGCAGTACCTGTTTCCTTTGCAGCATGATGCGCTGCATCTCCTCCGCGCCTTCCAGCGTGCGCGCCGCGGGCATCTCGCACAACACGGCCTTGCCCGCGTTCAGAAAATCGATCGCGATGGGCGCGTGGTGGTCGCTCGGCGTGCAGATGGACACGGCATCGATCTCCGGGTCGCGCAGGATGACCCGGTAGTCGGTCACCGCCGCGCCGCAGCGGCAGCGATTGACGGCATCCATGCTGCGCGCGGGGTTAATGTCACACAGGTAGAGCAGATTCACGTTGGGGTGCCGGAGGTACTGCGGGATGTGCGCCGCGTGAGCAATCGCCCCGCAGCCGATCACCGCCACGTTGATCCGATCCGCGGGATCTGCCGCGCCGTCCCCGCGCCCTGTCACGTCCGGGGATAGCGTGTGCGCGGGCAGCGCGTCCTTGTACTTTGTCGGTGGCACCCCAAAGTGGTGCTTGTATGCACGGCTGAACGCATGGATGGACTTGTATTTGGCGGCCTCCGCCACCTCCGTAATGCTCATGCCCCGCCGCATGTTCGCTTGCGCGCGCTCAAACCGCCGCCGCTGGCAGTATGCGTTCAACGGCTCGCCGATCACAGCCTTAAACCGGCTGGCAATGTGGGAGTAGCTATAGCCAAAGACCTCGCTGAGTGCGGACAGGCTCTGTTGTTGCTCCATGTGCGTCTCCAGGTACTGGACGACGTCGTATATCAGCTTTTCATCCATAGACCGCTCCTCATGGAGCAAATACTGGCTGCGTTGGTTTCGGTTGAACTGGCGGTACACCTCGCAGATGATGCGCTGCACGTAGCATTCCATGAGCGGCGTCGCAAGGAAGTCGTCCACCTCTATTTCGGACAGGAAGTCGATGAACGCCTCCTGAATGTTGACCGCGCCGGACAGAATGGGCACGGCGGTGTGCTCCCAGAAATCCTTGATGCGGAGCGTAACCTCGGACGCGATGGGCGGCTTAAAATCAAAGCCCATGTAATAGTAGCGGAGCGGGTCATACTCCGAGGAGATGACCGTGTGCATGTCCGCGATCTTATTAATGAACACGTCGCCCTTACGGACGGGGTATTCCACGCCGTTTAACACGAATGTTCCCTGGCCGGAAACGATATACGAAACCTCATGGACAATCTGTTCATGCGCGTCCACCATATAGCCCGGCTCACACCTGAGATCCCCTGCCTGCCAAAGCACGTACGGCCCGAGCACCAGGTTCATATCCGGATAATAGTGGTCGTAATGAAACTTCGCCCGGTTCAACCCCATCGCGCACCATCCTCAGCGCGGCGGGGACTCTTCGCAAAATCCCCTTGTGGCGTGGAACCGTAAGTCCCCCGCCTTGACCGCGCGTTCACCGTAGCTCGCGCGGCACTTCTGTAACCGCCGCATTCATATTATACACGAACGCTGCACGATGTATTTGTCACAAAAGCCAATCTATTTGTCTGCTTTACTGATTTGTTGAGGTTACACCTCAAAAAACCGACGACAAAATGACTGAAATTACCAAGCAAAAAGTGATTCTGCCAACCAGGCGCCGCATAAAGATCTATCGCTCCGCACTGACCGTTACCCAGTGCCCGGGCATCCGCGCCGCGCGTCCGGCGGCGTCCAGCAGCGCCATCACGGCCATCGTCTGGCTACGTGGCACCGGCGGTACACCCGTACGAAAAAACGTCAGCATCGACGCGATCAGTTGGTCAAAGTAGCCGTCCGGGCGCAGCAAGCAGCTTTCATCGCCAGCAAACGCCAGCGAGACGGTGAAATCCTGACAGGGCATCTGCAGCATGGACGCCTGGCGGTCGCCGTAGTCGAGTAGCACCTGCCGCCCCTTGGGACTGCCGGTCACCAGCACGCGATCAGGCGCATCCCCGAACACTGCGACGATCATCTCCGCCTGGTGAACGGTGTATGTCTCGGGACTGCCCGGGCCGGTTGTCGCGGCAAACAGCACGTCCTTGGGCGAGACGCAGGGATTGCTGGTGAAATCCTCTGCTGGCGCGCGATTTTTCAAATCCGCGCCACCGTGCAGATACGGCACGAGCTCCGGCGCGAAGCGCAGCGCGGAGCTGGAGCACAGCGGGGTGCCATGCTGTCCGGCCAGGTCAAACATGCGCTGCCCGCTCGCGATGTCCGGGGAAAACGTCTTATCCATGTAGACAGGCTTGCCGCTCATCAGCGCCAGTCTGCCCAAATGTTCGTGCCGCTCGCAATGATCCGGGGACAGGACGACCAGCGCGTCGCACGCGTCAATCACCGCCTCCTGTGTATCGCACAGCCGTACCCCTTGGGCCTCGCACCAGGCAGCCGTACTCAGGCCGTCCGACTTGTCCATCTCCGCCCAGGCATAGCAAACGTCGGTGTCCATGCCGAGCGCCTTTGCCTGCGCCCGAATCCAGGCCGGGTAATTGTTAGCGTGCCATTCGTCCAGGAAGTAGTCGATGAACCCGATGCGCAGCATGGCAAAGCCCCCTTGCGAACAAGAATGATCAAAGAAGGTGTACTGTTTTCAGTGTGGTTTGTTCTTGTTGCCAGTATAGCGCATCAGGGGCGCTGTGTATTTGTCCGTTTTGGTTTGTTGATTGATCGATTTGTTGGCGGTGCGGCTGGAACGGGCACGGTTCTACGCCTGCCGTTTGGGGATATCCACGCAAAAGGTGAGTCCCGCCCCGGCAGCAACGCGCCTTTCTCTTCCGCCGGAAGCACTGTGCATGAGACGCTTGCTTCGGTTGCCTTGCCTGGTTTTGTTTATAATTTGTTTACCATATTGGCCCTCGCAGTTTAACCATGTCCACCGGTTATGTGCTACAATACCCCAGGAGGTGAATGTCATGACCATCAGGCGCAGGCTCTATATCTCCAATATTCTTATGATCGTGCTGCCGGTGCTGATTTGCGCGATCTTCTTTGGCAGTGTTTCCGCCATTGTACTCAGGTCACTATAAGGCGCTGTATGATAGCGGCGAGGGCATCTCTCTCGTCGTCACGGGTATTTTGCGCCCCAAGACCAACGCCATCGGCGGCATGCTGTCCACCGGCATCGCGTATACGCCCATGCTGACCGATGTCATCGTCAAGGATGCGTCGGCCTCCAAGATCGCGCTGGCGCAGGCGGAAACGGACAACGACGTGACCACGGGCATGCGGTTTGTCGGCGACGCGGCGTACCAGCAGGCGCGGAAGAACCTCGGCATCGACACCACACCGACCAGCATCAGCATCTATCCCACCAGCTTTGACAGCAAGGACGCCATCAAGGCGTACCTCGACGCCTACAACGACGGCCGCGCGGAGGCGGAGCAGGTGCTGTATTCGGACATCGCCGAGGCTATCACCAGCGCGACTGGAACGATGCTGACCACCGTATCGGCGGTGCTCGTGGGTTTCGCGGCCATCTCGCTCGTCGTTTCCACGATTATGATCGGCATCATCACGTATGTGTCGGTGATCGAGCGCACGAAGGAGATTGGCATTCTGCGCAGCGTCGGCGCGCGCAAGAAGGACATTTCGCGTGTGTTCAACGCGGAGACGCTTCTCATTGGCTTTGTCGCGGGTTCTCTGGGCGTTGGACTCGCATACCTGCTCACGATTCCGATCAACCTGCTGATCGTCTCGCTGGTGAACATTTCCGGCATCGCCAGTCTGACCGTGACGCACGCCGTGGCGCTCATCGCGGGCAGCATGGTACTGACCTCCATCGCGGGGCTTTTTCCGGCGAAGATCGCGGCGAACAAGGACCCGGTGGTCGCGCTCCGAACGGAGTAAGATGGCAGACCGTACCAACGCCACGTGAGGCGTGGCTAGTGTTCTGGGTTTGGGCCGCCTATAATAACCATCCACCGGCGTAGCCGGTGGTATTTCATAGGCGGGCCTAGCCCTAGGATACTAGCCACGCCTCACGTGGCGTTGGTACGGCCTGACATTTGCATAGGCTTGTTACTGGCCACCCGTTAACGGGTTTCTGT
>JAVBOM010000054.1:0-9515 GCA_031550535.1 Eubacteriales bacterium
CCCCCCCCTGTCTTTTATTTTTTTTTGGGGATGTTTTTTGTCGACTGTGGGTCGGCCTTTCGCCTCCTCGGCCCCCCGCAAGGCTCCTTGATCAGCGCGAAAATCTCTCGCAATGCCGGCGACGCTCCTTTGTGCGGTGTTGCCCTAAATTCATATATCAACCCTTCCCGCCGTGAGGCGAAATGATGGGATTCCAAAGGGCAAAGCCCTTTGGCAGAGTCTGGGACTCCGCCCCAGCGTTCTTCCCCGCTCGGGCAGCCCCCTTATGGCGTTGATTTTTCGAATTTGCGCCGCCGTCTCAGTTGACCCCCGACGCTTCCTGCCTAGCCATTTCCTGTTCCATCCTGAGCAGCGGGATATGTTTCATACGCGGCCCGGCCGTTGGAATCTCGATGACGACGAACGCGCCGCCCTCCTTTGTGTTGCCCAGCGTAAACCGGAAAGCCTCGCCGTATATCAGGCGCAGCCGGTCCTGGATGTTCTTGAGGCAGTAGCTTGACGCGCCGACGGTCAGCGCACTCGTCAGGCTCTCCTCGGAAAATCCGGGGCCGTTGTCGCGCACCTCAAAGTGAATGTCATCCCCGGCAAGCGTTCCGCGCACATAGAGCCTGCCGGGCGTGTCGCGCAGCTTATCCAGCCCGTGTTCGATCGCGTTTTCCACCAGCGGCTGCAGGATTAGGTTTGGCGCCGGATATTCGGCGAGGTGCTCGTCCAGGTACATGTCCGTTTCAAAGTTACGGTTATGCAGCAGCGTCTGCATGTGCAGGTACGCCTCCATGTTCAGCCACTCCTCCCGCACCGTGGTGATGGAGCGGCCCTGGTTCAGCATCGTCCGGTAGTACTGGGTCAGCATCAGCGCCATCTGCGAGGTCTCGTGATCACCATTCCTAATGGCGCGCCAGTTGATCAGCGACAGGCTGTTGTACAGAAAGTGGGGCTTTATCTGCGTCTGCAGCACCTTAAACTCGGCCTCGCGCAGCGCGAGCTGGTTCTCGTACATCTCACGCGTCAGTCTGTTTGTCTTTTCCATCATCGTGGCGACAGAGTTGGACAGCTCGCCGATCTCGTCCATATCGCCGGTGCGCAGATCCTGCGCCTGGCCCAGCGTGACGACAGCCCGCACACGGTTATTCAGCGCCTCCATCCGGCGGATCAGCGTTTTGGACAGCAGAAAACCGATCATTGCCAAGCAGATGCCCACCAAAAGCAGCAGGGAAACGACCAGCGCAAACGCCCAGCCCATCGGCGGCGCGAACACGCGCGAGGGCACGTAATAGCGGATGCTCCAGCCGCGCATGGTCAGCTTGCCTCCCAGCGTTTCATAGCGCTCGCCGTCAACACGGACCGGCTGCCCCACGGGCGCGTCTCCGGCGTGGATGGAGCCGCTCCCCTCCAGCGTGCTTCGCTCGTACACAATATTGCCGCCCATATCCAAGACCTGTACGGCGTGGTCCACGCCGACCAGCTCAATGCCCTCGAAAAATTGGCTCGCCGCAAAATCCAGCACAATGAAATTCACCCGATTTTCAAAGGACACATCCGCCTGCCGGATCCCAAGGCGAAGCGTGTTTTCTTGGGTGTACCAAACAAATTGCCGCTGACGGATCGCGCTGTCAAACCACGGCTGATCCAAGAGCGCTTGGAGCGGCCGGCCGAATGTGCGGATGTGCTGCAGCGGGCCGTCCGTATACAGCCACCAGCGCGTAAGCTCCGGCAAAATATAGCGGATCATGGTGAACGTGGGGAAGATGACGTCCATATAATCCTTGGCAAAGTAGTAAAAATCGCCGTACTCCCGCTGCAGGATGTCAATGGTTCGGTTGTCAAGCGCGAAGATGCGCGCGGCCATTTCGGCCCGGTCCGCACGCTGGCCGATCTTGTCGATATACTCGTTCACCTGTATCTGCGTGTTGGCCAGCAGCTTCTCAGACCAGCGCGAGGACGCCTGTCCGTTAAACAGCAGCATCAACAGCACCACCGGCACCAACATGGCGATAAAATAGGTCACCACCAGCTTGTTGCGAAAGGACAGGTTGTTATATTTCGTCAGAACGCGACCGCGCTTCGTCGTCATTGGGCATTTCCTCGTTTCGGTAGGCGTTGGGTGTCATGTGCATCTGCCGCTTGAACACAGCGCCAAAATAGGTCGCGCTTTGAAACCCCGTCAAGCGGGCGATATCGTGCACTTTTTCATCCGTGTTCAGCAGCATATCCTTGGCGCGCTCCAGTCGGAACTGCTGCAGGAACTGCATCAGGCTAACGCCCGTTTCTTTCCGAAACTCGCGGCACAGATGCCCGGGAGAGACATGCGCCGCGCACGCGATGTCCGATACCGCAAGGTTTTCTGCATAGTGCCCGTCGATGAAGCGGAGCACCGTGTCGGCAAAGCTATCCCGCTGGTGCGGGGCGCGCATTCGGGCAATGAGCCGCAGCACCGTATCCGACAGCGGCTCCGTTAGCTCCGAAAGCCCCTGAGGTGCGCCCAGCAGCGATCCCATCCGGTCCGCGAGCTCCCGTTCCAGCGTGCATTCCTCAATCACGTGTGCCATGGTCTTTTGAAACTCGTCGATATGCACCGGCCGGAGTAGGTAGCTGCTCGCCTTAAACGCGAGCGCCTTTCTCGCGTACTCGAATTCGCCATAGGCCGAGCAGATAATGATGTGCAGGCCCGGATAGAGGTTGCGTGCGCTGTTGCAGAGCTGCAAACCGTCCATGTGCGGCATCTTAATATCGGAAAACAAAATGTCGATGTCCCGTTCACACCGGAGCACGTCAAGCGCTTTCTCCCCGTCCTCGGCCTCGAATAGCTTCAGCGGCATTCGATACTTTTCCACCAGGAAGCGTATGCCGTCCCGCTCGATTTCCGAGTCGTCCACGACCAGCATCGTATACACGAATACCCTCGCCTTTCATCTGAAATCCCTACGCAAATTGTATCATAGTTCAGCCATTTTTATAGAGAGAAAGAATAATACATCACAGATTCTATAGAAATGGCAGAAATGTTTGATTGTGATCCAGTCGTTCACGGTCTATGATAACATCTAGGATCGACTCCACCCGGCGAAAGGGGATGAAGCCATGTTGGGCGTCGCAAGACCACCCGCTGGCGGAACGCTACGGAATATGCGTCGCAACCGCCAACTCTACTATATGTTGCTCCCAGGCCTTGCCTTTTTCCTCATCTATCGCTATATCCCGATGTACGGCCTGATCATCGCGTTCAAGAAGTTCAGCATTGGCCGCGGCATCCTGGGCAGTAAATGGATTGGGTGGGAAAATTTCCAGGATTTCTTCAATTCGCCTGTGTTCGGCATGGTAATGCGCAATACCGTTATCATCAGCCTGTACAAGCTTATTCTCTGCTTTCCCGCTCCGATCCTGCTGGCGCTGATGCTCAACGAAGTGCGGCGCAAGCGCTTCCGCAAGGTAACGCAGACGGTCGTCTGCCTGCCGTATTTTATTTCTTGGGTTGTGCTGGGCAGCATCGCGCTGGTGTTCTTCGCGCCTCGGTCCGGGGTGCTGCCAGACCTTTGGCGGTGGCTTACGGGCAACCAGCTAAATGTCATGATGGACCCGCGCGCGTTCCGGGGATTCTTGGTCTTTACGGAAATGTGGAAGGAAACCGGCTGGAGCGCGATCATCTATACCGCGGCGCTGTCATCCATCAACGAAGAGCTATACGAGGCCGCGCGGATTGACGGCGCGAACAAGTGGCACGAGCTGCGATATGTGACGATCCCCGGCATCATGCCGACCATCGTCACGATGTTGATCCTACGCCTGGGCCATGTGTTAAACGCGGGATTCGAGCAGGTACTTGTGCTGCAAAACAGCATGGTCTACGAGGTCAGCGAAATTATCGACACCTATGTGTACAAGGTTGCCTTCCAACAGGGGCAATACGGACTTTCCACCGCCGCCGGCCTGTTCAAGTCGGGCATCGGCCTGATCCTCGTCATCGCGACGAACGGCATTGCCAATCGATTTGAGCAGGGTGTGTTTTAGAGCATTAACTCGGCACAGCCAGAAAGGAGATCCTTATGGTCAAAGAGCTTCCGCGCAGATTGCCCGGTACGCGCGTTTCCGCGCTGACAGCGCTCAACTACGCTTGCCTGGCGATCATCGGGTTCATCACGTTTTATCCGTTCTGGTATGTGCTGATGTATTCGCTCAGCACCCATAAAGACGTGCTAAACGTTAATTTCTTGCTTATCCCCCTCGGCTTCACGCTGGAAAACTATCTCTATGTGTTCCGCGACGCGTCGATGTACAGTGGCGCACTCAACAGCATCTTCGTGGCCGGGGTGGGCACGGTGCTGTCGCTGACCGTTACGCTGCTGATGGCGTACCCGATGGCAAAAAAGGTCGAGGGCATCCGCGCCATTTCCTTTCTAGTTTACTTCACGCTGCTCTTTAGCGGCGGCATGATCCCCACATACTTGGTGGTGAAAAACACGGGCATGATCAACTCGCTGTGGTCCCTGATCATTCCGCAGCTTGTCAACCCATTCTATCTATTCATCATGCGGAACGCCATCAAGGAGATCCCGGACAGCCTGGCCGAGTCGGCGCAGATCGACGGCGCGTCCCACTTGAAAATCTTGGTCTCCATTATCCTCCCGCTGTGCCTGCCAATGCTGGCGTCCATCGCGCTGTTTTATGCCGCGCGGTACTGGAACGCATACTTCGACGCGCTGATCTACATCAGCAAGCCGGAGAAGTGGACCATCCAGCTCGTCATCCGCAACATTATCTTCGCGATGAACCCGGAGCTCAGCGGCGGCGGCGCCGTGTCTTCGGCCGCCGCATCCGACACCGGCACGTCCGCGCGCACGCTGGAGACGGTCAAGATGGCGCTGCTCATCGTCGGCGTTGTCCCCATTGCCGCAGTCTATCCGTTCCTGCAGAAGTACTTCAGCAAGGGTGTGATGGTCGGCGCGATCAAGAGTTAACGCACCGGCTTTTCCGGCCTTGACGCGGCAGGGATTTCTTGCGGAATCCCCTAAGGCGACACCGCACAAAGGAGCATCGCCGGCATTGCAAGAGATTTTCGCGCTGATCAAGAAGCCTGGAGGAAGCCGTAGCAGCGCTACGGCGACCGCAAGAGCGACACAGAGCAGCGCGAAAAGATCCGCAAGGGCGGTGTGTGCGACTGTGCGGTGTCGCCCTAATGGCGCTGATTTTTCAAACCTGCGCCGTCCGCATGGAAAGGAGGTCGTTTTCGCCCGTTTCCCGTTCCCGGCAGGCACTGCTCGCACTTGAAACGACCATCGACGGTGGCGAGGAACCGGAGATTCCAAGCCACAATGGGCTTCCGCAAGGAATGCCTACCACAAATCAGGAGGAGAGCGCACATGAAAAAAAAGATGGCGGTTATCCTGGCTCTGGCGTTGATTCTGACCTCGCTGCTCAGCCTCGCGCAGGTCGCGCAGGCAGGCAACCCCGATTGGCCGACAATCCAGCTCATCGCCAGAAAGCTCGGCGAAGGTGATCCGGTCAACCCGATTTTGCCGATCCTGGAGGAGAAAATCCAGGCAAATATCGAAATCGACTGGCGAGCGCCGGCGGACTACGGCCAGCAGTGCCAGGTGATCCTAGCCTCCGGCGACTACCCGGACATGATGGAGGTCTGGTGGACCAACCCGCCGGGCGACTACGACGACTTTGCGGAAAGCGGCCTAATCCTGCCGCTGGATGATCTGATCAAGGAGTACGGCCAGAATATCATGAAGGTGCGGCCGGATGATTCCTGGTGGTTCGCGCCGGACGGCAAGATCTACGGCATTCCCTGCCGATACGCGGAGATGGCCGACGAGACGTTCCTTATCCGCCAGGACTGGCTGGACAACCTGGGTCTGGCGATGCCGACGACGCTGGACGAACTGGAAGAGGTCATCAAACAGTTTACCATCGGCGATCCAGACGGCGACGGCGTGGCGGACACCTTCGGCGTTGGTATGGCTGGCAATGGCAGCTACGATACGGATAAGTTCTGGCTGGGCGCGTATGGTGTAGCCCGCAACCAGTGGAATATCACCAAGGACGGCGAGCTCATCTGGTGGGGCGTGATGCCCGAGGCGTTTGAAGCTACGATGCGCGTGCGTGCGCTGTACCAAGCCGGGTATGTGGAGCCGGAATTCCCGCTGATGGCGCGGTCGGAAATGGTCGCGAACATGGCGCGCAACATGTATGGCATGCAGTGGTGGCAGCCCACCCAGATGACGCTGAGCACATCGGACTACTGGCGCGAGTATATGACCAACGTGCCGGAAGCGAAGATTGCCGTACTGCCGCCGATGACGGCCGAGGGCGTAGATAAACCGGCGTACCCCGGCGTACCCTATCTGCAGTTCATCAGCCAGATCATCTTCAAGGACAGCAAGAATCCTGAAAAATGCGTACAACTGCTGGATTTCTTGGCCACCCAGGAGGGTTGGGATCTGGCCGTGTTCGGCATCAAGGGCGAGCACTGGGACGAGATTGACGGCAAGGTCGTCTCCAAGGCGATGACGACGGAGGAATACAAGAAGAGTGGCGCGGGCCTCTATGCGTGGTTCTGCCGCCCCGGCTTTTACCCGCGCAACACCGACCCCTTGGCGATGGAGGCGATCCAGACGTACAACCCCTACATCGTCCGAAACCCCATGCCCTACTCCACCGAGCTGGAGCTCAAGAATGGCATCGCGCTGAAGAAGGACCTGACCAACAGCGTCTTTACAAAGCTGATCGTCGAGAAGGACATCGACCCCAAAGCCGTGTGGGATGAATACGTCAATACGTGGAACACCAGCGGCGGCAAGGAGATGACCGCGCAGGTCAACGAGGAGTACAAGAAGCTGCAAAGCAAATGACGGATGGCAGTCGCCTCTTGAAACACCGTGGCTGTCGCGCTAACGCGGCAGCCCCCATTTGTGAAAGGAGAATATCCGATGCCCGAACTGTATAACGGCATACAAATTTCTGAAGCGTGGCCGCCCAGGTACCCGCAGTGTTCCATGGTGACGCCGCAGCCGGTTCCCTATCTGACCAATAGACCCACAATCGCGCCGATAAACCTGGGCCGCCAGCTCTTCGTGGACGATTTCCTGATCGAATCGACGACGCTCACCCGCGCGTTCCACCAGCCCTCGCTATACCAGGATGGGCCGGTCTTTTTCCCGCAAACGCCGCTGGAGATGAACGGCGGCTACGCGCCGATGGCTTGCCCGTTCAACGACGGCATTATCTACGACGATGGCGATAACCTTTTTAAGATGTGGTACCACGCGGGCTTTTTCGATGGCACCGCCTACGCGCAGAGCAAGGACGGCCTTCGCTGGACGCGCCTTTCCGACATGGACCCCGAGAGCTTTGGCCGCGCGATTCCGTTCCAGCCCGGTATGCAGCGGGACGGCGCTAGCGCGTGGATCGATTATGGCGCGGAAGATCCCTCGGAACGGTATAAAATGTTCGTGTACTACCGTGAGTTAAAAGAGCCGGATCAAATCTTTTACGCGATGAAAAAGCGCACGCAGGTCGGCGAGCGGGCGATCCTATACGCGTCCGGCGACGGTATCCACTGGCGCGCTGTCTCCCATACCGGCAAGTGCGGTGACAATACGGACTTTTTCTACAATCCCTTTCGCAAAAAGTGGGTTTTCAGCATTCGGCGCAATACACCGGTTGACCCGCGCGTCCGCGCACGATACTATTATGAGTGCGACGATTTCTTCCGTCAGGCGCAATGGGAAGACGATGCGCCGGTCTTTTGGGATCGGTGCAGCCTGCAGGACAGACCGGATGAGAACCTCGGGCACCCGCCGCAGCTCTATAACCTGGACGCGGTCGGATACGAGAGCCTGATGCTTGGCGCATACCACATTTTCCTTGGCCCACCGAACGAAATCTGTGAGAAAATCCATCGGCCGAAGATCATGGACATCAAACTCGCGTTCAGCCGCGACGGGTTCCACTTTGACCGCGCGAACAACGAGCCCGCGCTGCGCTCCTCACGTGTAGACGGTCGCTGGGACTACGGCTATCTGCACACGCATTCCGGTATCGTCCATGTGGTGGGAGATAGGCTATATTTCTTCTTCTCCGCATGGTCGGGCAATTCGCCTGTGCTGGGCATGAACATGTACTCCGGCGGAAGCGTGGGCCTTGCGACAATGCGGCGGGATGGTTTTGCCTCCATGGACGCACCAGCGGGCGGCGGTGTGCTGACCTCGCGCACGCTAACGTCGGATCACCCATATCTGTTTGTCAACGCCGACTGCAAGGCAGGCGCGCTGACAGTGGACGTGCTGGACACAGAGGGCAATCCCGTTGCGCCGCTTCAAGGCTCGCTGCCAGTGGCGGGGGATTCCTGCAAAGCGCGTATCACGTGGCCGGATGCCAGGGACCTGTCCGCGCTTCGCGGGAAGCCGTTTCGCCTACGTTTCCGAATGACGGATGGCAGCCTGTACGCGTTTTGGCTCAGCCCTAGCGAACGCGGGGAGAGCCTGGGCTACATGGGCGCCGGCGGACCCGGGTTTACTGGCGGAAGGGATTTATAAGCATCAAGCAAGGAGAATGGATTTCCAAGAGGGGTAAAGCACCACGCCAAAGTTGAAAAGCATTCTGGCCATGCTGCCGATATCACCGGTGTGCCACGCGCTGCTTACGGTGCAGGACGCGGGGACCGCGACGTAATTCTCGGCAGCCTCCCACTCGGCCCACTCCCGGAAGCCACAGCCCTCAAATGGCTGCAGCTTGGCAGCGCCGGCACGGATGGGTTCCGGAATCCGGGCGCACTGCCCATAGACGCCGTGCTGACCAGCGCGACCGCCGCGTATGGCCCGGCCGTCGCCGGGTGCGCTTTTGCCATGTGGGCGTCGCCGCTGAAAAAGATGCCGCTGTACCGCGACGAGCAAAACCGCCGCACGGGTCAACCATGGGCCGGTGCGCGGCCCGCGCGGCAACACGGCGCTCATCGCGAGCTTTGGCGACATTGGGGTGGTTGACATACGCGAACTGCCTTTGGAAGAGTAGCGGTTTGTTCCCATGAATTGGCACAAACTAGACATGCTGTTATAATTAATCCAAAGAACGAAAGATGTGAAGGCAATGAGTAATATTGACACCATGTTTGGATGCACATCCGAACTGTTTTCCACGTTAGGGCAACACCGTACAATACCCCGTTCATTAACATTCCAGTGAAAGGGCAAAGAGATCGCTCCGCGAAAGCGGCGGCTCACCCCATTTAAGCGCCCAGACGAATGCCAGTTCAGGGGCTGTCGCGGTAGGAACGAAGGAACGCCAAGGGGTTTCACCCCTTGAATCCCCACTTAAGGCAACACCGCACAGAAGCAAAATGGCACACGAGGTGGTATAATAAGGCTATGAATAAACAGATAACGCTGAGTGCGCTGACGGATGAACTAGCGCGAGCAAAGACGCATAAGAACATAAGAAAGATTTCTTGTCGCAGATCGAGCGGATCGTGCCGTGGGGCGAATGGGTACGAATGATCGAGCCACGCTACTATT
>JAVBOM010000063.1:0-58229 GCA_031550535.1 Eubacteriales bacterium
AGACCAGCGTATCGCCCGGGTTGATGGTGCCGGTGTTGTTCACGGTTTTCACCATGGATACGTCCGCCGATTGGGTGGGCGTCGTCGTATCGGTGGAAGTATTATTGGTGGGATCAGGGTCGGGGTTGTCGGATGCGACCCTGGCGGTGTTCGTGATCGCCCCCTGGAATGACGGGCTGATGCTTCCGCGAAGCAGGATGGTCACGATCGCGTTCAGCGCCAGTGTTCCTACATTCAGGCTTCCCGTCCATGTCAACCACGTCCCACCGCCGTCCAGCGAGTACTGCGGGTTGGTCAGCGATGCCGGGATGGTGTCGGTGACAATGGTATTGTCGGCGGCTACCGGCCCATTGTTGCCGACGGAAAGGGTATAGATGATCGTGCCGCCGGACACCGCCGCGCCGCCAGTCTTGATGATATACACATCCGCCGGGCGGGAAACGGGCGTGATGATCGTCACCGTGTTGTTGTCCGGGTTCGGGTCGTAGGTATCGCTACTCACCGTCGCGGTGTTGGAAAGGCTGCCCGTCACCGTCAGATCGACTGTGGCGCGAATTCGGATGCTGGCGTTGCTTCCCGGCGCCAGAGATGCGACGCTGTAGCTGCCATTCCATGTCAGCCACGTCACACCGCTATCGGTCGAATACTGCGGGTTGGTCAAACCGGCCGGGAGCGTATCGCTGATCACGACATTCTGTGCCGTCGATGGCCCCAGGTTGGACGCTGTCAGCGTGTATGTCAGCAGTTGCCCGACCACCGCGGGGTCTGGCGATGCGGTCTTTGCGATCGAAAGATCGGCGGAAAGGGTGGAATAATACCCCGCGTCGATATTCGTGATAATCTGATCGAGCGCCAGTGTGACAAGGCTGGTTAAGCCCGTCGCCGGGTTTGGCTTGCTGTTGAGGGTATTGTCCGATCCTGCGTTCTGGATCGTCAACACGTAGCTGCTGGGCAGTGTCGTGGGGAAACCGACATAGTAGGTGCTGTTCCAAATGCCGCTGAACATATAGAACCCGGGCGAGCCATCCACCGGGCTATTGGCGGTCACGGTGGTGTACATCAGTTGCATGTTTGCGTCATAGAGCGAGACTGTAACGCCGTTGATGCCGGGTTCACCGGGATCCTGGATGCCGTTGCGGTTCCGGTCGTCCCATACAAAATCGCCGATGCCAGTGTTCAGGATGACGAACTCAATGTTCGCGTCCGCCGGCGGGGAAAAGGACGGGAGATAGGGAACAATCTCGCCGTTTATGATCGCGCTGGCGATATACTTGACGCTATTATACGTAAACGTGCCGTTAACCCCGGTTTCCGGGGTTCGCATGTCAAACGTGACCTCCGCCGTCTCGCCGGTGGCAAATACGCGGCTGCCGAAATCGATACGGATCGCGCGCACCGTGGTGATGTCGGCGGGAGGCGTGGGCGACCACGTACCGGTGCCGCCGCTGCCGATCGGATAAAGAACTGGGTCCGTCGACGTAGAGTATTCAATCGACGCCCCGGATGCGTCGGTGATGGGCGCGTTCAGAAGCGGCGTCCATTGGGATCCAAACGTATCGCCGACGTAGGGGAATATGTCAATCATGACGACATTCGTCATCGGGTCTTCGCTGTCGTTGCGCACGGTTACCCGATACTGGAACAGTTCTCCGCCGGTGACCCTCGTGTCGTTGCCCACGTGAAAATCGGGATCGCGCGCGCTCTTGCTCATCTTTTTGACATTGACGACCTGCGCGGCCACCACATGTACGGGCAGCGGCGACATCGCCACAAGCTCCGTCGTGTCGCCGTCCTGGTCAAAGTCATAAATGTCGGGCGCGGTGGTTCTACCTGCCGAGTGCGTAATGCTCGGGTTGTTGGCCTGGGTGGTATTGAGCACATACCAGTAGTCCAGGTTGTAGTTGCCGGGAATCATGTCCGGATCCGCGTCATACTGCACGTAATATGCCTTATACGTACCGCCGATTGCCGAGGGCGTGTAGGTAACCGTGAAGTGGAGCAGCGTATTTCCGGTGCCCATCCAGTTGGGCGTCGTATCGAAGGGGGCCGGGGTTCCGCTCGACTCATACAAAACGGTGAACGGCGTAAACACGGGCGGTACGACAACGTACACATCGGTGCTGGGCACGGAAACCGTGGTATCGGCACCGACCACGGTGTTGATGATGGTTGTGAACCGGCTGCCGGGGTTGACCGTCGGCGAAGCTACGGAAAGGCTATAAATGCTCTGGCCGATATGCTGCGTGTAATCAACCGGGAAAGTGACGGTCTGCGTGATCGAGCGGGTGCTGCCGTCATAGAAAGTCTTCTCGGCGAGCGCGGTATTGCTGACCGACTCGAGCAGGGGCTGCGCCTGCGTGCGCTGTTTGAGCGTAACATACGTGCCGATCGTAAAGCTGTCGTTGACGTTGATAAAGCCTGTCGCTACCACGCGCCATTGCGTAATGTACTCGCCTGCGGGCAGTGTCGGGAAGGGCACATACGCCGGGGTGGGGATTGCGATAGCGTACGGAAACCAAGTGCTCCCGCCCAGGTTGGTTTGGTATTCGAACGTGCCCGCCGGCGCGGTGATCTTGATGGACACCCATTCCAGCTCGTCGGGCGCGGGTGTATAGGTCGTGCCATCCTGAAGTTTGATCACCAGACCTTGATCGGTAAGGGTCTGCGTATCGGGGATGACGTTCGTATCTGTCGACATGCCGGTGCTGATGATATAGTCGTATGTCAAATTATTGGTATAGAGCACGGCACCGGGAATGGGGTTGCCCTGAAACATGACGGAACGCTTCCAAATCGTCGCCTGACCGATGACCGGCGCGGGAATCGGGTTGATCGGGTGGGTGATCGTGGTCGTGATGTCCTGCGTTTGCCCACCCCATAGTTGATAGTGCGTGGTCGCGGTATTGGTGATGTCGCCAAGGACCCCAATGCCGCCGATCGCGTCGATCTGCGCCTTGGGGTAGATCACGCGGAAGGTGATGTACTGGGGACCGAAGTACACGTCATAATTTGAGAATGTGACGGTGTTTCCCGATACCGAATAGGGCGTATAATCCGACCAGGTTACGACGGGCGTAACCCCGGGGATGGTGGGCAGGGTGTCGACGATCGTAACCAGGGTTGCCCGCCAAACGCCAATGCGCGAGTAGGGTATGGGCGTGGTGGTCGTGCGCGTGATGCGGTAGTCGACGATGTACGCGTCCGCGTCGGGGGTATAGATGTCACCGTTGTGCACGATGGACTTGGTATAAGTGTCGTAAATGGCCGCGGCGACGGTCCAGGTCGGCCCGTTCGTCTGGTCATTGACAGGGATGGACGTGGAGCCATTGAATACGCCGGTTGTCGTGACGGAGGTGCTGATGACAGCGCCGTCCGGGCCTTGTGGGGCTCGGCTTTGCGCGTCAAAGTCGATGAACGCGCTGATTCCGGGCGGCAGGCCTGACCCCAGGTTGATATGCACGTAAAATCCCGCGGCTGTGTTTTCGGTGGTATATGTAGCGCCGGCAGGTAACGCCACGTTGGCGACATTTTCGATGTTTTGGAAGATATCCGCGAAAAGAATGTCGAGCCGCATGTTGTCGAACGTTCCAACATCAGTCGAGGCGAAAGTATAGTAGAGCCGGTAGTGCGCCGTTTCGCCCGTCATCCTCGTGATGCCATCAGGATAGAGTATCCAGTTGCCGGAGCTGGTTGGATCCTCCACCTGGAGGATGGTGCTTATGCTAATCGACATGATGTGCCACCCCTATACAAAAAATACGAATTAGGAACATACTTTGGGTCGCTTTAGCATATGAACTTGGCCCGATTGGTGCTACAAAACAAAGCGCAAAAATGAGACGCCGCGAATCCTGGGGTTTTAAGGAGAGGACGCGCAGGCGATGATTGTGTGCGTTGGCAATACGTTTGGAGAGAAAACTTCTCGCGTATTGTCGCATATTATGTAAGTGGTACCGATTATCCACCCCGGCTCGTTTGGCAGATGCAGCTCTGCCGCTTTTATAGCCGGGCAAAGGAGAGCTTATGCAAAATGTCGTATTAAATGACCTGGTCGCCTTGGGCGGCGCGGTTATGAATCAAACATCGCCAGTGGCGGATGCCCTGGTGGTGTATAGCATCGACTGCACTCCCGGCGCTGTGACCGCGGATTCACAGGGAGTGTACACGTTTAACGCGCCGGTTGGGAGCGCGGTGAACGTTCTACTCAGCGACCAGTCGCAGACCGTCACGCCGGAGTCATACGTCTTCACAGTGACTGCCGAGCGAAATGACCTGAATTTTGTGATCAACCCCAACGTCCCGACGAGCTATACCGTCAGCGGTCATGTAAGCGGCTTGGCGAACAACGCGGGCGTTCAGGTGCTCTACACGATCGATGGGCAGGTGGGGAGCGCGGTTACCGATTCGCTGAGCAACTATTCCTTCACCGCTCCGGTGGGGGCAGTGGTTATGATAACCCCGTCGGCGCAGAGCGGCTATGCGGCTACGCCCGCCAGCTATCTGATCGACGGCATTAGCGGCAACGTATGCGGCCAAAGCTTTGTGTACACCGGCACCACCAGCTTCACCATCAGCGGAACCGTCAGCGGCCTGGCCACCGTTTCCGGTGTTCAGGTCTTCTACACTGTCAACGGTACGGTCGGCACAGCGACGACGGACGTGAACGGTAACTACGCCTTTGCCGTGCCGCTTAGCGCAGTTGTCAGTATAATCCCCTCCGTGCAAAGCGGGTACTCCGTCCTGCCGGAGAATTATCAGCTACCCAGCGTTTCCAGCAACGTGGGCGGACAAAACTTCGTGTATACCTCGTCGAGTATCTTCACCGTAAGCGGGATCATCACCGGCCTGCCCGTGGAGGCTGGAATACCCGTCCAGTATACCGTCAACGGCTTGGCCGGCAGCACACAGACTGACGCGCTGGGCAGCTACACCCTCTCGGCGCCTGCCGGCTCGGCCATCAGCATCATGCCCACCGCGATTGCCGGGTACACCGTCTCGCCGGATAGCTGGCAGATCGAAAGCCTGTCCGACAATGTGAACGGCTTTGGTTTCGTGTATAGCCCAAGTGGAGTCAGGTTCACTGTCAGCGGAACCATCAGCGGCCTGGCCACAGTCTCGGGCGTTGATATTTTCTATACCGTCAACGAGCTGACCGCTGTGGTCACAACCGACGAGAACGGAAACTACGCGTTTACCGCGCCGGAAGGGTCGGCGGTCCGCACGGTTCCCACGGCGCAAGACGGGTATACAGTCGACCCGGACAGCTATCAGATCACCAACCTTACGGACGATGTGAACGGGCAGGACTTCGTGTACACCGCCACAGACGTTTTCACCGTGCGCGGGACTCTCAGCGGCCTCGCCTCGGTGATCAGCGTACCAGTCCTGTATACGATCAATGGCGTGACGGGCAGCACGCTGACCGACGCGCTGGGCGACTACACCATCTCCGCCCCTGCCGGCGCGACCGTCAACATCATCCCCACGGCGTTTTCCGGATACACCGTCTTGCCGGTCAACCATCTGATCGTCGATCTTTCCGGAAACGTGACCAGCCGCAACTTCGTGTACAGTGGCAGCGCAAGCTTTGCGATCGGCGGCACGCTCTATGGGTTACCCTGCAACGTGGGGCAGTCCGTCGCATACACGATCAATGGCATAAGCAATCGTGTCATCACCGATGATACGGGGAGCTATATATTTGGCGCGCCGGCCGGTGCCAGCGTGGTGATCACGCCTCCGGCCAAAACCGGCTATTCCGTCAGTCCCGTGAACTATATCATTGCCAGCCTGAGTGGCAACCTGCTTGGCCAGAACTTTGTATTTGCAGCGATGGCCTAATTCTTGATGATCTGACTTTTGAAGCAAGAGGAAAGGCGGATGAGTTATTAAGTCCTACTCATCCGCCTTTTCGCCTTTTTGGGAAAAGAGGCTGTTCAGTTTCTATCCGCAACCCAGTTTCCCTGCGAATGTGCGCCCGCAAGTCGCCGGTAACACCGGCGGCGCGTTGGAGAGAAATCGGCACAAATTGACAAGGCCGAACCAAAACGTTACAATGAAACCCCAAAGGACACGGGAGATACCCTTGCAGGGGGACACATGCCGGATTATGTATCTACGAATGTGGCGCTGGAGGTATTCGGCGCGCTGATCATGCTGATACTCTTGGTCTGCCTGCTGATGGACGAGCGCCGGGATGATCCGTTGCGCAAGCGGCTCATCCGCATTGTCTGCTGCCAAACCGTGGTGCTGGTTTCCGATGCCGCCGCTTTTCTGTTTGATGGCAGCGCAATGCCATGTGGCAGCCTTCTGGTGAACGCGTCCAACTTCCTTTTATATCTGTTCAGCTACCTTTTGCTGATCGCATTCTCCGACTATATGGCGGCCTTTTTCTCAGGCAGGGCACGGATCGCCCGGTGGATCCCCTATGTCACGCATGCGGTGTGCGCGCTCGGAGTTGCTTTGGTCATTGTCTCGCAGTTCAACGGCATGTTTTTCACCGTGGATGCCGCGCATGTCTATCACCGCGAAAGCTGGTTCTGGCTCTCCCAGGCGCTGGGGATCCTGTGCATGCTCTTGATTTTTTCGATGGTGTTCCTGTATCGCGGCGTCATCAGCCGCCGTGAGCTGGCGTTTTTTTTGCTGTATCAGATTCTGCCGGTCATCGCGCTAGTGCTTCAGATTTTCATAACCGGCCCCGCCTTTTTAAACGCGGCGATGACGCTGTCCGTCGTTATTGTCTGCGCGGGCATCCAGGTTGAGCAAAGCCGCCTGCTGGAGCAAAAGGAAAAGGAGCTGTCCGAAAACCGCATTGCCATCATGCTCAGTCAGATTCAGCCCAACTTTCTCTACAACGCGCTGAGCGTCATCGCCATGGAGTGCGACGAGGCGCCCGCAGAGGCTCAAAAAGCGATTGTCGATTTCGCGGTGTACCTGCGCGGCAACATCGACTCGCTGAAGCAGAAAGATGTCATACCCTTCGAAAAGGAGTTGAAGCACACGGAGGTGTATATCAATCTTGAACGGATACGCCTTGGCGCGGGACTACGTGTTTCCTACGATATTGGCACCACGGCATTTTGGATACCACCGCTTACGATGCAGCCGATTGTCGAAAACGCGGTGAAGAACGGCGCGTGGAAGCGGGAAGGCGGCCGTACAGTGTCCATCGCCACCCTGGAGACGGGGACGGATTTTGTCATCACCGTTTCGGACGACGGCGAGGGGGAGGACCCGGAAGCGTTCCAAGGTGATGGCCACGCGCGTGGCGGGATTGATAGCGTACGCCACCGCCTCGGTTCGCAATGCGGCGGTACGCTGGCTATGCAAAGCAAACCGGGGGCCGGGACCGTCGCGACGGTCCATGTTCCGAAACGAAATTACGAACACAAACATAATGGGTTACAATAATTGTCAACATTTGACAAAATGGCTCCTGTCGTATACAATGAACCCAGCCTGATCACATGTTGCGGGGTGATGGCTGATGCATACCACGAGTGCCACATACATAGCGGCGGAAGTGTTTGCCGCGCTTGTAGTGGGCATCATTCTGTTCTGCCTGTTGATTAACAATCCCGGCCGCAACGCTTTTTCTCGGCGGCTGACACAGATACTCATCCTGAATATGGCAGCGGTGCTGGTGGATGCCGCGTCCGTGATTGCAGAGGGCAATCCGGACGCTTTTTCGCGCGCTGCCGGATGGGTGGCAAACCTGCTGCTGTACATCATTACCTTCTTCATGATTGCCGCCTACACCATATACTTGATTGCCTATCTCAGGCGAAAGGGACCTGTGCCGAAGTGGGTGATGAACGTCGCGGTCATGGTCTGCCTGCTGACGGTTTTGTTGGTGGTGCTCCTGCAGGCGGAGGACCGCCTGTTTTTTATCGACACGCGGGGGTATTACCATCGGGGGGCGTGGTTCGGCGTTTTCCAGACCATGGGGACTGTCTGCCTGCTGTACGAAACGGCGGTCGTGCTCATTTTCAGGAAGTATCTGAACCGGCGCGAAACCCTGACGTTTCTCGCCTACTGCCTGATTCCCCTGATGGCCGTCGCGCTGCAGGTTTCCATTCCCGGGTTTCCGTTTTTGCATGTCAGCATGACGTTGGCTTCGCTGATTCTGTACACGGGCATCCAGGCGGATGAGCGGCGCCGGCTGATTCAGACCGAGAACGAGCTCGCCGTGAACCGCGTGGATGTCATGCTCAGCCAGATACAGCCGCACTTCCTCTACAACGCCTTGACCGCGATCGCCATGCTGTGCGGGGATAACCCGCAAAAGGCCAAGCGGGCCATCGTGGAATTCTCGCACTATTTGCGCGGAAACATGGATTCGCTCACGCAACAGCACCTGATACCGTTCGAAAAAGAGTTGGAACATACCAAGGTCTATATTGGTTTGGAGCAGATGCGCTTCGGGGGCGATCTGAACGTTGTGTTTGATATCGGCCCGCGCGTGTTCAGGCTACCGGCGCTGACCGTGCAGCCGATTGTGGAGAACGCCGTCAAGTACGGGGTCGGCCAGAAGGAGGGGGGCGGCACCGTATGGATCCGCACCCGCGAAACACCGCAGGCGTACCTCATCACCGTGGAGGATGACGGGGTGGGGTATGATTTGAGCAAGCCCCAGTACGACGGCCGGACGCACATCGGCATCGACAATGTCCGGAGGCGTCTGGAAGCCCAGTGCCTCGGATCCCTTGAAATTCACAGCGTCAAGGGGGAAGGAACCACCGCCACCATCCATATCCCCAGAGAGATGGAGGAAGAGATATGACCATTTTTGCCGTCGATGATGAGGAGATGGCGCTGCGGATGCTGTTGAACGCCGTTGAAGAGGCATGCCCGGAAGCGGAGATCAAGGGCTTTCGCAGACCTTCCGAACTCCTCTCCTACGCGCGGGAGCATCCCTGCGACATCGCGTTTCTGGATGTAGACATGCGCGGCATGAGCGGCCTGGAGGTCGCGCTGGAACTCAAAGCCTGCCAGCCCAAGACCAATATCGTTTTCGCCACCGGGTTTTCCGAGTATATGTCCCATGCGTTTTCCATGCACGCCAGCGGCTACCTGCTAAAGCCCGTGACGGCCGACAGGGTGAAAAAGGAGATGGAGAACCTCCGCTTTCCCTTGGAGGCGGCCGCGCAGCCGCCGCGCGTTTATGTGCAGACCTTTGGAAATTTTGAGGTGTTTGTAAGCGGCAGGCAGCTTTCGTTCAGCCGCTCCAAGGCTAAGGAGCTGTTCGCGTTTTTGATCGACCGCCTGGGAGCAAGCGTCACGGTTTCTGAGATCGCCGCCATCCTGTGGGAGGACAGGCCATATGACCGCTCCGCGCAAAAGCAGACGCAGAACATGATCGGCTTCATGATGAAATCGCTTCAGGAGGCGGGCGTGCAGGACATCGTTGTGAGGCGCCGGAACAGCCTCGCGGTAGACCGTGCCAAAATCGTGTGCGATTACTATTCTCTTCTGCGGGGCGATATCCGCGCCATGAACGCCTATTGCGGCGAGTACATGACCAACTATAGCTGGGCGGAACTGACGACCGGCGTGCTCAACCGCAAGACCTGGATTGACTAAGAAGAGGCACAAGCGGAAGACAGTCCTGTAAAATAGCAGTCACGCGTTCCTGTACGAATGGTCTCTTTTGAAACAATACGAAAAGCGGACCAAGGTTCTTCGCTCCGCGATGGTCATACGGTGTACATCGGGATGTAAAATGGGGTTGAAACCAGAAAGCGATTTGCCCTGATGTAAGGCTGGACCAACTCGTTATTTGGTCTTTAGCCTGTTTTCTGACTTCCGCTTTTCCCAAGTGTTTCACCGGGCCGCAGAGGCGGCGGGTAGGTAGGAGGAAGACGAATGAAAAAAACAATGATGCGGATGCTTGTGCTGACGCTTTCCTTTATGCTGGCGGTTTCCGGGATCAACCTCTCGGCGCTTGCCGAAAATGCGCCCAGCGAGGAAGCGCAGGGACCGGCTGGCGAGGAGTCACTACAGGGGACGGCAAACGAAGGGCCGCTTGAAACGCCTGCGGAAGAACCCCCAAAAGAGGTGGCAAACGAAACAGCGCCGCCGGTGATCTACCAGATCACATTTATGTGGTTCGACGAAAGCACGATCTGTCCGGTCGAAGCGGGCATGCCGATTGAGAAGCCCCTTGACGATCCCCGGATGGAAGGCGTCATTTTTCTCTACTGGTACGATGCGGAGGACCCGGAGCAATTGCCCTTCGCGTTCGATTTGCCAGCCGTGCGCGACGTGGTGCTCGCCCCGATGTTTGAAGCTGTTCCTGCCGATGAACCGGTTCCGGGCGATGAGGAGGCGGCAGACGCTGAAGCCGCTGTGGATGCCGAAGCCGCGGATGACGCGCCTGAAAGCGAAGAAGCGTCTGAATGGATTGTTTCCTATACCTTTAGCGTTGCCGCCGGTGATAGGGTTCAATACGGCGATGAGATCAGCTTTTATGCGCATGTGGAGGGGAACACCGACATTCCGCATCACTACCAATGGCAGGTGCTGACACCGGACGGCTGGGCCGACATACCGGGCGAAAAAGAGTTGGTATTTTCATTCGTGCTGAACGCTGAAACGGCGGTGGCCGAATACAATCTGATCGTGATCGCCGACGATTCTACATCGCAACAGGCTGAGGAGCAAGCCTCAGCCTTGCTGCCTTAAGCGGACAACGCGTCCATCCATCGTTGCGAGGGGGGTCATTTCATGAACATGCGGCATATCAAACGTTTCTTTGCAACTCTGTTGGCAATCCTCCTGATTTTCCAGTATGTTCCGGTGTCGCTCGCCGTCAATTTTGGAAGTACGGGGGCGACGTTGGTTTACGCGCTCACTTTTTTGGACCCCGTCACAGGCGCGACGCGGATGTACTACGTGGAGGCGGGCAAAACAATCAGCACGGCGACAGACGCGGCTGATGTAGGCATTTCGACGAGTGACCTTCTCCCGAGCGGCAGCAATCCGGTTTTTAAGATTTCCCCCGGGTATCAGGCGCCGTCCAGTAACACTTCGTGTTGGGTTGGACCGAATGGCACGTATCGGCCGGACCGCTTCGCGAGCAGCTACTATCCGCCGGGAAACATTGCGGTGAACAGTGATATGACATTCACACTCGCGCTGCCGCCGGTCACAACCGGCACTGGCAGCGGAACGGTACAGTATTATGTGAGGCTGGACGACGAGTGGACACCAACCGCGACAGGAACGTTCACGTTGCTGCGGGAAAGCTATAGCACGTTCGTTGGCCTTACTGGAAGATATTACTACGCGATTGACAATCCTCCCCGACTTACCTATTTTGGAATTGAAGATAAAGGGCTGACGTATCGGACGAGCGCTTTTACAAAGACGGTGACAACGGGAACGGCATTGGCATTGGCGACGGCCCCCATTTCAGCTTACAAACAAGGATTTCTCTGGCCCGAAAGCGTTACTTTCGACGGGTATTACGCAAGCGCAACCTCCCTTTCCGGAGGGCTTTCGCTAACAAATGACACCCTCCACGTGCGCCCTACGAGCAACTATGATTTTTGCACGGTGAAGTTTTGCTACAAGATAGGGGACAAAGCCGCGCAGCTTTATAAGCAGGAGATCATGCCGGTCGGCAAAAAGCTGACCCTCTCCGATCAATACTACCCGGCGGTCGCCGGATTCAAGCTGGGAGGCTGGACAAACGCATCCGGAAGCACGGTAAGCGGCATTCAAACGACCGGCAACGGCAACAAAGTGTTCACAGCTCTTTTGGTACCCGACAAGTACGCCGTAACATACCTGGATTACACGGGCAAAGCCCTGACAACCGATGCCTATACAAACCACAAGTCGGTGACGCCGGACAGCGAAATTGTGCTGCCCGGAGGACCCGTCCGGGATAATTACGACTTCACGGGCTGGAAGCTCGGCGCGTCAACCTACGGAGCCGGGGAAAGGCATAAGGTGATCGGGAACACGGCGTTCCAAGCGACGTATGTACAGAAGTTCCCGGTTGATTTCAAGACAATTCTTGGCGAATCCTACGCCGGCTACCCTCAGTACGGTTCCACGGTGACGAGCGTGGCAGGGCCTGTCGCGCCCGATGAAATCACGCAGGGCGGTGCGAAAGGCACATTCAAAGGATGGACCTGCGATGGAAGAACGATCCTGACTGAAAACCAACTGACGGTCAAAAACATCACCGGCCCGCTAACCTATACGGCCGTATATGAGTTCAGCGTGGCCCTCAAAGACAGCAACGGCATGGATTTTGACACGCCGCAAACGGCAACCGTCAACACCTTGACCGGGACCATACTTCCCAATGAAAAGGACTATCCGTACGCCTGGTATGCCAGCCGCGACAATAAAGATCACCAGTTGGTGCGCGAGACAAAAATCCCGCAGGTACCGACCTATTACGCATACCATGAGTATTCGGTGACCTACATTGACGAGCTGTTCGGGGTCGACCAAAGCACCCTGGCCTACGGCACCGACAACCCGGCGGAAGCGCCGGAATCCAAGCGGCCCGTCGGCGATACCCGCTACACGGGGTTTTTGGGCTGGTATGATAAGGACGGAAACATTTTCGACGCCAGCCCGAGCCAGCGCATGCCTTCCGCGGATACGTACTGGGCGGTGTACGGGTATGATGTGGATCTCTATGATTATGACGGAATCACCCCCGTAAAAACGGCCACGGGGCAAACGAATAAGGCGTTTGCGCCGCCTGCCGCCGATACGCGGCCTGAAGGCTGCGCCTTTGCGGGCTGGTATGCGCCAAGTGTCACGAGCATAGCGGATACGAGCGCCCAGAATAAGCTGGGCACTGAGAAAGACCCCGTTCATCGCGCATACAAGGCAGTCTATACCTATGAAATGGAGTTCCTGGACTGGAAGGGTGATCCGATCGGTGAAAAAGTCCGGGGCGACACGCTGACAAAACCCGCCGCGCCCGCAGTAACATACGCCGGGGATGAGGCACTAGCCAGCGCGCAATTCACCAAGTTCCTGGGTTTCGGCGGCGAAAACGGCTATTATCACGCGGAGGCGGGCGACAAAGGCTACTTCCTGCCCGCTTCCTGGCGCTATCAGGAAGACTACGCATATACGCTTGCTCTGCAAGATTTTGACACCAATCCCCTGGATACTGTCACCGGCAGCACGCTGGGCGGCATTGCGGTGCCAGATGCCAGCCGCACGGATGCCGATGGCAACGCAATCGCCAAGTTTTTGGGTTGGTACAACCTTGACACGCCGTCGTCGTCGCCATCGTATCTGGCGGACGAACTGGATGACCCTGACTTCTTCGGTATCCCCGATGGGCGGAGCTATCAAGCCGTATACAGCTATGTCATCCGGTTCCTGGACAGCGATGGGGTATCGGAACTGATCGTGCTGGACGGCCGAAACGGCAGCGCGCTGCCAAATACCCTGACATCCTTTGACATCCCTTCCAATCTGGCCATTGAAGGCGCGACCTTCCTGGGCTGGTATGCGGGCGAAACCCCGCTGACGGAAGCGAACAAGCAGGATTATACCAGCGACACCAGTTTCATTGCCGCGTATGACTGTACCGTCAGCTTCGCGGACTGGGACGGCACGAGCCTGTGGGATGGAAGCGATGATTCCGCGTATCGGTCGCAGCGCATTTCCACGCTGGACAAGAACAAGCAACTGACCGTGCCAACCCCGCCTCTTGGCGCCATCGGCTGGCACGACGGAAACCAGTGGCTGGATTACACGGGCGCGCGCCAGCCGGGTGGCACGGTGATCACCATGTCCACCACGTTCAAGGCGGTTTACGAATATACCGTGGAATTCTATCTGGATAACAAGATCGACTACTGGCCCGATGCCGATGCTTTCAGGGTAAACGGCAATACGGCGCAAGGGTTCACGTTCCCGGCCGCGCCCACGCATTCCGACGCGATCGCCACCGAGGTCAAGGGGGACGGCAAGTATGAGTTTGTCGGCTGGCATACTTTTAGTTTCGATGCGACGGCCCAAAACGATGTGTTGGTTTCCAACTACCTGGCCATCCATACGGACACGAAGCTCTACGCCCGCTTCGCGAAACTGGCCAACGCGCTGGTTTTCTTCCACAACCCCGATGGAAACGTCATCTCCCAGGTGGCGGTGAACATCGGGAAGGCGCTGGCCCCTTCGGACATTCCGGCCATGGCCAATACCGCCACACGGCGCTTCCGGGGATGGACCGAGGATAGGGCCATGACGGACTACTCCGGCACGGGGCTGTTTGACACCGGAAGTGCGTTTGCGTCCGCCGTGGTGGTACACCTGTACCCCGTGTACGGCGCGCTGGTGTACGACATCCTTTTCACTGGCGCGAAGCCCCAAGACCTCTACCAGGAGAAGGTGGGGACCGGCATTACGGCGCCCGCCCTGCCGGAGGATACGCAGAATGCCCTGGCCCCCTTGGGCTGGACAACCCGCAAAGGCACCGGAACGGTTTCCTACCTAAATTACATGAACAACACCTATGCCGTCAACCTGCTCGCCGGAAGCGTCTATACGGTCACGCCGGTGGACATGACGTTCTATCCGCTTTACCGCGAGAGGAACGCGGTGTTCAATATGAGTGACGGCAGCCATTACGGCACATTCAAGGCGGGCGTGATTGAAGCACCCGACCCGTCCGCGCTGACGGGGTATGACTTTGTCTGCTATGCCAGGATGCCAGACGTGACGTATCTGGCCTTTAACCAGACGCTTGCGGATGTGGGGATCACCCGTGCGGAGACTTACGAGGATGGCGGGGTATACAGCGCCGTTTACAGGCGGCAAACAGTGCGGGTCAACTTCTTTGAACTGAAAAGCGATATCGCGGACGGCACCGGGCCCATCACCAGCATCGATTACCCCTACGGGGCGGCCCTGGGCACGCCCGTCGTGTCGGGCTATTCCCTGGGCACGGTGGATACGAGCGACCCCATGAACCTGCGCGTGTTCAACGGCTGGCTGCCCGCTGAACAGGGCCAGTCCCTCGGCAGGCTGACAGGAACAAAGAACGCGGACGGCGTATGGGTCGTCGACGTGTATGCCAACTATATCACCGCCGATTTGACCAATGACGCGCATATTATCGTGTTCCTGGGCGCGGATGGCGAGCCGATGGACGTAATGTTTGACGGCCTGAAAAAGAAACAGAGCTACCAGCTTGTGCCCTCCGGCAGCAAGACCATCGAACCGGAAATCCCGACGGACTTGGGCACGAATGTCGCGTTTCTGGCCTGGGCGAAGCCGGACGGGGAGGCATTCACCTTTGGCAACGCGATCGATGAAAACCTGCTGCTGACGGCAAAGTTCAAGCCCTACTACGTGGTGAGCTTCTTTGTGGACGGCCAGGTGACCGCGAGCGTCGAACTCAACGAAGCGGAGCGGAAAAACGGGTTTAGGGGCCAGATCCCACCGGTCACCAGTGTTGAGCGGAACACGTCTTTTAACGCTTGGTACCTTGCGGATAAGGACGGCAATTTCGTCGATGAAAACGGCACGGCCATCTCAAATATTGCCGGGGTTGAGCCATTCACGGACTTTGATTCGGAAGTGACCCGGGATCTTTACCTGCGCGCCGCCTTCTACCACAGCTACTATATTACCTACGACACCCAGGGTGGCTCGATTTTCAGGCCCACCCGGGTGTTCGAGAGCGCGGATGCCAGGACGCTCATACCCGACGAACCCGATGAGGTGCCCACCCGGCCCGGATATCGGTTTGCGGGCTGGTATCTGGACGAAGAATGCGCGAAACCAGCGGACGCTATCTTTGGAAACCCGCTCAGCTATGATCTGACCCTGTACGCCAGGTGGGCGCCTGAGGTGGTGGATGTCCAGGTGGTGTACTGGATGCAAAAGGACAAGCAATCCAGACCGCCGGTGAACCAATATGACGGAACCTGCTATAACGCCGTGAAGGTGGAAACCTTCAAGGCTGCGACGGAGAGCGGCATTACCCTTCTGGGCACAACGCTGATGAGCGGCCAAACCCCGGCCAAAGAACTGAGCACAGCGGGCATGGCCAATGCGAAATACTTCGCGCTGGTTCCGGGCGCAACGGGCACCGTCAAAGTGAAGGGCACGGGAACGGTCGTCAACGTATATTACAACCGCAACCTCTATACCCTGAAGTTTGACCCGACATCCTCCGGGACAATGACCGACAGCGACGGCACCATGACCTATACGTCCGCGAATCCCTATGTCATCCAAGCGGAGCTGGGCGAATACATCGCGGAACGCTGGCCTTACGCCGGGAACCCCAACTTCCAGTTTCAAGCCTCCAGAAACAGCTTCCAGGGGTGGAAGGGTTACGGGGACGGGACGCAGGTCTCCATGATTCTGTACATGGCGGAGCTCGGCTGCGACCTGACCGGTAAAACGCTTACGGGCGTCTGGGGCAGCGTAAAACCCTACTTCCTGATGTACATGTTCGACTTGCTGAGGGACGATACGGTTCAGCACACCCGAAATGGGGTTGACTACGCGATCAGCACGGACTACACCCAGGTGGCCTATGCCTCCGGCTATTTCAATAACAAAGACATTGCGGGCATGACCGAACAAGGCCATGTGGGCGCCTGGCCGGGCGAGAATGCCAATTTGCCCTCCATCGTCGCGGAGGCAAGAAAAATTACCGGCATCCAGCCCGAAATGCTGTTCTATATCCGTAAAACCTATGATGTGACCGTGGACCTGAACGACCTTACGGCAGTGGATGGACAGCAGCTTTCGGCTGAACTGACCAGCACCGCCGTGCCATACGGCACCGCGTACTTCTATAAGCCGGAGACAGGAGCCGCGCAAAGCACATCCTATACCCTGAACGCCAAGGTGAAATATGGCGAAAAGATGCAGTACTTCCGGCCGCAAACGCCGGAGCGTGCCGACTGCGAATTCTTGGGCTGGTACCGCGAGGCGGAGTGCCTGAACGAGTTCGATTTTAACGGCACCATGCCCCTGCAGAACGTGCGCATCTTTGCCAAGTGGCGCGTCTCGCCTGTGAACGCCACCTTCTATTTGGATGACGAGCGCACGGAGGTTCATCAGGAAACGGGCGACATTGACCGCAACAGCACCGTCGATCCGCCTGATCCCCAGAGTGATACCACCCATGGTCAGTTCATGGGCTGGTATTTCCGGCCGTTCCCCGAGAAGTTTCCGGATTTTACGCAGGCGTTCATTGACGGCGTGACCCCCGTGACCCAGAAGGACACGGCGATATTTGCCGTCTGGAAGAACAAGGATTTCTCCGTCTCCTACGCGACGGCTGACGAAGCAGCCGTACGCCCGAACGGTTCTAGCTACGAGCTGATGCAACCCGTCGTGCTGGATCAAATGAATGACACGAATGGCAAATTGGTGTTTGTCGGCTGGTCCGTGGCGCGGTTGAAGCGGGACGGCAGTTACGTGTCCCTGCCCAATAGCCCGATCTATCAGCCGGGCGAACCCTATAACGTCTATTTCGACACGGTGTTTGTCGGGCAATGGCGCGAGGCAGCGCAGACCATCAAGGTGGTCTATCACAGCAATGAGGACGGCGCCTTCGATCAGGGAACGGGCCGGACAAGTAGGCCCTTCTTCTACCTTCCCGCCCAGAGCGTTCCGGCTGCTAGCGGCGTTTTTGAGCATTCCACGCCCGGCTACGCCTTTGACCGGTGGGCGTATGAAGATCGCTCGCCCGTCGCGGACGGCCTGATTGACACCCATGGCCTGGAGCCAAACACCGAGAATGACACCGTGCACGTGTACGCCATCTGGGTGGCCGCCCAGGTCAAGCACAAGGTGAAGAAGCTGTGGGTGGGCGATAATGGAACCACGCTGCGCCCCAACACGCTGACGGTGTGGCTGAACGGGGTTTCCTCCGCCGCGCCCGTGATGGGCGGAAATGAATGGCTGTATGAGATCACGACCGATCCCGGCACGGAGCTTTCCCTGACCGAGACGTTCCCGGCCGGAATGGATTATGACGGCGTCTATCTTTCGGAAGGCGGGTATGACCCGGACGCAAAGATATATGTCCTGACCAATACGCTGACGCGGCCGTCCCTGAAGATCCTGAAGTTCGCGGATATCGGGGCGGACGAAGCGGACGCCCTCGCAAAGGACGGCAAGAAGGATGTCATTCCATACCGGATCGAGATTGAGAACAACGGCGATGTCCTGATCCGGGATGTGCGGGTGAGCGACAGCCTGGCCGGCAAAGCACAGAGCCTGGCGGCCAGCAGCACCCTGGCGCGCGATGCCGGGATTGAGACAACCGAAGGCGCGTGGCGCGTTGGCGACATCGCCGTTGGCGAGAAGGTCACCATCACCTATGACTATCCGGTAGCCCAGGCGGATGTGGATGCGCAGGGCATCGACAACACAGTGACGGTCACCAGCGAAAACCCGCACAGCACCAAACCGGCGGATAAGGACCGCAGGAGCTGGACACCCGCCACCGCGCGGGTGATTCCGTGGCGGCATCCAGACTACACGGTGGAAAAGACCGCCGAGTTCATGCGAAACATCTATACCGGCGGTGCCGAGACGACCGGCGGCAAGGATTTCAAGGAAGGCGACGTGATCCGCTACACCATCGCGGTGACCAACACCGGCAACATGACGCTCCGGGATGTTTCGGTCGTGGATTCGATGCAAGCGGGGGAGAACGTTACTTCCACCTACGGCGGCGTCGTCCGCACGGACGCTGTGGACCCTTTCACCCTTGAAACGCTGGAGCGTGACAAGGTGTTCGCGGTTTCGTATGACTACCTTGTGACAGCCGCCGACGTGGCGGCGGGCACCATTGAAAACGCGGTGACCGTGTCGGCACGCGAAGCCAAGCCAAACAGCGAGCCGATCGGGGAGGGGGCCGATAAAAACGTATCCGTGGACAACGCGCCGGCGCTCAAAGTCGACAAGATGCTCGCGCGGAACACGACGAACCCCGCGCGTGACAACCAGGTGGAAACGGGCGATGTGCTCGAGTACAGGGTCACCGTACAGAACACCGGCAACGTGACGTTGACCGATCTTCTGGTCACGGACACGCTGATAGGCACCGCGGGATACCTGACCGGGAGCGCCACAGCGGTCAACCCCGATGGATGCGGTTTCGGAACGGACACAGCCGAAAACGGCTTCTGGACGCTGAGCCGGCTTCTGCCGGGGGAGAGTGCGGACATCACCTATGCCTACACCGTTCAGCAAAGCGACATTGACAAAAACGCCAAGGTTGTGAACCTGGCGACAGCTTCCGCCCAGGACCCGAAGGGCGGTACGGTGAACGGGAAGCCGGAAAGCGAGGGAGCGGACAGCGTTGCCCTGGACACGAAATACGATCCCGCCTTTACCATCGAAAAGAATCTGTACGGCTATGTGCGCGGCACGGGCGGTGTGGCTCAGTTCGCGGATGATGCGGCGCGCCTGGAATATCGCGCGCAGGAGCGGGATGTGCTGCTGTACGAAGTTACGGTGCGGAACACCGGCAACGTAACGCTTGACGGCCTCACCATCACGGACAACATGCTGGGCGACGGACAGGCGGCGCTTGTGACGCTGACGGGCGGCGGAGCCTCCGCCGGCGCGGCGGGAAAGGACGATACGCTGTCCCTCGCGCCGGGCAGCGAACCGGGCAGCGTCTACTTCGCGTACACAGTGACCCTTGAGGATATCGACGGGCAGACCCTCCGCAATACCGCCACCGCAAGCTGGACGGATCCGCTCGGCCTGACCGGCGAAGAGGATGGGCACCAAACCGATGCGACAAGCGATTCCTGCGAAGTGACGGCGGAGCAAGCGCCCGCGCTGCACATCGGGCAAACGGTGACGGTGCTGGACGCGGCCGGCAACCCGAAGGGGAAGCCCGCCGACGCGGGCGATATCCTCGAAATCACAATGCGGATTGAGAACACGGGCAACATGACCCTTACGGACATTGTCTTTGAGGATACCTTCAGGGCATTCTTTGACCAGCCGGGCCTTTTGGGCGACGCGTCCGGCCTGGAAGGATTCACCCTCACAAACAATACTGCATGGGCGGAGCTGGCCGCAAAGTACCTCACCCTTATAAGCGGCGAGATTCCCGCAGACCTCACGCTGGCACCCGCCAATTACCCGGACGGAAGCGGGCGAACCGGCGAGACGAGCGCGTTTGTACTCACGTACCGCTATACCGTGCAGCAGGGCGATGTGGACAGTGGAGAGGACCTTGTGAACACTGTGTCCGCGCAGGGCAAGGTACCCCCGGCGTGGCAGGACAATTCGGGCACGGATACCATCCCGACCGGGGAGGTGTCCGCAACGGGGAAAATCCTGCGCGATCCGGCGGTGATGATAAAAAAGGAATGCCTTGAAATTATCCCGAACAACGAGATCAGCGACCACGAAATCGCTCAGCAGGATGACACGGCGGTCTACCAGCTGACCTTCACCAACACGGGCAATACGACACTCCGGAGCATTGCGCTTTTTGATACGATCACGGCGGCAAAAGGCTCGTGGGCGTTTATCCCGGCCGGTGAAACGGCGGGGAAAATCATCCCGGCTACGGGCGACGTAACGATGACGGAGGGTGCGGGCAGTATATGGCACATCGAGAATCAGCCGATTGAGCGGGGCCAGTCCGTCACCGCGATTTACACCTATACGGTCGCCAAGGAGGACGCGATCAGCGTGCCGGACGCTGAATCCCCAAGCGGGTACGCGGATAAGCTGGTGAATCAGGCAAGCATTCGGGGCGCTTGCACGCTGTATGACGACCCCGCCGGCTCCGGCTCCGCCGGGAAAAAGGCGGACAGCGACTGGACGAGCAAGGTCACGCTTCCGACAGGCTTTACGCCGAGCATCGTCGTGACCAAAACGGCCCTTGTCACCCGCGGCGGGCAAACCGTCGGCGAGTACTATGACGATATCGCGACCCTTGGAGACCTGACAAGCAGTGCGGCGAAAGCGATCGAAGGCGATATCGCCACGTACATCATTTTCGTTGAGAACGTCGGAGACGTGTCCATTGAGGACATTGTGCTCACGGACCCGGGCCTTACGTGGTCCGGCGTCCAAGAGATCACGGCGCGCGGCACGGGCGATGGCGCGGCACAGCGGGACGGGGACAAATTAACGCTCGATGTGCTGAAGCCGGGCGAGACCTTCACGGTTTCGTACAAGTATCTGATCCGCACGGAAGATGTGGTCCGGCAAGATCTGCTTTTGCGCAACACGCTCGCGCTGGACGCCAAGGAAGACCGCGATGGCGACGCGTTCTCGTTGGATAAAGTGATGACGGTCGATATCCCGCTTGACTGCGATCCCAAGGTGGCGATCGTAAAATCGGGCCAGGGCACGGCGGTGAGCCGCGACGACGGCAAGCTCAGCGCGGGCGACACGGTGACGTACCAGGTGACGGTGACGAACGAAGGCAACGTGACGCTTCGCGAAATCGCGGTGGGGGACAGCCTGATCGGCAAACTTGGCGATACTCCGGTGACGGTTGTGTTTACCCCCGCGTCCGAAGGGGTTTTGACGGAGATGCAGGAGGCCGGTGAAACGCCCGCGCACTGGGTCATCCCGGCGCTTGCGCCCGGACAGCAGGCCGTCATCACCTATCAATATACGGTGCGGCAATCGGATATTGATCTGGGCGTCATGCGCAATACCGCGAGCATTGTGGGCTGCCCGGATCCCCGGGGCCTGCCGGATGGCGTGAGGAAGGGCGATCCGTCGATGGAGGACCTTGCGGTGGACTTTGCGCCGGAGCTTACGATGAGCAAATCCATCGTGGAGCGCGTGAAGGCACGGCCCGGCGCATTCGGCGATACGGAAAAGATTGAGGAAGGCGACACGGTCATTTTCAGGGTGGACGCCACGAACACCGGCACCGCTACGCTGGACGGGCTTGTGATCTCCGAAGTGAACGCCGATACCTACCTGTGTGTAAAGCAAGGGGATGTGTGGATACCGGTGGGGCAACCCGGCGCGTACCAGACGGAAAAGGAACTGACCCTTTCGCCGGGCGAAAGCGCGGCGGTCTACTTCGCGTATGTTGTAAAGCGCGGCGATGTGGTGAAAACCCAAAATGGCAAATACCAGATCACCAACACCGTGCACGCGAACTGGGCGGACGACGATCGTATTCCGAACCAGCACACGGATCCGGACGCGGATCAGAGCATTGTGAATCAGCCCGCCAGCGTGACGGAGGAAACCCACATGCTGAATCCGCACCTGACAACCAGAAAAAAGGCGTATCTGCAGGCAGGCAATGGCCCGGAGGTTGGGCCCAACGATAGGGTTCGGGTGGGCGACGTGATTGGCTATGTCGTCACACTGGAAAACGACGGCGACGTAACGCTTGAAGGGTTTGAGGTCAGGGACCCCATGTTTGCGGGCGCGTCGGGCGGGGTTTCCCTGGCAATCGGCGACGTGGACGCCGAATGCACCCTTCTCGCTCCCGGCGTGTATAAAATCGCCCGCCTGGGCTTTGGTAAAACGCTGACTATTGCGTATAATTACCAGGTCCTGCAGGAGGATATCGACAACGGCGGCATTTCAAACACTGTAACAGCCGCGTATGCCGACCCGCGCACCGGCGCGGAGGTGGTCGACCCGGATGATGAGGATGGGACGGACACCCATGTGGAGTACCTGCCGGGCATGACCGTTCAGAAAACGGCGCATGTCACGCGCGGCGGCGAGCGGATCGAGCTGAAAAATGCCCTGGCGGACGCGCTTATAGCGGACGAGGAAATCACCTATACCCTCCGGCTGACCAACACGGGCAATGTGACGCTGTACACGGAGGATCTCGCCGTCGTCGACGCGATGCTCCCCGCGGCGGTGTGCACAAACGGGGCGTTGGACTTTGCCAAGTATGATTCGGGACTGGCCCGGATCGGGGTGGATACGGCGAATCACCCGTTCATCGACATCGTGTACACCCATACCGTCACGCAGGCCGATGTGGACGCGGGGCGGATTGCCAACACCTACTCGGCTGGCTGGACGTCTCCTGTGGAAAAGTACCGGGACACCGACAGCATTGCCCCGGACGGCGGAACGGTCACCGCGCGCACGCGCTACGCCCCGGCGCTCGCGATTGAGAAGGCGGCCGTCATTCTAGGCGGCAAGACGCAGGCGGACGCGGGCGATGTGATTGAGTATACGCTTACAATCACCAACACGGGCAATGTTACCCTCAGCGATGTTACGCTCAGCGACGAGCTCAAAGGCACCATCGATATTTCAAAGGATGCCGACGCGGACGAACTTCAGGAAATGGGCATTACGGCCAATACCGGCGATTGGGCGAATAT
Organism: Eubacteriales bacterium; assembly: GCA_031550535.1. Lineage (GTDB taxonomy): Bacteria > Bacillota > Clostridia > Christensenellales > Aristaeellaceae > Avichristensenella. Next base: position 23,310 of record JAVBOM010000063.1, read on the forward strand.
CGCGCTCGCGCCCGGCGAGACGAGAACCTTTGCCTATTCCTATCAGGTCAGCCAGGAGGACGTGGATACCGTCGCGGAAGCGATCGGGAACAAGGCCACGGCGGCCGGCAAGACGCCTATGGCGCGCGAACTCGACGGGAATGATCCCGCCACGGATATCATGGCAATGGATGGCGAGCATCCCTATACGCAGACGGAAACGCGGGTTTTGCACACGCCCGGCATGACCATCGGGAAAACGGGTCAGGTGACCACCGCGAATGAGAACCGGCAGAACGGGGATACGGCATCGGCGGCGGAAGGCGATGTGATCACCTATACCGCCGTGATAACCAACACGGGCAACGTACAGCTAAAGGACATCATCCTGACCGATGTGATGCTGGCGGGTGTCGCGGGCGGACACGGCGCGGTCGAGCTGTCGGAGGCCTCCAAGGCGCTTGTGGACATACAGGACGGCAGTTGGAAGCTGAAGGCGCCCATCCCGCGCTACGCGGACGCATCCCACACGGTTCGGGGCTCCGTAACGCTGACGTACACCTATCGGGTCACCAAGGACGACACGATCAGCGTCGATCCGCAAGGGAAACTGGTGGGCAGCATTGACAACACCCTGACAGGCGCGGGCCGTATGGCCTTTGAAGCGGAAGGCGGCGCGCCATCCGTCACGGCGGAGAGCGGTTTTCGCATTCCCGTGGACTACCGGCCGGACCTCGCGGTGGAAAAGGAGATCATCGGCATTGCGCGGCCCAGCGAAGGCGGTGCCGAGGTCACGGGCGCGGCGAAGGAAGGGATTCCTCGCGGAATCCCCTTATGGCGGCCGATTGTTCCAATCAGCTCCGCCGTCAAGGAAAACGATGTGATCACCTATCAGATCACCGTTACCAACACCGGCACGGTAACGCTTGAGAACATCATCCTGACGGACGGCCACATCGACAGGGCCGTGGCGGGCAGTGTGAGCAGTACACGGCCTGGCGCCCTGACGAAGATGGACAATCAATGGACGATCGAAGCCCTCGGCGTCGGCGAAAGCGTCGTGGTTCAGTATGCCTACGCGGTCACGGCTGCGGACGCGCTGAGCGGCAGCATACAAAACAGCGCCACCGCCACCCGCGACGGCGTGCGCCCCGAGGAGGAAACCGCCTCGGCGGACGACGGCGTCACCACCGAAACGCAAATGAACCCGAATGTGAAAATCACCAAAACGGCGGACAAAACAAGCGGAATCAAGGCCGGCGATACGGTGACCTACACGGTGCTTGTGGAAAACACCGGCGATATTACACTGACAAACCTTGCCGTGTCCGACGCGATGTTTGGCGTGTCCTCCCGGTATGGCGGAACCAAAACGATTATGTCCGTGGATGGGTTCGGCACCATTCCGGTGCTCGCGCCCAGCGGCTATCCGGGGAACAGCTATAGCGTCACCTATACGTACATGGTCACCCAGGCGGATATGGACGACGCGGTGATCCTGAACACGGCAAACGTAGTGTGCGATAACCCGGGGTACGGGAAACCGCCCGCGCAGGGCGGTGAGGCGGATACGCGCGAAAAGCTGACGGAAACGGCCAGCGAAACTGTACACCTGGACTTCCGGCCCGCGTACACGCTGGTGAAGAGCCCTTACGCCGTGAAGGACGCGCAGGGGACCCGTGTCTTTGGGAAGGACATCGCGCCGGATGCCTACAAAGCGAAGGAAGGCGACGAGATCACCTTCAAAGTCACTGTCACCAATACGGGCAGCGTCACACTTTCGGGCATTCAGGTGACGGAGGAGCGCGCGGATGTCCGCTGGCGCGACGCAGCGGAGGGTGTAAAAACCCAAACCGCGCCGGTCGGCACGCTTGCGCCCGCAAACGCGGAAGGGCTTGGCGGCGGAAGTGAGGACGTGTATTTCGTGTACACCGTGACGCATCAGGATGTCACGCAAAGCCATGGCGAGAGCTATGAAATCTGGAACAGTGTGTCGGCCCTCTGGAAGGACGACGGCCGCTCGGACGAGTCCGAAGCCGAAGTTTCGCCGGAGAACGAAGCCGAAGGGAACAGCATCACGCCGCTCCCTGTGGACTACGCGCCCGGCATGGCGCTGGAAAAAACGGCGTGGCTCGGAAAGCTGCGCCTTGGCATTCCCGGGGCGCCCAAGGTGGGTGTGGGGGACACGGTAACGTATCAAATCGCACTGCGCAACACCGGCAACGTTACGCTTGCGGACATCGCCATCGCCGACCCGATGTTCAGCGACGCGGACGCGATCCGCTTCGCCTACTCGTCCAGCGGCGACGCCCCTGCGGCCGACCCTGCGCCGGACATCAGCGGCGGGCTTGTGATCCCGCAACTGACCTATGGTCAGACGCTGACCATTGCCTACGACTATACCATCACGCAGGCGAATGTGGATGCGGGCGGCGTGACCAACACGGCAACCGCCTCCGCGAAGGACCCGCGTGGCGGCGAACAGAATGTTGCCCCAACGGGAGGGGACGCCAATGCGGATATCGAAACGCTGAACGACCCGGGGATGTCGGCGGTCAAAACGGCCGATATCAAAGCGGGCGCGAAGCTGAACGACGTGATCACCTACACCGTCGAAGTGACGAACGAGGGCAATGTGGCGCTTGAAAACATCCTCGTCACAGACGGCCTTATGGGCGTCACGCTTGGGGAAACGCAGGTGGACGGCGTGGAGCGGGTGGATGACCAAACGGGCAGAATCCTGTCGCTCGCGGTGGGCGAAACGAAGGCGGTTGTCTTCACCTATACCGTTACGCAGGTGGACGTGGAAAAGGGCAGGATTGAGAACCGCGCCATCGTAACGGGCAAAAGCACGGCAAGCGATCCCAATGAACCCACGGACCCCGCGCCTGCGGCCGCGACGCCCACGGAGACCGTCCTGACCCTGGACAATCCGGAACTGACTGTAGAGAAAACCACCGACCAGGCGGGCGAGGTCGATATCGGCGACGTGATCACCTACACGGTGACGGTAGAAAACACGGGCAACGTCACCATTGAAAACATCGTGGTCATCGATACGCTGAAAGGAATCACCCTTACGGACGGCGATTGGAACATCGGCAAGCTCAAGCCGGGCAAAAAGGCTTCGCTCACCTACACATATACCGTCACGCCCGAGGACGTCAAAAAAGGCGAGGTATTCAACCGGGCTACGGCGAGCGGGAAGGGCACGGGCGGGAAGAACGATCCCAAAGACGCGTCCGGCGAAACGCGCACCCCTGCGGAGTACGAGCCGTCCATGACCATTCAAAAGACGACCAGGCAGAAGGACGGCGAGGCCGGTTTGGGCGATAAGATCACCTACTCGGTCACGGTCGCCAACACCGGAAACGTGGAACTGAAGGATGTCATCGTGACGGACGCGCTGAAAAACATCAGCCCGCCAAGCCGCACCATCCCATCCCTCCCGGTCCGGGAATCCAAGACGGTAGCGTTTACCTATGAGGTCACCCAGGAGGACATCGACGCGGGCCAAATCGCGAATGTGGCCACCGCCAAGTGGAAAAGCCCGTTCGGCGGTGCGTTTGACCTGGAAGAAACCACGGACGAGGTGACTGTAAAGCCTTTGATCCGGCCCGCGATGACCCTCAGCAAGAGCGTCACCTCCGGAAGAACCGCCGGGCTGAAGGCGGGCGATGCGGTCACGTTCGAGGTTGTTGTCAAGAACACGGGCAACGTGACGCTTAAAAACATCGCCCTGGAGGACACGATGAAGGCCCGCGCGACGCTGTTGGATGGCACGGCCTGGGAAGCGGATGAAATCGCGCCGTCGAAAAAGTGGGTGGTCCGGTATCAGATTGTGATCACGCAGGCGGATGTGGACCGTGGCGGCGTCCAAAACATGGCCTTTGCCACGGCGGACAGCGCGGCGGGCGATCCGCCTGGTGATCAGGAGGACGGAATCACGCTGACGACAGAGTATAAGCCCGGCCTGACGGTCGGAAAGACGCTTGTGTCCGCGCCGGAACCGGCGGCCATCGGCGATACCCTGGGCTATCGCGTCACCGTTCGGAACACCGGTACGCTTACGGTGAGCGGGATCACCGTGACCGACAGCCTCTTGCCGGGTTGGCGGGAAACCATTTCGTCGCTCGCGCCGGGCGAAAGCAGGGTGTACGAGTATACGCACACCGTCACCGACGGGGACGCCGCGGGCGGACGGATCGTGAACACCGCCAGCGCGAGCGGCACGCTGCCGGCCACCGGTGAAAACCCCGACGGCCCGCCGATAGAGGGCAAGGGCACGCACACCCTTCCCGTCTACGCGCGCCTGACCATCCACTACAATTATAACGGCGCTGCGGGTGACACAACGGAGACCAAGACGTACTATCTGCCCTTCGGCCGCGAGTACGGATACGATTCGCCGCGGTTTGACGGTTTCACCTGCAACCTGGAACGCGTTTCGGGCTATTTGACCGCGAACACGGAAGTTGTCGTGGATTATCACCCCAGTCTCCATACGCTGATGATCCATTACTGGAAGAACAAAATCGGCGGCGAAAGAATGGCGGAAACGTACGAGAAGGCCTATTCACACGGGGAACTGTACCATGTCGTTTCCAAGCAGTTCAAGGGGTGGACCGCGAACCTGACGGAGGTGGTCGGCGACCTTGTACGAGACACGGACGTTAACGTGGTCTATACCGAAAAGACATCGACGGTCATCATCCATTACCGCTACCTAAGCGGAGAAAGCGCGGCGCCGAGCGTGACGCTTAGAAACCTGGGCGCGGATGAAGCGTATGCGATCACTTCCCCCGGCGTAAAAGGCTTCACGCCGTCGCGCGAAATCGTCAAAGGAACGGCAGATGGCGGAAACATCGAGGTAACGGTGTTCTATGTGCCCCTGGCAGGCGGGAGCTCCGGTACAATGGGGGAAAGCGCGGGCAAAACAGGTGACCTGGCGTACCATCGCCACTTTACCGATCTGTTGGACAAGGATGCTCCGTCGCATCTGTACATCCTGTCCGTGGGCCTGGGCGACTGCTTCGAATAAGCGCCGCCCCCGTACTTCCATTTCCCGAGGAGGAAACATCATGATAAGATGGATCGCGCTCATGCTGACTGTGCTGATGCTTTGTGCCCCGCCCGCCGCAACGGCGGCGGAGAGCGGCGCGCAAACCGGCCCTGACAGCCGTACCAAGCGGGAGACCTTTCAGCGCGTGATTGTCGGCTCCACCACGGTTTTGACGGGGAACTTCATGAACGACATCATGGGGGGTAACAACGCTTCCGATCTGGAGGCGCGGGCCATCCTGCACGCCCTGAGCCCTGTCGACTGGCACAACGGGGTCGGCGCTTATCTGGCTGACCCGGCGGTGGTGAGCGGCATCGTGTCCGCCCTGGATGAAAGCGGCAACAAGCGATATGTCATCGCGCTTGACAGCGATCTGCGCTACTCGGACGGTACGCCGATCACCGCGCGGGATTATGTGTTTGCGATCCTTCTTTCCGCGTCAAAGGAGCTGCGCGCGATTGGCGGCACCAACCGCAGGGCCGAGGCGCTCGTGGGCGCGGATGCGTATGCGAAGGGGCTGTCCGAGGTGATTTCGGGCGTTCGGCTGTATGGCGACCTGCAGTTCGCGGTCACCATCAGCAAGGAGTATATGCCGGATTACTATGATCTTTCCTTGATCAACGTCACGCCTTACCCCATCAGCGTCATCGCGCCGGGCTGTGTTGTGAGGGATGACGGGGAAGGCGCTTACATTGCGAACGCAAACGGCGGAGCCGACACGCTTTTTACGGCGGAGCTGCTCGAAAAGACGCTGCTCGACCCGCAAACGGGCTATGTTACGCATCCTTCGGTTTCGAGCGGCCCGTACCGGTTTGTTGATTATGACGACACTGCCCACGTGCTCCGGCTCGAAATCAACCCATATTTCAAGGGCAACGCGGACGCGATCCTTCCGTCGGTTGCGGAAATCACATTCCGCCCGGTGGAGCCCAAAACCATGATTGGGGAGTTGGGCGAGGGCACGGTTGATCTGGTGGTCAAGTGCACGGAGGAACAGGTGATCAAGGAGGGTTTTGCACAAACCACATCCGGCCAGGTTGTCGCGAAAAACGCGATGCGCAATGGGCTGGGCCTGATCTCCTTCAACTGCGAAAAGCAAGCCGTGTCCTCCGATCAGGTGCGCAAGGCGCTGTGCATGAGCCTTGACAGGGACAGCCTGGTGAAGCGCCTCGCGGGCGGTTACGGCCTGCGTGTGGATGGGTATTACGGCCTTGGGCAGTGGATGTACCAGGTCGTCAGCGGCATACTGGAGCCGCCGGACAGCGCGGAATCAAGCGAAACCCAGAAATCGCAAGTTGGGCGCTGGAACGAACTTCGGCTTACGAAAAGCCCGCAATACACCTATGACCTTGCGGGGGCGGAGCGGCTTTTGATTGGCGACGGCTGGACGCTGGACGCGGCCGGCGCGGCGTATGCCGGCGGGATTCGCCATAAGCGCGTGGGGGAGGCGCTTGTGGCGCTGGATTTGTCGGTCGCGGTGCCCACGGGCAGCGCCGCCGCCGCCATTCTGGAAACCTGGCAGGCCGATCTTGAAGCGATCGGCGTGAAACTGACGATCCAAAGCGTCGATTTTGCGGACTTGATGGACATGTATTACCGTGAAACGCCGCGCGACTGTGAAATGATTTTCATCGGCACGGATTTTTCCTCCGTGTTTGACCCGACAAGCGCGTATGCCATTGACGAAAACGCCGTCAATCCCTGCGGGCTTTCGGACGATACGCTGTACCGCCTTGCCCTGGACATGCGGCAGACCGAGCCGGGGGATGCGTACACCTACTGCCGCAAATGGATTGCCTTCCAAAACGCCTGGAGCGATCAGATGCCGGCGATTCCCCTGTATTCAAATGTCTATTATGATTTTCACACAAGCCGCCTGCTCGATTATGATATCGACGCAGGCGCCGCATGGACACAGGCGCTCTACTACGCGCGCCTGAGCGAAGCCATGCACGTTGAGACGGACGGCACGACAACCTACCCGGAGCCGTGAGAGCTTTCAGGGTATTGCGAAATCCATCGCGTCTTCCGGTAGCAACAGCTCGCCGCCCAGTTTTCCCCATTGGGGAATGATGCGAAGCGACTCAATCTCACCCTCGAAATGCGCTGTGTCGTAAAATATGTCATAGTACCCCTCGGCCAAGTCCAGGCTGGCGACATACGCGCCAATGACTTCCGTGTCCTCATTGATGTACAGACGATACTTGATGACGCTATCGTTCACCATGTAATCCGGGGGCATGAACATGATTGCGCTGAGCCGAAACTCGTTTTCAGCGATTTCGTCGAACCGCGCCGTCAGGACATACCCCCGGTAGCTTTCTTCTTCCAGCAGATAGCTGCGCTGGTCGTCCGACCAAACATAGATATAGTCAATTGACTCCGCAACGGTCAGCGCCAACGCCGGGCTTGACAGAACCATCAGCACGAACGCCAACAAAGCGGCAACGACGGCCCTTGTTTTCATCATCTCCTACCGCTCTTCCCTGAAATAGTTGACCCCGCAGGCCGCCGGCTGCGACCTTTCCCGGCTCTGCCGGATGCTCGTCAGAATCAGCACCAGGATCGTCGCCACATACGGCAGCATGTCATAGATCTGCATCGGGATGCCGAGCGGCACATACATCCTAAGAATCGACAGCCCGCCGAAAATGAGCGCGGCCAGAAGCGCCTGCGCGGGGCTCCAGGCGGCGAAGATCACCAGCGCCACGGCCAGCCAGCCGTAGCCGTTCACGCAGTTGTGCACCCACACGCCCGAGCAGGTCACCATGACCATGTACATGCCGCCCACGCCGCAGATGCCGCCGCCGATCACGGTGGCAAAATACTTGTATTTTGTCACGCTGATGCCCACCGCGTCCGCCGTGGCCGGGTTTTCGCCCACCGCCTTCAGGTTCAGCCCCACGCGCGTGCGGCGGAAGAACCAGGACAGGATGATTGCCAGCAGGAGCGCAAAATAGACAATCCAGTTGTAGTGGAAAAAGAGCTTGCCCGCGTATGGAATATCCGATAGCCCTGGGATTCTCAGGTTGCCGAACGCGGTCTTCACCGTAGCGCCGACGGCCACATAGCCGTTCGCCCTGATGCCCATGAATTCGCCGAAAAAGTTGCCAAAGCCCGCGCCAAAGATGGCAAGCGTGAGGCCCGTTACGTTTTGGTCCGCCCGCAGGGTCACGGTCAGGAACGCGTAAATCAGCGCGCCCAGCGCCCCCACCAGAAAGGAAGCCCCGAGCGCCGCCAGGGCGGCCACCACGCCGCTTGCGCTACCTACGGCGGCGACGGCCCATTGCTCATAGTAATACGCACCCGCAAGGCCCGAAACCGCGCCCATGAACATCATGCCCTCGACGCCCAGGTTCAGGTTGCCGGATTTGCTCGTCAGAATAGAACCCAGCGTGCCCAGCAGCAAGGGCGTGCCCGCCAGCACGGCCGCGTTGAAAAGGTTAATGACGTTATCCATCGGCACGCTCCTTTCCGCCGCGGAAGATCAGCCTGTACTGGATGAAAAACTCGCACCCCAGCATGAAAAAGAGGATGACACCCGTGAGCACATCGGCCGCCGAGGCAGGTATCTTGAAGGTCGTCTGAATCTTGTTCGCGCCCTTTTGCAGAATCGCGATGGCAAAGGATACGACGACCATGACGATGGGGTTGAGCTTGGAAAGCCATGCCACGGTGATGGCCGTGAACCCCGCGCCGCCCGCCGCGTCCACCGCCAGGGTGTAGTTCGCGCCTGAAACCTGGATGAAACCGGCCAGGCCGGCCAGCGCGCCGGAGAGGAACATGGTGCGGATGACGATTTTTCCAACGCGCATGCCCGCGTATTTCGCGGTGCGCGGGCTTTCGCCCACCACGGTGATCTCATAGCCGTGCTTCGTGTGGCGCATGTACAGGTAGACCAGCGCCACGAGCGCAAGCGCGATGATCCACCCCGTGTGCACCCCCAGCACCTTGGGCAGCCGCGCCACATCCGGGAACATGGCGATCTTGGGGAAGCCCCGGAGCGACGGGTCCTTCCAGGGGCCGTTTTGCAGGTATTTAATGTAGCAGATGGCGACGTAGTTCAGCATGAGGGTGAACAGCGTTTCGTTCGTGTCCCACTTGGCCTTGAACAGCGCGGGCAAAAGCCCCGCCAAGCCGCCCGCCAGCGCGGCGGAACCACCCATGACCACCAGCAGTCCCGCGCGCGGCATGTCCTGCGCATGGAACAGCGCGAAATAGCTCGCCGCCACCGCGCCAAACAGGATTTGCCCCTCCCCGCCGATGTTCCAGAAGCGCATCTTAAACGCCAGGCCGATGGCCAGCGCGGTGATCAAAAGCGGAATGGCCAGCCGGATCGTTTCGATCAGGACGGTTTTCGATCCAAGGCTGCCCAGGAGCATATCCCTGTAGACCAGAACCGGGTTATGCCCCAGGCACAGGATGATCAGCCCGCCCGTCGCAAGCGCGAGCAGCACCGCGAGGATGCGGATGAACACCACCCGCGCGCCGGAAATGCGCTCGCGGCGAGCCATGCGCACCAGCGGCGCCGCGGGTGGGATTCCTTTCGGAATCCCCTGATGGCCCGGAATCTTCGGTTCCGTGCCGCTGGTCTTTCGGCCGGCCGCCTGCCTGTTCATGGCTTCACCTCCGGCATTGCCTTCTGCGTCATCAAAAGGCCGACTTCCTCCTTGGTGGCCGTACGCGCCTGCAGAATGCCGGTGACGGTTCCGCCGCAAAGCACCAGGATCCGGTCGCACAGCTCCAGCATCACGTCCAAATCCTCGCCAATGAACAGCACGCCCACGCCTTTTTTCTTCTGCTCCTGAAGGAGATCGTATACTGTATAGGAAGCGCCGATGTCCAGCCCGCGCACCGGGTACGCCGCCACGATCATCCGCGGCCCCTCCATCAGCTCGCGCCCAAGCAGCACCTTTTGCACGTTACCGCCGGATAGCTTGCTCACCCGCTGGCCCGGCCCGGTGGCATCCACCTTCAGCCAGTCGATCAGCCGCAGCGCCTGGCTGTGCGCGGGCTTTCTGCGCAGCAGCGGGCCCTTTTGCTTCCAGTATCCGCGCACAAGCAGATTTTCGGTGATGTTGAGACTTCCGACCAGCCCCATGCCGAGCCTGTCCTCGGGCACGAAGCCGATGCGCACGCCTGCCCGCAGAATCCGGTTCGGGCTCATGTTCGTGACATTTTTGCCATCCACGGTGATTTCGCCGCGTTCCACGGGCGCAAGGCCCGTGAGCGCCTCGCACAGTTCCTTCTGTCCGCTGCCCGCCACGCCCGCCACGCCGAGTATTTCCCCGCCGTGGAGATCAAAGGAGACGCCGCTCAGCGCCACATGGCCGTCCTTGTGGCGCACCGTCAAGTCCTTCACCGTGCATAAGGGCTTGGGTTCCGCCGCGACGCGATGGATCTGCAGCTCCATGGGCCGGCCCACCATCATTTCCGTCAGGGTTCGCACATTCGCCCCGGCCGTATCGACGGTGTCGATGTACCTGCCTTTTCGGAGGATCGTCACCCGGTCGCTGATGGCGAGCACCTCGTTCAGCTTGTGGGTGATGATGATGACCGCCTTGCCGTCCCGCTTCATGGCGCGGAGCACATCGAACAGCTTTTCCGTTTCCTGCGGCGTCAGCACGGCGGTCGGCTCGTCCAGGATGAGAATGTCCGCGCCTCGGTACAGCGCCTTGATGATTTCCACCGTCTGCTTTTCGGATACGGACATCTTATAGACTTTTTTCTCCGGCGTGACCGCAAAGCCGTATTTCTGGCCGATCTCCCGGATGGAAGCGCCAAGCCCCGACCGATCCAGCGTTGCGCCGCCGGGCAGGCCCAGGATGATGTTCTCCGCCGCGGTCAGCACATCCACCAGCTTGAAATGCTGGTGAATCATACCGATCCCCAGCGCAAAGGCATCCTTGGGGGAACGGATGGACACCTCGCGCCCATCGATGAGGATTTGGCCGCTATCCGGATAATAAATGCCGGAAAGCATGTTCATCAGCGTCGTCTTGCCGGAACCGTTCTCGCCCAGCAGCGCGAGAATCTCTCCCCGGCGGGCTGTCAGGCAAACCTTGTGATTCGCGACGACGGAGCCGAAGGATTTGGTCACATCACAAATCCTGATCGCGCTTTCCTGTGTTTGTGTCAAGGCGCATTCCCCCCGCTTCGGCGTGTGATCGGCACATGAGGTCATCCATAAAAGACCGGGCAATAAAAGAAAAGCGGCAGAGCCGCGGCCTTCGCGGCTCTGCCGGATGATTCTGTTAGCCCTGGATGGCGTTGATGCCCTCCAGAATCCATTCCCAGCTCGGTGCGGACTCATGCACCTGCTCTTCGTAATACTCACCCTCCGGAACCTTGACCGTTCCGTCCACGAGTACCAGCGGCCCCTGGAACACCTGCAGCTCGCCGCCAATCAGCTTCTCCTCGGCGGCCTCGATGGCCTCCTTGGTGCCCGGCGCGACGATGTCCTCGTTCAACGGGGAGAGGTACACCGCGCCCTCGGTGTAGCCCTGGCTCCAGTCGGTGGCGATCGGCTCGCCCGCGAGGTACGATTCCACGGCGTAGATCAGGTAGATCGACCAATCGATGCGCGCGGATACCAGCGACGCCTTCGGCGCGGCGGGAATCATGTCGGAGTTATAGCCCACCTGGAACGCGCCGTTGGCCTCGGCCGTGGTGGCGGGTGCGGTGGAGTCGGAATGCTGGGAGATCACGTCGCAGCCCTGGTCGATCAGCGCCTTGGCGATCTGCGCCTCGGTGGTGGGATCGTTCCAGCTATTGGTGTACATGACGGTCATCGTCACGTCCGGATTGACGCTCTTCGCGCCCAGATAGAAGCCGGTGTAGCCGCTGATGACCTCGGCGAATGGGAACGCCGCGACATAGCCCAGCTTGTTCGTTTCGGTCTTCAGGCCGGCGGCGATGCCCGCGAGATAACGAGCTTCGTAAATGGAGGCGAAATAATTATGAAAGTTTGCGAGGCCCGCGCCCTTGGCGTAGTAGCCGGTGGCATGGCAGAATTCCACTTCCGGGTGCTCCTTCGCGGCGGCCAGGGCGTAATCGCCAAAGCCGAAGCTCGTGCAGAAGATCATGTTGCAGCCGGCGTCGATCAGCTCGTTGATCGCGGACTCGCACTCCGCGCCCTCTGGAATGTTGAACTTGTTGACAATCTGATCTTCTTTCAGGCCCAGGGTTTCCACCATCTTCTGGGTGCCAATGTCGTGGTTATAGGTGTACCCCATATCGCTCGGGTCGGAAATGTGGACGAAGCCGATCTTGATGTTGTCCTTGGTCACACCTTCCGCTGTGGTAACGGAAGCCAGGCTCATTGCCATTAGCAGGGCAATGAAGAGCGCGAGCATCTTTTTCATTAGGCATCTCCTCCGGTTTTTTGTTCTCCTGCGCCCGAGCGCACAAAGATACAGTCATTATACGGTACGCTTTAGAGGGCAGTCAAGGGTGCGACACGGATTTTGCAGGATTTCACAGGAGATGCCTGGCACGTTATGCAATAAGCGGGAACGGTGGTTTCATAGGCCACTTTTCGCAAATAAACGCCCTATCTATCCCGTTTTATCCGTGTCCGAGAAGAACCCCGTACCTTCCCGGGCGCTGTAAAGCCCGTAAAACGGCAGCGCATCGGGCGCTTTCTCCCAGGCGCCGGACCACGCATATCCACCCCGGGAACGGTTCGGGCAAGTCAGTGGTCACCCTGCCGGGGCAGTAGAGCATGAATACATCGCCGCCCTCTATTTCATACGCATCAGCGTTTATGCCCTTCCTGGCGTTCGCTATGCGCTGCGCGCCCGTTTCCCCGTCAAGAACGAGCGAAATGAGTCGCAGCGCATGCGTGTGCTGGACCATCTTCCCCACCACGGTAAACGTCCCGGAAAAAGCATTTTGTCAAACAGAACGCCGTCAATCTATTCATATACCGGATTGTCAGCGGACAGCCTCCGAAAGGATTCCTGCCGATGTGCGTCACGCCGGCCGGGATGGTCAAACTCGTTATGTTGAAGAGGTATGGATTCCTGGTGGAATCCCTTTATGGCGCCCGATTCTGTGAATCAGCACCGCTGTCATCGTAGAAAGCGCCATTTCCGATACTGGTCACGCTGTCTGGGATGGCAATGCTTGTGAAGACCCATCCCGATCTAGCGTCGGCGGCGCCGTCAGGATGGTGAAATGCAACGGGTCCGGATTTTTCAAACGATGCCCATTGAAAGCCAGCATGTCTTTATGCGGCATTAATGCCTTCGCTAACACCCAAAGCCCAAGCTAATGAAAACCGTGCTAAACTAAGCATCCCCTCCGACGCGCCGCTCCACTTAAGCGTGATCTCGCCGCCCGTGTACGTCGCCGGGGACGCGGTGAACAAGGTTGGCGGCGACGCCGGTTCGCCCTGCATGACGATGTTGGATTCTTTGTAGGGCGAGGCGTTGCCGTAGGTGTCCACGGCGCGGATGCGGAACCACTCATAATTCTTTGTTGGGTCGGTGAATCCCGTCCAAGTGCTGCCGTAGGTGGCGCTGCTCGGCTCGTTGACACATTTGTTCCAGCCGTCCCAATCGTAGCCGTCGTTTGAGGTGCAATGCTGGATTTCATACTTGGCGATGGGGTACGTGCCCGCCTTCGCGCCGCTCCACGTCAGCGTGATACGCCCTTCGGAGTAATACGCCGGGGAGGCGGTGAAGGTGGTGGGCGCGCTCGGTGCTATTGCCATGCTTCGCGCCCCCTTAAGCGTAGACCGCGCCGGTCACACGCTCGGCGGTCACGGTTTTGAAGGTTACGTTTGCGGTGGTGCTGAGGTCTTGCGGCAGATTATCCTCCAGGTTGTCGAGCTTCTTCTTATCCTGCGGGGACAGGAAGCCTGATTTCGTCTGCGAAGCGGTTTCGTGGGAATGCGCCTCGCTGACGATGCTCGAAACCGTGCCGCACAGCATGGTGTTGGCGCGGTGGTCGGTGATGTTGGCGTCCACGATGGACGCTGCGCCCGCCTTGACGTACACGTCGGCGAGGGCAAGCTCGTACACGCTGCCATCGCGCTGCACAGCCGGGGCCGCTGGCGCGGACGCCGCCGGGCTGGGCTTCACCTTCGCGGAAATGGAGCGGTCGGAGATGCTCCACCGAATGATGATGCGGTCGAGCCGATGAAGGACGCCGTCCGGCAGCGACAATTCGAGCACCAGCGGCGCGGTGTTGACGTAGTGATAGCCGTTAATCCAGCCAGCGCCGGGCATGTACTTCTCAATCATCCACGCTTCAATGCGCGCATACTCAACCGCTCCGATCACACCCAGGGCGCGCATCGTGCGGGCCACGGACATGGCGGCCTGGAACCGCTGTTCGCGGGTAAACTGCTCGTCGGTCATGCTTGCTGTGCTCCTACACGCCGTATCATTCGTAATGCTGTTCTATGCGGTTGTCATTCGTATGCGGGCAGTCAGCGAAGCCGCTGCCGGGTATCCGGGCCGACCATGCCGTCCACAGCAATGCCCGCGTCGGTTTGCAGGGCGCGCACCGCCGCCTCGGACAGCGCGCCGTACATCCCGTCAATCTTGCCGGGTTCGTAGCCAAGCTGGGCGAGCCGCGTTTGCACCGCGCGCACGTCATCGCCGGAAAGCAGGCGGTGGCCCTTGACGTATTTCAGCAGCCGCGTGCCATATTCAGGCGTACCGTCCGGCTGTGGCGGCGCGGGCGGCTCCGGCCCGTCCGGCGTCGATGGGACGGGCGGGAGCGGTGGATCAGGCGGTGCTGGCGGCTCCGGCACATCCGGCCCGACCGCTCCCTCCAAATACTCAATGTAGGGACACCGGTACCAGTGCGTCCAACGTCGCTTCGCCACCTCGGTCATCACGATGCCCTTGGAGAAGCTCTGCGCCTCGACCGCCCAGCCGTTCCCGATGTACACGCCGCAATGGTCTTGGTGGTACAGCAGCAGGCCTGGAATCTCCGGCAGCGTGGCGATAGGCCCATAGCCTTTCCAGTCCGTCCAGAACCATATTGCAGATTGTCGGCGAGATGGCGCCGCCCTGCGGTGTCCCGCTTTCGGTGGGGAACAGGGTTCCCGTCTCGATATAGCCGCATTTCAGGAACTTGTGCAAAATCTCCTTGTCCATGGGGATGTTCGCCATGATCCAATCGTGGCTTATGTTGTCAAAGCAGCCCTTTATGTCGCCTTCCAGTATCCATTCCGCTCTGTCTTTGCGCGCAAGGATAGCGGCACACTGTACTGCCGCATCTTGCGTACACCGGCCAATCCTAAACCCATAGGAGTTGGGGTCGGCTGTCGTTTCCGCGACGGGTTCCAGCGACATTTTGTATAGGGTTTGCATCGCCCGGTCTATCATTGTTGGGATACCGAGCGGCCTTGTTTTTCCGTTGGACTTCGGGATCAGCACGCGCCTGAGCGGCTGCGGGTTGTATCCATGCCGCTTTAGGCCTACAATCGCCTCATACTTTGCCTTCTTCGTGGTGAGCAGGACGCCATCGACGCCTGCCGTATGTTTTCCCCTGTTTTCCGTCACTCGCTTGACCGCCAATGCTTTGGCGTAGAACGAGTGGGTCAGCGTCCACTGCAAGGATTTCACCTTGCCGTGGCTGCCTTCCATCTGTGCCTTTGCAATACGCATCTGGAGCTTCTTGACATACGCCCGCGCCTGATCCCAGTCAATGGTTTCCCAACTGCTGTTCACCTGCGATTTGCCGGGCATGCCGGAAGACGCACACGCTCTCGCGTTCATCTGCTTTTCCTCCTTCAGAAGTTTGCCAAATTCTCTTGCAATCGAAGACCTATGCGCCAGTGGGCCCGCTTTCGCGTGGGGTGACGTTTGAACTCCTATCCGCTCCATTACAGGGCGGCCTTCGCTTTCGGCGCTATCCTTGCCCGCACTCCCCATGGGCTCCCCCTTACGGTCGGCTTTCCCGCTAGGCGGGAGGGAATACGAGTTTACCTCGTTTCGCATAATTCATCTATGGCCCCGAAGGGCGATGGGTAAATATCTAACTGGTCAGCTAAACCAGTGACCAGTAAGCAAAACTTCGTTTAGCTTAACCGTCGGTGCATCATTCAGCCACTTTTGAGGGATTGAACCCATTAAGACGAAAAAAGGCCACCCGCACGGCGTGCCGCAGGTGGCAATGCAAAAAGCCTCAATTCCGCAACCCCTTAATATTCCTCACTTTTTTGCCCATAGCATACAACAAAAGCCACCAATTATGGCAGCTCTCGTTGTACCCGAAGGTGTCCCAGAATATGGTGCGGTCGACGGGACTTGAACCCGTCTGACGAGCTAGTTATTTCAATGGGTTGAGGGCCTCCGTGTCATATTTCGTGTCATATACTTGCTGGTAATATGCTTCCATCCTCGCCAGGAACTCTTCCTTCTTCTCATTTATTGTGTGTTGGTAAACACTTTTTAGCATGCTGGTGGTTGAGTGCCCCATCTGCTCCATTGCGTATTTATCTGGGATTCCCAGTGCGAGCATGATAGACGCGTGGTAGTGTCTGAGGTCATGAAAACGGAACTTGAAACCGATCTTTTTACGGAGCAGGCAAAATGAGCTTGTAATTGAGTTCGGGTACATTGGCACCACCCTCTCGTCGGGTTCTACCTCGCCAATTTCGTCAAAGACAAACTGAGGAATCGACGCGTCACGGGTGCTGTCTGTGGACTTGTTCCTTTCCCTTATGACCCAGTCTCCACCTGATTGCTGCCGAAGCATTGCCTTGCTAACGTGCACTTTCTGCTTTAGCTGTAGCAGGTCCCTTCCAGTCAGAGCACATATCTCGGAGCGCCTCAACCCGCTATATGCGCCTATTAGTATCGCCTTTTTAAGGTTTTTACTCGCCATGGTCAACAGCCTAAGGACTGCTTCATCATCCGGTATCGTGACAGCCTGTTTGCGCTTCGGAGGCAGCGTTGTCCTGAGCGTCAGGTCTGGATGAAATACAGCAAGCGCTGCGGATAAAAGCCCGTGAATGTTCCTCACTGTCTTGGGAGAGTGGTTCCGCGCATCTTCATTTATAGCAATTTGCACGTCATTCTGTGTTAAGTCTCGAAGCGCCACCTCCATTAGCGATTGCAAGTATCCCTGACGCATTCTTTTGTACTCGCGGATTGTGGGAGGGGATAGAATAGCGTCTTTGCTATCAATATACTGATCAATCGCCTCACCTACCGTCATATTGGCAGGCGCTTTCTTCCCATGATCGCGCTCCCAGTTCAGCTTGTAGTTGGTCGCCTCGTTCTCGACCTCTGTTTTGTCGTACCGGTCTACCCCTTCACTGGTGAACGACACGTATGGTGGCTCATGATCCTTGATGTAAATGCGGACGCGCCATTTTCCGCTGGGTAGCTTCCGTGCTGTTGCCATGTGGTGATGCCTCCTGTTGGTTGATTATTTCTTAAACGCCGTGTGCTTGACCTTCCATTGTTCGAGCTTGATTGTTACAAAAAAAGAATAAATACCAAAGGTGATGATGGTGAGCAGAAACCACTTGATCCAGTTTCCAAAGAGGCCAGTTGCAGTTCCATTGAAGGCCAACCTGTTCCCATCGATGATCGTGTGCTCTATGCGCCACTTATACACCTTACAAACCGCAAAAGGGTAGCATATCCCAAGTGTCAGCAGCGTAAGGAGAAAGCCAAACACTGACCAGCCAATTAAGCCACCCAGATCACCATCGAATCGCGACTCATTGCCTCGCCTCTGGCTGATGTTGATCTCAGGGGCTACTCGCACTTCTACGTTGGTGATATTTCTGGGGGCAGTACGCATTAACTGATAATCATCATCAGCGTTGTCTGAGTATCGCGTAGATTGCTGCCGCCTTGCGAGCTCATCATTCCTGTACCCTCTCTGCTCGTCTCCATACACAGGGCGGTCGGCTCGAAACTCGCGATCTTCCCCAATGGTTCTGGGCTGCTGGGACCTTCTGCTTCTTGAATTCTGGCTCACCGTCTTACGCTCCTCTCGTCACATGCCCCCACAATTGTTACGCCGTCACTTACGTCACAATTATGCGCCATACTGGCAACCGTGTCAAGAACTAATTGGTTTATTCGGGCGAAATGCATAAAGATATAAGGGGCAATGAAATTCCCTCGATTTTGTTGACATTGTGATCCTTGAACGAAGAATTGGTGCATATCGACAATACTTCGTGAATATTTTCGTCGATGTGTGTTGACACGGGAAATGTGACGGCGTATACTAAGCATGCAACCTACTCAGGGAGGCGCGTAATGATGCAACAGCTTAGCGAAGTCGAACAAGCGAAAAATATCCTGCGGAATGCACGCCCCGACTTAACGGATACACAGTTACTTATGGTCCTCCGGCGGTGCAGCGTCTGTCCCCTTTGCGAGTTTCAGGATGGTTGCAAGTGCATTTACCACGTCAAAGTCAACGGAGCCGTCGGTGCGGATTGCGCCTAGCATTTTCATGGCGTCATAGAGTTCGTCGTGGTCATTTGCCGGGGAAGGCTGCTCGGTTTGCTGGCACATGTCCTCGCTGATGTTGTCGCTAAAATAGCTAAGCGTTACGTCCATAGCGCCAGCGAGTGCACTGGCAATATCAATTTTGGGTGAGCGTAGGGAGTTTTCGTATCTGCTTATCACTTGCTTGGAAGTGCCTATCATCAGCCCAACCTCTTCTTGGGATAAGCCACGTTCTTTCCTTAATCGTCTTAGCTTTTGGCCGAACGTTTCCACCCTGATTTCCTCCTTCATTTGTGTTGTACCTATTATATTCTGTGTTGTCGCCAAAATCAAGACAAATATTAACTGTTTTTTAAAGAGTCACCTTTTAGTTGACACTGCTGGAAGAGTATGGTATTGTGTTGGTGTCACCAAATGGATCACAACAGGTTGTGGACGTGTTGGAGGATAGTGAATGTTGAACATCCCGCATGTAACCAAAGCAAGGTTATCAGATCTGAAAACGTGTATCGCGATGAGGTTTGACAGCGAATCCGAAATGGCAAGATTGGTAGGCTGGGACAGAAATCGACTCAATAGAATTACCACGGGCGCCAAGGTGCCGAGCCTACTTGATGTCACGATCTTGTCGATGGCCCTCCGTATGACCCTGGACGAGGTGACAGCTTTTTTTCTCGAATAAAGTCACCAAATGGGCCACATTAGCGCATCTTGAAAACCATATAGGCCTCCTGTGAGAGATAGCCACAACCCCGAGTGAATAGCGCATTCCGCGCCGAAGACAGGGGAGAGGCGGTAAAACGATCGAACAACGAAAGGGGAATCTCAGTGAACGAACTTCAGGTATTCCAGAATGAGACCTTTGGACAGGTGCGGACGCTGACCCGAGACGGCGAGCCGTGGTTCGTGGCAGCGGATGTGTGCAAGGCATTGGAAATCAAGAACCCTAGTCACGCGTTGCGACGGCTTGATGAGGACGAGAGGGATAATACCCTCGTTTTAAACGAGGGTATTCCCGGGAACCCGAATATGGCCATTGTAAGCGAGTCCGGAATTTACGAGTTGATTCTGCGCTCCCGCAAGCCCGAGGCCAAGGCGTTCCGGCGGTGGATCAAGTCTGATGTTCTCCCCTCCATCCGCAAGCACGGCGCGTACATGACCCCTGAGAAGGTCGAAGAGGCCCTCGTCAACCCCGACACCATGCTGGACCTGCTGACCCGGCTCAAAGACGAGCAGGCCCGTACGCAGCGCCTGGAAGCGGCGAACGGCGAGCTTAAAGCCAAGGCAAAGGCCATGTTGCCGAAAGCCAACTACTACGACGCGGCGGTCGCCCGGAAAGACAACCTCTCCATCCGCGAGACGGCCAAGGTCCTGAACATAGGGGAAAAGTCCATGGTGAAGTTCCTGCTGGCGGGACGATACCTGTACCGCGACCGCAATGGTAAGGGCCGCCTGATGCCCTACGCGACCCACACAGGCATCCTGTTCGCCCTGAAGGAGCGCAGGAGCGACCTGGGCTGGGGTAGTACTCAGACACTGGTGACGCCGGTGGGACGGGCGTGGCTACATCGGCAGTACGTTGAGGCGCATTAAGGAGGTTTAGTCGTGCCCAAACTCAGACAATCAAGCACTCAGAAAGCGGACGACGAGCTGCGCGGCTACATCGGGCAGTGTCTCGCCCGCGACCACATGAAAGCATGCGACCTGGCTGTGCGCCTTGGCATGTGTAAGGCGTCAATCTACAACAAAATGCGGAACCCTAGCCGGTTCACGGTCGGCGAGCTACGGCGGTTGTTCACGGTGCTGCGGCTGGCGGACGACGAGAAATTGAAGGTGGTGTAACTGTTGAGCAAAATGACGCTCCAGGAGTTTTGCGAGCAGCGTAGGCGGATGTGCGACGCGCACGGCTGCCAAGAATGTCCGATTAACCAGCCGTATAGTTGCATGGATTGTGTGAGCTGGGCCATCTACAACCCTGCTGTCGCCGAGCGCATCGTCTCTGAGTGGGCAGAGGCACACCCGGAGCCGGTGTATCCGACATGGAATGAGTGGTGGGTCAATACGTTCTCTTGCGCTCAGCGTAATTACCCGCCGTGCAAGGGGCACTTTGTAGCCTTGCCGGAAGGATACTGCAATACGCACACATGCATGGATTGCTATAACGAACCCATCCCGCCCGATGCCGCCCACAAGCTGCGCATCAAGCCGAAGGAGGTCTGCTCGGCGCTAGGGGATGCAGATTAAGGGTGTACATTTTGTCGACAACAGAAGGAGGGTTTATATGTACGAATGGACTGTTACGGAAGACCGACAACCCCAGCCGCCGGCTAGAGCGGGCACACACGACTCGTATCTCTGCACGCTGCCCGATGGCAAAGTCTCCATCCTCCGGCTGCTTCGGGGGCGGGGTCGCGAGTACGACAAGGTGACATGGTCCGATGATCGGGGCATCCGGTGCGCGACACCCATCGCGTGGATGCCGCTGCCGGACGGGTACGGCGCGGCTGGACAGCGCCCCACTAAACAGGAAGGAGGCAATGATCACGTAGATGTGACGCCCGTAGAGACAGGCCGAAGCCATGCGTTAAGACGGCCTGTGCAACTACCAGACCGCAATAACAGCGAGGGTTATTGTGATCCGACGGCATATCAAGCTCTTTTGAACATCGTAATGCTGCCTGACGAAGCGTTTGAAGCGTACCTCGAAGAGGGCATCTATCGCGATGAACAAAAGACGGCCTGCGAGTGCGCTAACACTCGACAGGCCAACAGGGTTTAGAACACATGAATCATACCACCGACCGAGAGAAAACGCAAGCGAAAAGCCGCGACGCGCCGGACAACGCCGCGCTCGCGCGCGCTGAGGCCATCGCCGCCTGGGTGGAGCGGGAGAAGCGAAACCCCGAACCCGTGCCGCTCAAACCCATCCCGCTGCTGCCCTGCGTCACCCCATACAGGCATCAGGTGCGCGCGTACAACCTAGGGCTTGTGCTGCAGGCGTTCGCCGCGTTCATGGACATGGGCAGCGGCAAGTCGCTAACCATGGTCGCGGTGACCGGCCGGCGCTATCTCGACGGCAAAATCCGCCGCGTGCTCATCGTCGCCCCGACGTCTGTGTGCGCGGTGTGGCCGGCCGAGTACGACCGGTTCGCTGCATTCCCACATCGTGTAACGCTGCTCCTGGGCGACCGTGGCAAGCGCGTCAAGGCGCTGAATACCCTGACAACCCCCGTGCCCCCCGGGGCTGTGGACCCGCTCCGGGTGGCTGTCATCAACTATGAATCGACGTGGCGCCTGGAGAAGGAGCTGAAGGCGTTCGGCGCCGACATGATTGTATGCGACGAGAGCCAGCGCATCAAGGGGCACGCGACGAACCAGAGCAAGGCGATGCACGCGCTGGGCAAGACGGCGAAGTACCGCACGATCCTGTCCGGCACGCCCATGCAGAATGATCCGCGCGATTTCTGGAGCCAGTACATGTTCCTCGCGCCGCAGATCCTCGGGCCGAACTTCTACGCGTTCCAACGCCACTATACCATCATGGGCGGGCCGGGCAACCACATGATGCTCGGCACACGGAACATGGACGAGCTGACGCGTAAGGTGCACAGCATCGCGTACCGCGTCACCAAGGCGGAGTGCCTGGACCTGCCACCCAAAACATTTGAGACGCTGACTGTACCACTCCCGCCCAGGGCGATGGCGCAATACCTGCGCATCAAAAAGGAGAGCTACCTGCAGTTGGAGCATGGCGAGGTCACCGCGAACAACGTCCTGGTGCGCCTGCTGCGCCTACAGCAGATCACCGGCGGCTTCCTGACCGACGACGACGGCAACCGGCAGCAGGTCAGCACTGCCAAGCTGGACGCGCTGGCGGACATCCTGGCGGACCACGTGCAGGAGCGCGGGAACAAGCTGGTGATTTTCGCCCGATTCATCGCAGAGCTGGAGGCGATCGAGGCGCTCGTCGCGAAGCTGGGCATCGTCTCCGTGTCGATTCGCGGTGAGGTGCCTGTGAAGCAGCGCGGCGCGCTCGTCCGGCAGTTTCAGGAGGATCCAGCGTGTAAAGTGTTCATCGGCCAGATCGACGCGGCCGCCGAGGGCATCACGCTGACGGCGGCGGACACCGTGGTCTACTACTCCGTCAACTGGAACTTATCAAAGTATCAGCAATCACAGGACCGCATACACCGGATCGGCCAGGCCAACCAGTGCACGTACATACACCTGGTCGCGCCCGGCACGATCGACGAACAGATCCTTGCCGCGCTCCAGCGCAAAGAGGATCTGGCACGCAGCATTACGGACAACTGGCGACACTTTTTTGAGGAGTGAGGCGGCCTGACAACGGAAAAGATTTCGGGGATGATCCAAGAATACGAAATACTGAAGGGCGAGATCGACGAGCTGGACGACAAGAAGAAGGTTCTGACGGACGCGGCGAAGCGGCGGGAAGCCGAAATCATCGCCGAGATGCTCGACGTGGCGGACGCCGCCGGGCTGCCGATCGGGAGCCTGCAGTTGGAGGTCAACCACCGGCGTTACGCCGTGTCGTCCAAACAGTACTACGCGATCCGCGCCGCCGACCGCGCGGAGGGCTTCGCTGCTCTGCGCGCCGCCGGGCTGGGCGACCTGATTACCGAGCGCGTGGACGACCGCACGCTGACCAACGTCCTGCGAGATGAAATGGAGCGCAACGGCGGCGAGGTGCCGGAGGCGTGGCAGGGTATCCCCCTGGCCACGTACGAAAAGACGTTGCTGAGCAGCCAGGCGACCGGGCGTAAGGGCGCGTAGGGACAACGAGCAAAGATACGGGGAGGAAGATAATATATATGGCGAGTAACAAAAGCCTTGCGGTGATCGGAGAAAACACGATGCGGTGCCTGACCGATGCGGAAACGGTGCGGCGTATCCTGGAGGACCTGGGCGACGTGGACAACCTGGGGCAGATGCTCATGGGGCGCATCAAGCTCGGCGCTGGCGGCATGCCTGCATTCTCCGTGTTCGAGCCGGGTGAGGATGAGCCGGAGGTCGCCAAGGCGATTGAGGGCGTGATCGTCCTGTCGCACAAGTGCAACGCCTACTGGTCGCGGTCATTCGAGGATGCGGGCGACGACAAGACGCCGGACTGCGCCAGCGGCAACGGCGAGGAGGGCTTGCGCCGGGAATGTGGCGAGATCGTGCGCTGTGCCAAGTGCCCGTACAACGCATTTGGGAGCGGCGCGGGCGGCAAGGGCAAGGCGTGCCGGAACATGAGTCGGCTTTACATCCTCCGCGAGGGGGACATGTTCCCGATGATCCTGACGCTGCCGCCGTCCGCGATCAAAGCGTTTGATAGCTACCGCGTCGCTATCGGCATGAAGCTCAAAACCATGCACGGTATCATGACGCGCATCACGTTGACGAAGAAAAAGAACTCGGGCGGCATCGAGTACAGCGCGCCGGTGTTTGAGATGATCGGCGAGCTGCCCGCTGGCGATGCGGACCGCATGAAGGCGTACGCAGACAGCATCGGCCTGGCGGCGATGAAGGCTGGGATCACGGCGGACGATTATGCGGGCGACAGCGAGAGCGCGGACCGCCGATACGCCGAGGCGCTGCATGTGGATGACGTGCCCCCGGTGCCGCATATGCCGCCGCAGGACCAGGGGTTCATCCAGGTGGACGAGGACATCATACCGTTTTAACGGTAACCTCAAAGGCGCATAGACACACGGTCCCGCGTAGCACCTACGCGGGGCCTTTCCATGAGGCTATGAAAGGAAATATAACATGAAGCAAAGGGCGTCAATTGCCGGTATTTTGGACAATGTCCGCATCGGCAGCAGCGGCGAAATGCAAGACCTGATGATTCGCGGCCTGGCGTCGCGGCCGCGCGGGTATGTGCTCGCTGTGGACTTTGACGGAACGCTCTGCGAGAATGGGTTCCCGAGTATCGGCGCGGCGAAGGATTGTGTGATAAGGGCCGTGAGGCGCGTGCAAGCGCTTGGTGTAACGGTGGTGCTATGGACATGCAGGGAGGGGCAGCACTTGATGGCGGCCGTGGGTTGGTGCTCGGATCGCGGTCTCGTGTTCGACGCAGTGAACGAGAACCCGGAACACCGGAAGCAACTGTATCGGAACGACCCCCGTAAGCTCGGGTATGACGAGCTATGGGACGACTTGGCGCGGACGCCGATGGGATGGTGGTGACAGTAGATGCCAAACATCGTGTATAAATGTAGCCTATGCGGGCAGGAGTATCCACATCCCAACAAAGCCTCCGAATGCGAGGCGTGGCACCGAAAGACGGAACAAATAACGCTATGCAAGTATCACCATAGGAACTGCGGAGGTAGATACCCAGAGATAATCAACGTCCGCATGAGCGACGGCCGTGTCATAACGTACACCAGGCGAGGTTGATATGACAGCAGAACAAATGCGAGAGCATGGGCCGGTATGCCTGACGTGCAGGCATGCGGGGTCGTTTGGCGTGGATGGGTTGGCACCCTGCCAGTTTCAGAACGAACGGATGGGCTATGGAGATTCTTGCGTCCACCACGCGTACATGAGATACGATGAATGCGTTGATGAAACACATACGGTGTCAGCGGTAGACCACCCCGCCCACTACACAGCCGGCGGCGTGGAGTGCATCGACGCCATTGAAGCGGCTACGCTCGGACTGGCCGGAGGAGAGGCTTTCTGCACGGGATGTGCGCTGAAGTACCTGTGGCGCTGGAAGCGCAAGGGCGGCGTGGAGGATCTGGAGAAGGCGCGGTGGTACGTGGATCGGCTGATTGAGGGCTCGCGCGCCGCCACGGAGGGGACGGGCGTATGAACAAGACAAAGATTGACTGGTGCGATATGACATGGAATCCTGTAACCGGCTGCCTGCATGGGTGCGAGTATTGCTACGCGCGGAGGATCGCAAGCCGGTTCGGGAGTGGGATAACGCCGATCAACGGAGGTAGCATAGCCGTGCTGGATGAGCCTATGAAATCCAGATACTATGACGCCTGTAAATTAGTGCCGTACCCGTTCGATTTCCTGCCGACATTCCACCGCTACCGCCTCGGAGAGCCCGCGCGGAAAACTAAATCTCAGACGATATTCGTGTGCTCCATGGCTGACCTATTCGGGAAATGGGTTCCGGATGCGTGGATACAGGAGGTATTCGAGGCATGCAAAGCGGCGCCGCAGCATCGGTACTTGTTCTTGACGAAGAACCCGGGGCGGTACGATAAGCTGCTCCATGAGTATATGCCGCCGAACATGTGGTTTGGGTGGTCGCAGGATGGCCCGATCGGCAAAGACACGGTGTTCTCCACGCACCATTCTGTGCGGACGTTTGTCAGCATTGAGCCACTACTCCGGCCGTTTGAGCAGATCTCGGTGATGGGGGTAGAATGGGTGATCGTCGGCGCTGAGACAGGTAATCGTAAGGGGAAGGTCGCGCCCAAGCGGGAATGGGTAGAGACGATTGCTGAGGCGTGTAGGGAGACGAGAGTTCCGATATTCATGAAGGAATCACTGCGGGAGCTTATGGGCGATGGGTTTGTGCAGGAATTTCCGTGGTGAAGGTGGGTGTGGGGATATGACACGTATCGCACGGGTATTCCCACGCCGGACAGCCGCGACACCAACGGACGCGCTTGCGTTTGTTGGCTGCCAGCCGCCCATGCTGGCGCCGCCCGAGGTGGACGAGGTGCATGTATCCGTCGCGTTCACTTGGGATATGCCGATGGCAGAACGTTTGGCGGAGGCATGGCGAGTGCTGGGTGTACCGGTCAAGATGGGCGGACCGGCGATGATGGAACCGGGCGGGGCATTCGTGCCGGGGCGGTATTTGCGGAATGGGTATGTGATTACGTCGCGCGGTTGCCCGAACCGCTGCTGGTTTTGCGATGTGCCCCGGCGAGAGGGGAACGCATTGCGGGAACTTCCGATCGCGGACGGCTGGAACGTGCTGGACGACAACCTGCTGGCGTGTTCCGACGGGCACATTAACGCGGTGTTTGACATGCTGGCGCGGCAACGAAAGCCACCTGAGTTTACGGGCGGGTTGGAAGCACGGTTACTTAGGCCATGGCACGCGGAACGCCTGAGGGAGATACGGACGGAGCGACTATACATGGCATACGACACGCCAGATGATTATGAGCCGCTGGTGGCGGCCGGCAGAATGCTACAGAACGCCGGGTTCACGCGCGCAGGCCATCGAATGTGCTGCTATGTGCTGATTGGGTATCCGGGAGACACGTTTGACGCCGCGACGAAGCGGCTGAACGATACGATGGCAGCGGGGTTCATGCCATTCGCGATGCTGTACCGGGATAAGCAAGGAGGCTACGACACATCATGGCGACGCTTTCAGCGCGAATGGTTGCGCCCTGAGATAGTCGCTACTAAGGCGGCGAAAGGGGTTGCGCTATGACCACCGTCACATTCCCATACGACCTACACCAGCGCGTGGTGGTGTATGGCGAACAGGGCTGGGAGGTTATCGGGATGTACATCGGGCCGGACGGAATGCGGTACATGGTAGAAAAGGACGGACGGCCGATCATTGTGTATGGGGAGCAGATACACGGGGAGGACAATGAGTGATTGCCATCAGCACCTACAGCGGCGAGTGCGACGGATTGGGGTACGCCGCCGAGCTCGCGGGGATCGAGGTGGCGGCGTACTGCGAGGCGCACCCGAAGCGCCGCCAGAAACTGGCCGAGAAACACCCCGGTAAACCGATTTTTATAGGCGACGAGGAGTTGACTGCCGATGCAATGCGAGACCTTGGGATATATCCAGACCTACTCTTCGGCGGGCCGCCCTGCCAGCCGTTTTCCAACGCGGGAGCACGCCGGGGCACGGATGATTCTCGCCATAGATGGCCCCAAATGCTTAGATTCATTCGAGAGTGCCGGCCCCGCTGGGTTGTTGTCGAAAATGTTGGTGGGTTCGTCTCTCTGGCGCTCGACGTTGTATGCGCTGACTTGGAGGCGGAAGGCTACGAAGTCGGGCCGCCGCTTGTATTTCCAGCTCTTGCCGTCGGTGCGCCCCATCGCCGGGACCGGTGTTTCGTTGTGGGGTACACCCAATGCGAGCGACAGCAAAGGGACGACCGGGGGCGGTCAGGCACGGAGCCTGAGAACGGATGTGCATCGGGCGGCATGGCCCACGCCACAGGCTCACGACCGAAATCCACCCCATACACCGGAATATGTTGCGGCAAAAAAAGCTCAGGGGCACGGCATGTCGGACCTGAACTATGCGGTGGCGGAGGACACGCAAGCCTGGCCGACGCCGTCCGTGCACGGGAACCACAACCGAGCGGGGTGCTCGCCGAACGCGGGCGACGGGCTGTCAACGGCGGTGAAGGCATGGTCCACCCCGAAGGCATCCGAGGCAGGGCGGGGTGCGTGTCCGAGCGAGATGGCGCGCAACACGCCGTGCCTGTCGGTAGAGACAAAAATGATTTCGCCCGGGCAGTTGAATCCCGATTGGGTCGAGTGCTTGATGGGGTTTCCGATCGGCTGGACGCGGTGATGGCATCGTGGCCCGCGTGGCGCGGGCAGCATCAGCACCCATGGGAGCCGCCACGCACGGTTATGGGCATGAAGGACCGGCCGCGCCGGATCGAGTCCCTTGGGTTGGCCGTGGTGCCATGGCAGGCGTATCCCATATTCGTACTGATTAAGGAGTTGGACGATATGCGGAGGGAGGACGAGCCGTGATACGCTGGTTATGCGATTACATTCAGCAATGCCGATGCAAGCACAGTTTTGTGTTGTTGGAAAGGTACAGACTTAACGGATGTACGTTTACGAAAACAACTATGCAAGAGCTTTGGTTGTACAAATGCATGGGATGTGGGTACATCAAGAAGGTGAGGGTGCCATGAAGCCTATCATATTCTCGACGCCCATGGTGCAGGCGATACTGGCCGGGCGTAAATCTCAGACAAGACGGGTTATAAAGCCGCAGCCTTCGATTGACTGCGGAGGAAGGTTTGATTGGGAGGTTTCGTTCGCTGATGGGTCGTTCTTTATTACGGCAGAGAACGAAAACGGCGATGGAGCGATGTGGAAATATAAGCCGCGATATCAACAGGGCGACGTGCTTTGGGTGCGAGAGACGTGGTGCGAACTCGCCAGAGTGGATTCATCCGGATATACCCATTACGACGATTGCAATTACTACTACGCAACCGATGGAGACTATCAAATTGATTTGTGTGACGCCGATGGTTTTTACCTTGATGACCAACGTATGAGGTGGCGCCCCTCCATCCACATGCCCCGCGCCGCCGCCCGCATGTTCCTACGCGTGACGGACGTGCGGGTGGAGCGGATGCAGGAGATCAGCGAGGGGGACGCGATCGCAGAAGGGTGCGAAGGGATACCATGCGATCACCCGTCAGGACGATACGCGTGCGAAGACTGTATGAACACGGGTTGGCGTGAACCACCAATAGTCATGTATCATGAGCTTTGGGACGAGCTCAACGCCAAGCGTGGCTATGGGTGGGACACGAACCCGTGGGTGTGGGTCATCACGTTTGAGCGGATCGACGAGCCGGAGGAGGGCGAGTGATGGGCTTTAACAAAATCTGGACCGGTTGTCGCAAGTGCCCGTATGCCGATACGTGCGAGAACAGGCGTATGGAGGCCCACGGCTATCTGCCAATGCTGGAAGATGCCACACAGGGGGCGAGTGCCGATGCGGCAGCGCCAGTTTTGCAGCCGCATGAGTACCGTAACATCAAGCTAAGCGAAGGCATGACAATCACAATAGACATTGTTGAGCTGAAGGAGCAGATGGTTAAGGAGCATTACAGCGGGCTATATAGTCCGCTTATGCAGTGGGGAGGGTGAGGAAAGTGGACCGGATGACCATGTATGACTCCCTGGGGCACCCCATATTTCGCGGAATAGTCCAGAACTACCCGTACGACGATCCGACCTGGGGGCCTGTCACGGAGAGCGGCGAGCGCGTTGCTAAGAGGCTGGCGGCGTATGAGGATAGCGGGCTGACGCCGGAGGAGGCGCAGCGGCGGAACGAACCTGTGACATTGGAAATTGAGGATGTTGATTTCTGCACATGGAGATGCAGCGGTTGCAATAAGCTCATCGAACTACCGGACGACGGGTACAACCCTTACGACAATAAGTGGAAGTATTGTCCCGCATGCGGGCGCCCCATCACGGCCATTAGGTATTGGGTTGACGACCAGGACGAGGGATCGATCCTGGTACATGAAACCCGCGAAGGGGAGGTGACGAGGGTTGCCGATTAACCAATCAACCATCCACGCCGCCATGCTCGGAGACCCGGAGGCGGCGAGGCGGTGTACCGAGGCGGGACAAGCCATTCCGTGTGGGCGATACGGTATGTCCATCATGTACCTGACCAAAACAGCAATAGAATGCCGTCTCTGCGGGAACTCGGTGAAAATAATCGCAAAAGACATGCGGGATGCGTGCCGACGCTGGAACACCCGCGCAGATCTGCGCGCGATCGCGAAGGAGGTGACCGGCTTTGCCTCGATCCAAGGACCTTGAACGTGACCTCGTGTCCTGCCGCGCTATGTTGACGCGGACGCTGCAGCGCATCAAAGACCTGGAGGTGGAGAACGCGGCGCTCAAAGAGCGGTACGCCGCGACAGAGGCCGCGCTGCGGAAGGAGCTCGCGGCGCAGGGAACACCCGCGAAAGAATGAGTGGTGAGTACATGCAACACCCGGACATCGACAGCCTGATTAACTGGAATGACTTCTATCGCCAGCATATCACGTCCTCGATCACGTCCGCCGGACAGAACAAAATGCGTGCCTGTTGTCCGTTTCATGAGGACAGTGACCCATCTTTCTGGTTTAACACAATAAACGGCCTATGGAAGTGTGAAGCAGGGTGCGGAACTGGCAACGCCACGTCGTTTCTCGCCAAAGTCAAGGGCATCGACAATAGCGAGGCGTGGAAGGAACTCTGCGCCCTGGCCGGGGTCGACGCAGCGCCCCAAACGGCCAAGAAGAACAAGAAATCCGGCGTCGTTGTGGATAAATATACGGTGCGCGAGTACGCGATGGAGAAGCGCCTCCCCGAAGAGTGGTTGCAATCCGTCGGCGTGCTCGACGGCGGCAAGGACGGCTGGGGCGGGTTCATCCGCATCATCTACCGCGACGAGAACGGCGAGGTCACCGGCACGCGAAAACGCTACAGCCCCGCCGGCGCGCAGCGGTTCGCCTGGGGGCGCGGTGGCAAGGCCACGCTGTATGGTCTTTGGCAGATGGGACAGGTGCGTGCCACGCGCGGCGTCGTCCTCGTGGAGGGTGAGAGCGACGCGCAGACACTATGGCATCTGGGCATCAGCGCCCTCGGCGTGCCCGGGGCGACGACGTTCCAGACCGCCTGGGCTGCGCTGCTGCAGGGCATCGATACCGTGTACGTGCATGTCGAGCCGGACAGGGGCGGTCAGGAGTTTCTCCGCAAAACCGCGCGCGGGCTGCTGACTGGCGGCTACACGGGCGAGGTCAAGACGTTCTCCAGTGCAGCGGTGCAGGGGTGCAAAGACCCATCGGACCTTTTTATCAAGGAGGGCGACGCCGCCGGCAGCGTGATTCATGGGCTAATGCGTGACGCCGCGCCGCTCGCGCTGGACAACGCCGCCACGCCTGCCCTGACAGGGCTGACCGATCCGCCCGTGGCGCTTCGCATGCCCCAGGATTGGCGCGTCACGGACTCGGGTATCGAGCAGTACAACGCGCGCGGCGGCCAGTGGGACCGCGTAAGCTGGACGCCCATCCTCATTACCAAGATGCTGCCGGGCGTGGGCGGCGAGGGTGTGAAGGTGGAGCTTGCGTTCCGCCGTAACGGGCATTGGCATACCGTGCGCTGCGAGCGCGGCGACCTCGCGTCCTCGCGACGCATTGTGGATTGCCTCTCCGAGTACGGTGTCCACGTGACCAGCGAGAATGCGAAATTTGTTGTTCAATACATATCGGAGTTGGAGTTTGAAAACATGGCGGGCATTCCCGAGGTGCCCCGAATCACACACTTCGGGTGGATCGGCGACAAGCAATTCGCGCCCGGGCTGTGCGATGGGTACTGCCTCGATACAGACGCGATTCAGGGTAAATGGTCGTCTATCGGCAAGGCGCAGGGTGACTATGAGAAGTGGAAGGAGATCATGGCGCCGCACCGCCAGCGGGCGTTGTTCCGATTCATCCTGGCATCCGCGTTCGCCGCGCCGCTGCTTAAACCGCTAGGACAGAGAATATTTATGATCTATAACTGGGGCGACTCGATGGGCGGCAAAAGCGCCGCCCTTTTCTGCGCCCTCTCTGTGTGGGGCGAGCCGGACGCCATGAAAGCGACGTTCAACGCGACGTTCGCGGGCATCGAGCGCATGGCGTCTTTTTTCAGCGATCTGGTGCTGGGCATCAACGAGCGGCAGGCTGCGGGCGACAAGAAAGATTTTATCGACAAACTGGTGTATATGCTGTCAGAAGGTTCCGGGAAGTTGCGCTCCAATAAGGCGGGCGGCTTACAGTCGCAGTCGATATGGCGGTGCGTGATTCTCGCAAACGGGGAGGAGTCCCTGTCTGCTTCCAACACGATGACCGGCGTTTCCACGCGCGCGTTGGAGCTGTACGGCGGGCCATTCCCCGACCGCGAAACCGCCAGCGAAATGTATACACATACGAACCGGCATCATGGTTATGCAGGCGTGGATTTTGTGCGGCGGTTGGCAGAGATGGACCGCGCGCAGTTGACGGCGCGCTATGAGCGGATGCGGCAAGAGATTCAGAGCACCGCCAGCGGACAAAGCCTCAGCTATGTGATGAGTGTGTCCGTCGTCGCGCTGGCTGACTACCTGGCGTCCGTGTGGGTGTGGGGCATGGCCGACAGAGAGGCGTGGGACGCCGCCGCCAGCATGGGCATGGAGATCCTGGGGATGCTCCAGGTGGAGCAGGATGCGGATGTCAACGAGAGCGCCTACCAGCACATATTGGACTGGATATTTGCCAACAAGCGACAGTTCACCCGGAACTATACGACGCAACGGTACGGAGCGTTGGAGTGTGCGCCGACCATAGGCGGGGTGGAAGGCAAGGCGCATCACGTGCTCATTGTCCCAAGCATATTGGAGGACGCGCTGGTGCGCGCGGGATACTCGGCGAAGAAAACACTGCGGTGGCTC
This sequence comes from Eubacteriales bacterium, assembly GCA_031550535.1. GTDB lineage: Bacteria > Bacillota > Clostridia > Christensenellales > Aristaeellaceae > Avichristensenella. The sequence continues at coordinate 55,967 of JAVBOM010000063.1, forward strand.
GCGGAGCGCGGGCACATTGACACGGAGATGGAGGGCGCGCGGGAACGCTACGTTGTCCGTAGGCAGGTGGACGGCGCGCGGGCGCGGTTCGTGAGGCTTGCATTCCCGACAGAGCTTGATCTGGCTGGGTTTACCGAGGTTTCAGACGATGAGCTGCCGTTCTGAGTGGCCCCAGTGGCCCCAAGCCAAAATCAAAATGGGGCCACAGTTAGAAACAACTAACACCCTTATAAATCAACGACTAGAGGGGTGTGTGGCCCCAATGGCCCCAATGGCCCCAAAAAAACATATATCTATAGGGGCGTTTTAATTAACGCAAAAAGCATAGTGTCAGACAGTGTGTAATTAAAACTCTCCAAAAGCATGGTATATGTGCGGAGATTTTGGGGCCACTGAACAAGTGAGGTATATCAACGGTTTTAGGGCAAAAAAGTGGCCCCACGATTTGGGGCCACTGGCTTTTGGAGGTGAAAAATGGTCGATCGGTCGATTGAGGAGGAGCTGAAAAGGGAGTGCGCGCGGCTGCTGCGCATCACCGCGCTACCGGACGCGGAGCGAGCGCCATACTCGGCAGGCATCGCGAAACTGGAACGGCGCGTCGACGAGCTGCGCGCGGCGTGCGGGATGACGCTGGAGGACTACGTGAGCGGGTATCAGCGGGCCATAGGGTTTGAGGGGATGACCATGGAGGCGCGGGAGGCGACGGACTACAGTCAGGTTGGAGAGCTGACCGGCGCGGCGGCGGAGGCGTGGGCGCGCGGCGACAGGGACGCGATGTTGGCGCATTTCGAGCGGGCGCGGCAGGTTGTGGCGGCGGCAAGGATTGAGGCGAAGGGAGTGACGGCGTGAGCGGCAGCGGCAAGGACATACCGTTGGAGAAAACGATCGAGGCGGCGATTCGGCGCATGCTCAAAACAAAGGGCATCTGGCACTTCAAGTCGCACGGCGGGGCTTTCCAGGGATCGGGCTTGCCAGACTTGATATGCATCCATAACGGGCGGTTTATCGGGTTGGAGGTTAAGCGGCCGGAGGTTGGACGGCTGACCGAGAACCAGCGCGCGGCGCTGCGGAAGATCAACGCGGCGGGCGGGTACGCGGTGGTGGTGACCAGCGTCGCGGAGGCCGAGCTTGCGATTATCCTGTCACAGTTGGGGGAGGAGGCACCGGAGTCTTGACGGAACAAAAGGTTATTGAGGGGGACGTACTTTCTATTCTGCCCACAATGGAGCCTGAGAGCTTCGATGCGATTGTAACTGATCCACCATACGGAATCGACTTCCAGTCCTGCCGTGTCAAAGACGCGGCGCAGCGTAAATCCAAAATCGCGAACGACAAAGCACCCTACATTTGGTTTCTGCCTGGTGCTTATCGGGTCTTGCGCAACGGCGGAACAATCCATGTGTTTTGCCGGTGGGATGTGCAATCGGCGTTCCGGCAGGCGCTTGAGTGGGCGGGGTTTTCGGTCAAGTCCGAGGTGATTTGGAACCGCATGGTGCATGGAATGGGCGACCTGCACTCCGCCTATGCACCGATGCATGACACAATCCTTTTTGCTACAAAAGGCACATACACCTTCCCGTGCACACGGCCAAAGAGCGTAATATCAGTGCCGCGCGTGCCCGCCAGCCGCCTGATGCATCCAAACGAGAAGCCCGTCGCATTGATGCAGGAGCTTTTGCGGGTCGTTCCGCCGGGTGGCCGCGTGCTTGATCCGTTTTGTGGGAGCGGGTCAACGTTGGATGCTGCGCAACGATGCGGCCTTGATTCGGTGGGGATTGAGTTGTCGCCGGAGTATTGCCAAGTTGCTAGAAAACGCCTAGGACTTGCCGAGCGGGCATCGTGATGCCGCGGACAAAACCGAGAGGAGGCACCGGAGTCTTGACAGCAAAAGAGTACCTGCGGCAGGTGCAGCGGATGGATCGGCGCATCGACGCGCTGATCGAGCGGGCGGCGCACTACGAGGACGCGGCGACGCGGATCACGAGCCGGGTGACGGGCATGCCGGGTGGCGGAGGCGGTGGGCACAGCAAGGTGGAGGCGTGCGTGACGGCGATGGTGGATGTAGCAGCGGAGCTATCAGCGACGGCGGAGGCGTATGGTGCGTTGGTGCGGGAGGTGCAGGAGGTTATCGCGCGGTTGCCGGATGATCGGCATCGGGATTTGCTGACATGGCGGTATTTGAACGGGTACGGATGGGAAAAGGTCGCAGAGATGATGCGGGTTGAACTGCGCTGGGTGTTCAGGCTTCATGGTCAGGCTTTGC
>JAVBOM010000002.1:0-247480 GCA_031550535.1 Eubacteriales bacterium
ACGGCGGGCTGTTCGGCGTACAGTCTGCCCTGGAACCGCCCCAATTCTTCCGCCGCGCGTTCGTACATTTCACAGGTCAGGTGAAGGCCGGTCACACCGCTGATATACTCCATCCATAGCCGCGTTTCGTCCTGCTCCAGCTCCGCGTGATAGCACTTCGGCCAGCGGAACGTATCGGAAAAGGCCGTGCCGAGGTCCGACGCGTACAGGTCATATTCCCTGCGCCACGAGTCAGGATCGCCGTACCGTTCCCACTTTTTCTGCACCTTCAGCACGACGCTGAACGGTATTTTTCCGCCGGCGGCGGTTTCGGCCGTGCCCGTAAGGAGCCGCACGTCGCCCAGCGTTCCGCCGTGCAACCGCGTGGTCTGGGGATCGGCGCGGGTGATTTTTTCCCCCAGCATTTTGCTAAGGACGAGCGTCAATGTCTCGGGTTCACCGTTCAATATCTTACCCCTCCGCTCTTTTTCGCTTCTTTGCTCCATTTGGCGATCGATTTGCCCCATGCCCGCTTTTCCGTGAAATACGCGGCCTTGTCATCGACATACTTGTTCTCCCGCGTCTGGTCCAGATACCGCTCCCACTGCTCGGCCGGCAGCGAGCCGTCCGCGAGCGCGGCAAGGACGGCGCAGCCCGGCTCGGTTTTGTGGCGGCAATCGCTGAAGCGGCACCGGGAAATCAACGCCTCCACATCGGAAAACCCGGCGCTGATCCCTTCACCCGCGTCGAAAAGCCCCAGCTCGCGCATGCCCGGCGTGTCGATGACCATCGCGCCGGAGGGGAGCATAAAGAGCTGGCGGTGTGTCGTCGTGTGGCGGCCCCGGCTGTCGTCCTCCCTGATCGCCTTCACGGCCATGACCTCCCGGTCCATCAGCGCGTTGAGCAGGGACGATTTGCCGACGCCGGACATGCCGAGAAACACCACGGTCTTGCCGGGCGTCAGGTACGCGCCCAGCGCGTCCATACCAAAACCGGTATGGGCGGACACCGCGTGCACCGGCACATCCGGCGCGGCATTCTGGACCTGCGCCACCGGTTCGCTGAAATCCTCCACCAGATCGGCCTTGGTGAGGATGACGACGGGCTGGCCGCCGCTCTGCCGTGCCTGGGTCAGGTAGCGCAGAATGCGCTTGACCTTGAAATCCCAGTTCAGGGACGACACGATGAAAACATAGTCGAAGTTCGCCGCGACAAGCTGTTCCAGAATGGTCTTGGCGTACCCCGCCGCATGGCCGGAGAAATCCGCGCGTGAAAACTTGGAATGGCGGGGCAATACCCCGGCGATCAGCGAATCGCCGCTCTCGTTGTAGCGCAGCAGAACGAAGTCGCCCACACAGGGGAAATCGCCCCGCGCCTCCGCGCCGTGGTAGAACGCGCCTTTCAGCACGGCCGCCACCTCGCCCCGCTCGGTCATGACGGTACACCGTTCCCGCCGGAGTTCCATAACCCTGCCGGGCAATAGCCCGTCGGGCACTGATTCGCTTCCCGTATATCCGTAGTGCGTAAGATCAATCATTACTTCCTGTTCTCTCCTCAATATCCGTCGTTTTGGGTTGGTTCATGACATAGAAATGCCACGTGACAGCAGCCTCTTACCGAAGCCGCTGTCACGTGGCGTCCAGAGTATTACTCTGGAAACAAAAAGGATACGAACACGATCGTATCCCGCAGACAGCAGTATTCACGAAAGGTTACTCGGGGCGGCACGGCAAAGTACGCGGGCCAAATTCCCGCTTTCTCCGCGCATGCCGATATGCGGTTTTAGGACGAAATCACCCTGCTCGCCATTCTTCACACATCCCCTTTCGAATCATAAATTTCCCCGCGCGGGAGCAAGCACAGTATAGCCCATGGCTACCAGGTTGTCAACGCCCTGGAAGGCGCTATTTTGCGCGATTCTTCCGCTGATCGCTGTACTAAGGTGCCCGAAATGGATACAGACCCTGTTGCGGTCTTCCGTTCCTCACCCCTCCAGCGCAAAATCAATTTGCGCGAGCGCGGTGCTCACCCGCTCGACCGTGACCCGCACCGCGTCGCCCAGGCGGATGGCCCGCCCGCCCGGCCCGTGGAGTGTATGCCGCTCGGGATCGAGGTGATACGCCTCCGGCAGCGTGCGGAGCGGAACAAGCCCCTCGGCGGTATTCGCCAGCGTGACATAGACGCCCCAGGCGGTCACGCCCGTGACAATGCCGGGGAACGTCTCCCCGATATGCCCGGCCATGTAGTGTGCCTTGATCAGGTCGTCCGCGTCGCGCTCGGCCAGGGTGGCCTTTTGCTCGCACGCGGAGCACTGCCGCGCCAGATCCGGCATCGTGCCCGCATAGGGCGCGGTTTCGCCGCCCGAGAGCAGCAGCTTCAGCATCCGGTGCACCGTCAGGTCGGGATACCGGCGGATGGGGGAGGTGAAGTGGCAGTAATCGCGCGCGGCCAAGCCGAAGTGGCCCTCGGGCTCCGGCGCGTATTCCGCGCGCTTCAGGGAGCGGAGCATCATCTGCTTGACCAGCCCGGCCTCCGGCTTGTCCTCGTTATCCGCGAGGATTTTCTGGTATTTTGACGGCTGCGGATTGCCGCCCAGGCGCGCCTTGATGCCAAGGCCGCCGAGAAACAGCTCCAGCGAGCGCACGCGGTCGGGATCGGGGCTGGCGTGCACGCGGTAGAGGAACGGCAATTCCGTCGTGCGCGCGAGCAGTGCCACCGTCTCGTTGGCAAGCAGCATGAAGTCCTCGATCATGCGCTCGGCCTCGCCCCGGCTGCGCGCGCGCACGTCCGTCGGCCGGCCCTCCGCGTCCAGCGTGAACGCGGCCTCCGGCATGTCAAAATCGATGCTGCCCCGCGCGTGCCGCCGCGCGCGGAGCACTTGCGCCACGCCCACCATCCGCCGGAGCGTGTCGTGCAGCGTTTCCGGCACATCGCTCGGCTGGCCGTCCAGCATCCGGTTCACCTGATCGTATGTCAGGCGCGCCCGGGAGTGGATAACCGACGGCGCGAGCGTGTGGTCCGCCACCGCGCCGTCGCGCAGGTCCATGAGGAGGCTCATCGCCAGGCGGTCGGTATCCGGCATCAGGGAGCACATGCGGTTGGAGAGCGATTCCGGCAGCATGGGCAGCGTCATGCCCGGCAGGTATACCGACGTGCCGCGCTCAACGGCCTCGCGGTCAATGGGTGTGCCGGGCCGCACGTAGTGCGAGACATCCGCGATGTGCACGCCGAGCCTCACGCCGTTCGGGGTCATTTCCAGCGACACCGCGTCGTCAAAGTCCTGCGCGTCCTCCCCGTCGATGGTGAACAGCGTCAGCCCGCGCAGATCCGCGCACCCCGTCAGGTCGGCTTCCCCGACGCGGTCCGGCACGCCTTCCGCCTGACGCAGGACATCGGGCGGGAACGCCTCGCGCAATTTCCTGCGCGCCACGATGCCCCGAAGCTGCGCGTGGATGTCGTCCGCCTCGCCCATCACGCACGCGACGGCGGCGCGCAGCATCGCGCCGCGCTCGGGCCACCGGGTCACGCGGAGCATCACCAGATCCCCGGCATGCGCGCCCATCAGATCGCCTGCAAGCTGGATATCGGCGGGGAAGCGTGGGTCCACGGGCCGCGCCGTGAGCGTGCGATCCGCCTGCCCGGGCGGAGCGGAGCGGCGGTCCTTCTTCGTGTGTCGCGCGCGCTGTTCCTGCCGCGAACGCCCATCGTATCGCGCCTCCTCATCGTGCCGTGCCCCGCCACGCCTCGGCCGCGCTGTCATCACGGCGAGGAACTGCTCGTGCGCGCGCTTCGCGATGGCCATCAGGCGGCAGGCGTCCCCATGGCTGCCAAGGTTCGGCTCCGGCCGCACGAGGATGATGTCGTCCAGCATGGGGGAGAGGGCACCCGGCTCGTGGATGAAAAGGTCCGCGCCGCCGTCCAGCGGCCTGGCCACGCACGCGCCGCTGCGCAGCACCATTGTGCGCGCGGAGACGAGGCCCGCATCCTTCGTCAGCAGGTATTTGCCTTTTTTGGTGCGCATCACCGCGCCTTCGCCGGTGAGCGCGTCAAGCCGCGCGGATACGTCCGTTTCGTTCCGGTTCAGCGCCTCCGCGATTTCGTACAGCTCCATAGCACCCGCGTGCCCTTCCAGCAGGGCCATGATCTCGTCCATGCCATCCCGTCCGATCGTTCCGTAATACTCCTATCATAACCCATCCGTGGGAGAAGATAAACAATCGGAAGAAAAGTCCGGGTTCAGCATCGGCGCGTCACTCCGCGTTCCACAGATTTTCCGTCAAATCGGCGGGAATCTTCAGCTTGTCCACAATCCGGTTTTGGCCCCCCGCGAACGCGTTGCCGCGGATCAGCGTGCTTTCCACCGCGCCGTCCAGCTCAATAAAAGCGCCTTTCTCGCCGGAAAAGCGGTTGTTCATGATCTTGCCGTCCGTCACGTCGCGCAGATACACGCTTGCCGACGCATTGTCGCGAAAGCTGTTGTCCCACAGCGTGGCGCGGTCCGCCGGGGACATGAGGACGCCCGTCCAGTTGTCATGAATCGCGTTGCTGACGAGCTGGCCGCTGGACCTAAGCATGCGCAGCCCCGCCACGGTGTTGCCCGTGATCTCGTTCTCGCACACGAACGCGTTTTTCTCGTTTTGCAAATAGACTCCGTTTTCATTCCCATCCACCACGCAGCGGGTGAGCTGGTTGTCCGTGCCCACGGACGCCCAGAACCCCGATCCGCCGCGCAGCATCCGGCAGCGGTCCACGGCGCACGCCTCGCCCATGGCGATGAAGATGCCCTGCTCGCATTCCTCCGCCAGGCAATCCACCACCGCCACATTCCGCGCCTTCCGCACATCGATCCCGTGGTTGGCGTTTCGGACGGTGACGTTCTGGATTAGCCCGCGGTCGATGTACGCCAGGTAGAGGCCGAAAATGCCGCAGCGGTCCGCGACCGTGTTCAGCACCCGGACATTTCGGCTGTGCACCACCTCGATGCCCATGCTGCTGTCCGAAACGTCCAGCCCGTCGACGGTGAGGTTCTCGCAGTCCACGGCGATGAGGCCGCCCGCGTCCGGGGGAACTGCCACATCGGTCTGGCTGACAATATAGTACAGCGGCTTGCCGTTGATCCGGTTGTTCCTTATGGTGTGCGTGGTGAAGAACTCCAGATCCTCGCCCACCTCGAAAAGCCCGGTGAGCACGGGCATGTCCTTGCTCCGCTCCGTGAGCGGCGGCCCCGCCACGCACAGCCCGCAGCCCGTGAAGGCGCAGTCCTCCACCGTGGCGCGGCGTACGCCGGCGAGCCACACGCCGGTGGAAGACACGCGGTACGTGTCGTCCGCGAGCGTGAAGGCGCACCCGCGCAGCGTCAGCCCGTCCGCGAACGCCATCACGCCCCAGCGGCGCAGCGCGAAGCCGACGCCCTCGATCGTGACGCCCGGGGCCTCGACCCGCAGCATGGCTTTGAACGGCGGACCGTCCAGCACGGCGCCCTCCTGGCCGAGGAGGGTCAGCGGCTTGTCGATGGTGATGGGGAAGCTCTCCTCCGGCTCCGCGTACACGCCTGCCGAAAGAACGATCGTATCCCCCGGCTGGGCCGCCGCCACAGCTTCCGTCAGGCTGGTATACGCGCCGTCCGGGCCGGCGGGGTCCACAAGCAGCTCCGCCGCGTGCGCGGACACGGCTACGGCCAGCAGCAAAACAAGGATGGCGAACAAGCGCATAAAGGTACTACGCACGGAACATCCCTCGCAATATCTAAAATTTCGCAACAAAAAGGCAGCGTTGACATCCCCTCCTCCGTGGAACCCGCGAACTGTCAACGCCGCCGAAAGGTAGGGATTCCTTGCGGAATCCCCTCATGGCGCCCGGTTCTCCGAATCCGCGCCGCCGTCTATGAAATTGCCCTTTTACTCGAACGTCAGCCGGCCCCATTGGCTCGGGTTGGTGTTGATGGTGATGTCGCCCGTCCAAGCCATCTGCGGGATGTACTCCGTGCCCGGACAGGGGTAGGAGATGTCCGTGATGGCGAAGTTGAAGTTGACCGTGTCGCCGGAAACGGGGGTATACACGGGAATCTTCGCGTTGGAGAAGTTCGCCCATGGGATCACGGCCTCATAGATGAAGCCCGCGGACGTGAGCTGCGCGGCCGCTTCGTAGCCCTCCAGCACGTTTTCGCCGCCGTCCATGCCCTTCGTGGTGAACCGCTGCAACAGATCTTTTTCCACCATGGTGCGGTCAAAGGCGGTGTCCCAGTACTGGTTGTCGGGGATGAGGTACAGCAGGAAATCGTTCGTTCCGTACGCCGTGCGCGCCGGATCAGCCGCCGGGTCGGTGGAGATGTACACCTTGAAATTGTCCTCGCCATCCAGCGGCAGCATTTCAATCGCGCCAAAGGGCGTGTCCTCCGTCACATCGACGGCCAGGTACAGGTTCGTTTCGTCCCACATGACGTACACCTTGCAGCTCAGGTCGGTCGCGCCCTGCCAGAAGGACAGGTCGCGGATCACCTGGGATTCGTCCTCGATCACGATGGGGGAGTCCAGCTTCCAGTCGTCCAGCGAACCGTCGATGGTGGGCGGCGTCTCCGCTCTATAGGCGATGGCGGTGGGCTGCTCCGCGACCGCCGTTGCCGCGCAAAGCGCCAGGCACAAGGCCAGCGCGCCAAGTAACGCGCACCGAAGAAGGAATCCGCTTTTTTTCATCTTCAAAACCCCTTTCCTTTTCGCGCCATGCGAATCGGTCTTCCTGTCTTTACTTTATAGTATACATTATATGGATGCGCCGCTTTATTTCAATGGAGATTCCAGCACAAACCCTTGGAATTATCCGCACAACGCGCAAAAAAGGAGCCGCCGTCCGGATGACGGCGACTCCCAAGGAAAAGGAGGTTACTCCACGATAATCGTCGTGGTCATATCGCCAACTGTGATCACGTGCTCGCCGGCTTCCAGCGTGATGCTCAGGGTGAACACGCGGAACTGTCCGGCGTCAAGCGCCACGAACCGGTTGGCGATCACGGTATCGCCATCCAGCACATCCACGGTGATGTGCCCGTCGCCGCCCTTGTTCTCCGCCACGAAGCTGATCTCAAAGGGGACGCCCGCCTTCTGCACGGCATTGGATACGACCTTGCTGATGCTGACCCGGCCGTTGTTTTCGGTCTGGACATACTCGGCGGTCTGGTCCACGGACAGCAGGCTGCACGCAATCGCGGCGGGGTTGCTGTAGTTCATGCCGAAATCGGTGGTGTACAGCACATCGCCCAGGTTGTTGGGCATTACGAGGCTGGGATTTTCTTTCGCCATCATCGCCATGTACAGCCGGACGGGCGTGGTCACGCCGATGTCCATCTGCAATTCGCCCCAGGATACGCCGAAGTCTGCCAGCGTGAGGGGAACCTCGAACACGGTGCTGCCGGCGGGTTCCTTCTCGCCAAAGAGCATGGCGGCGGTAACGGAAGGCGTCGCGTAGCGGTAGAAGGAGCCGACGGATGAGCCATGATCCGGCGTGTTATTGTACGTCTGCATCAAGACGGCGGCGCAAGGCTCGACCTGCGCGAGGTACGGTTCGCCCTGCGCGTTGCTGCGGCCGATCGTTCCTTCAAAGATCAGGATGACCGGTTTGCCGGCTTCCTGCGCGTCCTCCACCATGTAGTCGAAGTTCTCGTCAAACGCGGTGACGTGGGCAATCACGACATCCGCCTCGGCCATGGTCTCCACCAAAGTACCCTTCGCGGCCAGCGCGATGGCGTCCGCCGCCTTGATGGTGCTGTTGTTGGAATCGGCGTAGATCTTCGCGCCAGCGGCGAGCGGCAGAATGTCCTCATTCTTCAGCAGAATGGTGGATTTGACCATGAGCTGCTCTTCCATCTCAGTGATTTCTGAGCGGCGGTACTCGTTGATCTCGTCGTTGTTCATCGGGACGGTCTGCTCGGCCTTGTAGGCGTCGCTGCCGATCAATTCAAGCGCCGCTTCCCAATCCGAGAACGGATCCTCGAAGATGCCCAGGCCGAACTTGTTGCGCAGCACGCGGTAAACGTGCTCTTCAATGGCTTCCTCGGAGATGGTGCCCTTTTCCACTTCCTCGACCAGCACATCGGGGAAATAGCGCTGGAAACCGAGGTCGGCGCAGATATCCTGGTCGTCGCCGGGCACGGCGCAGTAGCCGCTGAACATATCGATGCCAACATCCAGGATGAGCGCGTACCGCTCGCCCAGCGTCAGCGTGGACACGTCAACGCCGTCCACCGTGGTGCCGGTCATGCTCAGCAGGCGGCTGGAATCCAGCGGCCAGTCCAGGCAAATGATGCCGTCGTAGCCGAGCCGATCGCGCAGGAGACTGTAGGTCGCCTTGTCCATGTAGCTCTGCAGGCCGGGGGTGATGCCCACGTTGTTGTTGGTCATGACCCACTGCGTGCCGGCATCCACAACGGCCTTCCAGCCAACCAGCCAGCTATCCAGCAGATCCGCCGGGGATTTGCCCGCCACATAGGCGTTTCGGCCGCCGCGGGCGATGAAGTGCTTGGAGTGGGAGTTGAAGCCGTTGTCGTCATACGCGTGGGTCTCGGTGGCGGACATCTTGGCGATGTAGTTGACCTCATCGCCGTACCAGCTTCCAATCTCGTTGCCGTAGCCGTGGAACACCTGGTGATAGCCCAGCGCCACGGACTCCTTGGCATACTCGGAAACCAGGTTGTACAGCAGTTCTTCGTCGTGCGCCACGCCGAGGGCATAGTGCGCCATGTCGATCATGCCGCCCCAGGTGTTGTAGGAGCGGTCGCCGGAGAACACGGCCGGGATGCCCAGGCGGGATTCTTCGCTGATCTGCTGGATTTTGTTCAGAACGTCCAGCTGATCCTTCGGCGCGCCGGTCATGGCCGCGATGAAGGTCGTCACGCCCATGTCCATGACCTGATAGGCCACCGGGGCGTAGTTGACGCCGTCAATCGTCAGCGACAGCTCGCGGGCGTTCATCTGCTCGCTGTCCGGGAAGATGTACGCCGTGCCGGAGGTGCCTTCGGACACTTCGCCGACTTTGGAGAAATCCGTCACGGTGATGCCGTTTTTGCCGCCGATGCCGGAGAAGGACAGCATGCCCGCTTTCTCCTTCAAGGTCATCTGCGCGATCAGATCATTGATACGATCCGCCTGCGGCGCGCGATAATCCTCATACACATCCAGCGCGCCATTCTTGTTCAGGTCCTTGAAATACAGCCCGTCCGCCTGAATGAATGTATCCTTGGAGGCCGCGCTCAGCGCGGCCTGCTCGCCGTTCGCCTCGATATAATAAAACCCCGAGGCGCTCTCCTTGATAACGGCATCCTCCGCGAAGGCGGGAAGGCCGGCCATGCCGATCAGCATGACGATCGCAAGCAGCCACGAAACCTTTTTCATGTTCTTCTCCCTTTCCCTTTTTCTTGTTGTTTTGCATGAGATTATAGGACGGTTGATTCTTCGCTCACCTCCGCGTATCCATACTGTACACTTTTTAAACTCAACTCGCGCGCGATTCAGAGAATAATAGGCAGTTATTCTCTAGCCTAAAAACATTATAAAATCAGCGGTTGTTTCCTTCAATAGAATATCCAGCACACCCCTATGCAAATTCCAGTCCTTGGCGTGTTACGGGTTTATACGCTCCTCCGTCTCCCTGTCAAACAGGTGCAGCTTTGCGTAATTCGGGCGCAGAACGACCTGCCCGGCGGGCGCGCCGTGCTCGCCCGCGCACTTGAACACGATCACCCGGTCGCCCACCTTGACATACACAAGGTACGCGTCCCCAAGCGGTTCCACGCCGTCCACCGTTCCCATGATCGGGTGCTTTTCCGCGCTGTCCGCGATCAGCAGGTCGGACGGGCGGATGCCCAGGATGATCTGCCTGCCCGCATACGGCTCCGCCACGGCCCGCATTTCGTCCGGCACTGGCAGGGTGAAATCCTTCGCCTCCAGGAAGAGCCGCTCGCCGTCCCGCTTCACCAGGCAGTCGAACGTGTTGATCTGCGGCGTGCCCAGGAACCCGGCCACAAACAGATCGCCCGGGTGGTCGTACAGGTCGCCCGGCGTGCCCTCCTGCACAATGCGCCCGTCCTTCATCAGGATGATGTGGTCGGCCATCGTCATGGCCTCGGTCTGGTCGTGGGTGACGTACACCGTGGTCACCCCAAGCTGCGCCTGGATTTTCTTTAGCTCGTAGCGCACCTGCTCGCGGAGCTTCGCGTCCAGGTTGCCCAGCGGCTCGTCGAGCAGGAACACGTTCGGATCGCGGACCAGCGCGCGCCCGAGCGCCACGCGCTGGCGCTGGCCGCCGGAAAGCTCGGCGGGTTTGCGGTCCAGCAGGTGTTCGATGCTCAGCATTTTCGCCATCGTGTCCACCCGCCGGGTGATTTCGTCCTTCGGCGCTTTCTTGGTTTCCAGGGCGAAGGACATGTTCTTGCGCACCGTCATGTTGGGGTACAGGGCGTACTCCTGGAACACCATGGCGATGTTGCGCTCCTGGGGCGGGACAAACGCCCCCTTGCCCGGCGCGGTGACGACCGCGTCATTGATGTGCACTTCCCCTTGACCCGGGCGAAGCAGCCCGGCGATGCAGTACATCGCGGTGGACTTGCCGCAGCCGGAAGGCCCCAGGAATACGCAGAACTCGCCGTCCTTCACCGTCAGACTCAGGTTGTCCAGGGCGAGCGTTTTGCCGTTGTTGTAGGACACGCTCATGTCCTTGATCGTTATGGAAGCCATAGGATCCCCTTCCCCGGCGCGAAGCCAAGTGTAATGATGGCGATTACTGGCCGAACGACGCCACGTCGATGCCGTAGCCGTAGTCATACAGCGGGTCCGCGATGTCCTTGGCCAGATCCTCGCGCTGGAGCAGCACCTGGTTCATGGAGGCGGGAATCTGAAACGGCGTCCTGCCCGCGATGGGCGTTTCGCCGAACAGCGCGCCGGCCACCGCTTCCGCGCCCGCCGTGACGCCCGGGCGGTATGCCAGCAGTACGGCGTCGCACTGCTCCGCTACGTCCGTCAGCACATAGGCGCGGTTCATCAGCACCACGGCCACCACGGGAACGTTCGCCTTGCTAAGCGCCTCCACCATCTCCGCCTGCGCGTCGGGGAAAATCAGCGTGTCCGTGCCCCAGCTCGGCTCGTGCGTGCCGCTCGTCTCGCCGATCACGACGATGGCGGTGGTGCCCTCCGGGTAGGAGGCGGCCACTTGCGCCAGGTCGTCGCCGATGTACGTCACGTTCCCCGCGCCCGCCTTGTCCGTCAGCGTGGTCAGGAGGTTCGTCCCCTCGTATTCCGGGGTGATCCACCCGCTGTTCAGCGCGGACGCGTCCTCGGCGAGGGAACCGGCGACGATCAGCTTTTGCCCGTTCAGGGGCGACATGTTTTCGTATTTGACCAGCGTAACCGCCTTGGCGGCGGCGTCCTTCGCCGCGTCATAGTGCGCTTGCGAACCGACGGTGGCGAGGGCTTCCTCCGCGTCGGAATATGGGTTTTCAAAGAGGCCCATCTCGAACTTCGCCTTCAGCAGGCGGCCCACGCGCTCGTCAAGCTGTTCGGTGGTCAGGTTTTCCACCAGCTTGTCGATCTCGCGCTGGCCCGCGCCGCCCAGGGCATCCGCGCCCGCCAGCGCCGCGTAGGTGTGGTTGAGGCCCCAGTCAGTCTGGATGATGCCGCCAAAGCCCAGCTCGCCGCGCAGCAGTTCCGTCATCACGGTCGTGGACTCGTGCGCGTAGTTATCCACCGCGTCGCCGCCCAGGTACGGCACGGTGCTGTACCCATACGGCATGATGGACGCCGCGCCCGCCGCGATGGCGGCTTTGAACACGCCCAGGTGCATCTGGAACGACGCGCTGTCGTACACCAGCGGCGTGCCGTCCACGCCGGCGGTCTGCGCGCCGGAGCCCGGGAAGTGCTTCACGCACGCCATCACGGATTCGGGCGACAGCGCGTTTCCGTGCTGCAAGCCTTCGACGGCGGCCACGACCATTTGCGCGGCCATGTCCGCGTCCTCGCCGAAGCACTCCTGCACACGGCCCCAGCGGGGGTCGGTTGCGATATCCGCCACGGGGGAGAGGCTCATGCGGACGCCGAGCGCCTTCATCTCCTGGCGCTGGATGTCCGCCAGCGTGCCGACCAGCGCGGCGTCGTCGGTCGCGGCCAGGGTGATCTGGTCGGGCAGCACCGTCGCGCCGTTCACCCAGCTCGCGCCGATCACGGAATCCATGCTCAGCACGGCGGGAATGCCAAGGCGGGACGCCTCGCTCAGCGCCTGAATGTGGTTCGTTTTTTCCACGGCGGTTTCCGGGCCTTCGGACAGATACGTATACGCCAGCGCGAAGCCGATGTTCAGCTCGCTAAACCACGACTCCTTCAGCGTCACCAGCGTCAGGTGGATCATCTGCGCGGCCTTTTCCTTGTCCGTCATCTGCGCCAGCAGGTCGGCGGTGCGCTCCCCGGCGGTCAGCCGCCAGTCCTCGTACGGGTCCAGCGCGCCGTTTTTGTTCAGGTCCTTGAACTGATAGCCGTCCACGGCCAGGATATCGGCCGATGTGGCTTGTATTTCCGGCTGCGCGGGCGCTTCCGCTCCGGCCAGCGCCGGAAGGGCTAGCGGGACGCATAGCGCGAGCGCGGCCAGCCGGGCGAACGTGTGATGCTTCTTCATGCTTGTAAGTCCACCTTTCTCATCGACGGCGGCGCGGATTCGAAGAATCGGGCGCCATGAAGGGATTTCGGCAGAAATCCCTACCTTTCAGGACGCCGTGACGGCACCGGCCATATAGCCGCGAATCAAGTACTTGCCCAGGAACATATACAGCACCAGCACCGGCAGCGTCAGCCAAATGGAACCGGCCATCTGGATGTTGAAATCCGCCGACAGCGTGCCGACGAGCTGGTTCAGCGCCACGGTCGCGGGCATGGTGTCAAACCCGCCCATGGTCAGCGCGAAGAGCATCTCATTCCAGATGGACGTGCACTGGAACACCAGCACCGTGACGGTCGCGATGGTGGTGTTGGGCAGGACGATCTTGCGGTAGATCTGCCAGGGGCCGTTGCCGTCCACCATGGCCTGCCGGATCAGCGCGTCCGGGATATCGGAATAGAAGCCGCGAAACATGGACGTGCACATCGGCATGCCGTAGACCGTGTGGATCAGGATGAGGCCGATGTGCGAGTCGTACAGCCCAAGCTGGTTGATGGTCTTTAGCAGCGGCACCAGGATGGCTTGGTACGGCAGGTAGATGGCCGCCGACAGCAATAAAAAGAATAGGTTGTCAAATTTGAAGCGGTATTTGCTCAGGCCATACGCGCAAATGGAACCGAGGAACAGCGACCCCAGCGCGCCGCCGACGGTGATGATGAGGCTGGTGACCAGCGCCGATTTCAGCTCGTCGAACGAATCGGCGTACGCCTCCAGCGTGATCTCCTCCGGCAGGGCCAGGGGGTTGGTCACCAGGACCTCCTCGGATGCTTTCAGCGAGGTGGTGACAGTGCCCCAGAAGGGCAGCAGGTACATTGCCACAAAGATCAGCATGGTCACGTAAAAGACGGCACGAAGCGCGCGCATGCGCGCCGGCACTTTCTCGCGGGCGGGCTTCATTTCCCCGGCATTCGTTTTCGCGGCGGTTTGCATGTTCTCACTTCCTCTTGTTGCTTTTGTACGTGAAGGGCAGAATCAAGACCAGCACCAGCGCCAGCAGCACGCTGGAAATCGCCGCGCCATACGCGAAGTTGTTCTTCTCAAACGTCTCCCGGTACATCATCACCGGCAGCGTGTGCGAGGAATAGCCGGGCCCCCCGCCCGTGAGCTGCCAGATGAAATCGAACGAGCGCAGCGCGAACATCGCGATCACGGTGATGGACGAGGACAGCGCGCCTTTGAGCTGCGGCAGCACCAATTTCAGATAGATGCGGGGCGAGTACGCGCCGTCCAGCTTCGCCGCGTTGATGACATTCTGCGGCACGGACTTGATGCCCGCCAGGAAGATCAGCGCCACATACCCGGAGAACTGCCAGACCAGCGCCAGGATGATCGACGGCATGACCGTCGCCTGGCTGGTGTGCCAGGTCCCGGCCCAACTCCCCAGGTTTAGCAGCCGAAGGATGGAGTTGATGATGCCGTTGGACGGATTGTACATCCACGCCCACACGGTGCCGGTGACGACATAGGACAGCGCAAACGGCAGCAGGATCAGGTTGCGGAACAGCGCCGTGCCCTTTAGCCCCTGATCCATCAGCAGCGCCAGCCCAAGGCCGATGAGGAGGCAGATGGGGATGATCGTGAACAGCAATAGCGTGTTTTTGAATGAAATCCAGAAAACATCGTCCCGGAGCATCTTCGCGTACCACTGGAAGCCCGAGAAGCCGTAGCTGGCCTCCAGGTTACCCGCGCCCCAGTCGGACACGGACACCCAGAGGTTCCAGCCCAGGCCGACGTACACAAAGTACAGCAGCGCCGCCGCCGGGATGATGAGCGGCAGCATGGGGTGTCTTTTCAGGAACTTGTTCATCGTGCGTACTTCCCTTCAGAGGGTGTGTGGGGGAGGAGGAGACGCAAGGGGCTCTGCCCCTTGACCCCGCCTAAGGGATTTCATCCCTTAGGAATCCCATCATCTTGGATATGGATTCATTGATAATTATTACCCGCCCGCAGGCGAAATGATGGGAGTCCAGAGGGATGAAATCCCTCTGGCAGGGTCTGGGACAGCGTCCCTGCGTCCCTTCCCCCCCATTCTCACTCCTCGTACCGCAGCCCAAACCCATATTCATAAAGCGGGTCCTCAATATCGAACGAAATGTCGCTTTCCTGCGCGTTCACCTGCTCCATGTTGCGCGGCACCTGGAACGGCAGCCTGCCCTGCGGGTTGTTCTGGCCGTAGATCGTTTCCGCGATGGCGATGCCGCCCTCGGTGCCGGGGTAGTACGCCAGGAGGATCGCGCTGGTGTTTTCATCGCACCACGTCAGGATGTACGGGCGGCCGCCCACGACCACGGTGATGATGGGCGTGCCGGTGGCGCTCACCGCTTCCAGAATCTCCTGCTGGGAGCGGGTCAGTTCCAGCGTGTCCGGCCCCCAGGGCGGGGAGTGCATGTAACTCGGCTCGCCGACGGCCACGATGGCGACATCGCATTCCGCGGCAAGCGCCGCGATCTTCTCCACGTCCTCCGCCTCGTAGAGCACTTCGGCGCCCTCGCCCGCGTACTGGGCCATGGCCTCGGCGATCGTCAGGCCCTCCTGGGCGCTGCTCCAGCCGCCGCACAGGCTGTCCATGTCGCCCGCGCGCAGCCCGGCGACCAGTATTTTCTTGCCAGCCGGGTCAAGGGGCAGAATGCCGTCGTTCTTCACCAGCGTCATGGATTCCTCGGCCGCGCGCAGGTTGACCGCCTTGCTTTCGGCGTTCCCGACGTATTTAGCGGCGTAGTCCACGTCCACGTACGGGTTTTCGAACACGCCGAGCTTGAACTTGGCGGTGAGGATGCGCAGGCAGGCGGCGTCCAGCACCTCGTCCGTGATGTCGCCCCGGGCGTGCAGCTCTTCCATCGTGTCGATCAGGCGGATGGACTCGCCGCCGATGCCGTCGACCTGTCCCTCCATCACGCCGATGAGGATGGCCTGCTCCTCGCTGACCTCATCGCCGAACAGGGAGCGGCTCTGCTGGATGCCCCAGATCATGCCCCAGTCGGTCTGGATGATGCCGTCAAAGCCCAGCTTCTCGCGGAGCAGCCCTTGCAGCGTGGCGTTGCTGCCCAGCGCGGCCGTCGTATCGTCCACCGCCAGCGGAATGCTGTAGTACGGCATCACGCTCGCCACGCCCGCCTCAATGGCGGCGTAGTACGGCTTCAGGTGCTCTTCCAGGGATTCCTCGGTGGAAACGATGGGGGCCATGTCGATGCCCTCCATCTGCGGGCCCGCGCCGGGGAAGTGCTTGATGCACGCGATGATCGAATCGCTGTTCAGGCCGTCCGTGCCGTTCTGGAAGCCCGTGACCTGCGCGACCACCATTTCGGTGACCAGGTCCGGGTCCTCGCCGAACGTCTCCATCACGCGGCCCCAGCGGGGCTCGGACGCGATGTCGGCCTCGGGCGAAAGGGTCATGCGCGCGCCGATGGCGATGTGCTCCTGGCGGGCGATGTCGGCCAGCTCCGCCACCAGCGCCACATCGCGCGTGGCGGCAAGGCCCAGGTTGTGCGGCGTGACGGTCGCGCCGCTGACATAGCTCAGGCCGTGCACGGAGTCCACGCTGACGATTACGGGGATGCCCAGGCGGGACCCCTCGCACCATGCCTGGATCTGGTTCATGATCTCGGCGGCGGACTGCACGCTCGGCAGCTCGCGCACCAGCACGAAGCCGATGTTCTCCTCCTCGGACCATTTCTGCAGATAGCCGGGCACGGAGCCGTTGGCCTTGGGCACACAGGTCGGGTGCTGCATCTGGGAAATCTTCTCGCGCGTGGTCATTTGCGCGATCAGGTCTTTCGCGCGCGTCTCGGCGTCCAGCCGCCAGTCCTCGTAGGCGTCCAGCGCGCCGTTGCCGTTCAGGTCCTTGAATTGCAGCCCGTCCACCTCGATGATTTCCTTCGCGCGGGCGACCACCGCTACGGTCTGCGCTGCGTTCTCCGCGCCCGCCATCCCGGCCGGCAGCGAAACCATCAGCGCCAGCGCGGCGAGTATGCTCACGGCGCGCCGCGCGGCTTTCTTCAAATTAATCGACAAGGTTCCAAACCCCTTTCACGCCGGCCTCTTTCAAGGCTTCCGTTATCATTTTCGCGTACCGGGCCGTATCGGGATCGGTGCTGGTGGCAAAGTCCGTGATGCGGCTGTGCAGGTCCGTGGAAGCGGCCCAGGGGAGCGCGGTCCCGTGGGTGAAGCTGGGGTAGACGGTGATGCCCTCATCCAGCAGTTCGTCCCTGAAAATCCTCGTCAGCGCGTTGTAGGTGTCGTCCGGCGTATCCAGATACGGGGATACCGACTCTTTTACCTTGCTGAACGTGATCTGCACGGCGGGATCGGCGACCATGGACGCCCACCGGACGCCGCCCTCCACATCCGCCGAGTCGTTCGGCACGACGAACGCGTCCACGCACAGGCCATAGTAGCCCTCGGTGCCCGGCATGGTGAACACGCCGTAGTCCTCGCCGTATTCCCAGCCCTGGCTGGTCAGGAACGGCTGCATCCAGGTGCCCATGATGTACATGGCGTAGTCCCCGGCCACCACGCGGCCGGCGGTCTCGTACCACTCGCGCGCCGCGTGGTCGGGCGCGACATATTCCAGGATCCGCTTGAACGTTTCCAGCACCTGCTGCACCTGCTCGATGGTGGCCGTGCCGTTGATGAAGTCCTCATAGATCTGCGGGTCCGTGCCCATCATGATACTTTCGAATAGCTGCGTCGCCGTCCAGCCCTTGCGGTCGCCGAGGTCCAGCGCGTACTTGCCTTCCGGCAGCTTGGACGCGAACGCATCGCAGATGGCCCAGAACTGGTCCCAGGTGATGCTCGTGTCCTCGGGGATCGCGACGCCGTATTCCTCGAACATGCGCTTGTTGTAGAAGATGGTGTTCGTCTTGTGTACGCCGACCGGCACGATGTAGTAGCTGCCGTCCGTCGCCTGGCACAGATCGGCGAGCTTCGGGATCATCCGCTCTTTCAGCCCCGCGTAGCGCCACAGGTCGTCCAGATTCAGCAGCATGCCGGCGTCCAGGTAGGGCTGGATCTCCTGCCCCGGGTGCGCCTGGAACGTCTCGGGCGATTTCCCGGCTTGCTGCAGCACCTTGACCTTCATGACCATCGCGCCGCCCGCGCCGCCGGGGATGGCGTTGGACTTCGCCTGCTCCTTGGGGTACTGGCCTTCAAACCCATGGATGACCGCCTCGATGGCTTCCTTCTCGCCCCCGGCGGTCCACCAGTGGTACACATTCACCTTGCCCTTGGCATCCGTATCGCCGAGCACCGCCGCGATGTCCACGGACTCCACTTTTTGATTCTTGGCCGCCAGCGCGCCGGCGGGCATCAGCCCGGCCAGGAGCAGTGCCACCAGGAAAATGGCGATGATTCTCTTCTTCATAGCAGCCCCCTTACTCGCTGAACGTCAGCGTTCCCCAAAGCGAAGGGTTGGTGTCGGCGTCGGCGTTCGCGCACCACTCGATGCGGACGGTCGCGACGCCGGGGCACGGGAAGTCCAGGTCGAACATGCCAAACTCCACGCCCAGCGTCATGCCCGCCTCGGGCGCCAGCACAGGGATGTTGTCATTGGAGAAATTGGCAAACGGGATCACGCACTCGAACGTGTAGCCGCCCTCGATGACCTGCACCGCGCACTCGTATCCGTCCAGCACCTGTTCGTCGCCATCCATGCCGATGGACTCGAAGCCCTGGTTGTCAGCGATCATGTCGCGGTCAATGCCCGTATTAAAGTAGTAGTCGTCCAGGATCATGGTCAGGCGGAAGTCGCTTGCCGTATATTCGGTGCGGTCCGGATCGGCGGCCGGGTCTGTGCTCAGGAACAGCACGAGCGAATCGGCCATGTCCGGCGGGAAGCCCTCGCGGTACATGAAGGGCGTGTCGTCCAGGATTTTCGCGGCCAAATAGAGGTTGTCCTCGTCCCACATGAGGTACGCTTCCAGGCTGATGTCCTCGGGGCCGGTCCACTGGCCGACATCGCGCACCACCTGTTCCACGGAGCCGAGTATCGCGGGGGATGAGGTATTCCACTCCGACAGGTCCCCGTCAATCGTGATGGCGCCCTGCGCCTTGAAGCAGGTGACGCTCAGATCGCCATAGGCCAGGGACCCGGCCGCAAGGCTCAGCGCCATAAGCAGCGACAGAGCGAAAATGATCCCTCTGGTAAATCCTCTCGTGCCTTTCATACCAGTTCCTCCTTACATCTCGGCCCACACGCGCCGAATTGGCATCTATTGGAAAACCGTCTATCTGTGATGATTATACGGTCGCGTTATTCGTGAAGCAATGGAATATCCAGCACTGGCGTTTGTAATATTACGCCCTGCCGCACGATTGGCTGGGTTTTCCTTGAAAAAATACCACATGCAAAATCCAGCACGGCGGATTGCAAAATCCAGTCCGCCGTGCCAATTTGCCTTTTGCCATGGTATAATGACGTACCCGATGTACTGTTCGCGGAGGCGATGCACGCATGAAGATGAGCCAGAAGCTGATCATCCTGTTTTCGCTGCTGTCCGTCCTCACGACGGCGGCCAACTCGATGTATTTTTACTACGCCCGCGTGGAGGATCTGAACGAGAGCATCCATGAAAACCTCAGCGCCCTGGGCAACAAAATGGTGGATGAAATCGAACAGTATGTCCGGCTGATGGACTATGCCCTGGAACAGCTTACCTCCAATGTGGATTTCATGAGCACGCTGCACATCGCCTGCATACAGGAAAATCACGACGACATCGGCGAACTCGTGGCGGCGCAGAACCTGATGTCCCGCACGCTGTACCAAGCGCCTATCCTGGAGAACTTCTACAGGGTCAGCGTCTATTCCCGAAACGGCTTCTATCTGTCCAACCACTTTGAGATCACCAACTCCGTGACCAGCCTGTCCGACGAGGCGCGGGAGACGGTCGCGTCGCTCCATTACCTTTCCACCGTGGACGAAAATCCGTTTTTTCGGCATTTGGTCGGCCCGCATGAGGATCCCTGGACGAGCACCCGCACGGTCCCCGTTTTTTCCGCGGTGAAGGCGGCCATCTGGCGCGGCCAGTTCATCGGCTATCTGGAGGTCTCCGCGCGGGTGGAGGAACTCGAAAACATTTTCTACATCCCGGAAATGGAGACACTGCTCGTCCAGGCCATCTTTGATGACGGGACGCACCTCTTCCGGCTCCCGGAGGACACGGTGGTCTATGCGGACATGAACCAGACGGCCATCACCCCGCTCGCCCTGGACGACGGCAGCGAGCGGCTTGTCATCCGGCTTCGCAGCAAGTCCCTGGGGCTGAATGTTTTTGTCGCGCAGGATATGTCGGTGTACGCGCAGCGCGTGCGGGAGCTGCTGGTCCGCTACGTCACCGTCGCCGGCGTCATCATCTTAATCACCCTGTGCTTTGTCATCCTTTTCTCCCTGGGGATTACGCGCGCCGTCCGTAGGCTCACCAGAAAGATGGTGCACCTGCCCGTGGACGACATCATGGCGCGGCCGGACGAAATGCTCAGCACCATGGTGACCAATCACTTTGACAAGGATATTTTCGATCTGGAGCAGGTTTTCAACGGGTTGATCGCGCGCCTGCAGGTTTCACACCAAGCCGAAGTCTCCCTGCGCGAGGGCGCGCTGCACGCGCAGCTCAACGCGCTGCAGATGCAGATCAACCCGCACTTTGTCTACAATACGCTCAACATCATCAGCGCCAAGGGCATGGAGAGCGGCAACGAGGAAATCATCGAGATTTGCAACCAGTTCGCCCAGATGCTCCGGTACTCCACGGACCTGCACTCCCGGACCGCGACGCTCGGGGACGAGCTGCAAAACGCGCGGCGATACCTGCTGCTGGCCAAGGCGCGGTATGAGGATCAGCTCGATTTCACCATGGACGTGCCGGAAGGGATCGAAACGCTGCTGATTCCCAAGCTGACGATCCAGCCCATCGTGGAAAACGCCCTGACCCACGGGTTCCGCGCGCACCAGACAAAGCGCGAAATCGCGATCAGTGGCGTCATCCGGCAGGGCACGCTGTGCCTGACCATCCGCGATAACGGCGGCGGGTTCGGGGAGGACATCCTGCAGAGGCTGACGGAGTCCTTCCGGCGGATCGAACAGGACAAGCGCGTGCGGCCCGACGAGAGCGGAAGCCATATCGGGCTGACGAACACATACACGCGCCTGTACTACTATAGCAAGGGAAAAATGCAGATGCGGCTGTACAACGACGGCGGCGCGATTGTGGAGCTGCGGTTCCCGTGCAGGGAAGGGATTTCTGGCGAAATCCCATCATAGCGAGGAATCTTCGGTTCCTCGCCGTCGCAACGAGGGGGAAGCGTGATGTACAGGGTTTTGCTGGTGGACGACGAGATGCCGGCCCTCCGCTTTTTGCAGGCGATCATCGAGAAGTATACGCCCGATTTCCGCGTCGCGGAATCCTGTCCCAGCGGCGAAGCCGCGCTCGCGTATCTTGCGGAGAGCGAGGCCGACCTGCTGCTGACGGACATCAACATGCCGGGCATGAACGGCATTGCCCTGGCCCTGCGCGCGCGGGCGCTGTACCCGGATATCCATATCGTGATCGTCAGCGGGTATGCCGAGTTTGAGTACGCCAAGGGCGCGATTCAGGCGTCCGTGGACGACTACCTGCTAAAGCCCGTCGCCATCCCGCAAGTGACGGAGATCCTCGCCAAGGTCAAGGCGCGGCTGGACGAGGAAAACGCCGCCAGGGAGCCCGCGCTGCTGTCCGCGCTGCTGTCGGGCCAGCCGTATGACACGGCGCTGCTCCAGAAGCTATACGGGGAGGAGAAATACCACTTCGCGTATGTGCGCTGGGGCAGTTTACAATACACCAATAGCGACCAGTACATCACGTCCGTCATCCCGGCCACCGGCATGCCCTTCACCGCGCTGTACGGCCGCGATGAGGAGGAGCAGATCATCTTCATGAAAGCCGCTAGCCCCGCGGCCGATTTTCAGTCCGCCGTCAAGGCGTATGTGGCGCAGCGCAAGAACGCCACCTGGACCATCGTGTTCGCCCGCTCCGGGGATTTCTTCCCAGCGCTCCCGGACTTCATCGCCCGCGCCGCGCGGCTCATGGAGCGGACGATCGTCACTGGCCGGCGGCAGTTTGTGTTTCTGTCGGGCGCGGGCGCCACGGCGGACGCGCCCCGGATACCGAACCCGACGCTGCGCAAGCTGGAGCTTTTCATCCACGACGGCAACATGAAAATGGTCAAGGACATCCTGATTTCCCTCGCGGTGGACTGGGAAAAGCGGCAGGTGCCGCAGCTCTATGTGACCACCATGGTGCAGCAGGTCGTCCACCTCTCGCTGGCGGCAAAGCCCGCGCTCAACCCACAGCAGGACGTCATCCTCAGGAGCGCGAACGAGCTGCTCCGCTACGCCACGTCCTACGGCGAACTGATGGCGGGGCTGTATTCCGTTTTGTTTGACGACAACACCATGAAGGACAAAAAGCTGTCCGCGGAGGATCTGTACGGGCTCGCCGTGCGCTATATCCAGGAGAAATACGCCCAGCCCATCAGCATTCAGCATGTGTGCTCGGAAATCGGCATCTCCCAGACGTACCTGAGCCGCCTGTTCCGTAAATACGGCAACACGTCCTTCAATGTCTTTCTGACCAAGTGCCGCATGGACAGCGCCATGGCCATGATCCGGGAACACCCCGACATCCCGCTGCGCAATGTGGCCGCGTGTGTCGGCTATGATGACTACGCGTATTTCAGCAAGGTGTTTCACCAGATTGTGGGCTGCGCGCCTTCGCAGTGGGTTGCGCGCTGACGCGCGAAGGGGGGGCTGCCGCGGCAGCGACAGCCCTGCGGCGGGGCACGGTGAATGTATTCGCCAAAACCCGCTTGTATGCTATGGCGTATACGGCCGTTTGGCTTGTTTGCTGTGCGCTCGTGCTGCTTTTCTCCCGCATTTCCCGCTGTCTGATCGTTCCTTTCTATAGATCGGAGGCTGCCGTCCTGGCTTGAACCCAGCACGGCAGCCCCCTATGGCATGATGTGTCAAATCTGCTCCGCCTCTGGCGATTCGCTCACTGACAAGCCACACGCACCGCAAACACGACGGCGGCGGTGCCGCCGGGCAGAATGGTCCCAATGTTCACCGGCACGGACGGGTCCGCCACCGGCACGGGAACCCCGTTGACCGTGAAGGAGCCGGGGACATACTGTGCGCCGAGCGGCACCAGGTCTTGGAACATGACATTGTTCGCCGCCACGCTGCCCGAGACGGTGATCCGGCTGGTGTACACCAGGGTATCGCCGCAGGTGCCGTACGCCTTGTCGACAGACTTGACGATGGCTGCCGTGGCATTGTTGACCTGCACCAGCACCTCGTTCGTAACGGCCGTGGCCGCCACCGGCGGTTGGGTGGGATCCACAATAAAGGTGTAGCTGGCGTCGGCTGTGTTAGGAATCGGGTTCGTGGCCGGTACGGCGTCCACCCTGACCTGGAATTGCACCACGGCGCTTGTCTGGACGCTCCCCAGCGGAACACCGGTGGCGATATTGCCGGAAACTGGCACGCCGTTCACCCGAAGGCTTCCCGCCACATAGCTGAGCCCGTCCGCGAGAATGTCCCGGAAGACGACGGAATCGGAGGGAACCGAACCCACGTTGGTCAGCGTCACGGTGTAGGTGACGATGTCGCCGACAGCGGCGTACTGCCTGTCGGCGGTCTTCACCGCGCCCAACGCAGCATTGTTGATCTGCGTGGTGACCTCGTCGGTTTCGATGGTCTTCGGCGGCACAGGCGCGCCATTGGGGTCCACCTTGTAATCGTATTGGATTTCGGCGCTGTTGACCATGGGATTCTGTGCGGGGACGTGGTCGATCCGCACCTGGAAGGTAATGATGGCCGTACTGCCCCCGGCGATATCGCTGATTTGTACGCCGTTGTTCGGGTTGGCAGCGGGCTGCGCTACACCGCCCACCGTCACGCTGCCGGGGACGAAGGTTCCGCCGTCCGGCACGAGATCGGTCAGCACAATATCCTGCGCCGCCACGTTGCCGGCGTTGTTGACCGTCACGGTGTAGATGATCGTATCTCCCAACTTCGCGAACGCCCTGTCAACAGCCTTCTGCGCCGTAAGCGATGCGGTGTTTACCCGGGTGGTGACGATATTGGAATCCACCGCGACGGGGACCGGTGTGCCGCTAGGCGTCTGCAAATAGTCATACGCGAAGGAGCCGCGGTTGGCAATCGGGTTGACAGCCGGAACGGAGAGAACCGAAGCCCGGAACACGAGCGTATGGCTGCCGACGGAGAGTGTGCCCAGCGAGGCGTTTGCCGGTGTGCCCGCAACCGGCGCGCCGTCCAGCAGAAGCGAGCCCGGCAGATACTGCAGCTCCGCCGGGAGCAGATCCGTCAGAACCGCATGATCCGCGCTCGTGGTTCCGGCGACCGTGAGCGTAAAGGTATAGGTCAGCGTATCTCCGACGTCGGCATACGCCTTATCCACCGCCTTGGCAGGGGTCAGGGTCACGGCGTTGTGCGCGTCGATCACGATGGTCGAGGTGTTGTTGTCCGGATCAGGGTCGGGCGTGTCGCTGGTGACGGTGGCGGTGTTTGAGACGCTCCCCGCCGCCGAAGGCGTTACCGTGCCCCGGATGAGCACCGTCAGAACCGCGCCGGAGGCCAGGGTAGGCACCGAATACCCGCCGGGCCACGGCAGCCAGTTTATCCCGCCGTCGGTGGAATACTGCGGGTTGCTCAGCCCGGCGGGCAGCGTGTCAGTGATCAGCACATTGCGCGCGACCGACGGCCCCGCGTTTGTGGCGGCAATGGTATATGTCAGCACTTGACCGACAGTCACAGGGTTCGAGGAAGCGGTCTTGACCATGGACAAATCGGCGAGCTGCCCCAGCGGCGTATCGGTTGTCGAGGTGTTGTTATCCGGATCAGGATCGGGCGTGTCGCCCCGTGCCGTGGCGGTGTTGACCGCGTTGCCCGACGCTGATGCCGCCACCACGCCGCGCACCAGCAGGGTCGTCACGGCGCCCGGCGCCATCGTGCCGATGGTGTGGCTGCCGCTCCAGGTCAGCCAGGTGGTTCCGCTGTTCAACGAATACTGCGGACTTTGCAGCGCGGCGGGCAGCGGGTCGGTTATCACTACGCCCTGCGCGTTGGACGGTCCGGCGTTCGATGCCGTCAGCGTGTACACCAGCGTGTCCCCGGGGTTGATGGTGCCGGTGTTGTTGACAGTCTTGACCATCGACACGTCCGCCGACTGATCCGGCGTCGTGGTGTTCGTGTCGGTGTTGTTGCTCGGGTCGGGGTCGGGGTTATCCGATTTCACCGTCGCTGTGTTGGTAATCGACCCCTGGAACGCCGCGCTGATGCCGCCGCGAATCAAGAGCGTCACCGGACTGCCCACCGGCAGCGTGCCGATCGTCAGACTTCCCGCCCACGCAAGCCACGTCGCCCCGCCATCCAGCGAATACTGCGGGCTGCTGAGCGACGCCGGTATCGCGTCGGTCACCACGGTATTCTCGGCCGCGACCGGGCCGTTGTTGCCGACGGTCAGCGTGTATGTCAGCGTTCCGCCCGCGACGGAAGCCCCGGCGCTTTTGGTGATATACACGTCGGCCGGGCGGCTCACATCGGTGTCGATGGTGACCGTGTTGTTCGTGGGGTCGGGGTCGGGCGTATCGCTGGAGACCACGGCGGTGTTCTCCAAGCTGCCCACCACAGCCAGGTCCACGGTGGCGCGGATCAACAGCGTGAAGTTTGCGCCCGCGGACAGGTTTCCGATGGTGAGGATATTCGGCCAAGCCTGCCAAGTGCTGCCGCCATCGGTGGAATACTGGGGATTGTTCAGCCCGGCAGGCAAGAAGTCACTAAATGCCACCCCCACAGCCGTCGATGGTCCTGCGTTGTGGGCGGTGAGCGTGTACGTCAGCGTCTGCCCGACCGTCGCGGGGGCGGGCGATGCAACCTTTGTGATCGACAGATCGGCCAATTGCCCGAGCGGGGTGGTCGTCGTGGAGGTGTTGTTCGACAGATCGGGATCCGGCGTGTCGCCAAAGGCCGTCGCGGTGTTTACGATTTCACCGGCCGCGCTGGCGATCACCACGCCGCGCACAAGGATGACACGGGGGGCATCGGGAATCATCGTGCCGATGGCGTAACTGCCAGGCCAGCTGAGCCAGGTCACCCCGCCGTCCGTCGAGTACTGCGGGCCAGAAAGCGTCGCGGGCAGCGGATCGGTGACAACCACATTGACGGAGTCAGACGGGCCCGCGTTTACGACCGTCAACGTGTACGTCAGGGTGCTTCCCGGATTTACCACGCCGGTGTTGTTGACTTCCTTGTGGATGGACACATCGGCCGACTGCACCGGCGTTGTGATGTCCGTGTCGGTGTTGTTGCTCGGGTCGGGGTCTGGGTTATCCGACCGCACCGTCGCCGTGTTGGTAATCGATCCCTGGAACGACGGGCTGATGCCGCCGCGGATCAGCACCGTGACCGGGCTGCCCACGGGCAGCGTGCCAAGCGTGAGGCTTCCCGCCCACGACAGCCAGGTCGTCCCGCCATCCAATGAATACTGCGGGTTGCTGAGCGACGCGGGAATCGCGTCGGTGACCACGGTGTTCACCGCCGCGACCGGGCCGTTGTTGCCGACGGTCAGCGTATAGGTCAGCGTGCCGCCGGCGACGGAAGCCCCGGCGCTCTTGGTGATATATACGTCCGCCGGGCGCTCGACCGGGGTGGTGATCGTGATGGTGTTGTTGGTCGGATCGGGGTCGGGCGTGTCGCTTGTCACCGTCGCGGTGTTGGAGATGCCGCCCGTCGCCGACAGGGCGACCGTCGCGCGGATCAGGATGCTGACATTGCTTCCCGACGCCAGCGACGCGACGCTGTAGCTGCCGGGCCACGAAACCCAGGTCGCCCCGCCGTCCGCCGAGTACTGCGGGCCAGAAAGCGTACCCGCGAGCGCGTCGGCGATGACCACGTTTACCGCCGTCGATGGCCCCGCGTTGTGCGCTGTCACCGTGTAGGTAAGCGTCTGTCCCACCACAGCAGGTTCCGGCGACGCCGTCTTGGTGACCGACAGATCCGCGAGCAGCGCCACCTGGGTACTTGTCGCCGACGTGTTGTTGGAAAGGTCGGGGTCGGGGGTGGTGCTTGCGACCGTGGCGGTATTGCCGATGGTTCCGCTTGCGGAACCTACAACCGTGCCGCGTATCTGGATGGAGTTCATCGCGCCAACGGCCATGGTGCCAATGGTATAGCTCCCGTTCCAGGTGTTCCAGGTTGTGCCGTTATCCAAAGAATACTGCACGCCCGTCAGGCTTGTGGAAACCGTATCCGTAACGACCACATTTTGCGCGACGGAAGGCCCGGCATTGGCCGTGTTCAGCGTGTAGGTCAATATGCGCCCGGGATTTACACTCGCGGGGCTGGCGGTTTTGACAATGCTCATATCCGCCGAAGCGTCCACGTCGACGGTTGCCGTCGCGGTGTTGTTGGTAATATCCGGGTCCGGCGTATTGCTGGATACCGTCACGGTATTCGATAGGGGGCCTAATAAGGAAGCGCTCAATGTGCCCCGAAGCAGAATGGTTCTGCTCGCGCCGTTCACCATCGTGCCGAGGCTGTAGGCGTTCGGCCACGCGCTCCATGTCGCGCCGCCATCCGTGGAGAACTCCGGGTTCAAAAGATTCGGCGGCGGCGTATCTGTCAGCAATACACCGGTCGCGTCGGACGGCCCCAGGTTTCGGGCGACGATGGTATAGGTAAGCTGTTGCCCCGCCGTCGCCGGGCTCGGGGACGCGGTTTTGGTAACCGCCATATCGGCCAGGGAATTGACCGTCGTGGTGAGGCTGGAGGTGTTATTGCTCAGGTCGGGGTCGTAGGAGATGCTGTCAATCGTTGCGGTGTTGGTGATGCTGCCGGTTGCGGCGGAACTGACGGTGCCGCGAATCAGGACGGTGGTGGTGGCGTTCAGCACAAGGTTGCCGATCGCGAGGCTACCGCCCCAGGTGTTCCAGGTTATGCCGCCATCGGCGGAGTACTGCGCTGACTGCAACGCGGCGGGAACCGCGTCTGTCAGCGTCACGCCAAGCGCGGTATCGGGGCCGTTGTTGGTGATTGTCATGCCGTAGGTGAGCTGTGTGCCCGCCGTTACGCTGGCAGGCCCTGTTTTCACCACAGCGATATCCGCCGTGTTGTTAACGGCCAGGATATAGTCCTCCACTTCGCCATCGAACGCGGGGCCGATGCTGCGCGTGTCCTCCAGCGCGGGCGAATTGCCGTTGGCGTTTACGAGCGCCTGTGTGGTCAGGCGCAACCGCACAAAGGTGTGGCCCGGGCCGGGCGTAATGCCGACAGGCCTTGTAAACGTAAGCGTCACGGTCTGCAAGCCCGCCTGTGACGGCACCGTGGTGACCGCGCTCTCGTTGCCGCTAAACACGCCGTTTTGGTTATAATCCAGCCAGCCGTAAAGATTGGCGGTGTTGCCGGTGTTGTTGACCGCCTTGACGGAGAGCGTGTAGCTGGTATCGCCCGGCTTCAGCATGACGAGCGGCAAGGTCAGGCCGTCGTCCTGAATGCCTTTTATCAGGTCGTCACCGGTGGCGTCGGCATTCTGATACGCGTCGTCCTCGGCCGTGATCTGTGTGCCCAGCGTCAGTTCGTTTACCACGCCGTGGCGGGGGCCGTTGTTGGCGAGCAGGGTGGTGTAGTTGCCCGGGCCGTTGCCCGGGCCCGTGTCCGGCGCGTCGCCGAAATCCACGTTGATCGTTGCGAACACGCACATCGCCGCGTCGTTTCCGGTCGTTGAAATGGTGTTGGAAAACAGCGCGCCGGTCGCCGTATCGCCGCTGATGATATACCGCAATACGTTTCCCGTGTTGTTGTCCAAGGAGAACAGGTTGCCGTTCGCGTCCATCGCGCAGCCGCCATAGCCGCCCGCTATCCCGCCCGTGGTCGTCAAAAACGTTGTCACCCCCGTCCGGGGGTTTACCCTGACAACAGTGCCGGTCGCGTCCGCGTTGTAAAGGCAGTCGTCGTTAATATTGTAGCCCCAGTCGCTGATTGGCGCCACCGGTGTGAGTGCGGCGCCATAGTTGCTGGTCTGCTCAGCAAAGCTGACAGGGTCAACAAGCAGCATATATGTGGAGGAGTTTGGACGCAGATCAATAACATAAAACCTGGCGATGCTGCTTTGATACACATAGAAAAACCCGTTTCCGTCAAACGCGCCCACATTATACCCGGAGTTAGGGAGACCCGACGGGTTGTTCAGCGTTGTGATGACGCCGGTGTTATCAATCCGGATAAGGCTGTTGCTTTGCGTGTAGTCAATACCATAAATGAAGCCGTCCTGCTCGTTGTAGCCCACCGCGTTGACGACGTCACGCGGGGTGAGATAGGTCTTTAGCGCCGATGCTCCGGTCACGATGTTGATTACAAACCATCCGGTGACGCTGCCAGTGGTTGACGCGTCACGCGCGAACTGATTCAAGGTCGTATCGCAAGGAATCGTGTTGCTTGACGTGTCGTGGCTAAAGTTATTGTTGGCAATGGTTGCGCCGCTGCTGATTTGCGCGGCGGTAACGGTTACGTACAGCTTGCGCGGCCCGTTGGAAACCGTGAACCCGCTCGGTTGTGTAAAGTTTGTTGGCGGGCAGGCGCTGCCGGGGTCGGCAACCGGTTCATATATCGTATAGGTTCCCGCGGTGGTAATGGAAAAGCTGTAAATACCGCTGGAGTTGGTCGTGGCGGCAACGCACCCGCCCGCCGTGCTGTACAGCACAACAAAGGCTCCGGAAATGCCGGGTTCGCCTGTATCGAACTGTCCGTTATGGTTAAGGTCATTGAAGACCCTTCCGCTTATGGTTGCAGGCATCGCTCTATTCGCTCCTTTTTAGAAATGGATGGCAGCAAGGGTGTTTTTCTCTCTTTACTTATAATAGCCTTTGGCGCGCGGGGGGTGACAAGAACCGCCTGTTTCATAAATGGGTGGCACATAACGAGACTAAACTTTTCGACCTGTCCCCGCTCGTCGTTGGTCATGATACTTTCGCCTTTCGCGCCATTATTGAAGGGTTTTCTCCACTTCGACCTGTGCCTTTCCAGCGGTAGCCGGAAGCTCCTGCGCCAAAAGCCCGCCGGTCATGGAGCGGAATTTCTCCATAATCCGCGCTTCAACGCGCGCAACCTCCATGTCGCCGATCACTGTGATTTTTTGCACCAACGCAATAACCCATTCGAAAACTCGTGGGGCGAACGCTTGACAGCACCCTCCTCGCGGAATATAATAAAAGTAACTTATAAAAGAATCTTGCAAAACTGTTTTGAGGAGGATGATGCACCGATGCGCATGATTGCTATGAACCCCCAAAATATGAAGCGGGTGAACACGGCTCACATACGAAGCATGCTTCGGCTTGCGGGGAACGCGACGCGTGCGGAGATTGCGGAGCAGATCAATGTCAGCACGACAACCGTGAGATCCTTGCTGTGTGAGATGCGGGAAAACCGGGAAATACTCGTCATCGGCCAGGATACTTCCAGCGGCGGGCGAAGGGCGGAGCGTTACCAATTGAACCCTGACCGGTTCTATGGGGCTGCGTTTTGCATTGGGGATACGGCTGTCCGGTATTTCGTGCTCAATCTTTTCGGGGAGATCGCCAAGGAGGGCAGTTTTCCGTTTGCCGCTGATGCGCTGGATGCCACGATGACTTCCGTGCTGGAAGCGGAGCTTCCGATGGAAGCGCTCCGCGCGGTATGCGTCGGCGTGCCCGGCATCGTGGTTGAGGATGGATACCTATGGGAGAACAGCCATGGTGAACTTAAAAAACGCGCGGTGGGAAATGGGCTGCGGGAACGCCTTGGTGTGCCCGTCGCTTTGGAAAACGATTTAAACCTCATTACGGCGGGCATGGGCCGGGGTCATCAGCGGATGCACCCGCAAGAACCTGCGGATCAACTGAATCTGGGGTATATCCAGTTTGAGAAGGACTGTGTGAGCGCGGGCTTTTTATCGGGCGGCAGGCTTGTCAGAGGAGGGAGCAACTACGCCGGTGAACTCGGCATACTGCCGGTTGGCGATGGACGCTCCTTGGTGCAAGCGCTGAACAGCGCCGTGGACATCGGCCAGTATGCCAGGACGGTCGCAATGATCGTAAAATGGGTTGCGCTGATTCTCAACCCAGGACATCTGACGCTGGGCGGGCCCGCGTTTCGCAGGGAAGCGATGGGCGCTGTTGCTAAAAGGCTTTGCGCGGAGATGCCGGGCGCGGCGCTGCCAGAAATACGGTGCGCGGACGATACATGGAATGACTACATGGGCGGTCTGACCGCCCTGTGCGTTGACTTGATGTTCGATAGCCTGTCTTCGATTGGAGAGCCGCGATGATCCCTTTCTTCCACAAGCGAATGCCGCCAGGGCCGCAGCGCGGCTTTATCGCCCACTTTTCGTGTTCCACCGCGTTCATCTTTCTGACGAGCGGCGTCTTTCTCAGCGGTCTGGCTGTCAGCATCGGCGCGGGAGATGTGCTGATCGGATACATCACGGCGATTCCCAACATATGCGGCGTGCTGATACTGGCTTTTTCCTCGCTGGTTGAGCGGGTAGAGGATAGAAAAAGGCTGGCCATCCTGTTGACGGCGTGTTCCCGGCTCGTTACGCTGCTGATCGTGCTCATCCCTCGGTTCCCGCTCGGCCGGTTGACAGTGCCCATTTTTATGGTGGTTGTCGTCACGGCGTTTACCTTGCAGGCGCAAACGGCGATTGTTGTGAACAATTGGATGGTGGGCTTCCTTGACGGCGGAAAGCGCGGCCGCTATATTTCCCTGCGCCAGACGGCTTCCCTCATCGCGACGGTCATTCTCTCCCTCGTTGCGGGGCGGATTGTGGATCGGGCGGGCAGCCAGTATGCGGGCCTACAAATTGTCTTTGGCCTGGCGATTTTGGCCGCCATCGCGGAGGTCTGCATTCTTCTTCGCATACCCGGCCCGCCCGCGGGCGAACCAACCCGCGCGAAATACCGGCTGATCGATATGATCGCCGTGCCAATGAAGAACAAGCCTTTTATGGCGTTCGTGCTGTATATTTCTCTGTTCTATTTCCTGCTGTACATTTCGGATAGCTTCACGGTTCTGTATATGATGCGATATCTTCGCCTGCCCTACGCCACCATTACCGGTCTGCAAATGTTGATTTCACTGCCGCAAATTGTCCTGCTGCGGCTCTGGGGGCGGCTGAGCGACAAGCGCGGGCACAGGGTTGTCCTGGAAAGCTCGATATGGCTTTTCATTTGTGAAAGCCTGTTTCTGGCGCTGTCCGGCGCAGGGAACTACGGGCTGACAATCTCCGTGGCCTTCTTGTTCGCGTCGGCCGCCAACGCGGGCTTTGCCGTATCGGTATTCAATCGACGTTACGAGATGATGCCAGCCGACGGCCGAATCTTGCACGATAATTTCTACAGCGCCTCCATCGGGATCGCCTTCCTGTTGGGCCCCGTGGTCGGCGGCGGGATCAAGAACGCGATCGCCGCTTCGCCGGTTTGCGACGCGCTGGCGTTTGGCGAAATACGGATTCTGTATATGGTTTCGGTGCTCGGGATTCTGCTGCTCCAACTCGGCTATAGGATCTATACGCGGGTAAAACCGCGCGACCCAAAACAATTTCGCGTATAGCCATTGACATTGTCGGAAAATACTGTTCTAATTGCAATCGGTGTTGGAGGCTGCTTCAAAAAGCCAAATCGTGCACACCGGGCGTCTTTTCCGGCATCTCCGCGTCGTTTTCCACCCAGCGTAGCGCTGCTACGCCTCGCTCCAACTCCTTGATCTGCCGAAAAATCCACTCCGGCCTGCACGATTTCCATTTTTGAAACATGCCCTACGCAAGATAAAAAGAAAGTGGAGTGAGCCCATGTCAGAGTCAAAACCGTCGCTTCTCCTTTCCCCGAATGACATCAAGCGCGCAGGGTCCTCGTGGTTTACGGAATTCATTGGCGGTACGCAAACGTTTGTGACACTGGCCTACATTCTTGTCGTGCAGCCGGCAATCATGGTGATGGCCGGGCTGCCGGAAGACATTATCTTTTCCGCCACGGTCGTTTTTTCCCTTTTGGCCACCCTGGCGATGGGCGTCTACGGGCGCTTCCCGTTCGTCATGTCAACCGGCATGGGCGTCAACATCATTTATGCCACCCTGGTCGGCTCTGGCGCGGTCACCTGGCAGGAAGGGATGGGCTTGGTTTTCTGGGCAGGCATTATCTTCCTTTTGACCAGCATCCGGTTTAAGCATTTTTCCATACGCGAAGTCATCATCAAAAATATTCCGGTCAGTATCAAATTTGGCATGGGGGCCTTTGTCGGCTTGTTCTTAGCCTCCCTGGGCTTTACGAACGCCGGCCTATCCAAAATCGTCGACAACACGCTCCTGCCCGGGAGCCTCCAGGATCCGCTGGTGATTGTCGCGTTTGTTGGCTTGATTATCACCTGCTTCCTCTTTTTCGGCTTCACGTACCTGAAAAAAGGGAAGGATGGCGCGAAGCCCGAGACATCGGCATGGAGCCTGCCCGGCGCAATTTTGATCGGGATCATCCTCATCACGCTTGTTTTGGCCATCATGGGACAGGTCAGTTTGCCCTCGCGCGTGCTCAGCTTCCCGGCGAACCCGTTCGCGCTGTTCCCGGCGCTGGTGGGCAGCGCTGATTTCTGGGGCGCGATTCTCCGGGTGCAAAACTGGACGTACATCCTGGTGTTTTTTCTGAGCGCGCTGTTCTCCACCATCGGAACGAGCATCGGCTGCGCCGCCAAGGCCGGGCTGATGGACCCCGAAACCGGCGAAGTCCCCGGCATCCACCGGCTGTTCTTCGTCGATTCGTTCTTCTCCTGTGTCGGCGCGATGTTCGGGCTGACGGACATCACCACCTTCGTCGAGAGCGCCGCCGGCGTTGAGGCGGGCGGACGCACGGGTTGGACGGCGGTTTTTACCTCCGGCTGGTTCTTCCTGACGCTGTTCATGTCGCCCATTTTCCTGATGATCCCGAGCGCGGCGACGGGCGTGGCGCTGATCGTCGTCGGCCTGTCCATGCTGCTGTGCCTGAAGGAAATCGACTTCGGCAAGCCCGAGGAGGTCGTTCCGATTCTCTTCATGATGGTGGCGACCGCGTTCACGGGCGATTTTACAATCGCACTCTGCATGGGGCTGATCATCCACCCGCTGTGGAAGCTCGGTAGCTGGATCGTTTTCCGGATCGGCTGCAAGACGGGCGGTAAATCGTCCGGATTCGTCTATTCCGATGAAGTGAACCGGGAGCTCCGGCCGACGCTTGCCAGCGGCGTCATCGCCCTCGTCGGGCTGGCGAACATTATCCTTTCGACACTGTAAAAGGAGGGTGCATCAGATGGACAGGCAACTCCCGTTCGTTCCAATCGGCCAGCGGTTCATGCGGCGGCTGAACGCGGCAAGGCCGGCGCTTCTGGCGTGCGCCGCGGGACAGCAGCCCTGCTCGCTGGCGATCAAGAACTGTCAGGTTGTGAACGTCTTTACCGGCGAAACGTATCCCGGTGAAATCTGGGTAAAGGATGGGTGGATTGTCACCGTGACCCACCCGGACGACGGCCCCGCGCGGCTCACCGCCGATCAGGTGGTCGATGCCGGCGGGCGGTACGCCGTGCCCGGCTTTGTGGATACGCATGTGCATGTGGAAAGCACGATGCTCACGCCGCGCGGCTTTGGCGAGACCCTGGCCGCGTGGGGCACCACGACCACGATGGCGGACCCGCACGAAATTGTCAACGTCGCGGGGGCGGAGGGGTTCCGCTACATGTGGGAAAGCGCGAAGCATTCGCCGCTGCGGCAGTATTTCCTGATCCCGAGCTGCATTCCCGCCGTGCCGCATTTGGAACACGCCGGGGCTGCCTTTGGCCCCGGTGAAATCGCCCAGCTATTTGACGAATATCCGGAAACGCCGGGGCTGGCGGAGGTGATGGACTACTTTGGCTTGATTGGCGGCGATCCCCGGATGACGGGCATCGTGCGGGAGGCGATTGAGCGCGGCGCGTTTGTGCAAGGCCATTGCTTTGGCTTTAGCGGCACCAACCTGGCGCGCTATTTGCTGGCGGGGCCGCAGAGCAACCACGAGAGCCTGAGCGAAAAGGATGTCCTGGCGCTGCTGCGGGACGGGGGCAATTTGAACCTGCGCGTCTCCAGCTCCTTGGGGAGCAACGAGCTGTTCCGGCCGCTTGTGAACGCGCTAAAGCGGACCGCGTTTCGGGACCGGGTCTCCCTCTGCACGGATGACGTGCACATCGGGGACATCCTGCGCGACGGACATTTGAACGCGTCCATCCAAAAGGTGATCGAACACTCGGGGTTGAACCCGGTGGAGGTCATCAGAATCGCCAGCCTGAACGGCTGGAGGGAATACGGCGTCGATTGCGCGGGCGCGCTGGCGCCGGGTTATGTGGCGGACATCGTCCTGCTGGAGAACGGGCTTACTTTCAGCGGGAAGCCGCATGCCGTATTCGTCGATGGCAAGCTGGTCGCGTCAAAGGGCGAACTGGCGCGCGCCCTCCCGCCGAAGAGCGAGGGCGAGAGGACGTTTGAACAGACGAAAATGGGCCTTGGCCCCGTCTCGGCCCAGACGCTCTTGCCCAGGTGTGAGACGGGGGCCACGGAAGTGACGGTCAACGCCATCGTCTGCCAGCCGGACGGCATCAGCACCGGGCTGGCGCAGCTTTCCCTGCCGGTTGAGAAGGGGACGGTCGCGCTAACCGGACACCCGGACCTATGCTATATCACGGTTTTCAACCGCTACGGCACGGGGCGGAACAGCACCGGCGTGATCCAAAACTTCGGGCTGAAAGCCGGGGCGATCGCTTCGACGGTTGCCCATGACGGGCATAACCTGATCGTGGTCTACCGGGATGCCGAGTCCGCCGTCACCGCCGTGAACGGGATCATCCGGGCAAACGGCGGCATTGCGTATGTTGACGGAAACGGGCAGATCCTCCTCCAGCAACTGGAGGTTGGCGGCCTGATGACGACGAGGGCGCCCGCCGAGGCGGCGGCGGATATCGATGGCCTCTGCGCGACCTACGCGGCACAAAACGGCGGAGCGAACGCGATGACGATTGCCACACGCTCGCTGACCGTTTTGCCGACGGCCGTCATCACGGACCTTGGCATTGTGGACACGATCGGGCAGAAGTTTGTGCCGTTTATCGTTTGACGCACAAAACCTGCCCGCGTTCTACGCGAACATCCGCACATACCGGCCTTCCGCGCCGCACGCCGGCCACGGTTCGGCCCCGTCGCGTTCGGATCGCTGCGCTTGATGAAGTTGGCCTAATACGGGACCATCTCCTTCTCCAGCGCGTAGTCGCGCGCATCCTTGGGCCGCCAGATCCGGTGCAGCAGGCCGAACATGTACCTCGACGGCGGCGCTGATTTGAAAAATCGGGCGTCGTACGGGGATTCCGTCAGGAATCCCTACCTTAGCTCCGCGCAATGGAAGGAGCCGGCGTCGTCTCCGAGCGGTTTGTGCGTAAAGTAGTAGACGTATGCGGGCTTGCGGCCAAGCGCCGCGTTTTTCAGACTCCAGTCGATGCACCCGCAATACAGGCGGCTCTTTTCGCCCGCCGCGAGCATCGCGGGCGTGATACCGATGCCGTTCTCCGTGCAGCCGATCATGTACGGGATGTCCAGATGCGCGCCGTGGTCGACGGCTTCGTCGTAGCCTTCGGTCAGCACATAGCCGTCGATCACGGGCGACAGCGGCATGCCGGTACGGTCCTCCGCGCGAAGGCGCTCCACGCAAGCGACAAGCTGTTCGGCCGGAACGGCGCGTAGCGCGTCCAGGGTAGTCGCGCCGAGCGCGGTGGCAAACCGCTTCCCGTACGCCTCGGCCTCCGCGAGCGTCCGGTCCTTCGTGATGCCCGTATTGCATCCGCCCGCGTTCTGCAGGATCGCGCCGTGAACCAGACCGCCGGCCAGGGGAGAGGAGACCGGCGTCTGCACGCCGAGCGCGGTGGCCGATTGCCCAAAGATGGTATCCGCGCCGGATGGTATTCCTGTCGGGCTTTTTGATGATTGCGTACCACGAATGGTTGCGCCGCGGGCCAGCTTCGCTGGGGCGGGCAAAGCTAGCCCCCCTATACCGCCGCCGGGTGTGTAAACAAGAGGGCCTATCGGTCAACGGCCATCCTCATGCCGGGATGCCGATCCGACAAATCGCCGCACCCCCTGCTATCTGCCCGCCGCTCTATCCCGGCATCACCCTCACACCTCCGGGTTTGCCACCAGCACCGGCCTCCCCAGCGTAGCGATGGTGGAGAAATCCCACACCGACGCCTGCCAGCCCGCACTGATCATGGCCGCCTGCAGATCCGCGAGCGCAACCGTCGCGCCGTCCTTCAGGTTCGGGCCGGGCGTCGGCGTGAACAGCGCGCCGCCGCGTGTCAGCACGAGCGTGCTGATGGCACTGTTGTTCGTCAGCGCCAGCATGAACGCGCTGGCCGCCACGCGCCCGACCACGCTGGACCCGCCCGCCGCGACCAAGGGATTCAGCGCGAAGTTGTTGCTCACGGGGGTGGTCGCGCCAGACCCCGCTGCGACCACGCCGCCCGCCGCCAGCGTGGCGTTCACGCTTCCGGACGCGTAGCACCTCGCGATGCTTCCGGCCTGTGGGGTGCCCTGCACCAACCCTGCCACATTGCCCGCGCCCTGGCAGTTGCCGGTGGCGTAGCAGTCCGCGATGGTTGATCCGTTCGTGAAGTTGCTGACAAACCCGCCCGCGTTGCTTGTCGTCGCAAGCACGTCGCCCGTGCAGAAGCATTGGGCGAAGGCCGCACCCACCGTCGCGCCCACAAAGCCGCCGACCGACGTACCTGTGCCGGTGACGTTCCCGCGCGCCGAACACGTGGTGAACGTGGCCCCGGCCGTGGTATCCCCGATGAACCCACCCACGTTTGTCCGCCCGCTCACATTCCCGGTCGCGCGGCAGTTCGTGTACGTTGCCAGTTGGCCGGAGCCGATCAATCCCCCGGACGAAGCGGCGCCGCTGGCCGTGGAGCCTGTCACGCTGCCGGACGCCGCGCAATCCGCGACAAGCACCTGCGCCAGGCCCGTCGTGTACCCGCCGATCAGCCCGCCGATGAACGACACGGCGGCCACGTTGCCGCTCGCGGTGCATGCGCTGATCTCGTACGCGAAGCCGCCCGTGAGCACAACCAGATCGCCGATCAACCCGCCCGCCCGGCTGGATCGCGGCACAAGCACGTCGACCGTGGCCATGCAATTCCGCACAATCCCCTCCTGCAGGCCGCCGATCAACCCGCCGAACGGCCGCGTCAGCAACTCAGTGGCGCTGGTGTCCGCGATGGAGCCGCTGGTGACGGACGACCCCGTGATGGTCGCGCGCTGCGCCAAACCGATCAGCCCGCCGACATATTGAAAGCCTGCCACCGCCACGTCCGCCGTGCAGCCCGTTACCAGATACGACGCGGGGTCGCGCGCCGGATCGCCGCCGATGATGCCGATCAGGCCGCCGACAAACACGCCTCCGGTGACCGCGCCGGACGCCGTACACGCCGTGACCGTGGCCGTCGGACCCAGCAACAGGGAGATGTGCCCGATCAGCCCACCCACCGCGCCGCTGGATGTAAACGCGGCCCCGATGACCGTGCAATCGCTCACCGCGCTCTGTCCTTCCGTCATCAGGAGGCGCCCCAGCACGCCGCCGACGTTTGTGTCGTCCCCGCGGTTGCCGTTCAGTGTCACGCTTGTCACCGTGATGTCCGCGAGCGCGGGCACATTGGTCCCCGTGCCCACCATGCCGCCCAGAGAGAGCGTCTCGGTCCCGCTCGCGGTCGCCGTAGCGGTGGCGCTCGCGACGGCCATTGGGCTGATGTTGCCCTGAACAGCTCCGGCCAGGATGCCCACGTGCCCCTCAAACCCATCGGAAATGGCCGCGCTCACCTGCGCGCCCGACATATCAAAGCCGTCGATCACCGCGTCCACAACGAGGCCGAACAGCCCCACGAACGCCACCACGCCCGTGTTCGCCGGGGTCTCGCTGATCGGCAGGCCGTCGATATGGCGGCGCGGGCCGTCGCTTTGGAGCGTGCCGGTAAAGATGTGCGGCGTGCCGCCGGATGTGAGCGACGCGTTCATGTTGCCAATCGGCCGCCACCCCGCGCCGCCATACGCCGCCGCATACCCGGACAGGTCAAAGTCCGACAGCAGGGCAAACGTGTCCGCCAGCGTATCCTGCAGGCCGTACAGGCCGGCCGTCTGCTCGTACAGCACGACCATGCCCTCGATATTGTCCAGCATCCGCGCCGTCTCCGCCACGCCCGCCCGGCTGATCGGGTGCCCCGGCAGCAGGTCGGGATACTGAACAAGTTCAGCGGGTGTCAACTGCCGCACGATAAACGGATCCCCCGCCACCCCGTTTCCCCCGTCAAAAGGCATGCCCATCGCTGCCTGCGGCGCTTGCCGCACCGGCAAGGTGAATCCGTCGGACAATACCGCCACCGCGTAGACATCGTACACATACCCATCCACAATCCCGGTTTCACCCGGCAGCGCCGTCACGTTCTCCTTGCCGGTAATGACCCTGACGAATGTGCTGGAGGGCAGTGCCGCGTCGACCGTGAAGTTGCCCCTTGCCGCCGTGCCATCCGTCAGGCTTGCGGCATCGGCGTATGTGAGCACCTCCTGCGCGTCCGGCGCAGGCGAGCCCGGGGGCAGCAACAGATAGGTGATTGTGGCAGGGCCTTCGACGCCGTGAATCCACAGCGTCAGGTCAATGGTCCGGAATGTACTGCCCCGCCTTGCCTGGATGAGCTGAAAATCAATGCCCGCAATGTCGCATGGAGCGACGGTTCCGCGCAGCAGAATGCTGATCTCCTCCCCGGCGGCCAGAGAGCCCAACACGTAGCTTCCTGTCCAAGGCTGCCAGGTAATGCCGCCGTCCACCGAAAACTCCGGGTCGAGCAGCCCCGCCGGCGTAATATCGCGGATGGCCACGTCCTCGGCCGTGGAGGGACCGAGGTTCGAAACGGTCAGCGTGTAGGTCAGCGGCAGCCCGCAGATGGCAGGGTCGGGCACAACAGTCTTCGTGATGACCAGATCGGCCAAGGGGCTAATGTCTGTGGTGATGGTGCTGGTGTTGTTTGTCGGATCGGGGTCCGGCGTGGAGGCCGTCACGTCCGCGGTATTGCTGATGGTGCCGGAAGCGGAGGCGGAAACGGTTCCCCGCAGCAGGATCAGCCGGGTTTCGTCAAGCGCCAGCGTGCCGATGGACAGGCTTCCTGTCCACGCGTTCCATGTTGCGCCATTGTCGGTGGAATACTGAGGCGTGGTCAGCCCGGATGGCATGGTATCGGTGAGCGTCACATCGTCAGACGGGTCAGGCCCATTGTTCCCAACCGTGATGCTGTACGTCACCTCATCGCCCGGTTGCGCCGAGGTCGGCCCCGCCTGTATCACGTATACGTCCGCTGGATCCGCTACGTCCGCAAGCGCGGCAACGGAGACATGCGCGCCAGTATCGTCCTGGCCACCCAGATCCGCTCCGGCAGACCCGTCGCGCATCTGGCAGTCTACGATGGGCGCATCCGCGTCATCGCTTGAAATGCCGCCACTTTGTGCGATACTCTTTGATTGCTTATGGAGGTCGGTCGGCCGCGCCACCCAGGTGGGGCCGTTCGCCGCTCGATTGACGGACGTGACTTCGCCGGAGGAAGTTTCCACGAAGTTCCCCGTCATCGTGACGGTGGGTGTACTCTGATAATCGTTCATGCCAGCGTTTTCACCGGTACGCAGCCGGAATTCGAAGTAGCCGGTCTGCCCGGGTGGC
This sequence comes from Eubacteriales bacterium, assembly GCA_031550535.1. Lineage (GTDB taxonomy): Bacteria > Bacillota > Clostridia > Christensenellales > Aristaeellaceae > Avichristensenella. The sequence goes on from JAVBOM010000002.1 coordinate 40,492, forward strand.
ACCTGCGCCGCGACGTGCGCGGTAATGGAGAAAACCGGATCGGATGCCGTCGCGCGCGTATAGTCTGCCGATGTCACCGACGTGGGCAACGCAAAGCTATCCGCAGCCGCGAAGTCGAAATAGGCATCCGGGAATGCGACACGGACCAGCATGTTCTGAAAGCTACCGGGTTGCTTGGATGAAAATGTAAAACTGACGCGATAGTGGGCCGTTTCTCCCGTCAGCCGGGTGATGGAAGCGGGATAATCCAGCCACGTGCCGGGGTTGTTTGGATCCTCGGCCTGCATCACCATGTCCACGGTGAGGTCGGCGGCATGCAGAGGGCTTTCCGTGGTCGGCATAAGAATATCCTCCAAATTTAAGCACAATACGATACAGTATTAGGATATTCTGCCGGGCGCATCGGAGTGCGGCATTTCCGGAGGCAATAGGTGCTGCTGTATGATGGCGCCACAGGACAACAACAGGGCGGTGCGTCCGGTTTCCCCTTTGACATCCCCGCCGTCCCATCGTATGATAGTGTACAAAACATCCCCCGGAGGAACACCGCATGTTCAACATGGACGCGTATCTCGCGCGCATCGGCTACAGCGGCGACAGGACACCTGCGCCCGAGCTGCTTGGTGCGCTGCAGTATGGGCACCTCACCGCCGTTCCCTACGAAAACCTGGACATCGTCCGGGGCATCCCGCTCTCCCTTTCCGTGGACGCGCTGTTTGAGAAGATTGTGACCCGCCGCAGGGGCGGCTACTGCTTTGAGCTGAACGAGATGTTCGCGCACCTGCTGCGCGGCCTGGGTTTTTTTGTGACGGATTACTTTGCGCGCTTCCTGGCGGATGAACCGGAGATTCCCAAGCGCCGTCACCATGTGATGGGCGTGGAAATACCCGGCCGGGAAGGCCGCTGGATGTGCGATGTGGGCGTGGGCATCGGTTCGCCCAACTACCCGCTGCGGATGGTCTACGGCGAGGAGCAGGTTCAGGACGGCATCCGGTATCGGTTCGACCTGGACGCGTTCTTGGGCTGGGTGTTGAAGGTACATAAACATGGGGAGTGGCAGTCGCTTTTCTCCTTCACAGAGGAGCCGCAACTGCCGAAGGATTTTCACGCCATCTCCTTCTACTGCGAGCACGCGGACGATTCCCCCTTCAACAAGGAGGCGATGGTCGCCATCCGGACGCCCACCGGCCGCAAGACGCTTGACGGCGACACGTTCAAGGTCTTTGAGGGCGAAACATGCACCGCCTGGCGGGAGGAGACGCAGGAAGGCAGAGCCGCCAGACTCCAATCGATGTTTGGCATCGTGGAGTAGTATTCTGATACTTGGCCCTATATGCGCACAATGCGCATCTGATACGGCGCGAGCTCCATGTGATACCGCTTCCCCTGCCAGGCGCAGCTTGTCTGTTGCTCCGCGCCGGTGTTGTTGACGAGCACGATTTTCCCGGCGGCGGGGAACACGGCGCACTCCGTATGGGTGTTTGCCGGCAGCGCTTCCGTGTCCGCGCAGTTTGCCGCGCGCAGCAGGAGCCGTTGCAGCACGCCCGCGCTCTCCGCGCCGGCCGTGTAATCGGCCAGATAGAGGCCGCAGCCCTTGCCGAACGCGTTCCACGTCGCCGTGGGCACACCGTACCGCGCGGCCAGGACGCGCACATCGCCGTTCCGGAGGTAGATATCGCGGCCCGGCCGCATGTTCAGCGGTTCGCAGTCGAGCCCTTCGGTTTCACAGACCTGCACGGGCCACTTCCCGTGGCACACGCGGTCGCCCATATCGGCATCCACGCCGAGCACGTGCGCCATGCGGAAGAACGTATCAAACCCCGGCACCGCCGACGGCTCGCCCACGCCCAGGAACACGCCGCCCCCGTGCACCCATTTTGTCAGATGTTCCACAAGCTGCGCGTCCGCCCAGGCCGCGCCGCCGCTCCACGCGTCGCCCGCGCGCCCCGCGTTGAGGATGACATCGATATCTTCCGGAACCCCGTCCCGCACGTCATCGAAGGATAAAAACTCCACATCAAACGGCAGGCCGGACAGACTTTCCAGGAGATGGATCAGCACATGCCGGTCGGTTTCGTGGAAATGGCCCGACAGCGTCCAGGTCCGAAGCTTGCCCCAGGTGTGCAGAATACCGACTTTTGGTCGCATGGTGTGCGGTGCGCCCGCGCCGTGCAGCGCCGCGATCGCGCGGAACTCCTTCAGGATGGTATCCATCGCGGACAGGAACGCGGGGTACGCCTGCACCAGATGCAGATAGCCGCCCAGGCCCGTCCGCTCGATCTGCTGCCGCAGCAGCGCGCGCCGGACGCTGACCCAGTACCGCATCGCGTCGGCGGCGGGGTCGCCCCCGGGGGAGAACGTCGGCAAGCCGCCCAGGCCCACGGGGAACAGGTACGGATGGAACCGCAGCTCGTGCGTCTTGGCGTTCACGCCCGCGCACAGGCGCGCCTCGTACCCTGAGAACACGCACTTGATGATTCCGTCAAAGCCGAATTCCTCGAAATGCCCACTGTACGGCTCCATGCCGACCCAGCTATCGTCGTAGAACACATACGCCTGCTTGCCATACCCGTGCACAATGTCGACTAGCGCGCGCCCGGCCCCGCGGACGAACGCGCCGATAAACGCCATCCAGTCGGTTTTCGTCCTGCCCGGCACGCTGTGCGTGGCGCAGTACTTGCCCCCGCGCACAAAATCCTCCGCCGTCAGCGCGTACCCGTATAGCTTTTCGAAATCGTCCAGCGCGGAAGGGCACACCGTGAAGTCATAGCTCGCCCAGTCCGCGAACAGACTGCGGTTCCGCTCATCGCTGCCCCATATCCACGCAAAGTTGTAGAACAGCGACGTGAAGCGCACCACCGTCGTGCGCGGGTGCTCCTCGCACCACGCGGCGAGCCATGCCCGCAGATAGTCCAGCGCCCCAGGGTGATATGGGTTTAGTTGCATCAGGTACTCTTTGTCCCAGCCATTGGTGACATGGTTGTACATGGAGATTTCTTCCCAGACGCGCCAGGCGAGGAAGCTGACCGTGTACAGGTGCCACGGCGTGGCGCGGATCTCGGCCTCACCCGTTTCCGCGTGCCAGCGCCAGTCGGCGCGCGGGACCTCCGCGTTCGCGGTGCGGTCGTACACCTGCCAGTACCGCATCGCGTCCCTGGAATCGTTCACCTCGAACTGCCCGGCGAAAAAATCCCGCATCACCGGGACGCGGACGGTATCCCCCTCCGCCAGGCAGGGCTGTGTGCAGAGGAACGCCTGCTGGCGGGCGTCCATGTGTCCGCGAATCCAATCGTTGTGCTCGCGGATGGGGCAGATGGTGGAGTAGACGCCGTATCCGGCGCCGAGAATCTCATCGGAAAGCTGTGTGCCGTCGCTGTCGCGGATCACGTCCGCGCCCCAGCGTTCCGCCAGCTCCAGGGTCAGCTTTTCGTACCCGGATTCCCCCGGGAGGGTAAAACCGCCTTTGTTCATACGGCTGCCTCCGTCCCTATGTCATCTGTGTATGCATTGATTGCCTTGCCTGACAGTATAGTACACTTTCCCGCGCGGATCAATGACGACCCGCCCGCTGCCGGACGAGCGGCTACCGCGTATTTTTAAGGAGGGCAAGAGCTTTGAGGCGATGGTAAGGCTTGGCGGTCAAGCGCAATGATTTGATAGAGAGCGAGGGAGATTCCCATGAGCAACATCGGGCTGCAAATGTACACGCTGCGCAACTTTATGCGGGATGCGGCACAGCTTGACGAGACGCTGCGGCGCGTGGCGGAGATCGGCTACCGGAGCGTGCAGATCAGCGTGCCCGCGTTCACGACGGCAAAGGCCGTGCGCGCGCTGCTGGATACGCACGGCCTGCGCGCGGATTCCGTGTTCGCGCCCAGCATGACGATTGCGGAGAAAATCGACGAGATCGCGGAGAGCGCGCGCGTGTTTGAGACGGACTTTGTGCGCACGGACTCGATCCCCGAGGGCATGCAGACCTCGGCGGAAGGGTATCGGCGGTACGCAGAAATGCTGGAGCGGGCGGGCGCGCTGCTCCTGGCAAAGGGCCTGAAGCTGTATTATCACTTTCACGCCTTTGAATTCGCGGCCTTCCCGGGCGAGGGGCGCGGCATCGACATCCTGCTTGCGCACACAACGCCGGCGAACGTCGGCTTCCAGCCCGACGTGTTCTGGCTTACTTCGGCGGGCACTGAGCCTTCCAGCAGCCTCCTGATGTTCAAGGGGCGCGCGCGGTACATGCACGTGAAGGACTACAAAATGAAGCCGCGCGACGGCATCCTGGAGAGTGTCCCCCGCGCGTTCGCGCCAGTGGGACAGGGGAACCTGAACTGGCCCGGGATTCTGCGCGCCGCGAAGGAGATCGGCATTGAGCAGTTCGTGGTGGAGCAGGATGAGTGCGACGGCGACCCGTTTGATCAGATCCGGGCCAGCCTGGAGGCGCTGCGGGGGATGGGGGTGTAGCCGGAAGCGGCAAATCCTCCAATTGTCCAAATGCGCGAACCTTGACACGCGCGCGCCACTGCTCTACAATAATACCATCACACGAGCAGGAGGCAGCGTCGATGTGCTACCACGGCGGGCTGATGGCGGCGCGTGTATCCACCGCGCACCGCATCCGGCGCAACGATAAACCTTACATCCTCTAATCGCCGCAGGACGATCGGTTCTCCGCGCTGATACGCGCCGGGGACTGATGTATTGCGGCTTTTTCGCGCCCTTTTTCCTGCACAACACCGGAGGGCGCGTTTCTTTTGCCCCAAAATCCGTCCCAAAACAGAAAAGAGGCGAACGGTATGTTTCGTGGTTTACTATTCATGTGGAAATTCGCGTGGAAAACCGAGAAATCCTATCTTTGCATCCGAATCCTGCAGCAGCTTGTCAGCGCGATCGCCCTGCTGGCCAACGTCACGATGCCCAAGTTCATCATTGACGAGCTGGCCGGCGCGCAGCGCGTGGACCGCCTGCTCTTCCTGGCCGGCGGGTATCTGCTTGCGCTGCTGATCGCGAATTCGCTTTCGTCCTATCTGCTGCTTGCGGGCTTCAACGGGCGAATCCGCGTGTCGAACGCGTATACGCTCTTTTTGCACGAGAAGCTCGCCCGCGCGGACTACGAACAGATGCAATCCCCGCGCTTTATGGAGCTGAAAACGCGGGCGGAGAAATTCCTCACCGCCGACTGGCACGGCAATTTTTACTTGCTGGACGAGGCGCTTTCGGTGATCGGACAGACGTTTACGCTCGCGGGCGTCGCGGCGATTGTGTTTACGCTAGACCCAGTCGTGGCGCTGGTCCTGTGCGCGCTGATCCTTGTCCAGGTCGCGGTCGACGCGCGGGCAAAGAACCGGGAGATCGACATCTCTCTGCGGACCGCCGCGTGCGAACGCCAGCACAGGTATTACACAAATCTGTTCGAAGGGGCGGAGTACGCGAAGGAAATCCGCGTGAACGCCCTGGGGGACTGGCTGCTAGCGCGTGAGAAGGCTTCGCTGGACGCGGGCGCGGCGCTGTACCGAAAGCGCAACGCGCTCTACATCAAGTCCGGCATAGCGGGCGCGGCGAATACCTTCCTGCAACAGTCCGTCGCCTACGCGTACGTCATCTACCGGACGCTGGCCGGACAGATCGGCATCGGCGACTTCTACCTGTACACGAACGCGGTCAGCACCTTTTCAGCCTCCATGCGGGCGGCGATTGGCAGCCTCGTTTGGATCAAGTCCTACGGCAAGTATTACGACGCGCTGGACGAGTACCTGAACATTCCCGAGACGGTGCGCGCGGGGGAATGCCCCTTGCCCAAAAAGCCCTACGCCTTTGTCCTGGATGATGTCGGCTACCGCTACCCAGGGCAGGATACCTGGGCGCTCCGCCATGTCAATTTGACAATCGCACCCGGCGAGAAGCTGTCAGTGGTGGGCGAGAACGGCGCGGGCAAGACCACGTTCATCAAGCTGCTGATGCGGCTGTATGACCCTACGGAGGGGCGCATCACGATGAACGGCACGGACATACGCGCGCTGGACTATGACGCGTACATGTCCGCGTTCGGCGCGGTGTTTCAGGATTTTCAACTGTTCGCGTTCACGCTCGGGGAGAACGTGTCGCTCTCGGACGCCGGGCATGCCAGGGACCGGGACATCGAGGCCGCGCTCGGGCGCGCCGGGCTGTCCGGCAGGCTTTCTACGCTTCCGGACGGGCTGCAAACGATCGTGAGCCGGCAACTGGATGCGCCCGCGGAGTGGTCGTCCGTCTTTCGGCGGAAGGAGTCCACAGGTTTTGAGCCATCAGGCGGCGAAGCGCAGAAAATCGCGCTTGCGCGTGCGCTCTACCGGGATGCGCCGGTCGTCCTACTCGACGAACCGACGGCGGCGCTCGACCCGCGCGCGGAGTACGAAATGGTTCGGCGGTTCGACACCATGGTCGCGGGCAAGACGGCGATCTACGTCTCCCACAGGCTGTCCAGCGCGCGATTCTGCGACCGCATCGCCGTGTTTCAGGGCGGCGCGATTGTGGAGCTCGGCACGCACGGCGCGCTGATGGCGAAGAACGGGAAATACGCCGAGCTGTACCAGATGCAGGCGCAATACTACATCGAATAGAACAAAGACCGCCTTGGGTGTTCCCGGCAGGGAATGCCCAAGGCGGTCTCCACTTGTACGGAACGTTTCCCCGCCTAGCTCTTCTTCTTCCGCACCGCGCCCATCAGCGCGATGACATCAAAGACGAGCAGGGCGACAATGAACAGATAAAACTGCCCCTCCGACAGCCGGATGGAGTTGAAAAGCTGCATGTAGCCCCTGCCCGAGTAAGCGTCCATGCCCTGCAGGAAGATCAGCAGGGTGAAGGCAAAGCCGCCGATCGCGTACCAGATGTTGCCGCGCTTCACCGCGTTCTGGTTCTCCTGCGCGCGAGCTTCGGTCACGGATTCCTTCTGCCGGAACTCGCGGATCGTCTTTTCGTCCGTGATCTCGCCCTGCTCGATCTTTTTCTTCAGATCTTCCTCCTGCGCGGCGATCTCGTCGAACTTCTCCTGCACGACGGGCTTCAGCGCGGTGACGGCACGCTTGCGCGCGTTGATCCGCTTGCGCAGGGCCAGTATGCTGATTTCGCTGGCAATCGGCATAATCTGAATGAACAGCAGAAAGACCGAGGCCGCGTAGCCTGCGCCGCTCTGCATCATCAGGTACATGCCGACGCACCACCGGACGAAGAGCGACAAGGTGCCGCAGCCGAGCAAAATGCTCCCCAGGACGCGCAATTGGCTGTCTGCCGCGTTCATAAACCGGGCGGATATGAAGATGCAGCCATAGATCAGGATGGTGGTGACGATGTACCAGATCCACGCTTTTCTGGGCGTCTTGCCCTTTGCCAGCGAACAGTCCGCGCAGACGCTGAACTCCCGCACCTGCGCGAACTGCCGCTCCGCCATCTTGTTCTGCACGAGCACCGCCTTGCCGGCGTAGTTCTTTCCGTAGAGAAGGGTCGTTTGCGCGCCTTCTTTTCCGCACAGCGCGCAGGTTTGACCGTATGCCATGGTGATCCATCCTTTCTGTATTGCCCATCCGCCTCCCGCGCCTTACTTGGAGGTGAAGGACGCGACCATGTCCGTCAGCATTTGCTTCATTTCCGGGGCGCTCTCCTTCGCCGCGATTCCCTCAAAGTGGAACAGGGTCATCGGGAAGGGCAGCAGGAAATTCCAATGGATGTAGTCCTTTCCGCCCTCCACAAAGTGCATGGAAAGCACAGCCGCACGGTTCTCGCCGCACGCGACGATTTCAAAGTCCCCCCGCGCGTACGATTTTCCGGGTGTGTTGGCCTTGGAGATCAGGCCGTCCATCAGCTTATCCTTCACGCCCTCGATGCGCTCCACAGTGCCGGCGGAGGTGTAGTACACGCCGAGGCGTATGGCCGGGGCGGCGGCAAAGGAACTGTCCTCCGCCCACGCGCCGATGTAGAACGTATCGCGGGAGGAAAGCGTGCCATTGCTGGCGGCGAACGGGCGGTCCGCGGCCGGCGGGGGCGAGCCCGCCTGATAGTGCCACGCCGCGGGCACTTCCATGGCGATGCCCCAGTCCGCGTTTTCATAAGGAACAGCCGCTTCTTGCCCGGCCATGGCCACAGAAGCGAGCAGGGAAAGGATCACCGTGATCAGGAGCAGGCGCGATACCGTGTGTTTCATTTGGAAGCCTTCTTTCTCATCATCAACTTGACCTGCGATTGGATTTTACTCGCGCGGCACCTTCGAAAGGGAAACGATGATGTGCTCGTTCGCGTCGTCCGTGTCCACATACAGCGTCAGGTCGTCCAGCGGAATGCCTTCCGGGGCGTCAAAGAACAGGGCGAAGGATGCCTGGTAGTCGTCCACGGTCATCTTGTTGTTGATAATCCGCAGCGAGTTGACGCCGTAGACCTGCGCGATGTACTCGCTCCCCTTTGGGTCACGCAGCGCGAACTCCTTGAACCCGGAGACGATATCGTCCATCTTGACGGAGCCGCCGATTGTCGCGAACGACACCTTCACAAACCGGGCGTTCGGCTTTGCTTTGTCGGTGTATTTCACCAACGCGGGATCGTCCGTCACACGGTCGGCGTAAAGCACGTACCCGCGCCATTCCACGATTCGGGCGTCGCCTTCCGCCCGCGCGGCCAGCGGCAGGAGCAGCGTGACCAGCATGAGCGCCGCGATTCCGCACGATAGCAATCGCGAAGATACCTTCCAAGATTTCATCAAAATTCCCTCCCCGCTTTGTTTTGACGGCGGCGCTGATTTGAAAAATCGGCCGCTATAGGGGGATTTCGCGAGAAATCCCTACCTCGCGCCCAGTATAGGGCAAAGCAAAGCCATGCCGGCGAGCAAATTGCACACTTTTGGTTTTTGGTTGTCAGAGGGGGGGAAGCCGGTGCGCGGCCAGGAACTCCTGCGTTTTTTCCAGGTCATACCGGCGGTCCAGGCAGTACAGGATGGCGGCATCCTGCTCCCGGAGCGAATACAGCCGGCTGATTTTGAGGAAGGAGAGCATGCGCTGGGCTTGCTGCAGGGTCAGGCCGAGCGCAAAGACCATGCGCAGGTACGGCTCGCGCCGCTTGAACACGCGGTCACCCCGGAGCACGTGGAAGCCGATGTTTGGGTTGATGCCGCTGCGTTTGAGCAGCGTGGCGCGGTTCATGCACGCCTCCCGCAGCAGCGTGTCAAAGAACTCGGCGATGCTCAGCGTTTCCTCGACCTCCCCGATTTTTTCCATGGCTTCTTCGTAGGCCGTTTCGTTCAGCAGGATCGTTTCCGCCTGCTCCGTGGTGATGCGCGCGTCGCTGGCCATCCGGTCGGGGGAGGTGCTCCGCGCGGAACCCCTTTGCTCGCGCGTGCTCCTCGGCCCCGTGGTGTCGCCGCTGCCCTCCTCATCGCTGAGCGGCAGCATGCCGTGCGCGTCCAGCATGAGCTGCGTGTCCATCAGATCGTAGCGGTTCTGGATGCAGAAGATGACGGCGGCGTCCCGCTGGCGTAGCGCGTACAGCGGCGAAATGCCCAGGCAGGAAAGAAAGCTCTGTGTATCCTGGAATGTCAGCCCGATGCCGATCGCCAGGCGGATGTAGTTGTCGCGCCGCGTGCCGCGCGTGCCGCGCAGAATCTGCCGGCCAAAGTCCGGGTCCAGGTCGGCGCGCCGGACCGCCTCCGCCGCCGTGACGCCGTACTGCGCGAGCAGCGCGTCAAAGCAGCCCGCGACCGTATCGGACCGGATGGCGTGGCGGACACGCCCGACGCCCTCGGTGTAGGTCTCCGCGGAAAGGAGAATATGCTGGGCTTCCTTTGTGCGTGTTTTGTCTTTTTCCGCCATCAAGCGATCTCCTTTCACGGAAATCGGAAACATTTGTATGGACTGAAGTATAGCATGTTTCTTCGGGGAAAGGTAGAGCTAAATCGATTTCTTCGGACTTTTTTAATAGGTTGGAACACGGGACAGCCGCCTCTTGCGCCCCCGAGCATCTCCATCCGGAAACCCTGCTTCTTTTCGGCAGTGTGCAAATGGCTCGTTCTTTCTCCTTCACTCTATGCTATACTGCAGCCAGAAAAGCCGTACGCTGCGCATATTGGGAAAGGCGGGTGTGAAATGCCGTCGGATTTTGAATCCTTTTACCAGGAGAACCTGGCCAGGGAAATGCAAAAAATGCTGCCCGAGTCGATCCTCGACCGGTATGAAGGACTTAGCTGTCTCGCCCAGGGGGAGAAGGGCGAAGTGTTTCTGCTCCGGCGAAAAAGCGACGGGGAATCCGTGATCCTCCGCGCGGCCAAGGGGGACGCGCGGGAGGCCGCCGCCGTCGAGTTCGAGATTTTGCAGTCGCTCGATAACGACCGCATCCCCAAGGCGCTGGAGCTGATGGAGACGGAGGCGTATACGTACCTCTTCCGCCAGTACTTTCCCGGGCAGACGCTGGCGCACTACATCCGGGCGAACGGCGTGATGCGCAAGGACGAGCTGATCGGCGTGACATTGCAGCTCTGCGGCGTGCTCGCGTACATACACGCGCAACACCCGCAGGTCATCCACCGGGACATCAAGCCCGAGAACATCATCCTGGATGACGACGGCCAGGTGCGGCTGGTCGACTTCGGCATCGCGCGCGTGTTCCGCGACGGGGCCACGAGCGACACCGTGGCCATCGGCACGCGGCCGTACATGGCGCCGGAGCAGTTCGGCGGCATCCAGACGGACGGCCGCGCGGATTTGTTTTCGCTGGGTGTGGTGATGGTGTACCTGGGCACGGGGCGGCACGACCGCACCAACCTGACCCTGCGCTACCCGTACCGGGACCTGCTGCCCGTGGTGAGCAGGCTGACGGCCACGGACCCGGCGCGGCGGTTTGGAAGCGCGGACCGCCTCGCGGGGAGGCTGACGTTCATCCGCTGGGGCGGCGTGCTGCGCGCCGGGCGCGTCCTGGCCGCCGTGGTCGTATCCGGCGCGGTGGCGGCGGGCGCGTTCTTTGCCGGGCGGGACCGGGGCTATGTCAGCGGCATGACGAACGGGGAGCGGCAGGCGCGTGAGGCGCTGGGCACGGCGCAGTACGACGAGGGGTATCTGGTGGGATATGAGGAGGGGCGCGCCGCCGGGTTTGATGAGGGCATGATCCATATGGAGTACCTCCAGCAGAATCAACTGGACGTGGCGCACGAGGACTATTTCCCGCTGCCGTACGCGCTGGGCAACACGCCGTCAAACACGCTGAACGAAGGGCTTGCCGTGACGGACGGCGAGCACATCTACCTCTGTACCGCCGGCGCGATTGAGCGCATGCCGATGGACGCGTCCGCGCGGGAGGTGTTCCTGCCGCAGGCGGCCACGCACCTGAACATTTATGATGGCATGCTCTACTATATCACCGGCGGCCGCGTCTGGCGCGCGCCGCTGGCCGGCGGGGGCGCCGAGCGCATCGGCGACCAGAGCACCCAGAAAATCATCATCATGGACGACCTGATTTACTTCGGCAACAACAACGACCATGGCACTCTGTACTCCATGGCGCTGGACGGATCGAACGTGCAAAAGCGAAACGACATCCGCGGCACGTATCACTGGGGCGTCGCGGGGGACAAGATGTACTACATGGAGGACGGAGCGCGGGGGCATCCGAACCGCTGCAACCTGGACGGCAGCGATGTGGAGCGCCTGGACAACGGCCCCGGCGGTGTGAACCTGACCGTGCTGGGGGACTATCTTTTCTTCATGGAATACGACACGAACAGCCTTGTCCGCCTGGACCTGGACGGCGGGAACCGCACGGTGGTCGCAAACGGAACGCTCAACAGTGCGAACATCACGTCCCACGGCATTTTCTTCTCCAACGGGCAAGCGGCCGGATTGTATCACGTGACGCTTGAGGGCGCTCTGCCGCGGGCGTTGGTAGACCAAAAGTGCGTCCGGCTCAACGTGGTGGGCGAGTGGATTTTCTTCAAGACCGGGTACGATACGCACGACCTGTTCCGCGTGCGCATCGACGGCCAGATGCTGGAACAGATATACTAGGGGCCCACCGCACAGGGAAAAATATCCGATGTCTGTGGAGGGATACCATGTTCGAACCGATCGGGGTTGTGAAATCGGTGGTTGCCGAAAAAGTTGACCATAACTGGGGCGAAGCTGTTTCTCGAATCGTCATTGACGAGCGGTTGGCGGATGGCCTAAAGGGACTTGACGCCTTTAGCCATGTGCTCGTCGTTTATCATCTGGATCAGGCGAAATTCATTCGGGAAAAGCACCTGCAAAGGCGACCGCAGGGTCGCGACGACATGCCATGCGTCGGGATATTCGCGCAGCGGGCCAAAGACAGGCCGAATCCGATTGGAATCACCGCGGTGAAAATACTGGCCGTATATGGAAATACCGTTGAAGTGCAGGGGCTTGACGCGATAGACGGCACGCCGGTTCTGGACTTAAAACCCTATTACCCCCAGTATGACAGGAAAGACGATGCTACCGTTCCCGAGTGGGTGGATGTACTGATGCGCGGCTACTTTTGACCCGGAGTACAACCCCGGACGGCGGCGCGGATTCGAAGCATCGGGCGCTATAAGTGGATTCCGCAAGGAATCCTTACTGCGAGTTTCATCAAAGCGCCCGCGCCGGCAGGTGGTTTTGCTGCAAAATCGAAACCCCCGCTTTGGGCGGGGGTTCGGGGAAGGATATGGCTGCGGCATGGGATTATACCGCCGCCTCGGCGTTCTGCTCGCTGATCTGCGGCATCAGGTCATACGGGAACCAGTACTTCCCGCTGCGGATATAGTAGTTCTCCACCAGCAGCCGCACGGCGGAAACGGGGATGCGGTACGTATCCGTGTTATAGTTGCCCCTCTGCACGTCGCAGGTCTTGTACTTTGTGATCGTCATGGAGCTTTCCAGCCTGCAAAGCGTATCGGAGAGCGGTTCCTCGCGGATCTGCCCGGACGCCGTCCGGATGCTGACGCCGGACCACTGCGCGGTAAAATCGCTGCCATCCTTCGCTTTGCACGTGAGGTCTAGCTCCCCCGCGCCGTCCAGGGCGGCGAGCACCCGCCGCTGCAGCGCGTCAATGTAGTCGGCCATCGCATCGCGGGGCACGCCCACGTCCCCGGGCACCGCCCGGGCGGTCAGGCCAACCCCATAGGAGGGCTTCGCGAACCGCATGCCGGAGGGTGCGTCGAATGTGTTGAAGTACGCGTCGGTCCAAAGCCGGTTGAACATCTTTTGCGGCGTCTTTTTGCGCGGGTTCGACAGCAGGATGGACACCCCGTAGCAAACGAGGCCGATCAGCAGGAACGGGGAGACAAGCAGGCCGCCGTACCCAAAGACGATGACGAGCAAGCCCTGGAAGTTCCCAATGAGAAAAAGAGCGAAGATGAACAGGAGCACGCCGCCCACTATACCCCCGGCAATGAGCGACAGCGCCTTTTTCGTCTCGCCGGCGGAGGGGAGCCGCCTTGGAAAGCGCATGGAGGAAAGGCGGCGCGCCTCCGCATCGTCCGGTCTTTTGCCGGTCAGGGTCCACAGGAGGGGCTCGGGCGGCTGGCCGACCGCGGTCGCCGGGTATTCGGCCTTGCAGGCAGGGCACGCGCCGCCGTCGAGGCCCAGCGTGCCGCAAGCGGGACAGATTTTCGCGTCATACGTTGCCATGGTATCATTTCCTTCCGCTATATTATCAAATCAGCGCCGCCGCCATGGTAGCATGCAAAGGCGGCGGCGGCGCGTGCAAAATGCACAGCGGAAAACGCCGATCGAAATGTTTCCAAGGGGTCTTTCCATTGAACCCTGACGGCCGCGACGACACAACAGGGACTGCGGGCGGGATTCTGGCGCCCGCCATGGCCATGCCGGAACGGATGTGAACAAATGAAAGCGAAACATGGCCCGCCGGACGGCGTTTGCGCCGAAAACAGGGCGGTCAGCACGCGGGAATTGCTTGCGGAACTGCTGAAATCCGAGGACATCGCTGTCTTTCGGAATAAACACGCTGACTGCTTTGTGGATGTTTCCTTCAAAGGATATCTGGATGAACTCATCACGGCGCGCGGGCTGAAGCGGTCGGACATTATCCGGGCTTCGGGCCTCACCGAATCCTATGGATACCAGATTTTCTCCGGCACGAAGCGCAACCCGTCCCGCGATAAGCTGATCGCGCTCGCCATCGGGATGCGCCTTGGCGTGGCGGAGTGCCAGAAGCTGCTGCGGCTTGCGGGCGTGAGCGAGCTGTACGCGAAGAACCGCAGGGACGCCGTCCTCCTCTTCGGCATCAACAAAGAGCTTGGCGTGCCGCAAATGAACGACCTGCTGTATGAACTGGGCGAGTCCACGCTATAGAAGGAGGATTTCTGGCGAAAGCACCTCAGGGCGCCCGATCTTCCATATCAGCGCCGCCGCCCGCGTACCAATGGACGGCGCGCGGGCGGTAGCGCCACGGCTTTTTCTCCGCCACACAACCAAACGGACGGCTGAATTCTCTAATGGGTGTCAATGGCCATGGCGCATCAGGAGAAAGTGAGACGGAGATGACGAAAGACGAGTTCGCCATACAGGTTGTGGCGCTGCAGGACACGCTGTACCGTGTGTCCTACAGCCTGCTGCCAAACCCGTACGATCAGGACGACGCGGTGCAGGAGACGATTCGCATCGCGCTGCAAAAGAGGGAAACGCTTCGGGAGGACCGATACCTGAAGACGTGGATCATCCGCATCCTGATCCATGCGTGCTACGCGCTGCTGCGGAAAAAGAAGCGGGAGCTGCCCATGGAGGGCATCGAGGCCGTCGCGCCGCCGGCATCCGACAGGGACGTGATGGAGGCGCTGCTCGCGCTGGAGGAACGCTTCCGCCTGCCGCTGGTGCTGCACCACATCGAGGGATATACGACCAAGGAAACATCGCGGATTCTGCGCGCGCCGGAGGGAACCGTCAAGGCGCGGCTCGTCCGTGGGCGGAATCTGCTGAAAACCATGCTGACGGAAGGAGGGGCGGGCCATGAAGGAGCTTACCAGGCATACGTTCGGAGAAACTCCTGAGCATTTCAAACGCCGCTTGGCCTATGCCCTTGAACAGGAGGAAGCGCCGATGAAAATGAAGCGGAAGGCAACCATTGGCATCATCGCGATCGCCGTGCTGTGCATCGCCCTGGCGTGTACCGCGCTGGCCGTGGTGTTTGGCAATTACGAGCAGGTGCTGGAGAAGGAAATCACGAAGGGCTATTTCGACACCTGGACGGCGGACGAACGGACGGCCCTGGTGGAGGAGATGATCGCCGGCGGGATGATCCAGCCGGACGGGCGGACGGAGGCGCTGCTGGGCGGCGATCTGGACGAGGCGGCGGGAAAGAAGCTGGCGACGGAGATTGTCACCGAGGCGCTCGGGGTGCGGGAGGACCTTGTGGGGTATGTGGGGATCATGGAGAAGATCCGGGGGCCGCTGGACTCCTGGACAGTGGACCAAAAGGCCGAATACAGCGAGCTGCGGAAAAAGTACGGGCAGGAAAGTTCGGAGGCGGAATTCTACATGCGCCTTCGGGAAGGGGACATCCCCGAGGAGGAGGCAATCCGCATCGCGAAGGCGGGCGTGGAGGAAGCGTTCGGGCTAGCGCCCGGCACGCTGGACGGTTTCCTGGTTCAGACGGAGTTTTACCGCATGAAGCAGGGGCCGCAGGAACCGCGCTGGCTGATCGTGTTTGACGAAGCGGGGACGGAACCCGGCACGGACGGGCACCGCATGTATACGGCGGTTGTGTCGCCGGAGGGGGAGTTGGTCGATGACCCTGATCGCGCCCTTCTCTCCCCGAAAAACGAGGTGGTGTGGCGGGCGGAATATGACGCGATGATGGCGCGGAAGGACGCGGAAGGGGAGAATAAGCCGCAATGGATGTGGACACTGGAGGATCAGGCGCTCGCATCCCCCCACAGCAACGGTTTCCCGGGCGCGGACGATGTGCCGAGGGAGCACGCTGTCGAAACGGCAAAAGCCCGCCTTGTGGCCGACGGCGTCTATACCAAGGAGGCGCTCGCGGAGCTGCAGACCGGCGTGTCGTTCATGATCCGGTGGACGGATAATATGGAGGTGCCGTTCTGGTGCGTCTTGTTTGTGCGCTATTATCCGCAAGAAGAACTGTCTTACCGCAAATACGCCGAGGAAATGCGCGTGTTCGTGGACGCCAAAACGGGCGAAGTGGTCTGGTATCGGGGGATGGAAGAGTAGCGAACCGCCCGAAGCACCCGCGGGCGCGGATTTGACAAACGCGCCCGCGTGCGCTACAATATTCCCCGAACTTACGACCAGGAAGGGCGAGAGAAAGATGGCAGCTTTCGGACGGTACCCAGACTGCAGAGCCACGGCTCCGGACAGCGATCTCGGGATGAAGCGTTGTGCGGAGCTTAGAGGTTGGGATTTCTTGTGAAATCCTCTTAGGGCGCGCGGTTTTGCAGATCAGCGCCGCCTCGGTGGAATAGGCTGAAGGGCCGGTTTCCATAGTTTCTTCATCGGCACGGACGGGCGCAACAGAAAGGCGTTCTGTTTGGTCAACGGAGAATAAGGCTACAGGCAACAACGGTTTGTCTGTGGCCTTTTGTATGCATTTTTACGCGCGCAAAAGGCATTCGGGCCTATTGCGCGTTAATTTTTTGGGGAGGAATACGGTATGAGCGTTTTGGAAATCACGGCCCTATCCCATTCGTTTGGGGATAAGGAGCTTTACCGCGGCGCGGACCTGATGCTGCACAAGGGGGAGCACATGGGCGTCATCGGCGCGAACGGCGCGGGCAAGAGCACGCTGCTGAAAATCCTGCTGGGGGAGATGGTGCCCACGGGCGGGCGGATCCTCTGGCAGCGGAACCTGAGCATCGGCCACATCGACCAGCACGAGGCGCTGGACGGCAATCTGACCATTGAGGCATACCTGCGCGGCGCGTTCGCGAAGCTGTACGCCGTGGAAAAGGAGCTGGCGGACATTTACCGGCGCATGGGGGAGGGCGAGGCGGGCGACGCCCTGCTGCGCCGCGCCGCCGCGCACCAGGAGCGGCTTTCGCGGGACGACTTTTACGCCGTCGACAGCCACATCGGCCGCGTCGCCAGCGGCCTGGGGCTGACGGCCATCGGCATGGACCGGCCGCTCAGTACATTAAGCGGCGGGCAGCGCACGCGGGCCATGCTCGCCAAGCTCCTGCTGCGCCAGCCCGACGTGCTGCTGCTGGATGAGCCGACCAACTACCTGGATGCGGAGCACATCGACTGGCTGGCAGGGACGCTGTCGGCGTTCCCGGGCAGCTTCCTGGTCGTCTCGCATGACACGGCCTTCCTGGACCGGATCACGACGTGCATCTGCGACATCGCCTTCCTGGCCCTGCGCAAGTACCACGGCCGGTATTCCGAGGTGGTGCGCCAGAAGGAGCACCAGCACGAGACGCTCCTGCGCAAGGCCGAGGCGCAGCGCCGGGAGATCGAGAAGCTGGAAACATACATCGCCAAGAACAAGGTGCGAGCCGCCACGGCCAAGATGGCGAAAAGCCGCCAGAAGCAGCTTGACCGGATGGACCGCGTTGTTCCGGTTGTGGAAGCGCCCCGGGCGGCCATCTCGTTCGTCGCGGTGCCGCTGACGGTCTCCCACGCGCTGAGCGTGGCGGGCCTCCGGGTCGGGTACGCGCACCCGCTGCTGCCCCCGCTCGGGTTCTCCGTGGCGGGCGGGCAGAAGGTCGCCATCACGGGCTTCAACGGCATCGGCAAGTCCACGCTGCTGAAAACGCTCGTGGGCACCCTGCCTGCGCTGGGCGGTTCGTTCACGTTCGCGCCGTCCGTGCGCATCGGCTATTTTGAGCAGGACCTGCGCTGGGAGGACGCGGGCAGAACGCCGCTTGAAATCATGATGGCGGCGTACCCGAGCCTTTCCGCCAAGCAGGCGCGCGCGGCGCTGTCCAGGTTCGGCCTGCGCGCGGAGCACGCGATGCGGCCCATTGCCTCGCTGAGCGGCGGGGAGCAGAACAAGGTGAAGTTGTGCAGGTTCGCGATGAAACCGTGCAATTTCCTGGTGCTGGATGAGCCGACCAACCACCTGGACGCGCAGACCAAGGCATCCCTGCGCGACGCCATCTTAGCGTTCCCCGGCAGCGTGCTGCTGGTGTGCCACGAGGCCGCGTTCCTGCGCGGGCTGGTAGACCGGGTGATCGATATGGAGAAGTTGCTGAAATAGAAATGAAATAGTAAACGGGGGCTGCCGCGACCGCGACAGCCCCCAAACGTTCCTGGTTTACTGAATCAGCGTCTGGTACACCTCATTGCCCTCGTCGATGATCGCCTGCAGCCCCTTGGATTTCAGCGCCTCATACTGCGCGAAGAAATCGTCCAGGGAGAGCTTGCCGGAGATCGCCTTGTCGCGGAGCATGTCCACCTCGGTCATGATCTCGGCCTGGTACTCCTGGTACGCGTCCGTGACATAGGTCGGGATGGGGTAGTAATAGTAGCCGTCGTTGATGAACATCGCGTCGTAGAACAGCTTGACCGGTTCGGAAAACTCTTCATATTCCTGGCCCGCCGTCAGGAGCTGCATGTACGCGGACGGGTCCCAATAGAACGGCAGCAGGCTGCACACCAGCCCGGCCTTGCGCGCCTCGACGAAGCCTGTGTTGTATGGCGTAAGGAACTCGGGCTGCCCGTCGTCGCCCAGCTTGTGGTGGATGCCTTCCAGGCCGTAGTTGGTCACCTTGCGCCCCTCGGGCGTGAAGAACCAGTTGAAGAACTTCACGATGTCCTCGGCCTTGCCCGCTTCTTCCGCCGCCACCGTGACCGTAATCAGGTGCGCCACCTTGTCGCGGGACTGGATCATCTGGTCGCCCAGCGGGCCCTTCACCGGGACGGTGCCCAGCCAGGTCGCTTCCGGGCTGACCTCGCGGTTCACCTCGGTAGACAGGCGGGCGCGCTCGGCCCAGGTCATCGTGGAGCCCAGCGTATTGTTGTCCATCACCTGGAACAGGTCGGCCTGCGTGCGGGTGGCGAACTCGCGGTCGAGCAGCCCCTCGCTGTACATCATCATCACGGCTTCCAGGAACGCGCGGTAGTTCGGATGCTCTTGCACCACGCTGTACGTGCCGTCCGGCAGCACACAGAACCGCCCGTTGAGCGAGGACTTGATGCCGAACGCGTTCATCAGCGCGACGAGGCCGTTTTTGCCGCCGTTGGTGTCCAGCGCGAACGGAATCTCGTTCTTGGGATCGCCGTCGCCGTTGGCGTCCTCATCGCGGAACGCGCGCCAGACGGCCAGCCATTCGTCCCACGTTGTCGGGACGTCCATGCCCACGCGTTCCAGCCAGTCCGTGCGCACCATGGTGGACATGGCCTGGGGGATGTCGGTGATCATGGGCAGCGTGTAGATTCTGCCGTCCACGCTCTGCCGCCAGAACGCCATGTCGCCCGGCACGACGGCGGCGAGGATGTCCTGCCCGACCGTCTCCAGGTAATCATCCAGGGGAACGATCGCCCCCTGCGAGAGGAGGTTCGCGATGCTCGCGCCGCCGATCATGTCCGGCAAATCGCCGGAGGCGAGGATTGTGCCGACCTTGGTGTCGTAGTCGGCCGAAGGGGACCACTCGATGTTCAGCTTGACGTTGGTGAGCCGCTCAATCTCGTTAAAGATGTCCATCTGCTCGGGATCAAAGGGGCTGCGCGTCGTGGTGACGATGGTGAACTCCTTCGGCTCGTCAAACAGCGGCGCGGGCGCTTCCGCCGCGGCCAGCGGCGCGAGGCCCAGGAACAGCGCGAGGGAGACGACCAGGGCGAGGGTTCGTTTCATGGGGGATTCCTCCTTGCTTTTGATGCCGGGTTATCCTTTAACCGCCCCCAGCATGACGCCGGAGACGAAGTACTTCTGCAGGAACGGGTACAGGACCAGCATTGGCAGCATGGAAACGACCAGCACGGCGTTGCGCACCTGCTCGCTGATGGCGGCCACGCCGCCGTCGATGCCGCTGGCGGCGGACATGTCGTACATGGCGGTGGAGGCTTGCAGCACAATGTCCTTCAGCACCATCTGCAGCGTGTACAGGTTCATCTTGGTCAGGAACATCAGCGGGTAGAAGTACGAGTTCCAGTGGCCGACAACCACCCACAGGGCCACGGTGGCCATCACGGGCTTGGACAGCGGCAGCACCACATGCAGCAGCACCCAGAAGTCGTTCGCGCCGTCGATCTTCGCGGATTCAATCAGCGAAATGGGGATAGAGACAAAATAGCTGCGGATGATGATGATGTAGTACGCGCTGAGCAGCGATGTGACGATCAGCGACCAGAGCGAGTTGATGAGGTGCAGCTCGCGGACGACCATGTACGTCGGGATCAGGCCGCCGTTGAACCACATGGTCAGCAGGATGGCGAATGTGTAGAATTTCTTGCCGTGGAACTTGCAGAACGCCATCGGGTACGCCGCCACGCTCATCACCAGGAGGCTGAACGCGCAGCCGACGCCCGCCACAAAGACGGAGTTGCCGAACGAGCGCCAGAGGATCTTGTTCTCAAAAACCATGTCGTACGCGTCCAGGTCAAACCCCTTGGGGAAGAACGTAACTTCGCCGCGCAGCACCGGGCCGTCCGCGCTGAACGAGATGGCCGCCAGGTTTAGGAACGGGTACAGGAACATCAGGGTCAGCAGAACGAACAGGAGGATGTTTGCGCCGTCAAACACCCGCTCCATCAGGGTCGGCTTCATGTATACGCCGTGGATTTGTACCTTGACCTTCTTGCCGTGCGTCATGCGCGCGTTCCTCCTTTCTAAAACAAGCTCGTCTCGCTGACCGCCCGGCTGACCCGGTTGGAGAGCAGCACCAGCACGAGGCTGATGACCGAGTTGAACAGCCCCGCCGCCGTCGCGTAGCTGTAGTTGGTCTGCACCATGCCCGTCTTGTACACGAAGGTCTGGAGCACCTCGGACACTTCCAGGTTCATGTTGTTCTGCAGCAGGTAGATTTTCTCAAAGTTCACGTTCATCAGGTTTCCGATCTGCAGGATCAGCAGGATGATGATCGTGGGGGAGATGCCGGGCAGCGTGACATGCCAGATGCGCCGGGTGCGCGTCGCCCCGTCGATGATGGCGGCCTCGTACAGCGCCTGGTCGATGGACGTGAGCGCGGACAGGTACACGATGGCGTTCCAGCCCACGCCCTGCCAGATGGCCGACAGGATCATGATGGTGCGGAAGTAATCTGCCTCGCCCAGGTAGTACACGGGCTGGCGGCCGAGGGATTTCATGACGCCCGCCAGCGTGCCGACGCTGGGCGACAGGAACGTGATGATCATCGCAGTCAGCACGACCATGGAGATGAAATGCGGCAGGTACGAGATGGTCTGCACCACGCGCTTGAACCGGCGCATGCGGACCTCGTTGAGCAGCAGCGCGAAAAAGATCGGCGCGGGGAACACAAACGCCAGCGAGAGCAGGTTGATCGCCAGCGTGTTGCGCACCATCATCCCGAAGTTCGCGTTGGCGAACAGACGCCCGTACCACTTCAGACCGACAAAAGCGGAGCCGTCAAAGCCCTTCAGCAGCTTGTAATCGTAGAAAGAAATGCGCAGGAACCACATCGGCCAGTACTTGATGACCAGCAGGAGGATGAACACGGGGATAATCATCAGGTAGATGTGGCGGTCGCGCCATAGCTCCGCACGGAGCCGCCCCCATCTGAACGTCCGGGTTGGCCGTGGGGTTGTCATACGCATCCCGCCCTTTCATTTTGCCGGTTCACAGTGGCTTTTCCATCGTCGCGAACGTGCGGACAACCGTAAAGCCGACGCGCTCGTACAGCCTTCTCGCCGGGTTGTCGCTCTCGGTGAACAGTGTGCTGAACGCTGCGCCGACGCCGACGAACGCCTCCATCAGCAGGTGAAACAGCACCGTGGCAATGCCGCGCCGCTCATACGCCGGGTCCGTGCAGATGCCGCTGAACCAGCCACGCCCGCTTGACTGCTTGTCCACCGGCCCGGTGAACGCGACGACGCGCCCACCGTTTGTGGCGACGATCAGCGGCCTGGGGTGCGGCAGGGCCAGCTCCTTCCGCCATACATCGCGCCAGAACTCCTTGCCCACGTGGTCGAACAGCAGGTCGTAATCGTACCCGAGCGACGTGTCGTACAGCCCCGTGTAGACGCCCTCGGCCAGCAGCGCCCGCTGGCGCTCCCGGATCGCCTCTGGCAGAACGTATGTGTTCAGCGGCATGTACATGCCCACCTCGTGCCACTTGTCGATAAACCCATGGCGCAACAGGAATGCGTAGCCGGGGCAGTCAACGTCCATGCCGGGGAGCTTGTTGTGGTCGTGCCCGGGCGAGCCGGGGATGATCCAGTCCATGCCGATGGGCTGCTCCGCGTCCACCGCGGCGAAGGACTTGCCCGCCGCCTTGAACCGCGCGAGCAACGCCGTGAGCAGCGCGCTGCCGATACCCTGACGCCGCCGCGCGGGATCGACAAAGAAGAACTGGACATAGCCGGGCGTGTTTTCGTGCGTCTGGCCGGGCAGAAAGCGGCTGAGCACCGTGCCGCCGATCACGCCGACCACCTCGCCATTTTCCTCCGCCGCCAGGATGAAGCGGGGATCGTACTGCGGATCGGACAGGAAGTGCCGGCGGTAGTACGCGTCGGTCAGCGGCGCGAGGACCACCTCGCCCGCTTTGGCGCTCTGGTTCCACAGCCGGATGAGATGGGGAAGCTGCTCCCGGGTCATCGTGTCAATGCGCATGCGCATGGCCTCCCTTTTTATCGGCGGCGCTGATTTGAAAATCGGCCGCCATAGCGGGATTTCGTGAGAAATCCCTTCCTTCATTTACTCGTACAGGTGATAGCGCGCTTTGCGCGCGGCAAACGCGTCCAGTCCCTCCCTGTGCGCCGCCATCAGCCCGCGTGCGGTGACGCGTCCGGACGTGTATTCGTCCGTGCCCAGCAGCCGGTCGGCGGTGAACCCGCCGCCCGCGTTTTTCCGCCACTCAAATTCGCCCGGGTACATCGCGCGGATGGTGTCGCACAGCATCAGCCCCGCCTCGAACGGATCGGCCGCGTCGCGGTCCAGCACGTGGAGCTGCACGCCGTGGCACAGCGCGTTTGCGTGCTTGTGAAACATGGGCGTGAAGCTGACGCGCCGGAACGCCACGCCGGGCAGCTTCAGCGCGGCCATTTCCGCCGCCAGCGCCCGCCCGTCGACCCACGGCGCGCCGACGACCTCGAACGGCAGCGTCGTGCCGCGCCCCTCGGAGACGTTCGTCCCCTCAAAGAGGCAGGTGCCCACATACGCCAGCGCGGAGGCGAGCGTCGGGATGTTCGGGGAGGTGGACACCCACGGAAGATCCGTCTCGTCAAAGTACAGCGAGCGTTTCCAACCCTGGGCGGGCACGACGGTCAGGTCCAGGCCGAGATTCTTGACATCGTTGACATAGCGCGCGTATTCGCCGATCGTCAGCCCAATGCGGGACGGCAGGCTGAAATCGCCCACGAACGAGCGGAACCGCTCGTCCAGGATCGTCCCCGCGATCTTCACGCCGCCGATGGGGTTGAGGCGGTCCAGCACCACCACCGGGATGCCCCGCGCGGCGCAGTCCATCATCGCGTACGCCAGCGCGTACAGGCGTGTGTAGAACCTGACGCCGATCTGCTGGAAGTCGTACACGAACACGTCGATGTTGTCCAGGCCGCCGGCCTCGATGTGGTTGTCCCCGCCGTACGCGCGAAAGACGCGCACGCCCGTCTCCGGGTCCACATACCCATGCACGTCCGCGCCCGCCTGTTCCGTGCCGCGCAGCCCGTGCTCACACGCGTACAGCGCGGCCAGGCCGTGGCGTTCCTGCAAAATGTCGATGGCATCGCGCAGATTCCGGTCAACGCCGGACGGGTTGGTCATCAGCCCGATGCGCTTGCCCCGGAGTTTGGTATCGATGGACGCGATGTTGTCCAGTCCGCCTGTCACGTGTGCCTTGCCCATGATGCGCTCCCTCCCGGCTGTCGTACTAATACCCCAGCGCGCAACCGTCGCCGCGCGGCTCGGAAGCCCCGCACCACGCGCCGTGCACGTCGCGCAGGATCATCTGTGCGCGGCCGAAGTGCCGGTCCTGCTTGATGTGGATCGTGTGGCCGCGCCTTGCCAGTGCCAGCGGCAGCGCCGGGTTGTGCGTCGGCTCGATGTCGATGTCCAGCCCGCCCTCCCAGCTAAAGCGCGGCGCGTCGATGGCGGCCTGCGGGTTCAGCCCCGCGTCGATGATGCCAGAGAGAATCTGCGCGTGCGCCTGCGGCTGCATGAACCCGCCCACCACGCCGAACGGGCCGAGCGGCTTGCCCTCGCGGCCCAGGTATCCGGGCATGATGGTGTGGTACGGCCGCTGGCGCGGGCCGACGCGGTTGGGGTGGTCCGGCTCCATCGTGAAGCAGTGCCCCCGGTTTTGCAGCGAGATGCCGGTCCCGGGCACGTACACGCCGGAGCCGAAAGGGTAGTACAGGCTCTGGATGAGCGAGACGGCGTTGCCGTCCCCATCCGCGCAGCACAGGTATACCGTGTCGGACGCCTCCGGCAGCCCGGGGCCGTAGGTGCCTGCCGTGTCTGTGATGAGCCCCCGCCGGCTGTCGGCGTACGCGGGCGTGAGGAGCATCCGGAGGTCCGGGCGCGTGTGCTCCGGGTCGGCGATGTAGCGCAGGCTGTCCGCGAACGCGAGCTTGACGGCCTCGATTTGCAGGTGTGCCGTCTCCACGCTGTCGTGGTCGCGCAGGTCGAACCCGCTGAGGAGGTTCAGCGCGAGCAGCGCCGTCATGCCCTGACCGTTCGGCGGCAGCTCGTACACGTCAAAGCCACGATACGTTGTGGAGATGGGGTCCACCCACAGCGGCGCATACGCGGCCAGGTCCTCGCCGCGCAGCAAGCCGCCGGTGGCGCGGGCGTGCGCGTCGATGCGCTCCGCGAGCTCGCCCTCGTAAAACACCTTCGCGCCCGTTTCGGCGATCAGGCGGAGCGAGCGCCCCATGTCGGGCACGGCCATGCGCTCGCCCGGCCGCCACGTGCGGCGGTTCGGGTTGTACGCGTCTAGCCAGGGTTGGTGCTCCGGCAGGCCGGTGGCCTCAAACGCCGCCGTGTTTTTGTTGAGGATGCCCGCGTTGCTGGGGGAGAGGGGATACCCTTCGGCCAGCGCGAGCGCGGGCGCGAACACTTCGGTGAGCGGCAGCCGCCCGAACCGCGCGGACAGGGCGGCCCATCCCGCCGGCGCGCCCGGCACGGTGACCGGCAGCCAGCCCAGCAGCGGCATGGCATCCTTTCCGCGCGCGGCCAGGGCGTCCGGCGTCATCAGCGCGGGTGAAAACCCGCTGGCGTTCAGCCCGTGCAGCGCGCCGTCCATCTCCACGATGGCGAAGCAGTCCCCGCCGATGCCGTTATTGGACGGATCGACCACGGCCAGCGCCGCCGCGACGGCCAGCGCCGCGTCCACCGCGTTGCCGCCCGCCTGCAGGATGCGCAGGCCCGCCTGTACAGCCAGCGGGTGCGACGCCGCGACCATGCCGTTTTGCCCGTAGACCAGCATGCGGCGCGAGGCGTAAGGGTAATACAGCGGATCAAAATATTCCATGGTGTTCGCTCCTTGCAATCCCTTCTTGTAGATGGCGGCGCTGATTCGAAGAATCGGGCGCCATAAGGGGATTTCGCCAGAAATCCCTTCCTCTAGAAATGAGTATAGCACGGCTGTTCGGTCAGATAGCACAATAAAAGTTAGATAAATCAGCACAAAAGTTCACTGTTGCGCGATCTGCGCGATGCTGGTACGATAAAGAAACCCCCGCAAGGTATACAGTCAAGGTGGGGATTTCTGTCGAAATCCCTTCATGGCGCCCGATTTTTCAAATCAGCGCCGCCGTCAAGGAGTGTGTCCGATGCGAATGTCCGTCTCGCGCATGCTGCGCCTGTTCTGCCTGCTCACTACGGTGTTCCTGGTGGCGGTGCTGCTGCTCGTGTACGCGGCGTTTTCGCAAAACCTTCGGGACGGCGCGGAAGCGCAGCGCATGCAGACCTTTCTGATCATCCGAAACCGGGTGCAGTCGCAGATTGAGGAGATCAAGACCGACGTCACCAACATTGCCAATCAGGAGGATATCGCGGCCTTTCTGCAGGGCACGCACCTGGACCGCTTTGCTAAAATGGACAGCACGCGCGATACGCTGGCCGGGATCGTCCGCTATCGGAGCGTTGTGTATGAAGCGTGCCTGTACCGCGCGCATGGCGCGGCGCTGACGACCGGATCGAGGAGCAGCATCGGCGCGTATGCCGCCTTTCGGGAGACCGTTTCGGAATACCGGCTGGACAGCGTGTTCCGCAGCGTGCAGGTCACCGGGGCGCGCGCGCTCCCGCAGGTTGGCGATCACGTGTTTGGCGTCATTGCCCCCGTGTTTTCCAGCCGGTATAACCGTACCACGGAGAACTACCTGGGCGCGGTGATTGCGATGTGTTCCATGCAGAGCCTATTCCGAAGCAGCGTAGCCGAAGGCATGCCTCTCTGGCTGATCCGGGATGACAGCGTTCTGGCGACGAACGCTCCGGACCTGTCCGGCGCGGCCGTCCATGCCGTGGACGGCGCGTTTACCCTGGACGGGCACGCGAACACGCTGCTGTCGCTCGCGGTGGACGGGACGCCCTGGCGGCTGTGCACCGCGTATTCGGATGGGGATCTGATGGCCGGTATCGAGCCGGTGCGGCGCTGGGGCCTGGTGCTGATCGCGGGCATCGTGCTGTCGCAGGCGGTGCTGGCGCTGCTCATGCAGCGCGGCATCACCAACCCCATCATCAACATCGCCCAGCAGACGCGGCGCATCGTCACCACCGGCGGCCAGGTGCAAAACCCGGCCGTCGCCCGCAACGAGCTCGGGCAGCTCACCCAGGGCATCAACAGCATGCTGGAGCGCGTGGAGCAGATGAACCGGGAGGTTGCGCGCTCCGAGCGCGTGGCGTATGAGGCAAACCTGGCCATGCTCCGGGAGCGCATCATGTTCCTGCAGACGCAGATCAACCCGCATTTCTTATATAACAGCCTGGAATGCGTCCGCGGCATGGCCGCCGAGGGGGAGAACGCTACTGTCCGCGAGATGATTAGCCTGATGGCGTCACTATACCGCTACTGCACCACCGAGGGGCATACAGTCGCGCTCGCGGACGAACTGGACGATGTGACCAAGTACTTTGGCATCACCGAGCTGCGCTACCGTGGCCGATACACGCTTTCCACCGACTGCTACGGCCACGCCGCCGCCTGCCTGACGCCGCGCATGGTGCTGCAGCCCATCATTGAGAATGCGGTGCTGCACGGCTTTGCGCACGCGAACCGCCAGACGGGGCATATCCGCCTGACCGCGTCGTTTGACGGGGACGCGCTGCTGGTGCGGGTCGAGGACGACGGTGCGGGGATGGGGGCGGACGCCATCGCCGTGCTGAATGAGACGCTCGGCGGCGCGCGGACGCACGAGGCGGCGGTTGCCGAGTCCAAGATCGGTCTGCATAACGT
Organism: Eubacteriales bacterium; assembly: GCA_031550535.1. Classification (GTDB taxonomy): domain Bacteria; phylum Bacillota; class Clostridia; order Christensenellales; family Aristaeellaceae; genus Avichristensenella. The sequence goes on from JAVBOM010000002.1 coordinate 67,985, forward strand.
GGCCAGCCGGATCGGCCTGCTCTTCGGGCCGGACAGCGGCATGCGGGTCGCCGCCAATGAGCGCGGCGGAACCACGGTGGAGCTGCGCATCGTACAGCCGCCGGAAGGCAATGCGGGCCCACGGGATCTGCAGCAAGAGAACAAAACAAGCATGTGAAAAATGTATAATTTTTTCTAAGATATGTGCGCGTCCTGGCGTGCTCTCCATGCTATGCTAGAGACGGCGCGGGAGGGTGGACGGTTGCGTTTACGCCGACCGTCCGGTATAATAATGAATAGAAGTTTCAGCCAAAAGCTCCTTATGGCGCCCGTTTCTTTGAATCAGCGCCGCCATCTCTGAGAGGAATGACGCATGAAAAAACTCGCATGCCTGTTGCTCTGCTTGGCGCTGCTCCCGGAAGGGGCCGTTTCTCTGGCCGAAGCATCCTATCCCCCCGTCTTCTTTACGGCGTCCTGCCGGGACGCCAGCGAGACGCTTCAGTACGATGCCGACGGGCTGTATGAATACCTGCGCGGCAAGTTCAACTTCACCTATGAGCTGTACCCCATCACCACGGCCAACGCGAACGAAAAGGGGCGCATCTGGATTAACGGCGGCACGATGCCCGACACCATCTGGCTGAACGAAGTCAACTACAATGAGTATCTGGACTCTATCGGCCAGGGGCTGGTCGCGCCGCTGCCGGACGGGTGGGAGGAAACGTATCCCGCGCTGTACAATATGATCATGGCCACCGGCGTGGCGGATAAGTTCACCGTGGACGGCAGGATCTACTGCGTTCCGCACGCGACGCTGTACAACTTCTCCCCGGTGGATACCCCGGTTACGCACCAGTCGATCTACTACCGCGCGGACTGGGCGGAGGCGCTCGGCCTTGCGCCCTTTGGCCTGACGATTGCGGAGGAGGAGCTGTACAATTTCCTCAGGTTGGCCGTCGCGCATGACCTGGCCGGCAACGGCAAGACGGTCGGCCTGACCGCCTACAGCAATTCGATCTTTGAACCGCTGATGCACCCGTATAACGCCGCCTACAGCCGTTTTGTGAAGGTGGACGGCAGGTACGTCTGGGGGCCGACGGTCGAGGGCACCATTGAGGGCATCAAGAAGGCGCGCAAGTGGTATCAGGACGGCCTGATCGACCCCGATTTCTACCTGCTCACCCACGCGGAGTCACGCAACTTGTTCTCATCGGGGCTGGCGGCGGCGATGGTGGATTCCGGCGGCGTGACGAACGTGCAGGACCGCGCCGCCGCGGTGCTGGACGCCGGCGCGCCGTTTGACCCGTATGAGGACATGAAGCTGGCCGTGCTGGTCGATGAAAACGGCAAGTGGCACGGTCCTGTCAGCGGCAATTACTGGTCCGTGCACATGTTCCGGCCGGACATTGCCCCGGACGTGTTCCACGCCATCCTGTCCATCATGAACGAGCTGTGCACGGAGCAAGGCGAAATCACCGTATGCCTTGGCCTGGAAGGGACGGACTGGGAACGCGGAGCGGACGGCGACCTCGCGGTGCTGCGCGCGCCCAGGGAGGATGGCACGTACGCGCCCCTGAAGGAGACGTACCCGTCGTGGCAGTTCTATTACCTGATGGGCGTGCTGCCGGATGATTTCAGCTTTGTCAACCCGGCGTATGACGACCGCATCATTGAGAACGTTGTCGCGCTTTACAAAGAAAAGACGGAAAACGGCGTGCTGACCCCACAGGACAACGACTACAACTTCTTTTCCAGTGAGTCCAAGGCCGAGTATTCCGTGGACGTGGTCGCGGAGATCATCCGCCTGATGCTGGCGGGTGACGAGGTGGACGTGGACGCCGCGTGGAACGAGTTCATAGAGAGCAACCGCGCGATTTGGGAGCCGGTTGTGAACGACCTGAACGCGGCGTTCGCGCGGTAGACGGTAAGGATTCCTGACGGAATCCTCTTATGGCGCCCGATTCTCTGAATCAGCGCCGCCATCACGGAAGGGATTCCTTGCGGAATCCCCTCATGGCGCCCGATTCTCCGAATCAGCGCCGCCGTCACGGACGGTACGCGGGTGGACGCGTTCAAAAAGGAGCCGCTTATGTACCGCGCAATCACGGTGGACGACGATCGCTGGGCTTTGGCGGATATGCGCCAGAGCTTTGACTTTCCAGCCTTCGGATACGCGCTGGAGGGGGAGTACGCCAGCGCCGAGGCGGCGCTGGAGGCCGTCTTTCGCAGCCCGCCGGACTTGATCGTTACGGACATCTGCATGGAGAACAAGTCCGGCCTGGACCTGATCCGCACGTGCAACCAGTATCACATCGGCTCCGTGTTTGTGGTGGTCAGCGGGCACGACAGCTTTGCCTACGCGCGTGAAGCGGTCAACGAGCGGGCGTTCTACTACATGCTGAAGCCCATCAGCGACCGCGAGGCACAGGACGTGATGCGGCGCGTGCGGAGCCATATGGATGCCAATCCGCAGCATTTTCCCATCGAACGGGGGGGAATGGACACGTTCGAGCGCGTATTATTATACGTGCAACTGCACTACAACAAGCCCATGACGCTGGAAGAGGTCGCGGCGGCGCACTTCATCAACAAGAACTACCTCTCGCAGCTCTTTACCCAGCGCGTGGGCAAGACGTTCAGCCAGTTCCGCAACGACCTGCGCATCCAGGAGGCGAAGAAGCTGATCCTGGAAGGGAAGCTGAACCTGAGCGACATCGCCATGCAGGTCGGCTATGAAAACGCGAACTATTTCTCCCGCGTGTTCAAGAACAAGACGCGCATGACGCCCCAGGAGTTCAAGCGGCAGTTGCTAAGAACGTGCCTGGCCGCTTCAACGGATTGATTCTGGCTCCCTTCCCGACCGACCTTACGGAAGTAGGGATTCCTGGCGGAATCCCACTATGGCGCTCGGTTTTTCCAGTCAGCGCCGCCATCAAAGAAAGGAACTGAACGTATGAAAGCAAGGGTATGGTGCGGTCTGGACCGCATTGAAACGGTGGATCACGTGCTCCGCTCCGGCCGGGTGGGCCTGATGACAGCGCCCTGCGGACTCTCGCACGATTTTGTCAGCGCCGTCGACGTAATTCGCGCGCGCTACAACCTGTCCGCGCTGTTCGGCTGCGAGCACGGCATCCGGGGGGACCTGCAGGCCGGCGCGGACGTGGAAACGTATGTGGACCCCGAGACGGGCATCACGGTGTATAGCTGCTACGGCAAGACCGAGCGGCTGACGGACGAAATGCTGGACACGTTCGACGTGCTTGTCTGCGACCTCCAGTGCGTGGGCGTGCGCTTCTACACGTTCCTGTATTCGATCGCCTACGCCATTGAGGCGTGCGCGAAGGCGGGCAAGTCCATCGTGGTGATCGACCGGCTCAACCCCATCAGCGCGGTGCAGGCGTCCGGCACGATTCTGGACCCGAAGTTCAAGTCGTTCGTGGGCGACTATGAGGTTCCGTCCCAGCACGGCCTGACGATCGGCGAATTCATGCTGTATGTCAAGGACTATCTGCACCTGGACGTGGACCTGCACATCGCGAAGATGGAAGGGTATCAGCGCGGCTTTTACCTGGACGATACGGACACCCCGTGGGTGGCCCCGTCGCCCAACTGCCCGACGCTGCACGCCGCGCTGTGCTACGTGGGCACCTGCGTGTTCGAGGGCACGAACTTTTCCGAGGGGCGCGGCACCACGCTGCCCTTTGAACTGATCGGCGCGCCGTGGATCGACGCGGCGGCGCTGGAGCGCACCATGGCGCGGTACGACGTGCCGGGCATCCACTTCCGGCGCGCCAGCTTTGTGCCGACCTTCAGCAAGCACGCGGGGGAGGTCTGCTACGGCGTGCAGATGCACGTGACGGATCGCCTCGTGATGGAGCCGTTCCTCGGGTCCATGCTGCTGCTGGACGAGATGCGGGCGCAGGCGCCCGAGAAGTTCGAGTACCGCGCGTCCAAGGAAGGGAAGTTCGCCATCGACAGGCTGCTGGGCACCGACGAGTACAGAAACGGCCTCTCCGGCCAGGCGCTGTATGAGAAGCACCTGCCGGGCGTGAAGGCGTTTGTGGAGAAGACGAAGAAGTTCCGCCTGTACGAGTAACCGCATACCAAACGCGCCGCGGGAAAACGCTTTTCCCGCGGCGCGCCGCTTTGTCCGGTTCCGCAATCTCAATCATGATCGCGTCATCTTCACCGCATCCAGCACGCTGAGCAGTTTGTCAAGCGTCTCGTTGGCGATCAGCGCCTGCGGGAAGCCGATCTCTTCCAGCATGGCGGTGGCCTTGGAGAACTCGCCCACATAGAAGGCGCTATGCGCGTCGCTGCTGACGACCACCCGGACGCCGAGCACCGCGCAGCGTTCCGCGATCCGGCGGCAGTTCGCCCGCCTTCCCTCGTCAAAGTCAAAGGAATGGTCGTTGATCTCTATCATTTTGCCCTCGCCCCGCACGGCGAGCAGCACTTCGTCGATGTCAAACGGCAGCCCCGTGCGGCCGATGTGTCCCAGGATGTGGATGCCGGGCGTGCGGATGGCGTTTACGTACATAGCGGTGTTTTGGGCGGGCGTGCCGTCGCCGCTGCCGGGGAAGCCGTGCACGCTCGCGATGGCGATCTCGCGCGTGGAGAGCAGGTATTCAAGGTAGGGCTGGCCGGAAACGAGCGCGGGCAGATCGTGCGTGAACAAATGGCCCGCGTGGTCGACAATGTCCAGTTCAACCCCGGCGAGCACGCGCACGCCGTGGATGATCCGCGGGAGCGCCGACATGTTCAGTGTCGTCCCGAAGACGGGCTTGCCATCCGGGAGCAGGGGTGTGAACTGCGGGCTGTGATGGTCCGTCATGGCGATGGCGGTCAGGCCGCGCTTTGCGGCCTCCAGAGCGTTTTCGCCAATGGTGCTGAAGGCGTGGCCGGAAGCGATGGTGTGCGTGTGGGGGTCAACCTGGATTGTGTACATCGGGAAGCACCGTGCCTTTCGTTGATGGCGGCGCGGATCAGATCGCGCGCTGCCATCAAGTATAGCACACCCCGTCCAGCAGAGCGAATAAAAAAAGGATGCCGGACCGCGTTTGGTCCAGCATCCCAACTGCAGCGGAGTATCTTACTACAGCAAGCCCCTCACAAACTCCACGGGGAACATGGTGCGCTCGGCGGTTTGCTCCACGGTCATGCCCTGCGCCAGAAAGCGCTTCGCGACGCTCCCCATGCTCTCGGATACCTCCACGATATACGCGTCGTAATCGTAAAACCGCATGGCGCGCTGCCCCCAGGGGTACTCCTTGGCCTCGTGGATGAACGCGATGCCTTCCGTGCGCTTGATCTTGTCCTGCCACCGGTCCAGATCCTCCACCTCAAAATAAAGCTGGAAGTTGTTTGCGCGCGCCTTCATGGGCAGGTCCACGCCGACGAGATCTGCGTAGCCAGACTGCAGGGACAGCCCCCGGTCAAACGCCACGTGTACGCCCAGATCCATCACGACCTTCTGCTCCATCACGGTTTCGTAAAAATGCTTCGCCTTCGCCATGTCCGATACGGCGATCAAAGTGCCCTGGTATTGCATCGTATCACTCCTGCTGTTTTTTGGCGGTGGCGCGGATTTGATCAATCAGCGCCATCGGGGGATTCCGCCAGGAATCCCTGCCGCCATTCTACCTCAGAACTTGGCGATCTCGCTGTAAAAATCGGACATGTTATCCCGGTACTGCTGTGGTGTGACGCCGCAGATGGATTTGAAATCGCGTATGAAGTGGGGCATGTCATAAAACCCGGTCTCCAGATACGCCTGCATCAGGCTGTAATCGCGCCGCCGCAAAAGGTGGATGGCTTTGTTCACGCGGACGATGCGGGAAAAGGACTTGACGCCCATGCCCATGTATTTTTCAAAGACGCGGCCCAGATGCCGCTCGCCGTAAAACACGCTTTGGGACAGCTCCCGCACGGAAACCAGCCCGCCGCTTCGCAGAATCAGTTGGTTCGTCAGCGAGAATTCCTGCTGGTAGAACGCGGTTTTCAGATGCGCCAGGAACAGCCTGTCCATCTCGGCCAGCAGACCATGGATGTCCCGCGCCGTTTCCAGCTTTTCCTTCATCAACCGGTCCATCGCGGGATGAACGGCGTCAAAGGGGAACACGCAGTCGGTCAGCTCGTTCTGCGGCATCCCGCCAAACGCATAGTAACCGGCCGGCTGAAATTCCACAATGAACAGCAGCGTGGCGCGGTTGGCGTGCCGGCCGACATGGGCGGGCCGGGTGATGGGGCCGAACAGACTGCCAGAAATTCCGGATTCATCGAAGGCGAGCACCAGCGTCGCGCTGCCATGGGGGAGGACGGCATACGCGTCGGAAATCGCGCCCGCGCTGGGGACGGTGACGGAGTAGTTGGAAACCCAGTTGCGAAGCTCCGGGTGCGGCAGCAGATAGACAAAGCCGGGGCCGCGAAAGAGAACGCGGCCGGATTCGCGGTATGCTTCGATGGACTCCCTTGTGATCATGCTGTCACCCCTCTGCTGCCAAGCAGTATACTTCCTTGTGTCGCATAAGACAATAAAAAAGCGCTGCCTGCTACAAAACAGGCAGCGCCATGGATGGAGTAAGTATATCTTTTATACTTTACCGCGCCACATTCCCTAGCAAATCATACACGCGCATCAGCGCCTGGTTTCCTTCGGAGTCCATGCCGCCGCTCGCGGCACGGCTGCGGAAGAACTGGTCCACGAGCGCCAGCGCGGGCAACGGCGCGTTTACCTCCGCCGCCGTTTTCAGCGCGATGCCCAGGTCCTTCAGCTCCAGCCGGACACGGAATCCGGGCGCGTAGTCGTCCTTGATGACGCGGCTGCCCACGTATCCCAGCATGAACGAGTCCGCCGCGCCGCCCTCCATCGCGGGCAGCAGCTTTTCCAGCGAGAGCCCCGCCTTTTTCGCCAGCGAGAGGCCCTCGCACACGGCCTGCAGCGTGATGGCCCCGACGACCTGGTTGCAGCACTTGGCCGTCTGGCCCATGCCGGTGCCGCCCATGTGTGTGATCTGCTTGCCCATGATTTCGAGCAGCGGCAGCGCGCGCCGGTACTGCGCCTCGTCCCCGCCGACCATAATGGACAGCGTGCCCGCCTCCGCGCCACCCACGCCGCCGGACACCGGGGCGTCCAGGAAGTGAACCTGCCGCGCGGCCAGCGTCTCCGCGATGCGCGCGCAGTCGGCGGGGGAGATGGTGCTCATGTCGATATGCAGCGCGCCGGGGGCCAGAGCCGCCATCGCGCCGCCCGGACCGGTCAGCACCTGCTCGACATGCCGGGCCTCCGGCAGCATCGTAATCAGCGTGTCCGCGCCGCGCACGGCTTCCGCCGGGTCCGCGCAGGGGACGGCCCCCTCGCGGGCGAGCAGGTCCACCTGTGCCCGCGCGAGATCGTACACCCGGAGTGGAACCCCGGCCGAAAGCAGCCGCCGCGCCATGGGCACGCCCATCAGCCCCAGGCCGACAAAGGCCACGATGGGCTTAGTATCTTGGAAGGATTGTCCGTTCATAAGGCTCACCTCGGTCGGTTCTTATTCGTTGGAGCATTTCACTCAACCGTAACACACGTCTTTGCGGATCTTTTGGCGTCCCGCGCCGCCTCGTGCGTTCAGCGTAGGGCTGCTACGCTGAACGCCTTCAGCTTAGCGAAGCGCCAAAATCTCTCGCAAATTCGTGCGCTACGTTTTCGGAAATCGCTCAAACAGCATCACGGCGTCAGCTCGATCAGCTCGTACAGCATAAGCGACGGCAGCGTAAACGCGCATCCCTTGCCGTCCGCCTGGACGGGCAGGTCGCCGTGCGTCTCGCAGCGCGCCTTGCACAGCCCCGGGATATTGACGCGCACGTTCAGGTTGCCAAACGCGATTGGCGCGTGGAACGCCACGCCGTCGCGGCCGCTGTGGTTCACCATCTGCAGGATGTAGCGGCCTGTTTCCGCCTGACGCTGCAGCGTGATCTCCACGCACGCGGGCGCGTCCGTCTCCACGGGCGGCGGCGCGGGCAGCATCGCGTCGATGAGGTCCGAGAGCAGAAGGCCGTGGTCATCCTGGCCGTACAGGTGCCAGAGCCGCGCGGGCAGCCACGGAAGGTAGGCCGTTTTGCCGTTTCCGCAGGCATACAGCAGCAGGCCGGGATGGCCGGGCGAGGACTCGAACACCTCTTGCTCGGGCGATGCGTACTCGATTTCTTCCTCCATCGGCAGGAACGCTTCCGCGCCCGTGGCCGCCTTGGCGAAGACCACCGGGCCGTTCAGCGCCAGCAGGCGGACGGCCGACAGCGACGGCAGCGGGGAATCGTCCGTGCGGAAGAACGCGTTCTTGACCATTTCCCGGCGCGCGGTAATCATCTCGATACCCGCGCAGTCAAGCCCCGGCGTGGCGCGCTCCGACGCGTCCTCGCGGTAGAACCCGGCCTCGCCGCACACGATGGCGTGACCGCCTGCCCGCACGTAGGCGTCCAGCGCCGCGCACTGCGCGTCCGTCAGCATCGCGATGGGCGGGATGATGACGAGACCGTAGCGGCTGAGCAGCGCGCCGCCGTCCGGCCGGCCGATCTGCAGCGTATCCACGATGTCAAACTCGATATGCTTTTGCACGAGCATTTGATACCAGCCGCGGAAGTCGTGCAGCAGGCCCGCGGTATCGGCGTGCACCCGGTTGGCGTCCAGGTTCTGGCCGGAGGTCAGCAGCGCGACCGCCGGGACGGACGCGAGGCCCGTCAGGCGCGCGTCCTCCCGCTTCATGCGGGCGAGCAGCGCGTTCAGCTCCGCGCGCGAGCGCGTGCCCTGCGCCCACGGCTCCCCGGTGAACGCGATGAACGGCCAGCCGCCGTTTGCGATCGCCTGCGCGACGGCCGTGGTGTTCCAGCCGGTGGAGTGGCCGATCAGCCGCCCCGCGCCGCATTGGAACACATTGACCATGGCGGACTGCCCCTGCGCGAGCGTGCGCACATGGCGGCAGCTTTCGCCCGGGCTGTACGGCCAGTTGTAGTGCGGCACGTTGTCCAGCGCCCTGGGGTTTGGCGGCATCCAGTGCAGCTCCATCTCGGCCACGTCGCCCAGGCCGCGCAGCAGGCTGTCCATGGCCTTTCTGCCGCGCCCGTCCAGGAACGCGATGTCCTTGTTCTTCGCCTTGATGCGGTCATACACGCGCTGTGCCGCGCGCTCGAACATGCGCTCGCGGTACTCCAGATACCGTTGCCACTGCGGATCCTGCGGGCCGTCCGGCAGCTCGGCGCCGCACTCGGCCTTGAACCGCGCGCGGCAGGCGGGGCAGTGGCACGGGCCGTGGTACACGCCGCGCCGGTCCGTATCACGGTAGCCGAACATATTGAAAAACACGCCGTCGATCTCGTACCGGCCGAGCAGCTCCTCAAACATGGGGAAGAAGAACTCCTCCAGGAAGCTGGTGCTCAGGCAGGTCGCGTACAGCCCCTTGTCGATCATCGGCGCGCCGCTTTTGCTCTGGTAGAACCATTCGGGCTTGGCGGCGTAGGCGTCGTGGCGCAGGCCGCTGAGGTCAAAGCGCGCCATCACGCGGATGCCCCGCGCGTGCGCCGCTTCGATCAGTTCGCCCAGCGGGTCGCCTTGCATGCCGTCGGGGTTTACATGGAACGGAATCTTCGAGGGATACCAGGCGTACATGCCGCCCACATTTTGCAAAATGGCGGTGTAGCCGTCCTCCGCCGCCATCGCGGCAATGGCCCGCATATCGGCGGCACCGTCGCAGGAGCGCAGGATCGGCTGCAGCACCCGCTGCGGGGAACTCCACCAGGGACGAGGTGATTGCATAGGAAAGCCTCCTTACTATCGGAACGGCATACTCGCCGGTTGCTACTTATTCATTACAGCTTGATCGCGCGCGGGTCGAACATGTCGCGCGCCCACTGGCCCAGGATGTTGATGGACAGCACGGTGAACATGATGAACGCGCCCGGGAGCACGCAGATCCACCAGCCCGTCTCCATGTAGTTGCGCCCGTCGGACAGCATGCCGCCCCAGCTCGGGATGGAAATCTCCACGCCCAGGCCCAGGAACGTCAGGCCCGCCTCGGTAATCATCGTCTGCGCGACGGAGAAGGCGGCGGCGACGATCGCGTGGGTGATAACGTTCGGCAGAATCTGCTTGAACATGATGTGCAGGCTGCCCGCGCCCAGCGTCTTGGACGCCTTGATGTACTCCAGCTCCCGCGCCTGCAGCGTCTGCGCGCGGATCAGGCGGGCGTAGCCGATCCAACTGGAGACCGACAGCGCGAGGATCAGGTTTTTCAGCCCCGGCCCCAGCACCGAGATGATGAGGATCGCCAGCAGCGTGAACGGCAGCGCGCTCTGCAAATCGCACAGCCGCATGATGAGTCCGGAGAACCAGCCGCCGTAATACCCGGCGATCAGCCCCAGGCAGATGCCGATGACCCCCGAAATCAGCACCACCAGGATGCCGACCGTGCACGATACCCTGGCGCCGTAGATCAGGCGGCTGAGCACGTCGCGGCCCAGGTGGTCCGTGCCGAGCAGGTGGGCGGTGGATCCGCCCTCGCACCAGGCGGGCGGCACGAGGCGTTCCTTCAGGTTCTGCTTCTGCGGCGAATAGGGCGACAGAAGCGGCGCGAAAATGGCCATCAGCACCACCATCAGCAGCATGACCGCGCCGATGATCGTAATCAGGTTATAGCGCCGGGGTTTCGCGCGTTTTGTGGCTTTCGCCGCCGCGTGATCGTTTGCCATGATGCTCCCTCCCTTATCTCTCACGAAAGCTGCTTGACCAGCTTCACGCGCGGGTCGAGCACGCCGTAGAGCAGGTCGATGATGAGGTTGATCGCGACGAAGGCCATCGCCGTGAAGCACACGGTGCACTGCACGACCGGATAATCGCGCAGGCTGATGGACTGCACGAGCAGCCGCCCGATGCCCGGCCAGGCAAAGACCGTCTCAATGATCGCCGATCCGCCGATCAGCGTCGGAAGCTGCTGGCCCATGCTGGTAATCAGCGGGATTGCCACGTTGCGCATGCAGTGGCGCGTCAGGATGGTGAACCGCTTCAGCCCCTTGGCGCGCGCGGTCGTGATGTAGTCCTGCGACATCGTCTCCAGCATGCAGCTGCGGACGAAGCGTGTGTTGGCGGCCAGCGGGCTCAGACCCATGACCAGCGCGGGCATCAGCAGGTTTTTCCAACTGCCGTACCCGGTCGGCGGCAGCCACTTCAGCCGGACCGCGAACAGCAGCATCAGCAGCAGCCCCACCCAGAACCCGGGCGCGACCTGGCCGAACAGCGAGAAGATGCTGATCACGCGGTCGGACGCCTTGCCCTTCTTCTGCGCGGCCATGATGCCCAGGAAGATGGACAGCGCGGACGACCAGAGGATCGCCACACCGTTGAGCTGCAGCGACGCGGGGAACCGCTCCAGCGTGACCTGCAGCGCCGTCTTGCCCTTCCAGGACAGCGAGTTGCCGAAATCCCCGTGGGAGACGTTTTTCAGGAAAATGAAGTACCGCTCAAACAGAGGCTTGTCCAGCCCCATCGAGTGTTTGACGATCGCGATTTCCGCTTCGGTGGCCTCGGGCCCTAGCATCATCTGCACGGGGTCCCCCGTCAGAGTCATCAGGAAAAACACCAGGGTAAGCACCAGCAGCACCACCACCAGCCCCTGAAGGACCCGTTTGATGATATAGGACACCATGCCCATACCTCCTCAAGGTAAGGATTTCTTGCGAAATCCCTTTATGGCGCGGAATCTTCGGTTCCTTGCCACTACGGCGGTGAGGATTCCTTGCGGAATCCTCTTTTGGCGCCCGATTCTTCGAATCAGCGCCGCCGTTAAGGAAAGTCGCAATTTTGAGTTGGCCGGAGGGAGGCCGGGGCCCCCCTCCGCCAGGAGACTGTCTTACTTCGCGAGCTTGATGTCCGGCACGTAGATCATTTCGCCCTCGGGCGCCCACTGCAGCTTGTTGCTGACGCCCCAGGTGAGAACCTGCTGATACAGGTATACGCGCGGGGAATCCTCGTAGATCATTTCCTGAAGCTGTTTGTACAGGTCCGCGCGCTCCTCGTCGCTGGTGCTCGTGCTGGCCTTCAGGATCAGCTCGTCCCACTCGGGATGCATGCGGTGCGAATCAATGATCGCGCGCGGCTCGGCCACGGACAGGAACGAACGGGTCAGCGTGAAGTCGGGGTCGTAGGTGTAGTTGCCGTGCGTGGACAGGATGACCTGGCCAATCGTATGCGGCAGTTCCTTTTTGTTGTACTTCTCGGTGAACGCGCCCGCCTCGTTGATGATGACGTTCACATCAAATAGGCCGGTGTCGGTCAGCATCGCAGCGATGACCTCGCACACGTCGCGGTCCATGGCGACGCGGCCCGGGGAAACGTCGAACGTCAGCTTCAGCGGAAGCTGGGATTCGTATCCGGCGTCGACGAGCAGCTTGCGCGCAAGCTCCACATCATAGGCGTACGGCGTCAGGTCCGCGTCGAAGTAGCGCACTTCAGGTACGGCGAATGTCGCAATGCGCTTGGCATAGCCCATGAGCAGGTCGTTGATGATGCTGTCCATGTCGATGCAATGCGCGATCGCCTGGCGCACGGCCTTGTCGTTCGTGGGCTCCACCGCGTTGTCAAGCTGCAGGTACACGGTGCGGATGCCCTCGGAGGTGAGGATGCTGATGCCGTCCTGCTTATCCAACACATCAACCTGGTCAAACGGCACGCCGTCCACGATGTGCGCGGTGCCTGCCTGTAGTTCCGCCATGCGCGCGCCGGACTCGGTCACGCCGCGCCATTTGACGGTCTTGATTTCGGGCGCTTCGCCCCAATATTCGTCGTTGCGGGTGAAGATCAGGTCCGCGTCCGCCTGATAGCTGACGAACTTGTACGGGCCGGTGCCGATGGGCGCGAGCGCGAACTGGTCGTCGCCAACCTCGGCCACGTACTTCGGCGGCACGATGCTCATCGGCCACGCGCCCATGCGGCTGACCAGGAGCGGATCCTCCACCTTCGTGACGACGCGCACGGTCAGGTCGTCCACGACTTCAACAGCCTCAATGGAGCTGAAGTTGTGGGCGTTTTTCGCGTTGATGACCGGATCCATCGCGCGCTCAATGGAGAACTTGACGGCCTCGGCATTGAACGGTTCGCCGTTCTGGAACGACACGCCCTCGCGCAGCTTGAACTCCCACACGGTGGGCTCCACCTGCGTCCACTCGGTGGCGAGCACCGGGACATAGGTGCCGTCCGCCGCGCGCTTGACCAGCGTCTCGTAGATGTTGCTCAGCACGCCGCCCTGCGTTGTGCCCGCGTGCGCCTGCGGGTCCAGGTTGGAGAAGGCGGCGAGGCCGAAGATGATCGTAATCTCCTCCAGCGGAGCATCGGCCGCAAGCGCCATGGGCGTGCCCGTGGCGCCGAGCAGCAGGGTTGCCATCAGCAGCAGAGATACCAAAATCCGACGTGTTTTGCGCATGTGGAAACCACCTTTCTATCGTTTCCCCGTCTCCACGGGGCAGGGTACTGAGAACGGCGGCGCTGATTCGAAGTATCGGGCGCCATAAGGGGTTCCGCCAGGAAGCCCTACCTCGATGGCGGCGCTGATTCGAAGAATCGGACGCCATAAGGGGATTTCGCGAGAAATCCCTACCGCTTAACGTGTTATCGCGGGAAATGGCACGCGACAACGTGGCCCGGGGCGACCTCCGCCCCAATGGGCGCTTCGGCCCGGCACTTCGCCTCGGCGTACTGGCAGCGCGTGTGGAACACACAGCCGGGCGGCGGGTTGCGCGGCGTCGGCGGGTCGCCCTGCAGCATGACCGGCTTTCTCTGCCGTTCAAGCGCGGGGTTCGGGATGGGTACGGCGGACAAGAGCGCCTGCGTGTACGGGTGCGCCGGGTGGCCGTACAGCTCGTCGCGCGCGGCAGTCTCCATGATGCGGCCCAGGTACATCACCGCGACCCGGTCGCTGATATGCCGGACGACCGACAGGTTGTGCGCGATAAACAAATAGGAAAGCGACAGCTTTTTTTGCAGCGATTCCAGCAGCGTGATGACCTGCGCCTGGATGGATACGTCCAGCGCGGAGACGGCCTCGTCGCAGACGATGAACTCGGGGTTCAGCGCCAGCGCGCGCGCGATGCCGATCCGCTGCCGCTGCCCGCCGGAGAACTCGTGCGGGTATCGCTTCAGGAACACGGGGTCCAGTTCCACCATGTCCAGCAGCTCCAGGATGCGCGCCTTGCGCTCCTGCCCCTTATGCAGGCCGTGGATGACGAACGGTTCGGCCAGGATCTGCTCCACGGTTTTCTTCGGATTGAGGGACGAAAACGGGTCCTGGAAGATCATCTGCATGCCGCGGCAGACGGCCTTGCCCTCTTCGGGCGGCAGCGCGCCCAGGTCGCGGCCGTGGAAGAGGATCTGCCCCGATGTCGGCGGCATCATCCGGATGATCGTGCGGCCGAGCGTTGACTTGCCGCAGCCGGACTCGCCCACGAGCCCGAGCGTCTCTCCCTTGTGAACCTGAAGGCTCACATCGTCCACCGCGCGGGTCACGGACGGTTCCTCGCGGGAGAGCATGGAACGCTTCGCGGTGAAATACCGCTTCAAGTGCTCCACGCGCAGGATCGGTTCGTTGTTTTCCATCATGCGCCCTCCCTTTTCGCCGCGTGGCAGGCGGCAAAGCACCCGTTTCCATAATCGGCCATTTCGGGCATCGATTCCGCGCACGGGCCGAACACCTTTTCGCAGCGCGGCGCGAACGGGCAGCCCGGCGGCAGCGCGTACAATTTCGGCGGCACGCCGGGAATGCTGCGCATCTGCGCGTCCAGCGGCGTGTCCAGCCTCGGGATCGAGGCGAACAGCGCCTTGGTGTACGGATGGCGCGGCGTTTCGTACAGCGCGTCAATCGGCGCGGACTCCACGACATGCCCGGCGTACAGGATGCTGACGGAATCGCACAGCCCGGCGACGACGCCGAGGTCGTGCGTGATCCAAATAACGGACATGTTGTTCTCGCGCTGCAGGCGGCGGATCAGTTCGACAATCTGTATCTGCACCGTCACGTCCAGCGCCGTGGTGGGTTCGTCGGCGATCAATACATCGGGGTTGCAGGACAGCGCCATCGCGATCATGACGCGCTGGCACATGCCGCCGGAGAACTGATGCGGATACGCGTCCACGCACTCCTCGGGCTTGGGGATGCCGACCATGCCCAATAGCTCAATCGCGCGCGCGCGGCTCTGCCGAGGCGTCAGCGACAGGTGCTCCATAAGCGGCTCCATGAGCTGCCGGCCAATCTTCATGACCGGGTTCAGGAACGTCAGCGGATCCTGGAAGATCATCGCGATCTTGCGCCCGCGCACGTGCCGCATCCGCGCCTCGGGCAGCGTCAGCAGGTCCTCGCCGTCAAACAGCACGCTGCCGCGCGTCACCCGCCCGGGCTCGGAGACAAGCCCCATGATCGCCCGGCACGACACGCTCTTGCCGCAGCCGCTTTCGCCCACGATGCCGAGGATTTCTCCGCGCGCAAGGTCAAAGGAAACGTCGCTGACCGCGTTGACCACGCCTTGCGGCGTCGCGAATTCGACCGCCAGATGGGATACCTTCAGGGCGATGTCCACATCCGTCCCTCCTCTTCATAATATGGCATAGCCGTAATAGGACCGTAATTAAGCAAAAAATAGGGGCGTCATACCGCCTTGGCAAAGCGGTAGATCTTTCTGGGCCGGCCCGCGCCCGGCGGCTGCTCCCGCCCGGCATACGCGATGCCGCCCGCCTCCTCCAGCCGCTGCAGGATACGCCGCGCGCTCCGGAGGGTAAGCCCGAGCGTGCCGGCGATGTCGTTGGCGGAAAACGAGGCGTTCTCCCGCTCCGTCATGCTGCTCGCGACCTTGCTGATGACATTGATGGATATTTTGCTCTTTTCGGAGAGTTCCAGCATCCACGGTTCCTCCGTGCGGCTGACATAGCGGATGGACGGGCCTTCCGGCCGCCGCGCGTGCAGGCTGCCGTCCGCGAGCATCGTGATGTAGCAGCCCTTGCCCTGGTGCATCGCGTGCCGGAGCGCCTCGCGGCTGTTCTGCTCCGCCGCGTAGGCCGAATGCCCGTACCCGAGCCCCACGCTCAGTTCAAACGGCAGCGACGCCCGTGCCTTTTCAATCAGCAGCGTCACGCGGTCGCCCTGCGCGTTGGGTTCCAGCGCGCCGCGGTTCGCGAAGAACACATAGGTATCGTCGTCATCGATGCGGATGCTGGCGCGAATCTCCTCGCAAAAATCGATAAACTGGTTCATCAGCACCAGCCGGAGCCGCCGATTCTCATATTCGGACGGGGACTCATTCCGCACAGCCGCGCCATTGATGACGCGCACCGTGCCCACGCACAGCTCGCCGTCGCGCTGCGTCATCTTGCCCGCCTCCATGTCGACCAGGCTCAGGGCGACGCGGATGGCGGCTTCAGTGATCGTCAGGCGGTACGCCGGAATGCCCAGCGCGCACAGGCGCTGGTACGCGGAGGTCAGGCCCGTGACGGCGAAATCCGTCCGGCCGTCCCGGTAGAGCTGCTGATGGAACGCGACGAGGTCGGCCTCGGTCGGCGTGGTTTTCCGCTCGCACACGTGAACCTCGCGCTGCGTCGCGCCGTATTCGTCCAGCATTTTGTGCACCGAGAACGACTCCAGCGTATCGATGCTCATGCGGAGCGGGTCGCCCTTCCTGCGGCCGTGCGCTTCCACATGGGACAGCAGCACAACATGCAGCGCACCGGCAGAGTACGAGACATAAAACATCGGAAGCGAGTGACCGCCGGCCTGCCGCGCGATCGCATAAGGAATAGGGCCGGTGAACAGGATAATATCGCTCACCGGCGCGCACTGATTGAGAATGGCCAGCGTCTCGCGCTCGCTGTTATACGGATAGGGGACGAGCGAAAGCGCATGGAGCTGCCTGCTAAGCGACAGAACCCGATCAATCAAGTCCTCCGGCCCCAACACAGCCACCGTGATCACGCGCTCACCTTCCCGTTCACGCCCTATTTACGGACATGTTCTTAATTGGCTCCTAATTACAATAACACAGGAAAATATGCGTGTCAATATGGAGTCAATGACTAAAATCCCATTCAGCACGAACAAATGCGGTCATGCGTCCGGGGGTTTTGTGACACAATGGACATATTTGACAAGGCCAAACAGAAAAAGTAGAATAAGGGAAAGCAAGGATTTCGCAAGAAATCCTTGTATGGCGTCCGATTTTTTAGATCAGCGCCGCCATCAAAAACGAAGGAGCACTTTCGACGGATGCGGAGAGTACTTGCGATATGGCTTGCCGTTTGGGTGTTGCTGGGCACCGGAGCACTGCCGTCACCGGCCGCGCTGGCCGCCGGTGCGGAGGGGGAAGGGTCCATCGCCGGGGCTGAAAGGTACGCGCGCGTGGCGACGGAGAAGGGGACGCTGAACATGCGGTCGGAGGCGAAGGACAAGGCCGAGGTGCTCAGCAAGCTGCCCAAGGGCGCCATTGTGGTCGTCCTGGAAAACCTCGAAGAATGGACAAAGGTCCTCTACAAGAGCAAAACCGGCTATGTCAAGGCCGGCTTCCTGGATGAAATCACGGAGTTGCCGTACACCACCATCACCAAGGACAGCGACGGCGCGCTGGTGCTCGCGTTCAAGAAGGCGCTGCGGAAGCTCGAGTACCTAAAGTCCGAAGAGGTCAACAAGAAGTTCGACGCGGCGATGGAGAAGGCGCTGATGAAGATACAGCTTCTCAACGGCGTCGAGCTGAACCCAGGGGCCGTGTCGCCGGAGCTTCAGGCGCTGATGGAGTGGGGCATGCTGCGCAAGGGCAAGTCGGGCTATATCGAAACCAACGAGGACGAGGAAACCGGCCTGTCGGTGTCCATTTTCTGCTGGGACACGGCGGGCGTGCTGTTTGAGGATGAGAAAACCATCCGGGTGGAGGTCACGTTTGCCGCGCAGGCGATGGGCGGCCAGCCGCCGTATACTGTCACGGTGCGCAAATCCATCAGCGGCGGGCGGGGCGGCGAGGCGTACGGCGACGAAGTGACGAGCCCGTTTTCCCACATCTGGACCGAGAGCACGGACTGCATCTACCTGTACGCCACGGCGGTCGATGCCGCCGGAAATACGGTCACGGCGTGTACGCCCTTCCGCTACGCGATCCCCGCGCGATATAAAAACAAGTAAATCCCAAGAGATTCCTCCGGGAGTCTCTTTTTTTATGCCATACACTGACAGCGGTGCGCGCATTGACGGGTACATAATTATGCGCTACGATAGAGTGAAGATACGCGAGCGCGCGTATCTCATTATTCTGTCAGCGGGGGGACATGCATGTACTCGGTCCTAATCGCCGAAGACGAGCTGCTGGTGCGCATGGGGCTGACCATCTCGGTTCCGTGGGATCAACTCGACATGATGGTGGTCGCGGAGGCTTCCGACGGCCAGCAGGCGCTGGAGGCATGGCGAAAATACCGGCCTGATATCCTGATTACGGACCTGATGATGCCCGGCATGGACGGCCTGGCGCTGATCCGGCAGATTCAGGAGGAGGATAAGCACTGCGCGGTGATCGTCGTCACGTGCATGGAACAGTTCGGATCGCTGCACGAGGCGATGGAGCTGGGTGTCGCCGCGTATCTGGTCAAGGCGACCATGCGCCTGGAGGACATCCAAAGCGCGGTGCGCAAGGCCAAGGCGGCGCTCGGCCCTTCACGCGGGGACAATACGGCCAGGCGTGCGGAAACGGAGCGGCACGCGGCGCTCGCGGGGTATCTGCTGGATGGGGACATCGGCTGGGCGCAGCTTGTAGAGCGCGCCCGCGCGGGCGGGTGGAAGCTGCCGGAACGGTGCGCGCCGCTGCTCATCCGGCCCGCGTCAACAAGCGCGATCCCGTGGCAACTGCAAAAAACGCTGCAAAACACGCTGCGCGACCATCTGGAAGGCGAGCGCGTGATCTGCGTGCTCAAGGGGAGCGGTGCGTCGGTGCTCGCGCTCGTGGAGGGGTTTTCCTCCGCGCTGGAGATCGAGCGCCGGTGCGGGGCGTACCGGGATTATTTTTGGGAGCACTTCTCCGTTCAGTTGGAGATGGACGCCTGTCTGGAGCCCGTGCCGCTGGACACGCTGCCCGGGCTGCTCGCCGTTGCCGCGAAGGCGAGGGAGAACGGGGAGGATTCCTTGCGGAATCCGCGCCGCCGCCCGGGGGCGGACGCGGACATCCTGTGGGTGGACGCTTTGGGGTCGCCGGCCGACCCGGTGCTTTCCGAGTGGATCGCCGGCCTGCGCGGGCGCGTGTGGACGCTGTTTGACGCGGAGTGGTCGCTGAAGGCCGCGAAGCATGTGGAGCGGCTGGAAGGCGCGGCGGGCCCTGCCGCCTTTGGCGGGGAGCTGAAGGCGCTGGCGGCGCATTACCTCCGACGCGCGGAAGCGCCGGACGCACTGGCGCACGCGTTCGCCGAGTTTATCGAGGGCGGCGTCTCCATCCGCCGGATGATCGAGGGCTTTGAGGCGGACATCGCGCCGCACGGCAAGCCGTTTCGCCCGGAGATCGTCAAGATCATCGGGCACATGCTGCTGCACATTGACGAGGCGCTGCCGCTCAGTAGCCTCGCGGGGCTGATCTATATGCATCCGCAGTACCTATCCAACGTGTTCCGCAAGGAGGCCGGCGTCAGCTTTTCGGATTTTCTGTCCATGATCCGCATCGAAAAGGCGCAGCGGATGCTGACCGGCACGCGGCTCAGCGTGCTGCAGGTTTCCTCGGCGTGCGGCTTTTCCGATACCGCGTACTTCTGCCGCCTGTTCAAGCAGAAAACGGGCAGAACGCCGGGGCAGTGGCGGAGGGTGCCGTGCGAATCATAAAGACGTTCCCATTTCAACTGATATGCGTCTCCACGGCGGTGCTGCTGGTGGCGGTGCTGCTGGTGTCGGCGCTGATTTTCGGGCAGTACCAGGCGTCGATGGTGGAGCAGAGCGAGCAGGTGACGCTTCAATCGTTCGTGACGACCGAGCGGAACATCAACCGGCAGCTAAACGGCGCGCACAAGGCGGCGCTGCTCGTGGCGCAGCGCCCGGAGGTGGACGGCTACCTGTTTGGCACGTTTGCCACAGAGGCGCAGCGCGTCACGGCGCAGCGCGCGATGATGAACGTGATTTCCGAGGCGCTGGCGGACGATTATTACCTCAGCGGCGTGCTGTTCTTCCGGGATGACGGTCGCATGGTGGGCGCGACCGAGCCGTGGCGGTTTTCCTATGAAGTGGAAGCACACCCGTTTTTTGAGCGGGCGGGGCTTGCCGGCCTGCCGGTGGAGCCGCGGATCACATGGCTGGGCGGCTATCGGCTGGAAGATTTCACGCTCTATCCGAACGATCCCGGCCAGGACGACAGGCTGCTGATCGTCGGGGCGCGCAAAACGCGCTACAGCTACTCGTCCACGGGCGACGTGCGGACGAGCACGATGGTGGTTGCCGTCGGCGCGCGGGAGCTGCTCAGCAGCTTCGAATACCTGGACTACGCGAGCGAGGATGTTCTGCTGCTGGACGGGCAGGGGCGGCAGCTTGCCGCGAAGAACCTGGGGGCGATGGGCGGGGTGCCCTGGTTTTACGGCGCGTTGGACCTGGGCGCGTCCTACGGCAGCGTCAACGCCGACCTGGACGGCGCGCGGTATCAGCTCATCTATTACCGCATGCCGGAGACCGGCTGGCTGCTCGTCAAGCAGATTCCCTTTGAGGTCTATACGGACCGGGTGAACCGCCTGCGCGCGGTGACGCTGACGACGGCCGGCATCGTGCTGCTGGGCGTGCTGGGGCTGCATACGCTGTGGGCGATGCGCTTTTCGCGGCCGCTGAAGCAGACGGGCCTCGCGCTGGAGCGCGCGCGAAACGGCGACCTGTCTGTTCGCATGACGGAACCGTCGGGCATCTATGAGTACGAGTTGATGCGCACGGAGTTCAATCGCATGATCCAGAGCATCCAGGAGCTGCTCGCGCGGACAAAGAGCCTGGAGCACGAGCGCATCACGCTGGAACTGCAAAACCTGCAATCCAAGCTGAACCCGCACATGATCTTCAACTCCATCACGGCGATCCGCTGGATGGCGGCGATGTCCGGCGCGGACAAGGTATCGGACATGCTGGTGGAGCTGGCGGAGCTGATCCGTCCCGTGTTTGCTGAGTGGCGGCTGACCTGGACGCTGCGCGAGGAGCTGGCGTATGTCCGGCACTATGTGCGGCTGCTGCAGCTCCGGTACAGCGCGGTGTTCACGCTGGAGGTGCACGTGCCGGACGAGATGCTGGCGCTTGAACTGCCGTGCTTCACGCTGCAGCCGCTGCTGGAGAATAGCTGCGAGCACGGCGCGCGGCCGGAGAAGCCGATCCATATCCAGCTGGATGTGGAGGTTGAAGGCGACGGCATCGCGCTGCGGGTGCGGGACAACGGCCGGGGGATGACGGAGGAGATGACCGAGGCGCTCCGGCTGCACAC
The DNA here is from genome assembly GCA_031550535.1 of Eubacteriales bacterium. GTDB lineage: Bacteria > Bacillota > Clostridia > Christensenellales > Aristaeellaceae > Avichristensenella. The sequence continues at coordinate 89,435 of JAVBOM010000002.1, forward strand.
GCGGGACGCCGACATGCCGGACGGAACGGTGCTGAAGCCCGCGCTGGGGCATTCGGGCATCGGCCTGCGCAATGTGCACCGGCGGCTGCGCATGTATGGCGGCGAAGGATGCGGGCTGACCATCCAGAGCGAGGCGGGCGTGGGCACGTGCATCACAGTGCGGGTGAGGCGGCCGAAATTGGACTGAGAGAAGATTATTGCACCGATTCATCCCCGCCGCGCAATCATCTTGTAATTTTACAACAAAACAAAGACGGTTGTTTTGTGCGTGTATTGATTCTCACCCTCGATGCGGTTCATGATAGGGACACCAACAAACATTTGGGAGGTATCGAGGATGAAGCGAATTCTCAGTCTCGCGCTGGCGCTCTGCCTGCTGATTGGCACCTGCGCCGCGCTGGCGGAAGCGGCGCCGACGGTCGTCACCGTGGCGATGTGGCATACCGCTACGATTGACAAGCAGTGGATCAACTCCAACGAGCTGAAGCTGCTGAAGGAAAAGTACAACATCGAACTGAAGTACCGGTACTATGACAAGGACCAGTTCTCGCTGATGATGGCGGGCGGCAGCCTGGACGACATCGTCACCTGCGATAACAACTACGTCACCACCGTCATCGATAACGGCATGGCGCTGGACCTGGACACAGTCGCGGACAAGCTGCCGAACCTGCAGCTCGACATGTACAAGGCCAGCAACGAGATCAGCAGGCAGTTCATGGGCGGCAAGAACGAGCAGCTCTTCTTCCTGGCGCCGGGCGTCGGCCCGGAGAACCTGAATGCCTCCGATACGTCGACCTGGGGCTACGGTGTGCGCTGGGACCTGTACAAGGAAATCGGCGCGCCGGCCATCAACAACAATGACGATTTTATTGAAGCCATGAAGCAGATGGTCGCGCTGATGCCGACCAACGCCAACGGCGACAAGACGTACGGCTTCGGGCTGTACGACCAGTTTGACCGCTGGTACCTGTTCGCCAGCCTGCTGATGGAAGCAGGCCCGCTGAACCCGTGGGTGTTCGGCGGCTCCATGTACATGTCCAGCTGGGAAGATACGACGCTGTACAATGGCTACACCAACCCCGAAAAGTCCGCGTACTGGACCGCGATGAAGTTCTTCAACAAGGCGTATAACGAAGGGCTGCTGGACCCGGATTCGTTCATCATGACGCGCGACGAGGCGCTGGCCAAGTACGGCGCCGAGCGGTATGTCGCGGGCATCCCCGGCGCGGCGACCGGCCAGCTCTATACCGAGATGAAAAAGCAGGACCCGAACACGCTGGCCGGTATCGCGTATGTTTTCTCCCCGGCGACCGCGATTTTCGCCAACAAGATGGCCCTGACCGGCAACATGCCCGCGGATAACATTTTTGTCAACGCCAAGAGCAAGAACCTGGACGCGGCGCTGCAAGTGGTTGACTTCTTCCACGATCCTGATGTCACGCGGATGACATACAGCGGCGTGGAAGGCGTGGACTGGGAGTACGGCGAGGACGGCGTGCCGGTGCTGACCGAAAAGGCGCTGAGCGACGTGACGACCTACAACGCGTGGACCGACGACTATGCCAAGAACACCGGCATCACCGGCCTTGTGACCGAGTGGACGCCGTTCCAGGGCACGGGTCTACACCCGGACGGATACCCGTACGACCTCAAAAGGCAGATGCAGTACCGCCCGATGACGCTGAGCCCGATGCTGAAGGATTACTCTGATTTCTATGGCGTCACCTGCCCGTCGGAGTTGCAGATGCAGCGGGTGAACGAGGGCACGATGAGCCTGATCAACGACTACGGCCAGATGGTTGCCACCGGCATCAGCGAGATTCCGACCGACATCAAGCGCATCCTGGACAACTGCTCGGGCATTGCGTACCGCGCGGTGCCTGAGCTGGTGATGGCGAAGGACGAGGCGGAGTTCGCGGCCGTGCAGGAGCGGGTGCTTCAGGAGCTGGCCGCCGCCGACGAAGCGACCGCCTGGACCTGGTGCGAGACGGCGTTCAATGAAGTCAAGGCGGAGATGAAGCCGATCTTTGAAGAGGCGCGCGACGCTTTCCTGGAGACCCAGACGAAATAACAACGCAAAGGCAACACGGCGCGGAGAAGAAACGGCGTTTCTCTCCGCGCCATTGTCAACGCGGCAAAAGCCGCCGCCGCCCTGCGTAAAGGATGGTGCATGATGGTAATCGCCAAAACCGGCGCGCGCGGCCGGAAAAGAAGGGCTTGGAACCTGTTCTTCCTCGCGCTGCCGCTGATGGTCATTGTTCTCTTTATTTCCTACGTGCCGCTGTTCGGCTGGTTTCTGTCCCTGATTGAGTACAAGCCCGGGTATCCGCTGCTGGCGAACGAGTTTGTCGGCCTGAAGTACTTCAAAATGCTGCTGATGAACAAGGACATCCTGCGGGTGCTCGGCAACACCGTGATCTTCTCGACGATCAGTTTCCTAGCCCTGCCGCTGCCAATGCTGCTGGCCATACTGCTCAACGAGATCGACAGCCGGCGCTTTCGCAAGTTCGCGCAGATTTTCACCACGCTGCCGTACTTTATCAGCTGGGTGATCGTCTACTCCATCGCCTTCGCCATTTTCAGCAACGAGGGGCTGCTCAACCAGCTTCTGGGGCTTTTCGGCATGCGGCCGCAGGCGGTACTGACGGACCGGAGCGCGGTGTACTGGTTTCAGTCGCTGGTGTCCATCTGGAAGGGCCTGGGTTGGAACGCGATCATCTACATCGCGGCCATCGCGGGCATTGACCAGGAGCAGTACGAGGCCGCGCGCGTGGACGGCGCGGGCAGATTCCGCTGCGCGCTGCATGTCACACTTCCCGGGCTGATGCCCACATTCGTGGTGCTGATGCTGCTGGGCGTGTCCAATTTCATCAGCCACGGCATGGACCAATACTTCGTGTTCAAGAATTCCGTGGTCTATAACGTGATCGAGGTGCTGGAGCTGTACGTGTACCGCCAGGGGCTGCAGCTCGGCGATTATTCGTACGCGACTGCCGTCGGCATCCTCAAATCGCTCGTGAGCATCGCGCTGCTGTTCAGCGCGAACGCCGTCGCCCGCAAGGTTCGCGGCGCGTCGATCGTGTAGGGGGGCGGAGCAATGAAAAACAGCAAGAGCCGCATCGCGTTCAACTGCGTCAACTATCTTTTTTTCATCCTGCTGGTGCTATTGTGCCTGTACCCATTCTGGTACGTGCTGATCCAGTCGCTCAGCGGCTCGGTCATCTCCGGCAAGGCCGTGCTGGTGCCGTACCGCTTTACATTTTATAACTATGAGCAGGTGTTCAAGTTGCCGGGCGTGTTCACCGCGCTGGGCGTGTCCGTCGCGCGCACCGTGATCGGAACCGGCTGCACGGTGCTGTGCTGCATGCTGTTGGGGTATCTGTTCTCCAAGAAGGAAATGCCCTGCCGAAAGCTGCTGTACCGGATGCTGACGGTCACGATGTACGTCTCGGGCGGGCTGATCCCGGTGTACCTGACCTTCAAGGCGTACGGCCTGGTCAACTCGTTCTGGGTGTACATCGTGCCGACCCTGGTCAGCGCGTATTATGTCATCCTGATCAAGACCTACGTGGAGCAACTGCCGGAATCGGTGGAGGAAAGCGCCATGCTGGACGGCGCGGGCACGATGGCCATTTTCATCCGCATCATCCTGCCGATGTCGCTGCCGATCCTGGCGACCATCGCGGTGTACGCCTCGGTGGCGCAGTGGAACGCGTGGTTTGACAACCACATTTACAACTTCGCGACCGAGAGCCTCACGACCATGCAGTACATGCTCTATAAATACCTGAACGAGGCGCGGCGGCTGGCGGAGATGCTGGAATCCAGCAGCGGTGCCAACATGGAGGCGGCCGCGAACCTGACGCCGCAGGGCGTGCGCATGACGGTGACGATGCTGACCATCCTGCCGGTGCTGATGATTTACCCGTTCCTGCAGCGGTTTTTCATCAAGGGGATCATGATCGGGGCCGTCAAGGGGTAAGGGTTCGGGCCGGTTTTATTACAAAAATGGCCCGAATAGCGTGCTTGCAAAGAACCGGGGGAAGACCCATAATGTATTGGGAGGTGTGCACGGATGTCTAAACTAAGGGTGGGAATCATTGGCGCGGGAAATATCGCGCAGAGCGAGCATTTGCCGGTGTACAAAACGTTGGCGGATCAGGTCGAGGTCGTCGCGATCGCGGACATCAACCTCGCGCGTGCCAAGGAGGCGGCGGAGAAGTTCGGCGTCAAAAACGCATACGCGTCGGCGGAAGAGCTGCTGGCGGCGTCGGACATCGATTACGTGGATATCTGCGTATGGAACGGCTCGCACGCGCCGGTCGCCATCGCGGCGGCGCGCGCCGGCAAGGCGATCCTCTGCGAAAAGCCGATGGCCGACAGCCTGGAGCACGCGCTGGAAATGCAGCGCGAGGTGGAAAAGGCGGGCGTGCCGTTCATGATGGCGATGGTCTCCCGCTTCGCCCCGGAAAAGCAGCTCCTGAAGGAGATGATCGACGCGGGCGACCTGGGCGATATTTACTACGCCAAGACGGCCGCCGTGCGCAGACGCGGCACGCCGATTGGCTGGTTCACGGACCTGAAAAAGTCCGGCGGCGGCCCGGTGATCGACATCGGCGTCCACTGTATTGATTCGGCGTGGTATCTGATGGGCAAACCCCGGCCCACGCGCGTCAGCGCGATGGTCTCCCACGCGATTGGCAACTTTAAGACCAAGGGCGTGAACCGCTGGAAGGCGTTTGACAGCGATGTGACGGCGTTTGACACCGAGGACTCCGCCGCCGCGATCATCCACTTTGAAAACGGCGCGGCCATGGTCGCGGAGGCGAGCTGGGCGCTGAACGCCAAGCCCGACCAGTCCACGCTGGTGTGCGGCTCCAAGGCGGGCGCGTCGCTGTCGCCGCTGACGATCTACGCGGAGAACGCGCAGGGCTACCTGACGGACAACCAGCCGACCGTGCAGAAGGCGAACAGCTTTGAATTGGAGATTCGCCACTTCATCGAGTGCCTCAAAACCGGGCAAAAGCCGATGTCGCCGATGGAGGATGGCATCGCGGTGCAGCGGATGCTGCAGGGCATTTACGATTCCGCGAGGCTCGGCAGGGAAGTCGAACTGTAAGGAGGGACCAGCTATGCGTATCGGCATTCTTCTGCCGCTGACGGACGCGTTTGAGCCGCTGCTCGCGCGCGTGACCGGGCTTGGGTTCACCAGCGGGCAGATTTCGGTCTGGGACATGTCGCTGTACAACGAGGCGGAGGCCGCTCGCGTCAAGGCGCTCACGGAGCGGTACGGCTTTGAGATCACCGCCGTCTGGTGCGGCTGGTCCGGGCCGGTCGTGTGGAAATACCCGGAGATGTACAGCACGCTCGGGCTGGTGCCCGACTGGCTGCGCGAGCGGCGGATGAACGACCTGATGCGCGGCGCGGCGTTCGCGCGCATGCTGGGCGTCCGCGATGTGGTGACGCACCTGGGCTATCTGCCGGACGACCCGTTCGACCCGCGCCTCCTCGCGATTGCCGGGGCGCTGTCCGTGATCGCGAAGGACCTGCTGCCGCATGGCCAGCGGCTGCTGTTTGAGACCGGCGAGGAGCTGCCGGTGACGCTCGTGCAGCTCATTGAGAAGGTCGGCACCTTAAACCTCGGCGTCAACCTGGACCCGGCGAATCTGCTGTCCAGCGGGCGCGCGAACCCGGCCGACGCGCTGGAATACCTGCTCGCGCCGTACCTGATGGGCATGCACGCCAAGGACGCGACCTACCCGACCGGCACATCGCCCAAGGGCCATGAGACGCGCGTGGGGGAGGGGCACGCCGATTTCCGGCGGATTCTCGCTACGCTGAAGCGCATCGGGTACGCGGGCGACATCACGATTGAGCGGGAAACAAACATGGACGCGGCCTGGGAGAAGGACATCGTGGACGCGCGCGCGTATCTGTGTGAGATGGAGGAATCGCTATGAAGCTAGGGGTCAGCAGCTACAGCTTTAACGGGTATTTCAAGCAGACGCACTGCTCGTATTTTGACATGTGCGATATTGCCAAGGAAATCGGCTTTGACGGCATGGAGTTCATTGACCTGGACCACGCGCTGTTCGGCGTGACCGACGATCCGATGAAAACGGCCCTCACGCTGCGCGAGCACTGCGCGAAAATCGGCCTGGAGATCAACGCCTACACCGTGGGCGCGGAATTCCTGAAGCGGGACGCGGCGGGCGAGGTGGCGCGGCTGAAGCGCGACATCGACGTGGCCGCCGCGATGGGCGCGGGCGTGCTCCGGCACGATCTGGCCTCCGCCCCGCGCGACATCCCGCGCTATTCCTGGCAGGACGCGGTAGCCGAAATCGCGCCGCACGTGCGCGCGGTGACGGAATACGCCCAGGCGAAGGGCGTCATCACCTGCTCGGAGAACCACGGGCGCTTTTTCCAGGACCCGGAGCGCGTGGAGGCGATGATCCGCGCCGTGGGGCATCTCAACTACGGCTGGCTGGTGGATTTCGGCAACTTCATGGGCGTGGACGCGGACATCCCGACGGCCGTCTCGATTGCCGCGCCGTACGCGGTGCACGCGCACGCCAAGGACAACCTGTTCAAGCCCGGCACCATGGACGCGCCGGAGGGCTGGAACACGACGCGGCGCGGCAACTACACGCGCGCGACCGTGGCCGGGCACGGCGCCGTTCCGATCGCCCAGTGCATCGGCATTTTGAAGCGCGCCGGGTACGACGGGTATCTGTCGCTGGAGTTCGAGGGCTGGGAGGATTCGCGCCGCGCAATTGAGACGGGATACGCGTACCTGAAGCGGCTGCTGGCGGAGGGCGCGTCCCGATGAAGATTCGCGCGAAAAAGCTGCTGACGCCCGGCGGATGGCTTCCGGACCGCACGGTGCGCATAGAGCGCGGCGTGGTTGTGGAAGTGGGCCAGGGCGCGGATGCCGACCGGACATGCGACCTGCTGACGCCGGGGTTGTTCGACCTGCACAACCACGGGGGAGAGGGCATCGACTTCCGCTCCGGCACGGCTGCCGGGCTCGCGCCGCTGCTTACCAAGATGCTGCGCGAGGGCGTCACGGACATGCTGCTCACCGTATCGACCAGCCCGGTGGACGTGATCCGCCACGGGCTGGCCATGGCGCGTGAGGCGATGCGGCTGCAACAGGAAGGCGCGCTGGGCGGCACGCGCGTGTACGGCGTCCACATGGAAGGCCCGTTCCTGAACCCCGACCGCCCCGGCGCGATGGACCCGAAGCAGATGCTCGCGCCGTCCCCCGGCGCGTTCCGGGACGCGTTCGGCGAGTACATGGACGTCATCCGCGAGGTGACGCTCGCGCCGGAGGTGCCGGGCGCGCTGGAATTGGCGGCGTACCTGGCCGGGGAAGGCATTTGCGTGCAGGCGGGCCACACGGACGCCACGTATGAGCAGGCGGAGGCGGCGTTCGCGTCCGGCGTCACGTCGCTGTGCCACACGTTCAACGCGTGCCGGCCGATACACCACCGCGACCCGGCCGTGGTCACGGCGGCGCTGCTCAACCGGGGCGTGTACAGCGAGGCCATCTGTGATCTCGTACACCTACACCCCGGCGCGATTCTGCTCATTTACCGCATGAAGGGCGCGGGGCGGGCGGTGATCGTGTCCGATTCCACCATGCTGCACGGCATGCCGGACGGCGAGTACGGCGGCCGCGTGGTGAGGGGCGGCGTTGTCCGCACGACGGACGGCGCGCTCAGCGGCGGGCGCGCGTATTTAGGCGAGGCGGTGCGGAACGCCGTTTCCATCGGTATCCCGGAGGCGGACGCGTTCCTGATGGCGTCCGAAACGCCCGCAAGGCGCGTGGGCGCGGACAAGCTCGGTGCGATCCGGCCCGGCATGGCGGCACATTTGGCCGCGTTTGACGAGGGTTTGGCGTGCCGGTTTACGGTCATCGGAGAAAACGTGTACGAGTGAGGGAAAAAGCATGCGCATCGCGGGCATTGACATCGGCGGCACCAGCATCAAGCTGGGTATCCTGGAGGACGGCGCGCTGATCCATACGGAATCTGCCGCTTCCATCGTCGGGGACCCGGAGGCCATGGCGGCGGAGATCGCGCGGATGCTCGCGCGCCACCGGCCCGTGGCGTTTGTCGGCGTGGGCACAGCCGGTTCCGTCAACGTGGAGACGGGCCTTGTGAACGCCAGCAACCTCCGGTGGCGGAGTGTGCCGCTCCGGGCGATATTGGAGGAGCGGACGCGCCTGCCGGTGTGGGTGGATAACGACGCGCAGGCCGCGCTGACCGCCGAGTGGCACAACGGCGCGTGCCAGGGTGTCGAAACGGCGGTATACCTGACGCTCGGTACCGGGATCGGCGGCGCGCTGATCCTGAACGGCAGGCCGTGGCGCGGGCACACGAACACGGCAGTGGAGATCGGGCACATGATTACGCACGCGGACGGCTTACCGTGCAACTGCTCGCGGCGCGGGTGCTTTGAGATGTACGCGTCGGCCCGGGCGCTGTCGGCGCTGGCGGGCGGCGCTCCGGCCAAGACGGTCATCGAGGGCGCGCGGGCGGGCGACGGGGCCATGCGCGCCGCGTTTAACGCGTATGTGCACGAGCTGGGCATCGGGCTGACGACGCTGGTCGTGCTGTTCATGCCGCAGGCGATAGTCCTGGGCGGCGGCATCAGCGAGGCGGGCGACATGCTGACCACCGGCGTGGAGCGGGAGTTGCGCGCGCAGTTCACCAGGAGGCCGGAGGACTTCCGCGCCGTCCTGCGGCTGGCGGAGCACCGGAATCAGGCGGGGATGATCGGCGCGGCGATTCTGGCGAAGCTGCATTTTGAGGGGTAGCGCGATGCGTCATTTTTGTTCAAGTTGAGAAGCGGCGCGGCGTTCTGGCCGTGCCGAAGGATGGGGGACGGCCAATGGCCACCCCTACGGTCGCGGGAAACGTGCGGAGACTGTCGCGGAAGGCCATCGGGGTTCGCATCGTGCGTCTGGCTTACGGTGGAGCGTGGAAAACGTGCGGAACCGGGCACGCAACGGGCCGTAGGGGCGCGCATCGCGCGTCCGGCTTGCCACGGGGGTGACAAGAGGTAGAGATTTCTGGCGAAATCCTTTTATGACGCCCGATTCTCCGAATCCGCGCTGCCATCTCGGTGTGGCGATTGCCGCTGACCGCCGCCACGGAGCAATCCGCCGATACTGGCGATAGGAAAAGGCCGGGCTATTGTCGAATAGCCCGGCCTTCAACCGCATTACTCCGCAATCTCCCGCCCCTTATCATCCCCGATGCCGCTATAGCGGTAGAAGTACGTGTTGACGATATCGCGCCACTCGCGCGCGTTAGCGCACTGGCGCGACAGCCGCTCGCGCACGTTTCGGAAAGTCTCCTCCGGCACCAGCCCGGCCAGCCCTTCCCAGGCTTCGGCCAGCCTTTCCGCCCCCTCCGCGCCGTCAAAGTGATCGTCGTACACGCGCTGCACGAGCGTGCGCCCGTCCGGCATCACGTGCGTATACGGCAGCCGGTGGAAGAACAGCAGCAGCTTTTCCGGGCATGTCGCGGGGTCCTCATACAGCGCGGCCATGCGTTCCGGGTACTGCCGCGCGTAGCCGGTGCCGCTCGCCGTGCGGTCGATGCCGATCGCGTCCCGGTTTGCGCGCAGGTACGTGCCCCAGAGGCTGTACTCGTACCCCTCCGGGCTGGGGCCATAGTGCGTGTGCGGCGTGACCATCCAGCACAGGCCGAGCGGCGCGGTGTACCGCTCGTAGATGCCCCGGGAGGCAAGCAGCATGCCGGTGATGGTGTCCGCGACGCGCGGGTCCGGGCCGAACGTCAGGTTCGCCCACCAGCGCGCAGTGGCTGTGGCATCGATATCGCCCTGCCAGGCCGCCTGTCCGTAGGCGAACAGGTTCGCCTGGGCCAGGTCGTGGCCGGTCCAGTTCATATCGTCGCCCAAATTGGTCACGGCGCAGATATGGCACGGCGCGGCGTCCCCGAGGTCGCCCAGGATCTCCTTCCACTGCGACGGCATGTAGTATAAATCGATCTGCTGGCCGGTGTACTCCTGCGCAAGCTGCAGTTCCAGCGCCTTGGCGGTTGTGGGCATGGCGTACAGCAGCGGGGAGACCGGCTCGCGCACCTGGAAATCAAACGGGCCGTACTTGATCTGCAGCACGGCGTTCGCGTCGAACTGCCCTTCCAGCGGCGCATAGGTGTCGTAGGCTGCCATGGGGCGGTCTGTTTTTTTGTCCCGCCAGTCCTGGCGGCAGTTGTACACGAAGCACCGCCAGACGAGCGTCCCGCCGTGCGGCGCGAGCGCCTCGGCCAGCACACGCGCGCCCTCGGCGTGGCTGCGGCCGTACTTGTACGGCCCCGGTCGGAACTCGCTATCGGCCTTGACGAGGAAGCCGCGCAGGTCCGGGATGTGGCGGTACACCAGCGCCACCCGCTCCCGCCACCACGCCCGCACCGCCGGGTCCAGCGGGTCGGCGGTTGGAAGCCCGCTCGTGACCGGCAGCGCGTAGTCGATGGCCACCAGCAGACGGATGCCGAACGGGCGCAGCAGGTCCGCGACCTTCGCCAGCTCCGGCAGCAGTGCCTTCGCGATCAGCCCGTCGGCGGGCGGGTGCACGTTCACGTTGTTGACGCAGACCGTGTTGATGCCGACGGACGCGAGGTAGCGCGCGTAGCGGCGCAGGCGCGCGGGGTCGTACGCGAACCGCCCGTCCCGAAAGAACAGCGATCCGCCCGCGTACCCGCGCTCCACATGGCCGTCCATGTTATCCCAGTGGTTCAGCATGCGTAGCGCGAAGCGCGGTTCCGTCCAGGCGCAGGCCGGGTCCATGCCGGCGGCGAGTTTCATCAGCAGCGCGTAGGTGCCGTGCAGCACGCCCGTCTCGCCGCCGCGCACGGCGTACCCTTCCGGCGTGCGGTCGATGGCGTACCCCTCCGCCGCGCCTGGGGCTTGCGCCAGCGTTGCCCGCTCACGTGTGCCAAGGCCCGCAAGGCCCAGCGCGAGCTCGGCATGGGCTGTTTCCATGGGGGTGCGGCTTTTGTCCGATGCGGCTTCCCCGAGAAAGGGCAGCCAGCATAGGCGCGTGTCGTATCGCATGGCATGATGCTCCTTAATGGCGGCGCTGATTTGGAAAATCGGGCGCCATAAAGGGATTCCGCGAGGAATCCCTACCTCTTTTGCGTGAAAATGGGAGGAAACGGGTTTCCGCTTCCTCCCATGCCGTTTGTTACCGGTGCTTACTCGTAGTACTTCGCATACGCGGCAGTGCGCTCGTCAATGATCGCCTGCCCGCCGGACTGTAGGTAATCCTGCATCCCGGCATCGTACACCGCGTCAAACTGGTCGGGCTTGGCGGTGACGGCCTGGTTCAGGAACGCGTCGCGCTTTTCCTTCAGCGCCGGGCCCATGCCCTCCTCGGCCACGATGGCGCCCACGTTGATGGCGATGCTGTAGCGCGCGTCATGGCTGCTAAGCTCAAACGCCTTCTGGATGAAGCGCGGCTCCACATACGCGTAGCCGAGCGCCACGGACGCCACGTTCTTCTCCGGATCGCCCAGGTCCAGGCCGTTGATGACGATGGTGTAGTCGATGTTGTTCAGCGAGTTCATGATGTTCGCGTCCGGGGACGACAGCGTCTTGACCGATCCGTCGGGCTGCGTCTCGTGGGTGATGCCCTCCTCGCCAATCTGCAGGAACATGCGGTTCTCCAGCGTGGCGATCCAGTCCAGGTACAGGAGGGAGGCGACTGGCTCGTCGTTGGTGCTCGGGAAGAACACCTTGCGGTCGACCGGGGCGCTGAGGAACTTGCGGTACACGCCCGCGTCGTTCAGGAACGGCTCCACCGCGATGAACGCCGCGTCCTCGCCGGCCATCTGCTGCATGCTGTAGTGGAGGCCCGTCTCGCCGCTGCGGTACGGATAATCCCAGTTGTGGATGAACGCGCCCACGTAGCCGGACTTGATGAGGTTGTCCTCCGTGGTGTCGCCGGAGGCGTAGAGCGGGAAGTCCGCCCAGATCAAGCCTTCGTTGTACCATTCGTTCAGCTTGCGGACGCCTTCCTTGTAGCCCGGATAGAGCAGGTGCCTATCGTCAAAGTCATGGGTATACTTGTCCTTCTCGGACAGCGCGTCGGGAACAAAGGAGGTGAGCAGGTGGTCAGCGCGCCAGCCCACATCAAAGCTGATGGAGAACGGGATCATCTTGTCCGCGTCGTCGCCCAGCAGCACCGCCGCGTTGTCCTTGAACGCGCGGAGCACGGCCTCGAACTGCTCCAGCGTGGTCGGCTCGGCCAAGTCCAGCTTCTTCAGCCAGTCCTCGCGGACAAACGTGTTGATGCGCTTGTTGACGAACAGCCGCGCCTCAACGGCCCAGACCGTGCCGTTCTCGGGATCGCGGTGCCAGTAGATGTTCTCATCGCCCAGCAGGTTCCAGAAGTTGGGCAGCATGTCCTTGTATTCCTCAAGGTATGTGCTCATGTCCACCACGCCGCCCATGTTGGCGTACGTCTGGATGGTGGAGTAGTCATACGTGACGCAGATATCGGGCGCGTCGCCGGCGGCCAGGAGGTTGTTCAGCTCCTCGATCTCCGTCCACCGGCCCACGGGCACGAACGTGACCTCGACATTGTGGTCGCGGAGCATGCCTTCCTTGATGAAGTCGGTGTAAACGTTGTCCTCCGGGGTGGTGCCGCCGTCGTTGTTGCGGTTGTACACCTCGACGGTGATCTTCTTCGTTTCGACAAACTTGCCGTCGACGATTTCGTCGCTTCCGGCGGCCTGGGCGGTGACGCACATGGCCAGCATGGGCACCACCATGAGACACGCGAGCAGGATGGACAAGAATTTCTTCATAGGAGCCTCCCTCTCTCTCTTCCACGTAGTGTATTTCCAAAGCGCGCACGCCCTGCGCGCCGGGGTGCAAACTATCCCTTGACTGCCCCAATCGTCACGCCAGCGATGAAGTACTTCTGCAGCATGGGGTAGATGATCAGGATGGGCACGGTGGAGAACATGACCGTCGCCGCCTTGATGGTATCGGAAAGGCCCGGCGTGGTGAACCCCTCCTGCGTGGCGACCTCCACGCTCATCACGTTGTTGAGGATGTTGTACAGCAGGAGCTGAATGGGGAAGTATTTGCGGGTTTTCATGTAGATCAGCGCGTCCGTGAAGCCGTTCCAGCGGCCCACCGCGTAGAACAGCGACAGCGTGGCCAGCACCGACGTGGACAGCGGCAGGTAGATGCTCCAGAGGATGCGCACTGGGTTCGCGCCGTCGAGTTCGGCGGACTCGCGCAGGCTGTCGGGTACATTGTACAGGAAGCTGCGCATGACGATCATGTTAAACACGCTCAGGCAGTTGGGCAGGATGAGCACCAGCGGGTTGTCCAGCAGCTTCAGATCCTTCATCAGGAGATAGTTGGGGATGGTGCCCGCGCTGAAGAACATGGTCAGGATGATCAGGGTGTTGAAGAACTTGCGGCCCTTTAAGTGATCGTAGGTCAGCGGGTAGGCGCAGATGACCGTCATCACCATGGAGACTACCGTGACGATGCCGGTCAGGATGGCGGTCCAGCCGAGCGAATACGTGTACTTGCTGTCGGTCAGCACCATTTCGTACGCGCTGAAGTCCCAGCCGATGGGCCAGAGCACCACCTGATTCTTGATGAGCGCCGTGGGGGAGCTGAGCGACCGCGCCAGCACGTTCAGCAGCGGCAGCAGGCACACGAGGATCAGCAGGAAGCACAGGAAGGCGATGAACCAGTCCATGGCCTTGGCGGATTTTGTTTTGATCATGCCGGTTTTGACCATTTAGCTCACTCCCCCCTTACCAGATGCCGCGCTCGCCGAACCGCTTGGCCAGGATGTTCGCCGCCAGCAGGAAGAACACGCAGATGACGGACTGGAACAGCCCGACCGCCGTGGTGAGCGAGAACTGCAGACCGCGAATGCCGTTGGTGTACACAAAAATCGAGATGACGTTGGACACGCTGGTGACCAGCTTGTTGGAGAGCGCCAGCGGCCGGTCCAGGTCACTGCTCAGGATGCGGCCCAGGCTCATGATCAGGAGCGTGACGATCGTGGGGCGGAGGCCCGGCAGCGTGATGTGCCAGATTTTTCTGAAGCGGCCCGCGCCGTCCACGGACGCGGCCTCGTACAGCTCCGGGCTGATGGCGGTGAGCGCCGCGAGGTAGATGATCGTGTTCCAGCCGACGCTCTGCCACACGCCCAGAAACACATACGTCCACACCCAGTGGGACGGACTGTTCAGGAAGGGCACGGAGGCGAACCCCAGACGGTTCAGCAGGATGTTCACAAGCCCGGTCGTCGGCGCGAAAAGCTGCAGCGCGAGGCCCGAGATGATGATCCAAGACAGGAAGTGGGGCATGTAGACAATGGTCTGCGTGATCCGCTTGAACTTCTTGAACGCCAATTCGTTCAGCAGCAGCGCCAGCAGAATGGGCGCCGGAAAGCCGACGAGCAGGTCCAGGCCGTTGAGCATGATGGTGTTGCGGACCGCGTAGAAGAAATCGCGGTTGGAGAAAGCCTTGATGAAGTACTCAAAGCCGTGGTTCCCCGCCCAGGGCATCTCCCAGGCGCTCTGCATGATGCTGTATTTTTTGAACGCGATCTGGACGTACAGCATTGGCACATACCGGAAGATGACAAAAAAGGCGAGCGGAAGCAGCATCAGCGCGTACAGCGTCCAATACCGCTTGAAATACGCCTGCGTCTGGCGGTGCTGCCGGGGCGAATGCGCGGGCTTTGTTTTCGCGGTGACCATCGACGTCATCCTTTGCATTGTGGTCGGGCGTAAAAGGTAAAAATATGTATTGATTTCGGGGAAAGTTGTATTATATTCTGTCTGGTACGGGTGCGAATGTCGAGCGTTTCTTTAACCCGAGAGTACCACACACGAAAGGTGTTGTCAATGAAAATTTGTGCTTTTCGCGAATTAATAGTTTCGATATGGGACAAAACTTGTGCACAATTAATGGATGTGATCCGGGACGCTCTCGTGGGCGCCGGGGAAAATTTATCAGGACAAGTGAATGTATGCTTGTATTTTCTCTGTATTCCAGCTTATAATGACAAGTGGAGCCGCCGCCCGCGCCAAAGGCGGACTGATTGCGAGGAATGCGAGCATGGGAAGTGCCCCGAAATACATGGACATCGTGGACTGGGCGGCCGGTCAAATCGCCTCCGGCGCGTTTCTGCCGGGGGACAGGTTCCTCTCGGAAAGCGCGCTGGGCGAGCGGTTCGGCTTTTCGCGCCAGACGGTGCGCCGCGCGCTGGAGGTGCTGGAGCAGCGCGGCCAGATCGCCCGCGTGCAGGGAAGCGGCACATACATCGCCGGGGGCTGGCCCTCCGCCAAGCGTTCGCCCGGAAACGGCGGATCCATGCCCGCGACCGTGGGCGTCGTGTCGCTCCACCTGGACGACTACATCTACCCTGGCATCATCCGGGGCATCGAAGGGGTGCTCACGGCGGGCGGATACGGCGTGCTGCTGGCGTCCACGCAGAACGAAGTGGCGGGCGAGGGGCGCGCGCTGCAGCGCATGCTGGCGAACAACCTGGCGGGCCTCATCATCGAGCCGACGAAGAGCGGCCTCCCGTGCGTGAACGAGGAACACTACCGCGCGATCGCGCAGCGGGGCATCCCGTTCGTGTTCACGGATTCCCGCTACCAGGAGGTGGACGCGCCGTTCGTCGCGCTGGATGACGTGGCGGTGGGCTATGTCGCGACGAAGCACCTGATCGACCTGGGGCACCGGCGCGTGGCGGGCGTCTTTACCCACAGCAACCGGCCGGGCCAGCTCCGCTACCGGGGCTATATGAAGGCGCTGGAGGACCACGGGCTGCCCTTGCGGGAGGACATGGTGCACTGGTTCTGCCACGAGGACATGGAGGAGACGCTGCAAGGCGGCAGGCTGTGGAACTGCCTGGCCCAGAGCACGGCGGTGGTCTGCTACAACGACATGTCCGCGCTGATGCTGATCGACCTGCTGCGCAGCCGGGGCCGGCGCGTGCCGGAGGACCTTTCCGTCGTCGCGGTGGACAACACGGAGCTCGCGCGCGTCTCGGACCTGACGAGCGTCGTGCACCCGGGCGAGCGGCTGGGCGAGGCGGCGGCCAAGCTGCTGATCGCGATGATCGGCGGGGCGGAGGGCAGGACGATTCTGTTCCCGCCGCAGCTTGTGGCGCGCGGGTCCGCGCGCAGGGTGGAGGGAGCGTTATGACGCGGCCGCTGAACGACGGATGGGAATTCGCCAAGGGGGAGCCCGAGCACTTCGCGCCGGTTTCCATTCCGCACGACTGGCTGATCGCGGACCCGAAGAATCTGTATAAGAGCGATACAGGCTGGTATCGGCGGGAACTTGACGCCGGCTTCCTTGCGGAAGGGCAGCGGCTGATCCTGCGGTTTGACGGCGTGTACATGGACAGCGCGCTGTTCGTCAACGGCATTCTGGCGTACGAATGGAAGTACGGCTGGACGGCGTTTGAGTGCGACATCACGGAGTTTGTGCGCCGGGACGCGCCAAACGAGCTGCTGCTCCGCGTGAACTACCAGGCGCCCAGTGCCCGCTGGTACACGGGGGCCGGCATCAACCGGGACGTGTTCCTGAAGGTGAAGAATGCCTACCATTTCATTTCGGACGGCATAACCATCACCACATCGCGCGGGCCGGACGGCTGGCAATACGAGGTGGACGCGGAGGCGGAGACGGGCGGCAGGCCATACGAGGTGCGGCACACGCTACTGGACGCGGGGGATGGGATTGAGGCGTGGGACGTCGACCACCCGCGCCTGTACACGCTGCGGTCGCAGCTGCTGGTGGACGGGCAGGTGGCGGACACGGAGGACACCCGCTTCGGCTTCCGGACCATCGCGTTCACGCCGGAGGACGGTTTTTTCCTGAACGGCCGCCGCGTGAAGTTGAACGGCGTCTGCCTGCACCACGACCTGGGCGCGCTGGGGGCCGCCGTGCACCCGGACGCCATCCGGCGGCAGTTCGCGCTGCTGCGCCGCATGGGCGTGAACGCGCTGCGCACCGCGCACAACCCGCCCGCGAAGGCATTCATGGACATCGCGGACGAGATGGGGTTTCTCGTGATGTCGGAATTGCTGGACACGTGGGAGCGGCCGAAGAACACATACGATTACGCGCGGTTTTTTGACGAATGGATTGAGCGTGATGCCGCGTCCTGGATTCGCCGGGACCGGAATAGCCCCTCCGTGATCCTGTGGAGCGTGGGCAACGAGATTTACGACACACACGCGGACGCGGAGGCGGGCGGGAAGACGCTGCGCCGCCTGCTGGCGCTGGTGAAGCAGCACGACCCCAAGGGGCACGCGCCCGCGACGCTCTGCTCCAACTACATGCCCTGGGAAAACACGCAGCGGTGCGCGGACCTTGTGAAGATCATCGGGTACAACTACGCGGAGGGGCTGTACGCCGCGCACCACGCCGCGCACCCGGACTGGGTGATCTACGGCGGGGAAACGTGCGCCACGGCGCAGAGCCGGGGTGTGTACCACTTTCCGCTGAGCAAATCCGTGCTGGCGGACGACGATCTGCAGTGCTCGGCGCTCGGCAACAGCGCCACGAGTTGGGGCGCGAAGAGCGTGGAGGCTTGCATCCTCGCGGATAGAGCCGCGCCGTACTCGCTGGGGCAGTTCGTGTGGGCGGGGCAGGACTACCTGGGCGAGCCGACGCCGTATCACACGAAGAACGCGTACCTCGGCCACATCGACACGGCGGGCTTCCCGAAGGATTCGTATTACGTGTTCCAGGCGGCGTGGACGGACTTCAAGCAAGCGCCGATGGTGCACCTGTTCCCGTACTGGGATTTTTCCCCGGGGCAGAGGATTGACGTGCGCGTCTGCTCCAACGCGCCGCGCGTGGAGCTTTTCTTCAATGAGGAGAGCCAGGGAAGCGTTTCCCTGGACAGGCGGCTGCTGGCGGACTGGCGGCTGCCGTACCGCCCGGGCACGCTGCGCGCCGTGGCGTACGACGAGCAGGGCAAAGTGGTCGCTGAGATGGTGCGGCGGTCGTTCGGGGATGCCAAAAATCTTGTGCTGGAACACGAACGGATCGGCGCGCTGGCGTTCGCCACCATCACCGCCGTGGACGGCGATGGGAACCCGGTGGAGAACGCGAACTGCCGCGCGCGGGTCACGGTGACGGGCGGCGCGCTGCTGGCGCTGGACAACGGCGACGCGACGGACTATGAGCCGTATCAATCCAGTACACGGCGGCTGTTTGGCGGCAAGCTGCTGGCCATCGTCCGGCCCGCGCTGGGGGAAAGCCTCCGCATTGATGCCGAAATCGACCGCGCGGACATCCCCGTGCGCAAGGTGGAGCTTACGGCGGACGGGTATACGGTGCGCGCGCGGTTGTTCCCGCCGGACGCGACGTATAAAGAACTTGACGGTGGCACGGAACCGAAGATTCCGGGCCATGAAAGGGATTCCGCCAGGAATCCCTACCTCTTCTGGCGGCTGACGGACGCGGGCGGCATCGACAGCCCGCTGGGGACCCTGACCGTGGCCGATGACGGCCAAAGCGCCACCGTGACGCCCAAGGGGGACGGCGAGGTGTACGTGCGCTGCGGCCCCGGGAACGGCGGCGCGCATCCGGCGTTCATCGCGGCGCTGCCGCTGACCATCGCGGGCATGGGCAAGGCGCGGCTCGATCCGTACGCGTTCGTATCCGGCGGGCTGTATGACGCCGGAACCGAGACGCTGACCAACGGCAACGAGCGCGGCGTCGCCACCCTGCGCGACGGGGAAAGCCAGGTAGGGTTCCGGGACCTGGATTTCGGCCTCGAGGGATCGGACGAGGTGACGCTGTGGCTGTTTCTGCTGGACAAAGCGCCGTTCACGTTTGAAATTTGGTCCGGCATGCCGGGGGAGGGCGGGAAGCCGCTCCTGACCGCGCCGTATGACAAGGGATCGATCTGGAACACGTACCAGGCGGTGACGTACACGCTGCCCGAACGGCTGCGCGGTGTTCACACGCTCTGCCTCGTGTTCCGGCAGAAGGTGCACATCAAAGGATTTCGGTTCCGGAAATACGAGCGGGCGTTTGAGCGGCTCCCGGCCGCGAGCGCCGACGCGCTGTACGGCGATGACTACGCGGTGAACGGCGGCGCGGTGGAGCGCATCGGCAACAACGTGACACTGGTGTTTGAGGGGCTGGATTTCGGCACGGGCGCGGCGCGCGTGGCGGTGTGCTGGCGGTCCGCGCGGGCGGAAAACTCCGTGCAACTGCTGAACGAGGGTGAAAGCGCGGGCCGGCAGATGATCGAGCTTGGCCCGGCGGAGACATACCGCGAGGCCGTGATCCCGCTGGAACGGGTCATTGCCGGGCGGCAGACCGTGTCGCTGGTCTTTTTGCCGGGGTGCGAGTTGGATTTGGCGTGGATTCAGTTTCTGCCGTAAGCAAAGGAAAGCGCAAAACAAGGAGGGCGACACATATGAGCGTACAACTGCCCCGCCTGATATCGGACGGCATGGTATTGCAGCGCGGCGCGGAGGCGGCGCTGTGGGGG
The DNA here is from genome assembly GCA_031550535.1 of Eubacteriales bacterium. Lineage (GTDB taxonomy): Bacteria > Bacillota > Clostridia > Christensenellales > Aristaeellaceae > Avichristensenella. The sequence continues at coordinate 108,978 of JAVBOM010000002.1, forward strand.
ACGGCGGATGAGCCGGTCACGGTGACGTTTTTGGACAAGCAATACGGCGCGACGCCGGACGCGGAGGGCCGCTGGACGATCGTGCTGCGCGACTTGGCCCCCGGCGGGCCGTTTGCGCTGACCATCAACGAGCATGCGCTCCAGGACGTGTACGTCGGTGACGTGTGGCTGTGCGGGGGTCAGTCGAACATGCAGCTCCCCATGCGGCGCGTGCGGTATATGTATCCGGAGGAGATCGAGCGCCCCAACGCACACATCCGGCAGTTTCTCGTGCCGCAGCGGACGGACTTCCATTCCCCGCGGGATGAATGCGGCGGAAGCTGGGCTGGCGCGTCGCCGGAGACGGTCGAGGATTTTTCGGCGGCGGGGTATTTCTTCGCCCAGCGGCTGCACGGGCGGTACGGCGTGCCGGTCGGGCTGATTCTCACGGCGATCGGCGGGACGCCCATCCACGCGTGGATGGGGCGGGAGGCGCTGCGGGATTTCCCGGACGCGCTGGCCGAGGCGGAGCGGTGCGCGGACGACGCGCATGTCGCGCGCGTGCAGGTAGAGGACGCTGTGCGCGCGGAGAGCTTCTTCCAGGGGATCGACGCGAACGATCCCGGCTTGGACGACCGCTGGTACGCGCCGGAATACGACGACAGCGCGTGGGAGGAGCGGCCGCTGCTCGCGCCGTGGGAGGGCACGGGGTCCGTCTGGCTGCGCAGGACTGTCGAGGTGCCAAAGGCCCTGGCCGGGAAGCCGCTCACGCTGTTCCTGGGCACGATGATCGACTGGGACACGGTGTACGTGAACGGCGACATCGTCGGCAACACCACGTACCGCTACCCGCCGCGCGAGTACGCCGTGCCACCGCTGCCCGCAGGGCCGTGCGTCATCGCGGTGCGCGCCATCGCCAAGGACGGCGGGCGTTTCACGCCGGGCAAGCAATACCTGCTGGCGGGCGAGGACGGGGCCATCAACCTGAACGGCGCGTGGCGCTTCCGCCGGGGCGGGAAGGGGACACAGCCCGTGCCGGAGACGGTGTTCCACTACAAGCCGACGGGGCTGTACAACGGCATGATCGCGCCGCTGCGGCGTTTCGCGGTGAAGGGCGTCCTCTGGTATCAGGGGGAGTCGGACGCGGACCGGCCCGCGCGCTACGCGGAGAAATTCGCCGCGATGGTGCGCGATTGGCGCGGCCTGTGGGGACGCGATTTGCCGTTTCTGTTTGTGGAGCTGGCGCACTGGGACGAGGCCCCACACTGGCATGCCCTGCGCGCGGAGCAGTGGCGATGCCTGGAAATCCCCGGGACGGCGATGGCCGCCGCCGACGATCTGGGCGAGCACAACGACCTGCACCCGCAAAACAAGCGGGATGTGGGCGACCGGCTGGCCCGGTGCGCCATGCGCGTGGCGTATGGGGAGCGGCTGATGGCGTCGCCGTTTGAGGTGCGGGGCGTCGCGGAATAAATCCCGGATTTCTGCCGTTTTATGGGCGGATACCCACGAAACGGAAGGGGATATGCTGTAATATGAAAAGAACACTCTGCTTCTGGCTGGTTCTCGGGCTGATCCTGACGGCGGGCTCCGCGATGGCGTATACCTTTGTGGACAAGGAAGCGTTTCTTCTGCTGGAAGAGGTGGAGGAAGGCGCCTTCCTCTGCTGGCGGGACGGGGACGGCGAGCACCTGCTGACCATCGCGGAGGACACGCGGGTGGAGACCAAAGCGCCCCCTGCCCCGGGCATGTTGGTCATCGCGCAGGTCAAGCCGGTCGAGGGCGGCATGATGGCCGTGTCCCTCCGCGATTACGCGCTGGACGGCGAAGTGCGGGAAGTCAAGGACGGCAAGGTGTATCTGTTTGACGGGTCCTATTTCCACGGCGCTTGGGTGCGCCTGCCCGAGGGGATCGACGCCGACGCGCTGGTGGGGAAGCGCGCGCTCGTGCCCGTCGCGCCGATAACCGGCGAGAACGTGCCCATTGACGAGCGGCTGTACGAGAACGATTACAGCGATTTTGTGGAAGCCGTCTCCATGAGAGAGCTGGCCTTCGCGGAGGGCACCGTCACCGCCTACGAGGGCGATACGCTGGTGCTCACGACCCGGGACGGGGAAATCCGCGCCGCCATCACGCAGGATACCAAGAGCACATACGAATGCGAAGTGGGGCGTTATATCGGCATTCAGTATGATACGGACGCGGAGGGAAATCTGACCGTCATTTCCATGATGCCGATCAACGGGTAATGATAGAGAAGTTCTAATTGAACAACCGAAAGAAGGCCGATTTCATGCTGGTGTTTGGCGCCCAACTTGACAAGGACAACCTTGACTACAGAGAAATCATCCGCTTTGCGGAAACCGAGGCGGTGACGGATCGCGTCGTCAAGGAATACATCGTCGCGCGGCTGCTGTCGGATACGAACGCGCTGGCCGCGATCTGCGAGGAGACGGGCGGCGCGGGCGCGAGCCTCCGGGCGGCGGCGCTGCGGGATATGGAGGCGCTGCTGACACCGCCGCTTGCGGGCCCTGCCATCCTGGACGGGTACGCGCCGTCCGTGAGGCGGAACATGCGCTTTGCCGAGTATCAGCGGTCCCTGGAAGCGATTGTGTCGGCGGAGGGATGCGAGGAAACGCTCGAAGGCATCATCGCGCACTATGCGGCGTTCGGCGGCGGGGAGCGCGCGAAGCACATCGCGTTCATGTGGGACAAGGGCTTGCGCGGCATCGAGAACCCGGACGATATTTCGCTGGATCAGCTCTATTGCCTGGAGGGGCAGAAGCAGGCGCTGCTGGACAACACGCGCGCGTTTCTCGGCGGCGCGCGGGCGAACAACGTGCTCCTGTACGGCAACAGCGGGTGCGGAAAGTCTTCCATGGTCAAGGCGATGCTGAACGCGCACTACGCGGACGGGCTGCGGCTGGTGCAGATCAAAAAAGAGGACCTGACGGAGCTGCCGCCGCTCATCCGGGAGATCACGCGCAAGCGGTTCCGCTACATCATTTATATCGATGATTTATCGTTTGAGAGCGATGACCTGGGGTACAAGACCCTCAAAACGATCCTGGACGGCAGCGTCGAAAAGCAGCCGGACAATGTTGTTTTTTACGCGACCTCCAACCGTCTGCACCTGATCAGCGAGACGTGGGCGGAGCGCCAGGGGGACGACGTGCACGTCAGCGACACAAAGAACGAGAAGCTGGCGCTTTCGGAGCGGTTTGGCGTGCGCGTGTCGTTCCTCTCGCCGGACCAGGACGAGTATCTTCGGATTGTGGAGGGCATTTTGGCGGGCGAAGGCGTCCCCGTGACGGATGCGCTGCGGGCGGATGCGGTCCGGTGGGCGTGGCGGTGCAACGGCCTGTCGGGCAGAACGGCCGCGCAGTACGCGCGGACGGTTTTGAGCGGGATGCAAAAGTAGCGGCGGAACGCCGGACGAATCGTACCGTTTGTCAATCGGGAGCGCGCTGTGTTTGGCTCTGGCGGATAGCGCGGGGAGGTGTGCCGCGTGAGCAACGAAACCGCAAAGGGAATTTCTTTGGCAGTGCTCGTGGTGCTGTTTGTGATCTGCACGGTTTTTTTCGAGTCGCTCATCTTGACTGTGACATGGATGAGCTTGCCGATGAGCGCACTGCTCGCCGGCGCGCAATGGTGCGTGTTCTTCTTCGAAAGGCGTATTGTGCGCGAAAACGCGCAAATCGTACGCCTGGAGGACATGTCATACAGACGGGTTCAGCCAACCGGGAAACATGAAATGTTTTACCTTATCTTGATTCCGATCATCTTTTTGATGAATGTCATCCGCGTGGTGATCGTATTAACGTAGTCCACGGTTCTGCGCAAAGGAGTGTAAGATGCGCATGCGCTATCAAGGGGAACACACCAGCCAGATCTCGTTTCCGCTGGGGGGCATCGGCACCGGCTGCGTCGGCCTTTCTGGCAACGGGCAGCTCGTGGATTTTGAGCTGTTCGGCCGCCCAAACAAAAAGAGTCTGAACGGCTACACGGGCCTCGCCATCAAGGCGGAAAACGCCGCCGGCGTGCGCGACGCGCGCGTGCTGTGCGGCGATTTTCCCGCGCCGTACACCGGCGACAGAGGGCTGCCCGGGGTGAAGCACAGCGGCTATGGGTTCGGCCCGTCGCAGTACACGCTGGCGGGGCTGCCGCACTTTCGGGATTGGACGTTTGACGGGCGATTTCCCATCGCCGGGATCGACTTCCGGGAGGAAGCGTTTCCCGGCGATGTCCGGCTGACGGCGTGGAACCCGTTCATTCCGCTGAACGACAAGGACTCCGGCATCCCGGCGGCCTTTTTTGAGGTGGAGATCGAAAACAACACGCCGGAAACGCTGGACTACACCGTCTGCTTTTTCCTCAGCAGCCCGCACCCGATCGGCGATTCGCATAACCGGGCCACGCTGACAGAAAGCGCCCGCATGGTCACGACCATGTCCGAGCCTTCCGCCTGTGACATCCTGCGACACGGCGAAATGACCATCGCGACCGATTGCGCGGTATCCGCCCATCAGACGTACTGGTATCGGGGCGGCTGGCAGGACAACATCGAGATGTTCTGGACGGAATTCACCGAGCCGGGCTTGCTGAAAGACCGCGCGTACCCCCGGGGGGAGCACCCCGGCTGCACGCACCGCGATGTCGCCTGCGTGGAGGGGCGCGTCACCGTGCCGGGCGGGGAGCGGGCCGCCGTCCGCTTCGTCCTGGCGTGGCATTATCCCCAAATGTACAACTTCTGGCACCCGGAGCCGGACGGACAGCGGACGATCTGGGCCCCTTACTACGCGACCGTGTGGCGCGACTCGCGGGAAGCGGCGGCATACTGCCTCGCGGGCTGGGACAGGCTGTTTGCCGGGACGCGGCTGTTCCAGGAGACGCTGCACGGCTCCACGCTGCCGGAGGCGGTGATCGACGCCGTTTCCGCGAACCTTGCGGTGCTGATATCGCCCACGGTGCTGCGCCTTGCGGACGGCACGTTCTACGGGTTTGAGGGCTGCCTGGAAACGGAGGGCTCCTGCGAGGGCTCATGCACGCACGTGTGGAACTACGCGTACGCGTTGGCGTTTCTGTTCCCCGCGCTGGAGCGCGGCATGCGGGAGGCGGATTTCCGCTACAACCAGCGCGCGGACGGCCGGATGTCCTTCCGGCTGATGCTGCCGCCGGGCCGGGCGCGGCAGGACTTCCGGGCGTGCGTGGACGGCCAGATGGGCGGCGTCGTCAAGGCGTACCGCGACTGGAAGATCAGCGGGGACGACGGGTGGCTGCGCACCCTGTGGCCCGCCGTGAAAATGAGCCTGGAATACGCCTGGGCGGAGACGAACGAGGACAAATGGGACCCGGAGAAGCGCGGCGTGATGACCGGACGCCAGCACCACACGCTGGATATGGAGCTGTTCGGCGCGAACGCGTGGCTGACGGGCTTTTACCTCGCGGCGCTGAAGGCAGGGGCGGAAATGGCCGGTCACCTGGGCGAGACGGACGCCGCCGCCCAATACCGGGCGATTTTCGCGCGGGGCAAGGCGTGGGCGGACGCGCATCTTTTCAATGGCGAATACTACGCGCAGGCTGTCGATCTCAAAGACCAATCGCTGCTTTCGGCGTTCGGCACGGACGCGGTGGACACGTATTGGAACGCGGAGCGGGGGGAGATGAAATACCAGATCGGCAGCGGGTGCCTGATCGACCAGGTGATCGCCGCGTGGCATGCGAACCTGTGCGGCCTGGGCGAGATATTCGATCCCGCGCAGGTGCGCACCGCGCTGAAATCGCTGTATCAGTACAATTTCAAGCGCATGCGCGAGGTGGCGAACGTCTGGCGCAACTACGCGCTGAACGACGAGCAGGGTTTGCTGATCTGTACATGGCCGCAGGGGGCGAAACCGGCCGTCCCCCTGACCTACGCCACGGAGTGCATGACGGGGTTCGAGTACCAGGCAGCGTGCCACATGATCCAGGAGGGGCTCTTGGAAGAAGGGCTGTCCGTCGTCCGCCAGGTCCGGGACCGGTATGACGGCCGGAAGCGCAACCCCTGGAACGAGATGGAGTGCGGCAGCAACTACGCCCGCAGCATGGCGTCGTACAGCCTGCTGCCCGCGCTGTCGGGCTTTTCCTACGACATGGGCAAGGGGTACATCGGGTTTGATCCGCAGATCAACGCCGATGATTTCCGGTGCTTCTGGAGCCTGGGAACGGGCTGGGGCCGATTTTCACGGGACACGGACGGGCTGGAACTGACGGTGCTGGCCGGGGAACTCCGGCTCACGTCGCTGGGCACCGGATCGTTTGCGCTGTCCGCACCGGAGCGGTGCGTTTTGCTTGCCAAGGGGCGGGAAATACCCTATGTGAACGAGCATGGAACGCTCCGCTTCGCGGAAATTGCCGTGCGCGCGGGCGAAAGCCTGCGGTTCATGAGAGGTAGGGATTTCTGACGAAATCTCTTTAGGCCGCCCGATTTTTCAAATCTGCGCCGCCATCGATAAGGAGATGCCACATGCCCAAGCAAATCATCCTGCTGATGACCGATACCCAGCGGCTCGATATGGTGAGCTGCTATGAGGACGTGGGCATCCAAACGCCCCGCATCGACGCGCTGGCCGCGCAGGGGATGAAGTTCACCAAAGCGTACACCGTGCAGCCGGTGTGCGGCCCGGCGCGTTCGGCGTTGTTCACCGGGCAGTACCCGTGCGTGAACGGCTCGTACAGCAACTGCACCGCGCCGGGGCTGAATGTGAGGCACATCGGCGAGCGACTGGCGGACAAGGACGTGCGCACGGGGTATATCGGCAAATGGCACCTGGACGGGGGCGACTACTTCGGCCTGGGCGTGTGCCCGCCGGGCTGGGACCCCGCGTATTGGTACGACATGCGCTGCTACCTGGAGGAGCTGGATCGGGAGGACCGCTACCGCTCGCGCCAGCAGGGCACGAACCGGGAGCACCTCTCTCCTGAGTTCACCTTCGCCCGCCGGTGCAGCGACCGCGCCATCGCTTTCCTGAAGGAGCACGCAAGCGACGATTTCTTCCTCGTGGTCAGCTATGACGAGCCGCACGACCCGAGCCTGTGCCCGGAGCCGTACGCATCCCTGTATCTGGGCTATGAGCTGCCGAAGCGGCCCAATGTGTACGATACGCTGGAAAGCAAGCCGGAACACCAGCGGGTATGGGCGGGGCCGCGCCGCGAGGCGGACCGCGAGGCGCTGCGGCTGAAAGCGCCGTGGCTGTTCGGCTGCAACAGCTTTGTGGACAGCGAGATCGGCCGGGTGGTGGACGCCGCCGACGCGCTGCTGACCGGGCACAAGGTGCTCTACACCACCGACCACGGCGACATGCTGGAATCGCACTGCCTATACGCGAAAGGCCCGGCGGCGTATGAGGAAATCGCGCACGTGCCGTTCATCGCGCGCGGTTTCGGCCGGGGCGAGGTGGAGACGCCGGTGTCGCACATCGACATCGCGCCGACGGTGTGGGATTTCTTCGGCTTCCCGAAGCCGCAAATGCTCCAGGGCGAAAGTCTGCTGCCGCTGCTGCGTGGGGAAGTAGCGCCCGCCGCGCGCGACGTGTTCATTGAGTTTGGCCGCTACGAGACGGATCACGACGGCTTCGGCGGTTTCCAGCCGATGCGCTGCGTATACGATGGCCGCTACAAGCTGGTGCTGAACCTGCTGTCCTCGGACGAGCTGTATGATCTGGAACAAGACCCGTATGAGATGATAAACCGCATCGGGGATGACGCCTTTGCCGGGGTGCGCCAGTCGCTGCTTGGCCGTCTGCTGGACCACATGAACGAGGTTCGCGACCCCATGCGCGGGTATTACTGGGAGGCGCGGCCGTGGAATAAAGCGCCGCTGCATACGCCAAGCTGGGATTACACGGGCTTTACCCGGCAGCGGGAGGAGCCGGATTACGAGGCGCCGCAGCTCGATTACTGCACCGGGCTGCCCGTGCGGCAGATCACGCGGCCAAAGGGGCCGACGCCGGGGCTGACGGAGGCGTAACGGAGAAAGGACTTCCGCCAGGAATCCCCACTGTGACGCGACGGAGCGCCCCCCCTCCTACGGGTGGTTGGTGTCTCCCCGCGCCTCCAGTTCGGAAACGAGATACGCGCGCAGAAGCTCCACCCGCGCGCGGCTGTCCGGGTCATGGACCGCGTTGTGCAGCTCCCGGGGGTCGCGGTCGAGCCGAAAGTACTGTTCCTCGCCCGTCTCGGTGTAACAGATGTACTTGTCCCACTCCGTGACGATGTAGTGGTTGGACCGCCGGTCATACGCGTGCTCCCCGTGCAGGTACGCGCGCACCGCACTTTCCCCGCGCAGCAGCGGCAGCAGGCTTTTGCCCTCCACGGACGGCGGCACCGCGACGCCCGCCGCGTCCAGCAGCGTGGGCAGGATGTCGCGCAGTTCGACGACGGCGGAAATCTCGCGGTTCTGCGCGCAGCCGAGCAAATTGCCGGGGTCGTAGATCAGGAAGGGGACGCCCGCCGAGCCCTCGTAGGGCAGGGACTTGCGGAACAGGTGGTGATCCCCGAGCAAATCGCCGTGGTCCGACGCGAACAGGAATATCGTCTCGTTCAGCAGCCCGTATTCCGTGAAAGCCATCAGCATGCGGTTGATCTGGTGGTCAATGTGGGTGATCGACCCATAGTACGCGGCGCGCGCCCGCTTCAGCGCGCGGGCAGGGATGATCCCCTCCTTCGCGTCGATATCCAGGCCGTGTTGCTCGGGATCGTCCGCCCGCGCCCAGTCCCCGACGGGCGGCTCCGGCATCTCGTCCAGCCGGTCGGCGTACAGGTCAAAATAATACGCGGGCGGGTCTAGCGGGGAATGGGGCCGGACAAAGGACGTGAACAGGAAGAAGGGCTTTGCGGGGTCGCGCCGCCGCAGAAAATCGATGGACTGTTCCGCGCACCAGTTGGTCGGGTGCAGGCGCTCCGCGTAGGGCCAGGGCCGCGCGCCCCAGGCGTTGCATTCCAGCCCGGCGTCCGTCAGATCGACTGCGCTGCCCGCCTCCCGCCGGAACCAGCGCAGGTAATCGTCGCACTGGTCAAAGGCTTCGCCGCTGGCGCGCCGTCTGCTGCGGGCGTGGTGCAGGTAGCCGTCGTGCAGCACCACGTTGTGAAAGCCGCAGAGGCTGCGCTCCGGGAATACGTGCATCTTCCCGACGCTCTGCGTGTGGTAGCCCGCCCTCGCGAATTCTGACGCGATGGTGATGGGGTAGTCCCACGGAACGCCGTCCATGTACCCCAGGCGGCCGTGCGTCCCCTGGCTGAGGCCGGTCAGCACGGCGGCGCGGGAGGCGATGCAGCTCGGCACAGCGGAATACGCCCGCGTAAACTGCGCCCCGTGGCGCTTCATCATGTCCAGCGTCGGCGTTTCCACGACGGGATGGCCGGAAATCCCCATGCAGTCCCGGCGCATCTGGTCCACCAGGATGAGCGCGATGTTTGGCCTTCGCATCTTCCCTGCCTCCCTTGCGCGCGCGATTGTTGTGTGGATGCCGCGCGCCGCTTTCACCCCTTCAGTGTACGGGGTAACAAGAGAAAAAGCAAGGCGAGCTATTTTCGACCGCAAGAAAGGGGACCATGCCATGCAAACCTCCCTCCTTCACTATGCCGACCCCGCGCGGCTCACGGAACTGTGCCGCGCGATCGATATGCCCGGAGAAGTGACCGCGCGCCTGACCGCCCACCTGCGCGACATGGAGCCCGGACGCTTCGATCCCTGGTTTGATGGCCTGTTTTCGCTGGAAACGGGTGGGGAGGCTGTGAAGCAAATCCCCGCGCTGTGCAAGACGGAGGACGACCCGACTGGGGACTCCGGCCTGAAGGCCCTGGCCGTATACCTGGCCGCCGCGCTGCACACGCGCGAGATGTACGCGGGGCTGGGCATCGGGAAGGACATCTACATCGACACCATGAAGGTGTTCCGGCGCTTTGTGCTGGAGCACCTGGAAAGCTTTGGCCGGTACGGGTTTGACCGGCATTTTTGGATATACCGCCAGCTTTCGGGCGCGCTGTTCCGCCTGGGTGCGCTGGAGTTCGAGCTGTACCATTTTTCGGACGACACGGTGCCCGCTGGCCCATTTGCGCCGGGCGCGCCCGCGCTCTCCGTGCACATTCCGTCCGACGCCGTGATGGACAGGGCCGCGCTGGACGCCTCCTACCGCATGGCGAAGGCGTTTTTCGCGCGCCATTTTCCCGATTTTCAGTACACATGCGTCTATTGCTCCACGTGGCTGCTTTCGCCGGTTCTACGGGAAATACTGCGGCCCGGCTCGCGCATTCTGCTCTTTCAGGAGGATTACGAAATTGTCCGCGTGGACAGTACGGTGAACGGCGGGCTGCGGTGGGTGTTTGGGCGCGAGTACGACGATTTCACCCTGCTGCCGGAGGACACCTCCCTGATGCGCGGCATGAAGAAAATCCTTGTCGCCGGGGGGAAAACCGGATCGGCCGCCGGGTATGTGCGGGATTTCGGGAGGAAATAGCGCGTCGCGCCCGCGTTCCGCTTATTGACACGAATCCACAAATGTGATAAAGTGACAAAGCTAATGAAACCCGCGACGGTGGTCTGCAATGTGCCTGTAGCTCAGCTGGATAGAGTGACAGACTCCGACTCTGTAGGCCGCCGGTTCGAATCCGGCCAGGCACACCAAAAAGACCACCGCCGGAACCCCTTGAAACCATTGTGTTTCAAGGGGTTCCGGCATATAACGGCCCATTTATATCTATTGCTTAATCAGAAGGTAAAAACCGGGCGAGAGGGTAAAAAAACGCCTTTTCCGCTGCATCTGTCGGTAAAAATGTCGGTAAGGATTTTGCCCTCTAGCCCTTGAAAAACCTAGCAAAAAGCCGCCTGTAAAAAGCGAAATACTTGTAAATGTCGGTCAAACGCAGAAGCACAGCAGCAAAAGGCAGGGCAGCGCCGAGATTCCATAGAAAATCTTCCACCTTCCCCGGCGCTGTTTTTCCCAACCTTTGCCATGCTTAAAAATGCGTTTTCGCAGTCGGATTATTCAGCACCCCAAAGATGGTAAGCAACTGCAAAACCCCCGCAAGTATCATATCAACCGTCGCGCTCAACTCCGTGTCAATAACCCCGAGCGTCAACAGCAGGGAAAGCACCTGTGCCACCACCGCCGCCCACACCACCGGCGACCGTAGCCGGTTCTGAATCGTGTCTTTGATTTCCATGCCCGTTCCTCCTATCGCTGTATCATGTAATCCTTTAGCTTCTTCTCCGCGTCCGACACCGGCCCATTGGCCCCCAACTGTTTGAGGCCGTCCAGCGCCGCGACCACACCTTCCAGCAGAAGCGCCCGTGATTGCCGCGCCTCCGTGTCGTGACGTTCCAGCCTCTTGAACCTGTGCGTCACGTTGAAAATCCAAACCAGGAGGGCCACGAATGGCACCGCCAAACCTACCAAAACCCCGAGATCGGAAAGGCGCAGCGTTATCATTCAACGTCGGCCCCCATCCACCCGGAAATAGCCCCGTCCAACTCCGCCAGCGTCCGGCGCGCCGCCGCCAACTCGTCCACCCGCACCGTCACGGTTTCCCCGTCCCCGGCGTCAGGCGGTTTACTTTCCCGCAAATACTGCCGCATGGCGTAGCCGCCAAACCCGTTATAGTTGACCCGCGCCCAGGCGGAATTAACGTGTTCCAGCACCGTCACCGTAGCCCCCTTGGGGATTTCCTCGCATCCTGGCACCTTCGCAGCGCGCGCGCTGGGCGTCATCCGAAAATTAAGCCCCTTTAGGCTGTCGCCCGTGTCCACCGTCGCGCTGTAAGGCGTGTCGTCGTCCAGCGGGTCCGGCTCCGTCGCCCCCGCCGCGTACTCAATCGCCTTTGCCGGGCCGCAGTGCGTCCAGCCGTTGGCAAGCAGCGTCGGGCATACAATCCCCTTGGAATAGCTCGCGTGTACCGTCTCCGCGCCTGTCTGCCCCACATACAGCCCCACATGCGACGCATTTCCAACGCCATCCCCTTTGTACTTGTCCGGCTCGCGCCCGTCCTGTTTGAGGATGTACACCAACCACCCCGGCGCGATCAGCCCCCGGCCCCGCGCTTCGCTGACCGTGTAAATCCCCGTGCAGGCGCGCCGTATCATGTCGTTACTGCCTGAAAAGTTCATCGTGCCGCCGTTCGCGCGCACACAGAATTCGACCAACCCTTGGCAATCCATACCGCGTTCCGTTTCCCCGCTCATCACGTAGGGGATGGGCGGCACCCTCGCCGCCAGTTCCAAGGCCGTTCTGCACACATCCGCCGCGTTCGGTTTGCTCATGTTTCGTAACCCCTTTCCATCATCACATGTTCCATAGTGCGCTTCCCAGCGATGAAAACAACTGCACGTCAACCGGTTGCCCCTTTGCCGCGCCCATTTTCGCTAACCCCAGCCCCGACACTTCAAGCCCTATGCGCTGGTAACTGTTTGCCGTGAGCTTACGTATCCCGTATTCCTGTTCGTTCCCGTACACCGTCAGATAAGGGGACGCATTGTATGCCACCGCCAACGATGCGCTGTCGAACGCCCACGCGATACCGTTTCCCGTACCGCTCGGCAGCGGGGAAGGATTCGCGAGCTTCAAGAAAATCTCGCCTGTTCTGTAGATCGAAATAAACGGGTTCATTTCATGCGTGACGGCTAAAAACTGCCCATTGTGCGAGAACGAGCAACTTTGCACCTTCCCCGTTGGCAAAGTATTGGGCGGCGGCAGTCGAATGAATGAATTGTCCGGTTGCCGTCTGTATAGGATGATGTACGGGGACGTGCTTTGACCGACCGCTAAATACCCGCCGTATTGGCTCCATGCGAGCGCGGTCACGCTGTTCGTCGGCGGTTCCGCCATGCTCGGTAACTTTACATAGCCCTCCCACACGTTGTATAGATACAGGAACGGCGCGGACGTGGTTCCAAGGGCGAGAAACGAGGCGTCGGCACTGTACGCGCACCGAAAAACCGTCGAGGTCGGCGGCTCTGCCAAGTCTGCCAGCGCGGTCACATCAGACCCAAATTGGTCGTTCACCTGATACAGTTTCAGGCGGGGCGCGTTCGTCAGTGCGATTGCTAAATGGAAGTTATTGGAAAACGCTAAGTCATTTCCCGCTATGAATGGGTTCGGGGTTGGAGGGGTCGCCTTTTTGTAAGTCAAAGTTTCATAGTCCATGTAGTATGAAGTCACATAGGGCGACCCGCTATGCAGGCAAAAGAAGGTCGAACCGTCGTAATTGAACGCCGCACCCACAACGCCGCCGCTCGGTGCTACAATGCCGGTATCCTTTACGAGCTTCGGCTGTCCATAATCGTCAAAATCGTTCCGGTACATCGTGAGGTATGGCGCGTTCAAATGCCCTATGGCGGTGCCTGTCATGCTTGTTTTACATACGTTCCCGGCAGCCGTGGGCATGGAAGCGGGTGGTTTCGTGCTCTTGGTGGGTACGATGCTCTGCACTTGCTCTATCGCGTCGCCCGCCGTGATCGTCTCCAATGCCGTATCCTGCGTGTTATGCACCCAATCCCTGGTCAACCCGCCGCCCCCGCCGATGCTGCCGCGCGCTTTAATGCTCATACAGTAAACCCCCATGCACGATTCATAGGCGACAGCACGTTTACCGGTACGCTTTCCCGATAGTTGACCGCTTTTTCCGCCATGCCCACACACAGGAAAAAGGGGTGCTTTATGGCGTTCTGGTCCAGCCACGACGCCGCCGTGTATGTCGTCGAATTGAACACAGATACCCCCAGGCTTTCAGACCCGCTCGTGGACACGCCGTATACGCTGCCGTCCCACGAAAACGCGCACGAGAAATACCCGCCCCCTTCAATGGGCAGGTAAGACGGAAACATGTTTTCAAACCCGTCATACTCGTATGTGTAGATTTGGCCTGTGGCCGAGCAGCCTATCACGTATCTGCCGTCCGGCGAAACACCGCAGCCCGTGGGCGTCCATGGCCCCGTGGGGGGGTCAATGGGTTCCGCCGCTACAAACTCGCCAACTGTGTTTCTCCGCAGCATGTAAATAAACGGCGCTTTGCTGATGGCGGTTACGATCACCTTGCCGTCCCCGGTCCATCCTCCGCCCTGGGGCGTCCCGAATGTGCCTGTATAGGTTTTCATGGCGACGAATTGCGTGCCCGTGTACCGGTAAATGGCTATCGACCCATCCGCAAAGGCCGCGACAAAGTTTGAATCGGGGGAAAACTTCGCGGTTCGGACGGCATAGCTCGGCGTGGGTATGCCAATCTGCGTGAATGAATCCCCGTTTCGCTTGTAACAACACATTGACGGCGTAAGGCCCGACACCAGCAAAAACGCGCCGTTCCGGGAAAACTCGCAAGAATGTGCGGCCCCTGTCGGCATGGAAGCGGGATTCGTAACCTTCGCGAACGTATCCCCGGTCCTCTTGTACAGCGAGAAATAGGGCGACCCCGAAAGGCACACCGCGAGATACACGTCATCCGGCGAGAACGCGCAGCACATCACGGCCGTGGTCGGCATGCTCGCGGGATTGGTAATCGTGTTATACGGCTCGCCCGCGCCGCCGCCCCGCTTGAACAGGCGCAAGTACGGCGATTGCAAATACCCCACCGCCATATAGGTCCCGTCCGATGAAAAGGCGAGGCCGCGCGTTTGCGCGGAAGGGTTTGTCGTCATGGGGGCCGGTTGCGCTTGGAACATATCAATCCCGCGACGCACGGAAACCAGCGACCCGTATTTGGTTGTCGTTTCCGCCATCACCTGTATGGTCTGTGACCACGCAGCCGGGAATAACTCGGCTGTGCGGGGTGGCCCGATAACCCCCGTCGCGCGTATGCTCATGCCCGCACCTCCAACAGTACAGGAATGTCAATCGTGGGCTTGATTCCGCGCACCGACACCGTGATACTGCCCACCGCCTGTTCCGTAACATGCGGCATCAGGGCAACCCAGGCTTGATACTGCTGGTCCGTCGCGGCCGGGGCGATAGCGAGGTCCCCCGGCTGGGTCGCTGTGAGAATCGCGTCGCTGGAAAGCGTCTGTTTGTTGCTGACCCATCCCGCCTTAGTCAGCGTTAGCGTGCGCATTACGGACGCGGCGGCCGCGCCCACGTCGGCGGCCGTGTGCTTGTGGGTTGTCGGTGACTTGCCGTCCAGCGCGGCCGTCAGCCCCGTCACGTCAGCGGTTGCGTGCGTGTGCGTTTTCCCGGCTTTGCCGTCAAGCGCGGTCGAAAGCCCGGTCACATCCGCCGTCGCGTGCGTGTGCGCCGTCGCCGCCTTGCCGCCCAGCGCCGCCGCCAGCCCGTTCACGTCAGCCGTTTCGTGCTTGTGCGCCGCCGCCGCTTTAGCAGCCAGCGCGTCCGTCAGTCCCATCACGCTGCTTTGCTCATGCACATGGCTTGTTGACGCTTTGGCGGCAAGCGCCGCGTCCAGGCCGGTCACGTCCCCGGTCGTGTGGGTATGTTCCGTGTCCGCTTTCCCGGCCAGTGCGTCCGGCATCACGTCCGCTAGTTCATCCGCTATCGCGTCCGCCAGCCCTGCAACGTCCATCGCGACGTGCCCGTGTACCTTCGGCGCTTTGCCGGTCAACGCGGCGTCAAGCCCTGTTACATCGGTCTGCGCATGGGTGTGCGCCGCGTCCGCTTTTCCGTCCAGTGCGTCCCCGAGTGCGTCAGTCACAGCATCGGAAAGCCCGGTCACGTCCGCCGCCGCATGACTGTGAACCTTCGCCGCCTTGCCCGCCAGCGCGTCCGCAAGCCCCGGCATATCGTCCATGACATGCGTATGCCCCGCCCCGGCCCCTTCCAGTGCTTCCGCCAGCCCTTCCACGTCCTCCATCGTGTGCGTGTGTTCCGCGCCAGCCCCTTCCAACGCCTCCGCCAGCCCGGTCACGTCCGTCATGCCATGCGCGTGCGTGGCGGCGGCTTTCCCGTTCAGCGCCGCGTCCAATCCGGTTACTTCCCCTTGCGTGTGTCCATGCACGGCCGCCGCCTTGCCCGCCAGCGCGGACGCCTCCGCGTAATACCCCGCGTCCTTCCCGCCCAGCTTCCGGCTATCGTTGACGGCCCCGGTCTGTTCCGGGTCATATATCCCCGTGTGCATGTCGCCGCTGCCCTCGCCGCTCGCGCCGACCCGTCCGCGCGGAATCGTAATGTCAAGCACGGCGTCAGCGTCCGTCCCCACGTTGACCACTTGCACGTCAGAATCCGGGTCGCCCGTCGTGACCGCGCCGATTTTCAGCGTCGCCGCGCGCCCGTCCGCGCCGTCCGTACCGTCCCGCCCCGGCGTGCCATCCTCACCGTCGCGCCCAGCCGTACCCGGCGCGCCGTCCTTCCCGTTCGTCCCGTCCTTGCCGGTCGGCACCGTCAGCACGTATTTCCGCGCGGCCTCCGTGCTGCCTGCCGCCTCTTTCGTGTCCGCCTTGCTTCCGGCCGCCCCGGTGATCGTCTCCACAATGGCAACCGTCCCGCTTTTGCCGTCCTTGCCCGCCGCACCGTCCTTGCCGTCACGCCCAGCCGCACCCGGCGCGCCCTTCCCGCCGCGCGGAAGCACCAGCTTGTACCGCCGCGCCTGGGGCGTACTCCCGGCCAGTTCCACCGCCGCAGCCTCCGCGCCCTCGGCCACCGTCTCCGTGCCGTCAATGGATAGCGTGCCAGCGACACCCGGCGCACCTGCCGCACCCGGCATCCCGTCCCGGCCTTCCTTCCCGTCCTTGCCGTTCGTACCCGGCGCACCGTCCGCGCCGTCGAAGCCGCCAGCGTCATACCGGGCCTTGACCTCCGCGTACAGCGCCGCGCGCGTCGTTTCGGCCCCGCCGACCGCAGCTTCCAGCGCCGCAAGCCGCGTCATGGCATCCGTCAGCCCCGTGTACTCGTCGGTCGATTCGATCACGCCGTCCGCGTAGAGCGTGTCCGTCACGTACACGTCAAAGCGCGGCGTCGTCAACACCAGCCCGTCCGCGCCGTATAGGGTTAGCTCGCATTCCACCAACCCCACCGCCGCCATCATTTGGTCCGTCATCGCCTGTTCGATGGCGTTTCCATTTAGCGCGCAATCGTTGTATAGGATTTCCCCGTCCGGTTTCAGCCCCCGCAGCACCGCCAGCATGTCCCCGGCCAGCGGCACGGGATTCGCCCCGGAAAAGAGCCGCACCCGCAGCAGCCGCGCCCGCCTGTCCCTGCGCGCCACCGTGACGGCCGCTTGACTTCCCATGCGGCCCACGTCAAGCCGTAAATCGTAGGGTATGGAGTGCATCCGCTTCGCCTCCTTTGAACGCAAAAAGCGCCCTGGATGGCTGTACCATACCAGAGCGCCTTATGATATTTCGTGCGGTTTGGGAGACTTTTTTCAGATGCGTATGAGTGCGATTTCCCGTTTCATGGCGCGGGCATAGTTGATCGTGTACAGTGTCCCGCCGCGCGCGCGTCCATCGTAGACCGCAATCACCCGGCTGGACTGATCGACCATGTAGCGGTCGCGGTCAAGGTAGCAGTGCCGCGTACACACCTTGCTGTGAACACTCACCGAGTTGCACCGCGCAAGCAGCCGCTTCACGCTGGGATGCTGGGCACGCCCCGCGTAGGGAAGCGCCGCCTCCAAGAGAAACGGCGCGGCCGTGTCCTTTAGGTCTGCCACGATTTCCGCAAACATCAAATCAATGCCCTCGGCAAACCCGCTAATATAGTACGTGTACCCGTCCGCCCACGCCCGCGCGATTTCCGCCTGCAGGCGTCCCCTGATTTCCTCCACCTTCCCGGCCGGTATGTCCCTGTGTCCCGTGACACAACACACTTTTTCCGCCATGCGTGTTCACTCTCTCGCGTAGTATTAGAGCAGAACCCTATCAATAGCCTGTGCCTCGTCCTCCGTCACTGGCCGCACGCCAATCCATTCCCCGCACCCGTCATAGGTCATCCAGTGCGGCACACCATCCAGCAACCCGATATAGCACAAGATTTCCTCGTGCCCACACTGCCGGTATGCGCGGATGGAGCGGCTACCGCATAGCTCGCGTAGCAGCAGCCGCAGCACCGAGCCGTCCGGCATGGGGATTTCGTGCAGGGTATCCGTAGGCTGTACAATCTCATGCGGTTCAGCTTTCCAGCTTTGCGCATCGTACGCGTCCCCCGACATATGGACAACCTGCTTTTCCCTCATGCACGAATCCCTCAACAGTCAGGCACGCCAGCGCCCTGTTATTGACGGGCGAGTTTCGGAGACGTGGAAACGCTGGACGTTTCGGTCGAGCCGCCCCCCGTGGCCGAACCCGTCACGGATAGATAATAGCTTTGCCCTATGATGCCCTTGTACGATGCAACCCAATTCGCGGAATCCCCGCCGTCCTTGCTCCAACTTCCCACCATCGTTGACCCCTGGTACAGTTTGATGGAAAGATTGACGCTCGTCGCCGTCCCTGACTGCGTGCTGATCGTCGCAGCCAAGTCAAGCCATCCGCTATCCATCGGATTGACGGAAGCCGTAAGCGACCGTATCTTTTCGTACGGCAACGGCGCGGCCAGTACGGACGGCAGCAAGGCGGCGCACATCGCCAAAAGGAGCAAACACACCAACAACCGCTTTTTCATTTGTAGACCCACCTTTCTATACTCATGACGCGCCATGCTTTACGATGGAAAGCGCCATGGTTTCCAACTCCGCGAGTGATACCGGCCCTTCCAGCCGGTACACGGCCACCGTGCCCGGTATCCTGCCCGATAGAATGTTCGTTCCGTCGTTTCCCTCGCTCGTCAGCCCGTCCGCGTATGTACGGTTTACATCCGCTTGCTCATTGTCCAGCGCGGCAGCCTCGCCGTCCGCGCGGTAATGATACAGGATTTTGCTACCGTCCGCATTGTGGTAGGTCAGGATGACCACCCCCGCCCGCGACGTGGCGTTCCGCTCCGCCAGCGTGTACCCCTCGGGCAGCATAGCAGGCGCGTATAGTCCGGCCAGGGATAGGCTATCGCTCGTGGTGGTTTCGTATATCACCGCTTCCCGGCCGGTCACGACGCGCAGCACAGCGACCCGCACGTCCCCGGCAAACACAAACAGCCCCACGGCCAGAATGGATATGATGATGGCACAAGCCACAAGCAGCTTGACGGGGCGCGTTGACTTCGCGGGCGGCGGTTCTACTTTCGCCGGTGCTTCCTGCGGTATGAAGCTCGCAAGCGTGCGGATAGACCGCCGTGTTTCCTCGGTCTGTGGGCGTATTTCGTTCAGTTCGCCGATCATTTCAAGCAGTATCGCCCGTATGTCGTGCGTCACGGCGTCCATGTCAGCCTGTAGTGCTTGCCTCCGCCGCATGAAATCCATAAGTGTTTCTGCCTTTTCAATGCTTACGTCCGATAGATAATCAAAGGTGTGCACGAAAAAATCCGGCTTTTTCATCGTTTGCCCCTTCTTGAGACGCTCATCCAATATCGTATGGGTAATTACGTGCGTACATGTACATATTAAAACCCGCAAGGAAGCAATTGTCAATAGCTCATAAAGATGTTATATTTGTCTGTGAAATGGGGGAGATGTTTCAGTGCTACAGGAGCGGATGGCGGAGGTCATGAAGGTGCTCGGTGTCCGTGCGACAAAGCTGTCGCGCGACCTTGGGCACGCTCCGAACTATGTTCACTTGATTTTGAATGGCGGGAACCAAAACCCGGACGACGGCTTTTATGAGTACATGAACGCGCGTTACAACATCAGTATAGAATGGCTCCGCAGCGGCAAAGGCAAGATGTTCGGCCCGGAAGGGATGAAAAACAACTATGCCGCCGCTGCCATGGTCAGGGAAATAAACACCCTCACGTCCGAGCATCAGCACATGCTACGGGTTTACGTCGAGGCGCTACACCTAAAAGAGAAGTACGACAAAGAAAAAGCCAGAAAAGAAAAGGAATAGCCACCGCCCCGCTGGGGGCGGTTTCTTTTTCGCTCATGTGGAACGCGCCAATCTTCACATTGACAAATAATATCGTATATGATATAATACGACTGTCAACAGAAGGAGGGCCACGCTCGTGTGGAATATCATCTTCTATGAAAAAGAGGACGGAACAACCCCCGTTACGGCGTTTCTGGATTCGCTGCCCGCGAAGCACCGCGCAAAGGCCGTTTGGGAAATTGAGTTACTAGAAAAATCAGGAACGGCGCTTGGAATGCCCTATGTGAAGCACATCGAAGGGAAACTATGGGAATTGCGCATACAGTTCGCGAGTGACATTTCCCGCATATTCTACTTTGTCCCTATTGGGGAAACCATAGTCTTACTGAATGGCATTGTCAAAAAGACGCAGAAAACCCCTAAGCAAGCGATTGTCACCGCACAAACCTACTTAGCCGATCATGAAAGGAGAGCACAAAAATGACTTTCAAAGAATACAAGGCGAACGCCATGAAAGATGAAGAATTTCGCAGAGAATATGAAGCCCTTGCCCCACAGTATGAGCTTATCAAGGGAATGATTGCCGCCCGCCTTGAACAGAACATGACACAGGCCGAGCTTGCCGAGCGCGCAGGCACCAAGCAAGGTAACATCAGCCGGTTTGAAAGCGGAAACTATAACCCGTCCTTAGAATTCCTGCAAAAGCTGGCCGGTGCGTTGGGCAAGAACCTAGAAATCACGCTCCGCTAGGAGACAAGAAAGGACCGCCCTTGGCGGTCCTTTTGCATGCTGCCCCTTCCCGTCAATACCCCTTCACAAACGCTCCCCGCACCCACCCGGCGCGACCCTCGTTCGCGTAGAGGATATAGCACCAATCCCCGCTCCACTTCGTCAGCAAAATGGATTCGCCCGGCGTGGCGCTGCCTATCACCTTGGACTTCGCGTCCGGCTGCTCGTACACCGGCGCGCTCTGTTTCCCCACAATCACGCCCGCCTGCCCGGAAGGCCCGGTCTGCGGCTTCGCCTCCGGCTCCGTGCCGCCGCCTGTGGTGCGGCCGGATGGCGGCGGTGGTGCTGGTGGCGTGTGGGTAATCGTCGCAATGCCGCCAGTGATGGCAAGCGTCAATATGGCGGGGCCGCCATCGGTATCGGCGATGTATAGCACGTTGCCAGCAGGCAGTGAAAGCGGAGAGTTACCGATATTGTTGATCCAAGGACCACCATTCCAACTATACCAATAGCCTCCCGATGCGTCTACCTGGATACTCATGACCGGGTCCGCGATTGAACCTCGTGTAATCGTCTGCCCGGCCAGATCCGAGCCGAGGATAAATTCAAGCGGAGCCAAATTGTATTCAATCGTTATACTCGATACCGAAGCAACATTCCCAATCGGCAGCGGTCCAGCCAGCGCTGGCGCGGCAAGGGTCAGAAGCAGCACAAGCAGCATAGCCGACGCCATCGGCTTTTTATGCGCGTAGGTGGGGATGGTTTCCATGTGAGGAGCCTCCTCTTGTGTTTTTCTTGGATTTTCTGTGTGAAGCGCCCATTTTTGTAGTATAGCAGAAAACAATGGCAAGATGTACAAGGTTTCTAAAATGTTAGTTTCGTTAACCCATACGGGGAACAGGCCGCGCATTTTGCTTGAAGAATCTGACTCTCATGGCTGGTATGAAACGTATCCAATAGCATCCTCGCTCCTACTTCCCACACCCTCGGACCCTACTCGCCGACAAATCCAACGCCACCAGCGCCGCCATTAAAGCGTCCGCCTTGCCCTGGTTCCCGGCCGCAATGTGCGCCCTGTACGTATCCTTAAACCCCTTTTCCAGCGCGTCCAGCATGTCCTTTTTACTCACGCCCTCCCGCAGCGCCATATCCCGATACTTGGCCGCCGCTGTAGTATCCCCGCCCTTCACCGCCGCCAGCAGTTGCCGCGTCAGGTCGTCCTTTATCCAATCCTTGAACACTTTCCGGTCATACTTCACCTGTTTAAGCCCCGTCAGCGTCTTGACCACCGCGTCCATGCCGCCCTTGTCCCCGGCGTAGTACGCCGCAAGGTACGCCTTTTTCGCCTCGCCCGTTATCTGCCCCTTGACCGTCGCGCTGGTTCGCCCCCCGGATACGAGCGCCGCCGCCTCCGTGTCAATGCGCCCCGCGTCCCTGGCCGCGACCGCCGCGTCCAGCTTCGCGTATGGCTCTGGCATAATCCACTTTTCCAGTGACGCCGGTTCGTACCCAAGCAAACGCTTGACATATACGCCGCTATAGGTATTGGCCGCGAATGTCGGCGCTTCTTCATCGCCAAAGATGATTCCGCGTTGTGGGTCGGCATGAAACTGCATGTTGCCGATGCGCACCACCGGCCAGGAGCCGCGCAAGTCAATGCCGAACTGACTGCCGTAAAACAGGCCGTAATCGTACACGGTCAACCCGCCGATGTTTCCGCCCGTCGCGGTGATGTTGCCCGAGATCGTCAGATTGCCGCTAGAATTGTCCTGCCGGAAAACGGTTTGCCCGTATGCGTTGCGAATTTCCAAGCCCGCCGCGCTGAACACAAGCCGGTTGTTGTTGACGGCCGCCATGATGCCGCTGCTTGTGATGGACAGGCTGGCGACCTCCCCGGCCAGATTGCTAACCTCCCATGATAGGCTGTCCGCTGTCTGCTGTGCCGACGTTGCCTTGCCCTCCGCGTTCGTGACGCGCGAGGACAACCCGTCCGCCGTCTGCTGTGCGGACGACGCCATGCCCTCCGCGTTTGATACGCGGGAGGACAACCCGTCCGCCGTCTGCCGCACGTCGGAAATGTCGCCCTCCGCGTCACTCACACGCGAGGACAAGCCCGCCGCCGTTTGTCGCACTTCTGAAATGTTCCCCTCCGCGTCACTCACGCGCGAGGAAAGCCCCGCCGCCGTCTGCTGTACCTCCGAAACGGCCCCCTCCGCGTTCTGCACCCGTGTAAGAAGCCCCTCCGCCGCTATTTTTAGCTGTGCGTAGTTTCCTTCCGTGTCCTCCACCCGTTGCACCAACTCCGCGCTGTCGCCGCCCTCCGCGATCTTCTTTTTCAGATCATCGGTCAGGTTGTCCGCGTCGATATGGCTAAACATATACCGAAGGTACTCCTGCAAAGAGTAAAGCTGTTCTGAAATCTGCCGCGCCTGCTTCGCGGTTATCATCCCGCCCTCGGGAATGTCCGGCAGGTTTATTTCCAAGTTCATACTTCGCCGCCCTCCTGCATCGTCTTTGTCAAAGTGTGCAGCGCAAAGCCCCCGCGCCCGGTCAGGCGTATGCGCATCGTGTCGCATCGGCGGGGAATGATCGGGACCGAATACGAACGCTGGACGTTCGGATTCATCCGGTACACATCTCGCCATTCGCCCGCGTGATCGTATTTCAACCACACCTTCACCAGCGCCCCCGGCGCGATGGTCAGCCGCAGCGTCAGCTTCGACACAACCTTCATGTCCGGGCTTGAAATGCCAATGTCCCCGGTTTCCGCCATCCAGTCATAGCGCCCTTCCGTGTGCGCCTCCGCCGTGGCATACGGCCCCTGGCTGCCGTCCACCGTGTACAGCCAACCGTCCGCGCGCAACCCGTACAGCACGCCGTCCGCCAGCACAAAAGCCAGCACCCGCGTATCATCTTCCCGATGCCATAACCCCCGCGCCGTGTCGCACACATACAGCGCCCAGCCTCCGCCAGCCTCCCGCATGGAAACGTAGTATCGGTCATCCGCCGCGCCCGCCACCGCGTCCAGGTACGGCCCCGGCCCGAGCGCCGCGCCCACGGCCTGGGGCAGCGCCATCCCCATAGCGGACACCCCGCCCCGCGAAACATAGTGCAGCGTTTCCCGCACCACCGCGATGCTGTCAGCACACCCCGCTTGCACCCCGCGCGCGGGCTGGTCCACAAGTTCAAAATTGCTCGGTTTCGTCCCGAATATCTTAATCACACGGTTGTCCTTGAAAAAGAAAACCGTCCCTTGGTGCGTACACGCCCCCGTAAAATCCCCCGGCGACCCCACCGTCACCGCGTAGCTGTCGGACGCTACGCCCTGATAACACCGCCAGTTGCACGGGTCGCCCTGTTTGCTCGCGTATATCTCGTGCGTCGTGCTGGAACAACCCCACACCCGGTTATGGTGCTCGGTCAGATAGTCCATGTCCGGGACGGCGCGCTCCACCGTCAGCGGGTCCGTTTGGCTGTCCGCCGTCCCGATGATGCCCGTCACAAGCAGGTAATCCGCCGCCGCGCCCATCAGCACCGTGTCCGTGTTCAGCGCGTCGTGCTTGCTGTCCGTGATCTTCACGCCGTCGCCCGTCGCAAACGACGCCCCGATACCCGGCGCGGAGATTTTCACCGTCGTCACCGGCATGGACACCCAAATGCCTTTCAGCTTGGAAAACTGCTTTAGCACGTTCGGCACGATGCTCGTATCAACCCACAGTTGCCCGTCCTCGGGGCTGCTGGGCGCGGTCGTGCTGGCCGAGTACGTCCCCGCCGCGCTGCCGTCCGCACGGCAAAGCGTGTACGACACCGCGCCCGTGGTCGTGACCCGCGCTTCCAGCGCCGTCAGTTCGTGCGTTTCCGTGTTATACGCCAGCTTATCCGGCCAGATCAACACCCGCGCGCCCAACAGCACAAACCGCTTGGGGCTGTCCGCCACCTGCCCGCGAAGCACGCCGTCATAGTACAGGTCGGGGCCGTCCACCCAGCCAAGCGCCCCATGCGCAAAAACGCCGTTCGGCTTCGCAAGCTGCCGCACGAAACCCCGCGCCGCGCGCGGCGTAAGCGTCGGGTACGCCGCCCCCGTCAGGTTCATCATGTCGGCAAACTCGTCCGGCGCAATGGCGGGCGTCCGGTTCAGCCCCCGGAACGCCCCGAGCATTTCCCGGCCGGTTGGCACTTCGCCCAGCATCGGCAGGTTCCCTTCGGCTTCGGGGCCTCCGTGACCTCCGCGTCCTCCCAGGGTACACCCGTCCCCGTCGTCTCGTCGTTCATGTCGTCCACTCCTTCCGTTATCAGTTCGCGGCGGCTCTGTCGGAATACTTGGAGAGCGATTCCACGCGCAACATGTATTCTTCCAAGAGCCTTTCCGCCGTCTTGGTGGCTTTCCAGCCGACCGATGACCGCTGATTCAAGGGGTCATCACCCGCGCCAAGCTGTTTAACAATGACTTCCAGCCCGCCGCCCTCGATGTCAGTTGTGCCATACGCCCCTTGGCCCAGTACTAGCGTGGAAAAGACCGCTTGCGTCTTTTCGCTGCCAGCCTCGCCCGTTTTCGGGCACGTCGCGTCCGCCCAAATCTTGGCTTCGCTGGTACTCACAAACCGCACGTTGCCAATCTTGCCGATTTCCCCACGGAAATACTGGTCCGGTTTCGCGTACTTCGCCACGTCAATCCATTCATCCGTCCGCATCAGATCATAGGCGGCGTAGGGATGGATGATCGCCACATAGCTGCCGTCAATGGTTGGCGCGTTCATCGCGGATAGGTTGGCGCTGGCCTGAAAAAACAGGTCCGGCGTCAGCGTCGCCGTGGCGTCCAGTTCGCCGCGCGTCAGCACCGCCGTTTCCGTGTCGCCCGTCTTTTTAGGGGCATAGATGACCTGCGTACCGCCGTTCAAAATATCGCGGGTGATGGTGTCCAAGGTGCGCCCCGCCTGCGAACCGTGACGCTTGGTGCATTGGAGCACATTGTTATCAATAGCCGTCAGTTCCAGCATGTCCGAGAGCCTTGTCCAATCCCCGTACTGTTCCACCTCGGCCGTGATGGTTGACACGCTGATGTTGTTACCGTTCGGCGTCACACCCTCGGTCAAGGGGGTCAGCGCCTTGGGCAAGGAATCGTACTTCCGCATTTCGATGATTTTGCCCTTGTTTCGGGGGATATAGTCAGCGTCGGCGCAGGCGTAGCGAACAGTCGGCTCGGCTTGCGGATCAAGCTCGTCAAAGTGGAGCCCTCCCACGATGTCGGCGTAAGAGGGCAGCTGCTCGCCGAAGAAGTCCGGCACCAGGGTTTTCAGGCCGCAGTCGCCCAGGGTGCGGAACTCTTTTTCATTTTTGTAGATCAGCTGCGCCGCCGCGATGGTGTCGTAGCAGGGTTCCTGGAGCACGATGCCGCGTGCGTAGAGGAATGCGCTTTCAAAGGCCAGGTTGTGGGCGACCTTGATGACGGCGGGATCGGCGAAGAAGCCCGACAGCCATTCCCAGATGGCGGACTGGTCGCTGACGTTTTCGCCGATCCGGTGCGCCAACGGTAGGTAGACGGCGTCGCCCTCGGCGACCGAAAAGCTGATGCCGACAATGTGGGATTTGTGCGCGTCCAGGGCGGCTTTTTCCTCGTTGCGGTAGGGTTCATCCGGCGCGGTTTCGAAGTCGAACGCGGCGATGGGCGCGCCAGAAAGATAGGTTTGTACATCCCGCAGGGTTAAGATGGATCGATATGCCATGGGCAACCCTCCCCGCATCAGTGCTTGTTCATGTTTATGCGGGGATGGCGGGGAACATATTTTGTCCACCACAATCAAATGACTTTGGCCGTGAGAATATAAACAATACTTTTGCGATCGCAAATAATTTGTTGAAAGAAACAGGCAGGCGTGATATACTAACTAGGGCGTATACAATCTTGCTTCGAGGGGTGTGTCCATGGCGATAAGTTATAACAAGCTCTGGAAGCTATTGATTGACAAGAAAATGAATAAGAGTGATTTGAGAAGCGCATCAGGCGTTAGCACCGCGTCAATAGCTAAACTGGGCAAAGGCGAGAACGTGACGACAGATGTGCTGTTGAAGATCTGCAAGGCGCTAAACTGCGACATCTCCGATATCATGGAGATCACGGACGAGAGGTAATCGGTCTGGCTATCTTAACGCAAAGCGGGTGGTTGATATGATTAATTCTTTAGAACTATTTAGTGGGGCGGGCGGTCTTGCTTTAGGACTGCATCAAGCGGGTTTCGAGCCTCGAGCCCTTTTGGAATGGGATAAGGATTCCTGCGATAATGTTAAGGCCAATATTGCCGCCGGCTTCTCTGGGATTCGAGACTGGGATGTACGGCAAACCGATGTGCGTTTAGTAAATTACGGTGAGTTCGGCCATGACATTCACTTTGTCACGGGTGGCCCACCATGTCAGCCATTCTCTCTTGGCGGCAAGCACAAAGCACATACGGATACTCGAGATATGTTTCCAGAGGCGGTTCGCGCGGTTCGTGAATTGCGCCCACAGGGGTTCATTTTTGAGAATGTGAAAGGGCTACTTCGAAAATCGTTTAGTTCATATTTCGACTACATTTTGCTCCAACTCTCCCACCCAGAAATAGTGGCGCGAGATGATATGGACTGGTCGGAACACCTGAGCTTGTTGGAAAAATACCACACTACCGGTTCACGCGCGGGACTTGAGTATAATGTTGTTTTCAGATTACTTAACGCGGCTGATTACGGGGTTCCGCAAGTAAGGCATCGCGTTGTGATTGTTGGTTTTAGAAGCGATTTGGACGCCCATTGGTCTTTCCCGGAGCCAACGCACTGTAAGGAAGGATTGCTCTACGGTAAATATGTGGATGACTCGTATTGGGATGATCACAAGATCGCGAAAAAGAATCGCCCAAGCGTGTCATCAAAAGAGAGAGAGGCCGCAGTGCGACTGCTTGGTGAACGTGATCCGGCCATGAGATGGCAAACCGTGCGAGATGCGCTAAAGGGGTTGCCGGATCCGCGCGAGGAAGCTACCTCAAGATTCCCCAATCATGAGTATAGGGCTGGTGCCAGAACATACGCAGGGCATTCGGGTAGCATTTTGGACGAACCCTCTAAGACTATCAAGGCTGGAGCCCATGGCGTGCCCGGTGGCGAAAACATGGTGATACTGGACGATGGGACGCTCAGATATTACACAGTCCGCGAGAGCGCCAGAATCCAAACTTTCCCGGACAATTATTTGTTCCATGGTTCTTGGACGGAGAGTATGCGTCAGATCGGAAACGCGGTACCTGTCAGGTTAGCAAGCATTATCGGAAAATCCGTCGCGGATCAGTTGGAAAGGATGGAGGATAATGGCCGCAAAAGAGAACCCGCCGACCATAAAGCCGTTTAATCCACTGGATAAACGCAATCTTGGCGAAAGCGTCGCGGACGCCTTGTTGAGCACAAGAGTTCAGCCATTACCACCTGAGCCTTTCGTTGGCGCGGGTGTATATGCTTTGTACTATACTGGCTCTTTTTGCGCTTATGAAGAGTTGGCGAAGATAAACCGAGGCAGTCAGTTTCATTGCCCGATCTATGTGGGTAAGGCGGTTCCCGCTGGCGCGCGAAAGGGTGGTTTGGGTCTGGAGGTCGAGCATGGCCAGGCGCTTCAAAGACGTTTAGCGGAGCATGCCGAATCCATCAAAGTCGCACGCAACCTGGAACTCAGCGATTTTTATTGTCGTTTTCTTGTCGTCGACGATATATGGATACCGCTTGCGGAGTCCATGCTGATAGAAAGGTTTAAGCCGGTCTGGAATCGTGTGCTTGATGGTTTTGGCAATCATGATCCGGGTAGCGGGCGTCATAGCGGGAAAATGCCGCCTTGGGACTGCTTGCATCCTGGGCGGGAATGGGCAACCCGGTTACAGCCATGCGCTTTTACCGAAGAGCAGCTTAAGGAGCGCGTGACCGAATACCTCCATGACAATCTTTCGGGGATTGTTTGACTATAAGGGCGTGATGAGATGGGAAGGGATCCGGACATTACCCACAAAATCATGTCTTCTATTAAGTCTAAGGATACTCGCCCAGAAATCATGCTGAGAAAGGCTCTCTGGCATCAAGGGTTACGTTTTCGTGTCAACTACGCGAAACTACCAGGGAAGCCCGATATAGCTTTCACCAGAACTAAGCTGGCCGTATTCTGCGATGGGGATTATTGGCATGGTCATAATTGGGCATTGCGTGGCCTTAAAGATCAAGAAGAGGAGCTATCGGGTTATTCGTTGTTTTGGGCGACTAAAATACGTCGAAATATTGAAAGGGACGCTGAAGTAAACGAACTGCTCGCCCAACTAGGATGGAAAGTAATGCGCATCTGGGAAAGCGACATCAAGAAAGATGTTGCTGAGTGCGCGAACAAAGTGAGAAAAGTTTATTTTGGACAACCTTGATTAATTCCAAAGCGGAATGGAGGACGTGAAAATGGCGGATAGCGCCGAGAAAACCATCAGGTTCATTAAGGGCAATCGCGAGCAGATGATATCCGCCGATGATCTTCGAACCGAAATATCGCAATGTCTGCAAATTGAGAATCTCAATTTTTTGATTGGCGCGGGTTGCTCAAGCTATGTTAGTGATGACGGTAAAGAGCTATCCATTCCGACGATGGCAGGTCTTGCGAAACTGTTTTATCAGAAATATCCTGATTTCAAAATCGATAACCGTCGTAAAGCGATTGATGATGAACGATTCAAATGGAATTTGGAGGCGCTGATTAACCATCTTGTTTCAATTGCGAATATCTCATCAGATAGAACTCGCAAAAGTGTTAGCGGCAAGATAAAGATAATAAATGGATTTATATTTGATAAGGTCTGCAACACTCCGAATTGCCCGGATCTATCCGCGCTTTATCGAGAGTTTTACCTGCGTATTGTTAAAAAGACACGCCAGGTTCCTGTTAATATCTACACGACAAACTACGATCTCTATAATGAGGACGCGCTGGATACTCTCGGCTTTATGTATAACAACGGCTTTTTGGGAAGTTCAAAAAGAGTGTTCAACCCCAACTCGTATAATTACGTTGTTGTCGAAAACCTTAATCTCAGCCGAGATGTTTGGAAAAGTGTCAGCAACTTCATTAATCTGTATAAAATCCACGGATCCATTAACTGGATCAAGGAAGCGGATTCCGCCACAGACACTCCACGTATTTTGGAAAAAGACATTGAGTTGATCAGAGGGCGAAACCAATTTGATTCGCTGATGATCTATCCGACCCCGCAAAAAGACAGAACAACGCTAATGGTTCCTTATTCTGATTTGTTTCGCATGATGCAGAACAATCTCTTGAAGCGCAATTCCATTCTTGTCACGATGGGGTACAGTTTCAGCGATGAGCATATTAATCGGATTTTGTTGAACGCGCTATCGGTGTATGATTTCAGAATCGTAATTTTCGGATGCTCACCGATGATAGAAAAATTACGGGAAATCCGAGACAATCGCATATGGATCATAAACTCAGACGATAACGTTCACTATTTCAAGAATATCATCAGCAAAGCGCTTCCCTCGCTGGATGATGAGCAACGGGAAGAACAGAAAATGCGGGAGTCTATTCGTAGGCTATCCGCGATACTTAGTGAGGACAGCAAAGATGAATGACCGCGTTATTGGCCGCATCGTAACGATTAGCCATAACAATATAATTGCGGAGCTTTCCAATGATGTAGGAAATTACGTCAGTGTTTACGATGGCATAAGGTTTGTCGGCGAAATCGGCTCATATGTTGCGATTGACGACATCAATAGACGTATCATCGCGGAAATAACAGCGGTAGATGAAAAAAACGAGCTTTCTTCTGACCGGTTGATCAAGGCTGGGAGTAGGCGCTATCTACGAATCAGCCTTATTGGTGAAATCTCAAATGCTTGTTTTAACTTTGGCGTTACGAAAATGCCTCCAATATTCTCTGAAATAAAAATTATCAGCGAAGCTGATCTTCAGCTTATGCTTGACATACAGGGGGGTGAGGAAGCGACCGCGATGGGCAGTTCATCGACCAGGCTCAAGGTTCTCCCTATCGGCACATCGGTAATGTTTCCAGACTATGAGGTAAAAGTCAAGCTCAACGAGTTTTTCGGCTTCCACTTTAGCGTGTTCGGCAATACCGGATCTGGTAAATCGAACACTATAGCAAGAATGATCCAGACAGTGTTCGCAAAGAAAGACCTTTCCGCGCGGGGGGCGAAGTTTATAGTATTTGACGCGAATGGCGAGTACGAGGCGGCTTTCAAAAACATCCCGGATGGCAACGCGGACATAAAAGTGAAGTTTCTAAGCACATCGTACGACGCCGCGGAGAGAATAGAAATACCTGTATGGGCTTTAAGTGTCGATGATTGGGCGATTCTGCTTCACGCCTCGGAAAAAACGCAGGTACCAATCATTAGCCGCGCTTTGGAATTGATACAGGTTTTTGATTCGGCGGAAACCGGCGAAAAAGCTGATGAAATAAAAGATCACATAATCGCCACTGTAATCAACGAAATTCTTTCGAGCAGTGAAAACCCCACGACTCAAAACGCCAAGATTTTGATGGCCTTAAGTAGATTTAGTACACCGCATCTTTCACTTGATATTACAATCCCAGCAGACAAGGATGCCGATGTAAATACGGATCGCTATGGTAACAACACAACGCCTGACCAAATTAGTATATCAAGAGCAATCAGCCTTTCTTTTGCGAAGATGTTCGCGCCAGTGAGTCTGTTAAAATATTGCAATGGGTTTATTAAACAAGATATAAATAGTTTTGTTGAGGAAAAGAAAGTAATCCCTTACTCACTTCAACGGTTTTTTGAAGCTGTTGAATTTGCCGTGTTGTATGAGGGAAGTGTTAGTTCTACCAGGATTTATGAGTATACCTCTACATTGGTGACCCGGCTGAAACATCTGATTGAGAGCGAGCAGGGGAGCTTTTTCTCCGCGACAACTTTTACGTCAGTAGAGGCGTATATCGACAACATTATTGGCGATAACCAGCTATTGAATATTGACATAAGCAGCTTGGATGACACCGCGACAGAAGTAATCACGAAAGTTTTCTCGAAACTACTGTTTGATTATCTACGAACGCTTAAACCGCGCAATTCAATGCCGGTGAATTTGATTCTCGAGGAAGCGCATCGTTTCGTTCGAACCGATATGGATTATGGTGTGCTGGGATACAACATTTTTGAACGTATAGCGAAAGAAGGCCGAAAATACGGATTGCTTATGGCCATTTCTTCACAGCGTCCGAGCGAGCTATCAAAAACCGTGGTTTCGCAATGCAGCAATTTTATTATCCATAGAATTCAGAACCCCGATGACATACAATATATTTCGCGAATGGTACCATATATTAACCAGGGGATAATCGACAGAATCACGTATCTACGGCGCGGATACGCACTGGTATTTGGTACGGCGATCAACTTGCCCACGTTAACAGTGTTTGAGATAGCGGATCCAACCCCTGATAGCGGGAACTCGAATATAGTGGAAAAGTGGTATAGATGAAACCGAGCCTGTGGATTTGAAACCGAAATGTGATTTTGAAACCGGAAACTTGGAGAGCTAGTCTGTGAAAAGATATTGCGACTCACGTCTATTGCCATAAAAGCCCACCGTCCGCGCAAGAAAAGCGCCTCGTCCAGAGGCGCTTTTCTTGTATTATTCCCTTCGGGTAGTTGACATCTGAAAAAAATTTTTATACAATCACTCCGGAAGAAGAAAATTATCCACAAACACCACACCAACATCACGCAGGAAAGAGGGATATGCGCATGCTCCAGTATCAGGTGAAAATCGGCCTCGTACCGATGCGGCGCGATGTCACGCCGCGTCCGGGCATCTTCAATTGGGAAAAGGCCGAGGCGCGCGGCCAGCGAATTGTACGGTATATTGAGGAAACGTTTACTGACGACCGGCTCACCTTTGCGGATCTCACGGGGCTGAACGCGGTCCAGACGCTCTACGCGGAAACCGACGTCGACGCGGCGGCGGAGCTTCTGCGCGCGGCCAAGGTCGACGCGGTGCTGATCATCAACTGCAACTTTGGCAATGAGGAGGCGGCGGCGCAGCTCGCGCGCGCTGTCGGGAGGCCCGTGCTGATCTGGGCCCCGGCGGACGACGTGTTCGAGCCGGACGGCATGCGGTACACGGACAGCCAGTGCGGCATCTTCGGCGTCAGCCGCCAGCTTCAGCGCACGAACATCCCGTTCTCCTTCATCGAGACATGCGCGGTGGAGGATGACGCCTTCGCACAGGGCCTTCGCCGTTTCGCGGCGGTCGCCTGCATGGTCCGAAACTTCACGGGCATGCGGGTGGCGCAGGTGGGCATGCGGCCCAAGCCGTTCTGCTCCGTGATGGTCAACGAGGACGAACTGCTGCGCAAGTTCGGCATCCAGACGGTGCCGGTGAACCTGGCGGTCATCATCGATCAGTATAACAAAATCCTCGCGGAGGAGAAGGACGCGCTCGTGAAGGGCGCGGCGCTGCTTGCCTCGCGGTATGAAATGGACGACCTGACGCCGCCGCTGCTGGAGAAGGTCTACGCTTTCGTGCTGCTGTACGAATGGGTGTTCAAGGAGTACCGCGTGCAGGCCGTCTCCGCCGAGTGCTGGACCGCCATGCAGCTTGGTGTCGGCGCGATGCCGTGCACCGCGTACTCGATCCTGGCGGACATGGGCTACATCATCTCCTGCGAGAGCGATTTGCACGGGGCGGTCACGATGGCGCTGCTCGCCTCCGCGACCCAGGGGCGCGCCGTGCCGTTCTTTGGCGAGTTCACCGTGCGCCACCCGGAGGACCCGAACGGCGAGCTGATCTGGCACTGCGGCCCGTTCGCGTACTCGCTGAAAAAGAAGGAATCGGTGGCGAAAAACGTCAACATGCGGCAGTGGTTTGAGGTCAAGGACGGGCACTACACCATCGCGCGGTTTGACCAGGAGGAGGGCGACTACCGGCTGCTCGTCGGGGAATTCGACACGATGCCGGGGCCGTACACGTTCGGCACGTACCTGTGGGCGCGGTTTGATAACCTGCCGAAATGGGAGCGGAAGCTGATCGACGGGCCGTACA
The DNA here is from genome assembly GCA_031550535.1 of Eubacteriales bacterium. Lineage (GTDB taxonomy): Bacteria > Bacillota > Clostridia > Christensenellales > Aristaeellaceae > Avichristensenella. The sequence goes on from JAVBOM010000002.1 coordinate 142,655, forward strand.
TCCACCATATGGCCGAGATTGAGGGGAGCCTTGCGGAGACGCTCAAAGAGTTCTGCCGCTTTATCCCAAATCTCAGCCTGGACACCGTGGAATAAGGAGAAATAGCATGCTTGTGGATCTGAAAACAATCCTCGGGCTCGCCGAACAAAAACACTGCGCGATCCCCGCGTTCAACGTTTATAATATGGAAACCGTCATGGGCGTCGCGCGTGCGGCGGAAGCGGCGAAGGCCCCCGCCATCTTCCAGGTGTACAGCCGCCTGTTTGAAAACGGGGAGGCCATGTACCTCGCGCCGACGATCCTGCGCGCCATTGAGACGCTGTCCGTGCCCGCCGCGTTCCACCTGGACCACGGCGCGGGCGACGGCATTGTGCAGAAGGCGTTGCGACTGGGCGCGACGGGCATCATGCGGGACGCCTCCGCGCTGCCCTTTGCGCAGAATGTAGAGGAGACGCGACGCGTCGTCCAGATGTGCGCACCGGGAGGAGGGGATTCCTCGCGGAATCCCTCTATGGCGCCCGATTTTTCAAATCAGCGCCGCCGTCTAGGCGTGCCGGTGGAGGGCGAGCTCGGCCACATTGGCTCGGCCGCCGACGAAACGATGGGCGAATACACCGATCCGGCGGAGGCGAAGGCGTATGTCGAGCAGACCGGCGTCGCCGCGCTGGCCATCCTGGTGGGCACCGCGCACGGCCGCTACCGCCAAGCGCCGGTGCTCGACATTGAGCGCATTGGCGCGATTAAAGCCGCGACCGGCGTGCCGCTGGTGCTGCACGGCGGCTCGGGCGTGCCGGACGACCAGATCCGCGCCGCCATCGGGGCGGGCATTCGGAAAATCAACTTCGGCACGGACGTGTGCTACGCGTTCCTGGACGCCGTGTTTCAGACGAGCCGCGACCTCGTGGCCGTGGACCTGTTCATGAAGGAGGCCGTGGGGCGCGTGAAGGAGTTCGCTCTTTCGAAAATTGCCCTGCTCGGCGCGGGGGGCGGCTGTGCTTGATGTGATCGGCATCGGCGCGTCCGTATACGACACGCTGATGATGCTCTCCGCCTACCCCGTGGAGGACACGAAGGCCCGGGGAACGCGGACGCTCGTGCAGGGCGGCGGGCCGTGCGCCACGGCGCTGGTCGCGATGGCGAAGCTCGGTGTGTCCGCCGGGTACATGGGCACCCTCGGCGACGACGCGTTCGGCCGGTTCATGCTGGCGGACCTGGAGAAGTTCGGCGTTTCCACCGCGCACGTGCGGCGCGTGCCGGACGTGGTGTCGTTCCACGCGGTGATCTGGCTCAGCGAAGAAGCGGCCACGCGCACGTGCGTGTGGAACCCGGGCACGGTGCCGCCGCCTTCAGCCTCGGAGGTGAACGAGCGGGCGATCCGGGGCGCGAAGGTGCTGCACCTGGACGGGAACATGCTGGACGCCGCGGTTCACGCGGCGAAGCTGGCGCGCGCCGCCGGGGTGAAGGTGAGCTACGACGCCGGCGGCACGTACCCGGGGGTGGAACGCCTGCTGCCGCTCGTGGACTTTTTGATCCCCTCGGAGGAGTACGCGCTGAAAATGACCGACGAAAGTACCGCCGAGGCGGCGGCGAGGAAGCTGTACGCTGCGTATAGGCCGGAGGTCGTCGTTGTCACGCAGGGCGCGCGCGGTGGGGTGCTCTGCCTGGACGGGGAACTCTCCCGCTACCCCGCGTTCCCCGTGGACGTACTGGACAGCAACGGCGCGGGCGATGTTTTCCACGGCGCGTTTGTCGCCGGGTATCTGAAGGGGCTGTCCTTCGCGGACTGCGCCGTGTATGCGAGCGCCGTTTCCGCGCTGAAGTGCACATGCTTCGGCGCGCGCGAGGGCGTCCCGGGCGACGAACGTGTGCGCGCGTTTTTGCGGGATCGGGGCGCCGCGCTGGAAGGAGGAGGGATCTGATGGAACACCGGGCGTTTATGGGCGACATGATCCGGTCGGAATTGGAGGATATCGTCGGTGCGGAAAACGTCTCAGTCAGCGAGAGCGACAAGCTGACCTACGGCGTGGATTATTTCTGGATCAGCCGCATGTGGTCGGACAGGGGGAAGCGGCCGCCGTCGCCGGACTATATTGTGCGGCCAAACACCACGGAGGAAATCTCCCGTATCCTGAAAATCGCGAACTACTATAAAATGCCGGTGCACACCTGGGGCGGCGGGTCCGGCTCCCAGGGCGGCGCGCTGCCGATGGCGGGCGGCCTGCTGCTGGATACCAAGCGGATGAACCGGCTGATCGAAATTGACGAACAAAGCCGCACCATCACCGCCGAATGCGGCATGATCTTTCAGCAGTTGGAGTGGTACGCCAACGAAAAGGGCTATAGCTGCCAGCACATCCCGTCCTGCCTGACGTGCGGCACCATCGGCGGCGCGCTGGCGCACCGGGGCATCGGCATTACCTCCACAAAGTACGGCAAGATCGACGACCAGTGCCTCTCCATGGAGGTCGTGCTGCCAAACGGCGACATCATCCAGACGCTGCCCGTGCCCAAGCACGCGGCGGGGCCGGACCTGAAGGAAATCTTCATCGGGTCGGAAGGCACGCTCGGGATCATGACAAAGGCGACGTTCAAGCTGTTTGAGCAGCCGGAAAGCCGGAAGTTTCGCGCCTTCCTGTTTCCGGACATGAAGAGCGGCATCGCGGCGGGGCGCGACATCATGCAGAAGTGCAAGCCGAGCATCCTGCGGCTGTACGACGAGGCGGAAACGATCTCCATCATCAAGAAGATTCTCGGGTTTGAGAAGCGCGGCTGTTTCATGAACCTCGCGGCGGAGGGCATGGCGCGCGTTGTGGACATCGAGATGGAAATGATCCTGGACATCTGCGCGCGCTATGGCGCCATGGACCTGGGCAGCGAGTACGGCGAGAAATGGTACGAGAACCGCATCACGTTCTTTTATCCGGGCCACATCATGGACATCCCGCAGATGTTCGGCACGATGGACACCATCGCCACGTTTGACAAGATCGAGGAAATCTACTGGGCGATGAAGTGCGCCATCGAGGATAACTTCCCCGGCGTCCGGTTCATCGCACACTGCTCGCACTGGTACGAGTGGGGCACGATGCTGTACGACCGCTTCATCATGGACCACCCGCCCGAGGACCCGGAAGAGGCCATCCGGCTGCACAACCAGATCTGGAACGCGGGCGTCCGCGCGGCCATGGCGCACGGCGGCGTCATCAACGACCATCACGGCATCGGGCTGAAGCTGTCGCGCCTGATGAAGGAGCAGTACGGCCCCGCGATGCAGGTGATGGAGGGTATTAAACGGAGCCTGGACCCGAACGGCATCATGAACCCGTTCAAACTCGGCCTGTGAAGGGGGGCGCAAGAATGTTTAGCGATCAAGCGATGCGGCATGCCGACGCGTGCCGGTTCTGTTGGATGTGCCGCCACCTCTGTCCGGTGGGGCTGATGACGGGGAAGGAGGCGAACACCCCCCGCGCCAAGGGTCTGCTGGTGGCGATGGCGAAGCGCGGCTTCCCCGTGGACGCGGATACGGCGCAGACCATGTACGAGTGCCTGCTGTGCGGCGCGTGCACGAACGACTGCGTGACGGGCTTTGAGCCGCCGCTGTACATCCGCGAGGCGCGGACGGAGGCGGCCGTGGAAGGGCTGACGCCCGCACCGGCGCAGCGCGTGACCGACCGCGTGCTGGAAAGCGGAAACCCGTTCGGCGACACGGCCCCGCAATTTTCCACGGAAGGTCTGCCGGACAAGGCGGACGTGCTGCTGTACCTGGGCCATACGGCAAGGCATCGGACCCCCGAAATCGCGCGAGCGCTGATGTCGCTGCTGAAAAAGGCGGGCGTTTCGTTCACGGTGCTGGCGGATGAGCCGGGGAGCGGCATCGAGCTGGCGGACCTGATGGGCTATGTGGAGGACGCGCGGCAGATGGCCATGGCCTGCGCCTGCGCGGTGAATGAAACCGGCGCGAAAACGCTGGTGGTGCTGGATACGTATGACGCGGCGGCGTTCCGGCATGAGTACGCGGACTGGGGCATCGCGCTCGCGCCGGAGGTCGTCACGGCGACGGCGTTCGTGGACGGCTTGGTGAAGGGCGGAAAGCTCGCCGTGAAAAAGGAAAGCAAGGCTGTGACCTATCACGATGGCAGCCGTCTGGCGCGCGATCTGGACGAGCACCAGCCCGCGCGGGATCTGCTGGCGGCGATGGGCATGACGGTTCACGAAATGTTCCTGAACCGGCGGCTGGCGAAGTGCTGCGGCACGGCGCTCTTTTCGGAATACGCGCCCGCGCTCGCGCGCCAGGTGGCGCGGGGCCGGTGGGAGGACGCGCAACGGACCGAAGCGGAGACCCTGGTGACGGCGTGCCCGCAGTCGTTCCTGGCGCTTTCCCTGGCCATACCGGAAGGGCACTCCCTGGAAGACGTTTTTGTGCTGTTGGATCGAAACGCATAGGAGGCGATGGAGTGTCCTACTTGTTGGGCTGCGATTTTGGCGGCAGCGCGTCCAAAACGACGCTGCTGTCCTCGGACGGGCGCGTCGTCGCCACAGCCGCGCGGGAGTACCCCACGGCATACCCGCATAACGGCTGGGCGGAACAGGATCCCGAGGATTCCTACCGCGCGCTGGTGGAGAGTGTCCGGGAGATTCTGCGGAAAACCGGCGTTCGGCCCGATGAAATCGTCGCGCTGGCGCTGGACGGCGCGACGCACACGGCGGTGCTGCTGGACGAACACGACCGCGTGATCCGCCCCGCGATCTACTGGACCGACAAGCGGAGCGGCGCGCAAGCGGACCGCCTGAGCGCCAATCACCTGGATGAGATCGTCCGGCTGTCGATGAACACGCCCAGCAGCCTGTGGACGCTGCCGCAGCTCATGTGGCTGCGCGAGAACGAGCCGGAGAACCACGCCCGCATCCGGAAAGTGCTGTCCATGAAGGACTATGTCCGCTACCGGCTCACGGGCGACTATGTGACCGACAGCATCGAGGCCATGGGGTTCATGCTGCTGGACGCGAACCGGAACGAGTGGTCGCCGTTCCTGTGCGGGCTGTGCGGATTGGATACGGACATGCTGCCAAGGGTGGTCGATCCGATGGCGCGGCTCTCTCCGCTGGCAAGAAAAGCGCGGGAGGACACCGGCCTTGCCCCGTCCACGCTGGTGATCGCGGGCGCGACGGATACGGCGCTGGAGGTGTACGCGTCCGGCGCGGTGACGCCCGGGCAGGCGACCGTGAAGCTCGCCACGGCCGGGCGCATCTGCACCATTGCCGATCACGCGCTCGTGGACCCGATGCTGATTTGCTACCGCCATGTGGTGGAGGGGATGTGGTATCCCGGCACGGCGACCAAGAGCTGCGCGGCGTCCAACCGCTGGTACAGGGACACGTTCGGCGGCGAGTACGCGGCGATGTCGGGCGCGGCGGCGGAAATCCCGCCGGGGTGCGAGGGGCTGTTCTACCATCCGTATTTGCAGGGGGAAATCACCCCGTACCTGGACGATAGGCTGCGCGCCAGCTTCACCGGCGCGGCGTCGTTCCACACGAAGGCGCATTTTGACCGGGCCGTGCTGGAGGGCGTTGGCTACTCGATGCTGGACTGCTTCACCGTGCTCGCGGGCATGGGCATCGCGCCCGCATCCGCCGCGATCATCGGCGGCGGCGCGCAAAGCGCTGTATGGCGGCAGATCATCGCGGATATGCTGGGCATCCCGCTGCGGCGGGTGGAGCAGGTGGATTCCTCGCTCGGCAGCGCGATGCTGGCGGGCGTGGCGGCGGGGGTATTCGCGTCGCACGCGGAGGCGGTGGACAGGTGCGTGCGCGTTTCGGATGTGGTGACGCCGGACGCGGAGCGTCACGCGTTCTACGGCGGGCGGTTCGCGCTGTACAAGGACATCCAGGCGGCGCTCGCGCCGATCTATCACAGGCTATGAGAATTCTGGTGTGCGCAAAGCTGGTGCCGGACGCGACCGACGTGCGGATGGACGAGAACCATTCCCTTGTGCGGGATTCGGCGGCGCTGGTGATGAACCCCGCCGACGAGGCGGCGCTGGAATTCGCGCTGGCGCTGCGGGACGCGCGCGCGGCATCCGTCACCGTGATGACGATGGGAACGCTGGCGGCGGAGGGCATGCTGCGGGAGGCGGCGGCGCGCGGCGCAGACCGCCTGATTCTGCTCAGTGACAAGGCGTTCGCGGGCGCGGATACGCTAGCGACGGCCAAGACGCTCCGTGCCGCCGTGGCCAAAGCCGGGCCGTTTGACCTGATTTTCTGCGGTAGGCGCGCGGTGGACGGGGAAACGGGCCAGGTAGGCCCGGCACTCGCGTCGCTCCTTGGGGCGGCGGTGGTGACGAACGCCACGGATGTGACCGTCGCGCCGGATGGCACGGCGGAGGTGATACAGCGAACGGAGCGGGGCGACGCGGTGTGGCGCTGTGCCGCGCTGCCGCTGGTGGTTACGTTCTTGGAGCGCAGCAGGGCGCTCCGCCTGCCGTCCATCCTGGGCATGCGCCGGGCGAAGGGGCTCGAAATCGCGCGCTGGGGCGCGGACGACCTCGGCATCGCGCCGGAGGACTGCGGCCTGTCCGGCTCGCCGACGCGCGTGATCCGTGCGGAAACGCGGCCCCTGGGCCTGCGCCAGTGCGAATGGACGACAGTTGCGGCGCTGGTGGAAAAGGGGGTGCTCGCGTGATCCCATCGGGCGCGGTGTGGGTGCTCTGCCTCCCGGACGACGGCGCCTGCCTGGCGCTGCTGGGCCGCGCGCGCGCGCTGGCGGACGAGGCGGACAGGCAGGTCGTGGCGCTGGGGACGGAGGATGATTCCCCGCCCGAACGGTATTTCCACGCGGGCGCGGACGGGGCTGTGCTGCTGACCGGCGCGCCGCCGGACACGCCTCGGACGGCGGACGCCTTCGCGGGAATCCTGTTGCGATACGCGCCGGAAATTGTGCTCTGCCCCGCGACGGTCGAGGGGCGCGCGATGTCCGCGTGGATCGCGGCGCGGCTGAATACGGGCCTGACGGCGGACTGTACCGCGCTATCGCTGACGCAGGATGGTTTCTTGTTGCAGACGCGCCCCGCGTTCGGGGGCAACCTCATCGCGGACATCCTGTGCCGCGCGCGGCGGCCACAGATGGCGTCCGTGCGGCCCGGCGTGTTCCCGCCGCCCGCGCCGGATACGTCGCGCACGGGCTTTGTCCAGCGCGTTGCATGTGAAGGAAGAATATTCCTGCAGCGGCTGCACGTGGAACAGAATGCCGAGGGCGCCCGCCTTGGCGACGCGGAAGTCATCGTGGCGGGCGGAAAGGGCGTTGGCGGCAAGGAGGGGTTCGCGAAGCTCGCGCGGCTGGCGGCGCTGCTGGGCGGCGTGGTCGGCGCGTCCCGCTCGGCCGTGGACCTGGGGTACGCGCCGTACGCGGCGCAAATCGGGCTGACCGGCGTGACGGTGCGCTCCCGGCTGTATCTGGCGGTGGGCATTTCCGGCTGCGTCCAGCACATCGCGGGCATGCGGGGGGCAAAAACCGTCGTCGCGGTCAACGCGGACCGGCGCGCGCAAATTTTCTCGCACGCGGACTACGGCATTGTGGGCGACTGGGAAGAAGTGGTGGACGAAATGATCGAACAGATCGAAAAAATAAGGAGGAAGTAGCATGAATTACAAGAAAACCTACACCCCCGCGCAGGGATACACGGAGCTGAGCACCATCGGGAAATCGTCGCTCAACATGCTGGAATTCGGCATTCTGGCGCTCGGCCCCGGGCAGAGCCACGTCTTTGAGACGAAGGACCGCGAGGTCGCGTTCATCGTGCTGAGCGGCAAGGCTACGTTCGCCGCCGGCGGGCAATCGTTCGGGAGCGTCGGCGTGCGGCGAAGCGTGTTCGAGGGCAAGGCGGAGGCGTTCTACGCGCCGAGAAACACGTCGGTCACCATCCAGAGCCCGTGGAACGTGAAGATCGCGGTCTGCAAGACGCCCGCGCTGGCGGACGGCGAGGCGCAGGTGATCCGTCAATCCGATGTGCGCATGGTGAACCTCGGCCAGAAACCGTGGGAACGGGAGACATCGTTCATCATCGATGGGGCGACCAACGCGAAGCGGCTGACCATCGGCGAGGCGTACATCACGCCCGGCAACTGGGCCGGTTTCCCGCCGCACAAGCACGACGAGGACAAAATGCCAGCCGAGGGCGTGCTGGAGGAGATCTATTACTTCCTGTTCCAGCCGGAGCAGGGGTTCGCGGTGCAGTGCCTGTACACGGCGGACGGCGAGATCGACGAGGCGTACCGGGTGAAGAACGACGAGCTGGTGGAGTTCCCGCGCGGATACCACACCACGGTCGGCGCGCCCGGGTACAACACGTATTTCCTGTGGCTGATGGCGGGCGAACACCAGGGCTTCTTCCGCGCCAACGACCCGGACCACGATTGGGTCGCGGCGGTTGAAAACCTGCTGAAGAAGCAATAATCACCGAAAACGGCAATGGGGGAGGGATGTGACGGCATGCAAGAACCTCAATCGGCCCTGCTGATGAAAATGCGCGCGCTGATGCCACAGCTCAGCGTGACGGAACGAAAGGTGATCGATTGCATCCTGGCGCATCCGCGCGAGATCATCCACCTGTCCATCACGGGCCTTGCGGACATGAGCGGCGTGAGCGACGCGACGGTGGTGCGCGTGTGCAAGCGCCTGGGCATGCAGGGATACCAGGAGCTGAAGGTCACGCTGGCGCAGGACATCGTGTCCCCGATCGAGACGATTCACGAGGACATCCTGGAGGGCGATTCCCCGCGCGTGATCGTGGAAAAGGTGTTCCAGAGCGCGGTTCATTCGCTGCAGTACACGCAGCGCATCCTGGACGGGACGCAGTTCGCCGGGGCGGTGGAGGCCCTGCACGCGGCCGGGCGGATCAACATCTATGGCTGCGGCAACTCCGGCTCCGTCGCGATGGATATGGAGCATAAATTTTTGCGCCTGGGGATGCCCGCGTTCGCGTACACGGACAGCCACATGCAGTGCATCGCCGCCACACTGCTGAAGAAGGGGGATGTGTGCGTCTGCGTCAGCCATTCCGGCTCGTCCCGGGATGTGATCGACGCCGCGGAACTGTGCAAGGACGCGGGCGCGACCGTCATCAGCCTGACGAACATCGGGCGGAACCCCCTGGCGGACATGGCCGACATCCGGCTGGACACCGCGTCCAAGGAGACGGAATACCGGATCATCGCGCTGTCCAGCCGCATTTCGCAGTATACGATCATCGACAGCCTGTACACGGCGCTCGCGCTGAAAAGGCGGGAGCGGGGGCGCGCGGAGACGCACGTGATCGAGAAGGCGCTGGAAAAGAAGAAGTACTAGCCTGGCGCACATATTACCCCGGCACCGAAAAGTCGGAATTCTGCACGGATCTTTTTCCGCCCGGCTGCGTCGCCCTCCACTCGGCGTAGCGCTGCTACGCCTCGTTCCAGCTCCTTGCTGGACGAAAAAATCTCTCGCGCAGTTCTTCCTACTTTTCGATGCCGGGGTAATAACAAAAGAGGCATGAGCGGCCGATACGCTGCCTATGCCTCTTTTGTTATGGAGAAATCACGAAACCCCCAGCGCACCCCTGCCCGCCGGTTCCGCCCCGTCCTCGTCGTCGATCTCGTCCAGGAAGCGCACCTGCGCCTCGCAGAGCTGGCGGTAGTGGCCGTCCGGGTTCTGGATCAGATCCTCGTGCGTGCCGCGCTCGGAGATGTTGCCGTCCTGCACCACCAGGATACAGTCGGCCTTCCTGATGGTGGACAGCCGGTGCGCGATGACGAAGCTCGTGCGGCCCCGGAGCAGACGTTCCAGCGCGCGCTGGATGAGCTGCTCGGTGTGCGTGTCGATGGAGGACGTGGCCTCGTCCAGGATTAGGATACGCGGATCATTGAGAAGCGCGCGGGCGAAGGAGATGAGCTGCTTCTGCCCGGCGGAGAGGGAGGAGCCGCGCTCGTTGACCACCGTCTCGTAGCCCTTTTCCATCCGGCGGATGAAGTCGTCCGCGTACACCGCGCGGGCGGCGTTTTCGACTTCTTCGTCCGTGGCGTCGAGCCTCCCGTAGCGGATGTTGTCGCGGATGGTACCGGAGAAGATGAAGCTATCCTGCAGCATGACGGACATCTGCGACCGGAGCGAGCGCAGCGTCACGTCGCGCACGTCGTGCCCGTCGATCAGCACGCGGCCGCCCGTCACATCGTAAAACCGGCTGACGAGGTTGACCACGGTGCTCTTGCCCGCGCCGGTCGGCCCCACCAGCGCGATGGTCTGGCCGGGTTCCGCCGTGAAGGAAACAGATTTTAGCACCGTCGTGTGGGGATCGTAGCCGAAGGAGACGTCGTCGAACCGCACCTCGCCCTGGATCTCGGGCAGCGTCTCCGCGCCCTCCTTGTCCCGAATTTCGGCCGGGGTATCGAAGATTTCGTAGATGCGCTCGACAGAGGCCATGGCGGCCAGCACCATATTATAGAAGTTGGCCAGGTTGTTGATCGGGTCCCAGAAACGGCCCAGATACCACAGGATCAGCAGTAGGCTGGAGAGCGGGAGCCCCTGCGCCCCGCCGGACAGCGACAGGCCGACCAGATATACCAGCACCGTGCCCATCTGCGACGTGATGTCGATGGCGGGCCAGAACAGGTTGTTGTACCGCACGGCGGACAGCCACGAGCCGCGGATGTCCTGGTTCACTTCCTCATAGGTCTGCTGGTTTTCCGGTTCCCGGACAAACGCCTGGGTTACCCGCATGCCCGCGAGCGACTCGTGCAGGTATCCGTTCATGGTGGAGGTTTTCATGCGGACGACCTGCCAGCCGCGCCGCATGCGCCGTTTGATAATCATGATGAGGACGGCCAGGAGGATCAGCGAGGCGAGCGACACGAGCGTGAGTTGCCAGTTGATCACGAACATGATTGTCACCAGCAGCACCAGGGTCAGGCAGTCCACCAGCAGGTTGATGATGCCGTTGGAGAACAGGTCGTTCAGCGAGTTGACGTCGTTGATGACGCGGACCATGATCTTCCCGGCGGAGCGCGCGTCAAAGAACGAGAACGACAACGTCTGGATGTGGTCGAACAGATCCTGGCGGAGTGTCGCGATGGCCCGGCGGCCGGACATGTCCGTCAGCCGCACGCGGGCGCGCAGGCAGATAGCGCCCAGCGCGGCGGTCGCGATCATGCCGCCGACAAACCACGGCAGCGCGGAAAGTGAGGCCCCGGGCATGCCGAGCTTCTCCAGCACGGCCACCGCGCGGCTCATGAAATACGGAGACGCGATGCCGCACAGCGCGTAGATCACCATCAGCACGAGCGCGCGGCCCATCTGCTTGCTGTAGGGCTTCATGTAGGCGAGCAGGCGGAAGAACTGCGCCTTGTCAAATGGGGCTTCCAGCAGCTCGTCGTCTATGGTGCGCAGCCTGGCCATTCCGTCACGCTCCTTCCGTCCGGGAAAGGTCCGCGAAGTCCCGGTACTGGTCCATGAACATTTGATAGTAGAGGCCCTGCTTTTCCATCAGGGTGCGGTGGTTTCCGCGCTCCTGGATCGTCCCGTCCGCGAGCACGAGGATCTGGTCCGCGTGGATGACGGAGGAGATGCGGTGCGCGATGATGAACGTCGTCCGCTTGCCCAGCACCTCGCGAAGGCGCGCCTGGATGGCGGATTCCGTCTCCATGTCCACGGCGGAGGTGGCGTCGTCCAGGATGAGGATCTTCGGATCGATCGCCAGCGCGCGGGCGATGGATACGCGCTGCTTCTGCCCGCCGGACAGCCCCAGCCCGCGCTCGCCCACCACGGTGTCCCACGCCTGCGGCATGTGGGTGATGAATTCCTCCGCCTGCGCGATGTCCGCCGCGCGCTCAATGTCCGGCTGCGGCAGATCCGGCCGGCCGAAGGCGATGTTCTCGGCGATGCTGTCGGAGAACAGGAACGTCTCCTGCATCACGTAGCCGATGTTGGTGCGGAGCTTCGCGAGGCTCTGTTTGCGCACGTCCACGCCGTCCACCCTGACGCTGCCGGTGCGGATGTCATAATACCGGCCGAGCAGGTTGACGACGGAGGTCTTGCCGCTGCCTGTGGCGCCCATCAGCGCGATGGTTTCGCCCGGCGCGGCGTCAAAGCTGATATTCTTCAGCACCACGGTGTCGCCGTAGGCAAGGGTGACATCGCTGAAGGATACGCGGCCCTCATATTTGGCAGGGTTCACGGGGTTTTCCGGGTCCCGGACAATGCTGCCCAGGTCCAGGTAATAGAACAGCTTTTCCGCCGAGGTGATGCCCTGCGCGAACACGTTGACGAAGTTCGCCAGCATGCGCATGGGGTTGACCATCAGGTATACGTAGCCCGTCTGGGCGATCAGCGTGCCCAGGTCCATCTTGCCCGCCGCCACCAGGGACCCGCCCACCAGGAGCATCAGCGGCACGGCCAGGGAGCCGATGAAGTCCATCACCGGGTTGAAGTTGGACCAGATGCGCGTCGCCCGCAGGTTCAGGTTCAGCACGCTCTGGTTGTCCTCCTCGAAACGCTCGCTCTCGTGGGGCTCCCTGGCGAACGCCTTGACGACGCGCACGCCAGCGATGTTCTCCTGCGTGCGGGTGTTGAGCACGGCGTTCTGCTCCCGGACGGCCGCGTGCGCGGGCCGGATCTTGCGGTTGAACGCCCAGGCGATGCCCGCCAGCACGGGACACACGGCCAGGATCACCAGCGTGATCGTCCAGCTCAGCGAGCCCATGAACACCAGCGCGCCAGTGAACACGATCAGTTGCTCCACGAACGTTAAGCACAGGTTCATCAGGAAGTTGCGGACGCCCTCCATGTCGCCCGTCAGGCGCGACATGATTTCGCCCACCCTGTTTTTGTCATAAAAAGTGTAGGATTGCGCCTGCAGACGCGCGTAGATGTCGGTGCGCAAGCCGTAGACCACATCCTGCGACACGCGCTCAAAGAGCATGCCCCGGTGGTACAGGAGCGTCGCGCGCACACAGGTGATGCCAAGGATCAGCGCGCCGAGCTGGAGCATCAGCGTGAAATCGCGGTTCGGAAGCACCTGGTTGACCACCTCGCGGGTAATCAGGGGCAGGAACATGCGAAGGAGCTGCGTGAAAAAGATCATCACAAAGCCGATGAGAATGCGCCTGCGGAACGGCCGAAGACGTTCGTAAAGGCGGTATAGCATGCCATGCCGGCCGCGTCGCGCCATAGGGCGTTCACCCCCCACTGCGTTATTTGCTCGGTGTACTGCAATGCCGTTGAATATAGTAAATGAATGCGGGGCGTTCGTCAAAACGCGAATGCCGCCTGTGCCGGATTCCTACGGCCAGGCAGGCGATAAGACGGGAAAAGCGGCCAATTGCTCACTCGTTCGCCGCTTTTTGGCGTATTTCGCTGTGGTGGGAGCGGTTGGGATTCTACGCCTTGCGGTTGATGAAATCCAGCGCGTACCGCGTTCCGTGGTTCATGAGGACGCCGTCCGTCAGCCGGATGCGCAGAAGGCAGGTGTTCGGGTCATTCTCATCGACATGCCCGTTGTCATACCACCCGGCGAATGCCGCCCGCACTTTGGCCATCATGGCGGCGTTGCGCTCGTCGCGGACGTACCCGATGTTTTCCCCGGTTCCGTGCGCCGTAAACCATTCCCCGCAGACGGCGACATCGGGGTTGTTTTCGATTTGCCGCATTTTGTTGGACAGTGCGTACGTGACGGTGTAAAACGCGCCGTCCTCGTAATAGGCGTCCACGGTGCGGACATGGGGACGCGCGCCCTCCACCGTCGCGACGGAAATCAGACTGTCGCGGCCAAACCGCTCGGCCAGGATTGCGAGCGCCTCATCGTATCTGTCCATTTGATGCCCTCCAAACGAAAGATTACCATAGGAAAGATTTGCCGGATTGCAAGCATTATACCCGACATTCGGGGCGTATTCAAGGCGGCCCGGTTGCGGTATAATGGAAAGGCAATGAGATCCGCGCCGCCGTCGCGGAAGGACACGCGAGGAGGGACACGCAATGGCGCACACGCTATTTGACAACCTGGACAAGGTGCACACGACGGAGTTGGGCGCGAAGCGAATCGCGAAGAACCTGGGGTTGGACGCCGGGGATGTCGTCCGGTGGTGCAAGCAGCAGATCGAAAACCCGGATACGCTCACCAGAACAGGGAAGAACTGGTACGTGCGCGGAGATGGGTTCGTCATCACGATCAACGCCCAGAGCCTCACGATCATCACGGCGCGCCGGGAGAAACCCAAGAAGGGCAGCGACTTGAGCGACGTGCGCCCCATCAAGGGGCTGGAGGACATTCCCTCGCTGAAAGCGAGGCTCATCGCGGTGTTCGACACAAAAACCCACCGGAATGTGTCGGTGTACGGTCTGCTGCTGGCGGATCACATCCTGGAACTGACGGGCATGCCTCTGAATGAGGCGCTGGAAGCGTGCTATTCCGTCAACCGGAGGTGGCGGGACGGGGACGCTGGCTTCCAGGAAGGAAGGGACGCCGCGGGCGTGATCTACGATCTGGCGCGCGAGGAAAAAGACCCCGTCCGGGAGAAGGCGCTGCGGGTCATGGCGCAGGTCGCGGCGACGCCGCACGTGAAGCGCCACGCGCTGATCGCGTCGGAGTACGCGGTGAAGGTCGTCAACCTGCTGTATCCCGGGGACCTCGCGGAGGTCAGAAAGGAACGGGAACTGCAGATCAAGCTGATGGAAAGCGTCTGAGGGCGGGCGGCGCCCGCACGGCAAGCGCCTGCCGCGCAGGGCGCGCGGACCGGCGAAATCATTGACACGCATAGAAAAAGCCTGTATGATGAAAAACAAATCGCAGAGTAAGACGGGTTTGTTATGAGAGATGACTTGATCACAGAAGAACTGGATATATTTCTGCTGGCCAGGGTGATCCTTCGAAAAGCGTGGCTGGTCATTCTTGTTGCCGTCATCGGCGCGAGCGTGATGTTTTACCGCTCGGCGATTGCCACACCGGATTCCTACACGGCAAGCGCGTTGATGTACGTGTACACGAACAACCCGAACCAGACGAGCTATCAGTACGCCAACACGGCGGACCTCAACACGGCGGTGCGCCTTTTGGATACCTATTCGGTCGTCATCCGCAGCAAAAAGGTGCTGGACGCGGTGGCGGAGAGAATCGGGCCGCCGCTTACCGCGGAGATGCTGCAGGGTTTGATTCGCGTGGACTCGGTGTCGCGGACGGAGGTCATGCGGATCAGCGTGACGAGTCCGGACCCGTACCTTTCGATGAACATCTGCAACGCGGTCGCGGAATGCGCGCCGGGTGAGATCATCCGCGTCGTGAACGCGGGGCAGGTCGTGGTCATCGACTACGCGTCGCTGCCGGAAAGCCGGGACAGCAAGGGTGTAATGACGAACGTCGTGGTCGGCGGCGGCGCCGGCGCGATGCTTGTCTGCGGGGCGCTGCTGCTTTTGTTCATGCGCGACCGTCATATCCAAAGCGACGAGACGTTGCGGGAACGCTTTCCCATCGAAATTTTAGCGAGCATTCCGGGACCCAAGGCGGGCGCGAAGAAGAGAGCGCGGAAGGCGGCCAAGGCGGCGGGGCTCGCGGCCGGCAAGGACGGAAAAGAGATTCTGGAAAAAATCACCCCGTTTGTTTTTTCGCGTTCCATGTCTTTGAATACCCAGGAGATATACAGGCGGCTTCGCATCGGCGTCGATTCGTTGCTGGACGCCCGCGACAACAACGTGCTCATGGTCATCAGTTCCATCCCGTCCGAGGGGAAATCGCTGCTCAGCGCGAACCTGGCGATATCGTCGGCGGTGGACGGACGGCGCACGCTGCTCATGGAAGCCGATATCCGAAGGCCCACACAGCACCGAATTTTCGGATTGCCCATGGGGCAGGAGGGCCTGACCGACGTGCTCGCGCAGGGCGTGGGCCTGGACGCCGCGCTGTCCAGGGAGGTGCATCCGCAACTGGACGTGCTGACAGCGGGCCGGGATGATGTGAACCCCATGCAGTTGCTCGGTTCGCTCAACATGCGCAAGCTCCTGGACCGCGTGAGCCGCGAATACGACCTTGTGGTGATCGACACGCCGCCGATCAACCTGGTCGCGGACGCGCTCGCGCTGGCCCCCTATGTGGGCGGCGCGCTATTCTCCGTGCGGCGGGGCGTTTCCGGCGTGGACGAAATCGAGCACACGCTGACGGCGGCGGGTCGCGCGAACCTGGAGATCCTGGGGTTCGTGTACTCGGACGCCCTTGAGCCGTGGATGGGCTGGTCGCGCAGGCGCTATTACGATGCGATCCAGGCCGGGCATGAGGCGTGATGCCGATTGCGGTTAGGAATCACCGCGGAATCCGGCCGCGCGGCTTTTCCAATCATAAACACAGAGAAAAGACCTCCGTTCGGGTTTCCCCGCGCGGAGGTCTTTTGCTGTGTGTTTGTTTTTTACTTCGACGGCGGTGCTGATTCGAGGAATCGGACGCCAGGAGAGGATTCCACCAGGAATCCTTACTTCTTCAGCACGCTGACGCCGGTATCCGTGACCGCGCCGCCCAGCGCCTCGCCACCGATCGCCGCGACGGCGGCCTTCACGCCCTCGTAGCCCATCACGTCCGGGTTCTGCGCCATGGTCGCCAGCAGGAAGCCGTCCTCGATCAAGCCCAGAATCGCGTCGGACTTGTCAAAGCCGATGCCTACGACATCCTTGCCGCCCGCCTTGATCGCGTTGCCCGCGCCGACGGTGGAGCCTTCGTTCGCGCCGAAGATGCCGACGACGCCCTGGGTGATGTAGTTCTCGGCGATGGTCTGGGACTTGGCCGCGTCGCCCTCGCCGTACTGGGTCTCCAGGATGGTGAACTTGCTGCCCTCAAACGCCTCGCGGAAGCCCGCCTCGCGCTGCACGCAGGAATCGGTGGCCGCGTTCACATTGATGATGCCGATGGAGCCTTCCGTGATGCCCGCCGCCTCAAACGCCGCGATCATCTCTTCGCCGGCCGTCTTGCCGGCGGCCTTGTTGTCGGTGGAGAAGGTCGCTTCCGCCTCGACGTTTGCCGGGGAGTCAACGTACACGATCTTGATGCCGGCCGCCTGCGCTTCCTTCAGCGTGGACGAAATGGCGTCCGGGCCGTTCGCGGCCACGACAATCGCCTTCACGCCGGAGGAAATGGCGTTGTTGACGCACTCGATCTGCTGCGCGTCGTCCTTCACGTTCGGGGACATGAACTTCACGGTGACGCCGAGCTCGGCGGCGGCCTTTTGCGCCCCCTCGTTCAGGGTGATCCAGTGCTGGTCAATGGAGTCCATCGTGATCAGCGCGATCGTCGTGTCTTCCGCCACGGCGCTAGCCGCGAACATCCCGATCGCCATGCATAGGGCACAGAGCATCGCCAAAAGCTTTTTCATTGTGTTTCCTCCCGGTTGTTTTTTATTTTATAAGCGCGCAGCGCCTATAATGCGGTTGGATGGACTAATCATTTCGATACGGAATGCCGCTTTTCCATGGCGCCGCGCCGCACCACCACATCCAGCAGCACCGAGAACACCACGATCACGCCGATGGCGATCCGCTGCCAGCCGACCGGCGCGCCGATCATGTTCAGGCCGTTTTCCAGCGTCTGCCATACCGTCGCGCCGACAAAGGTGCCCAGCAAGAGGCCCGTGCCGCCCAGCGGCGAAATGCCGCCGATGACGCCGGACGCGACCGCGTACATCTCGTAGCTGTTGCCCGCCTCCATGTTGCCCATGCCCGCCTGCGCGCAGAGGATGAGGCCGACCACGAACGCGCAGAACGCGGAAACCATGTACGCTTTCGCGGTCGTGGCGAACACGCTGACGCCGGAGAGCTTCGCCGCCTCCACGTTGGAGCCGATCGCGTATATGTGGCGGCCCGTGCGCGTCTTGGACAGCAGGAAGAAGAACGCGATGAACACGACCAGCGCGACCCAGAACGTGTTGTAGATGCCCAGGGTCTTGCCATAGTAGAAGAAGTTCTGGAAGGACTCGGCGGCGGGCTTGCCGATGCCCGACGCGATGGCGTTGGAGTTGCGGTTGTTGTTGACCAGATACGCCACGCCCCGCGCGCAGAACATCGTGCCCAGCGTCGCGATGAAGGGCGGCAGATGGCACTTGCCCACCAGAAACCCGTTGATAAAACCGACCATAAGGCAGCACAGCAGCGTAATCAGCATCGCGAGGAACGGATTGACCGCCATGGTCATCAGCGTCGAGGAGATCATCGCGCTCATACCGACCACGGATCCGATCGACAGGTCGATGTTGCCGGTGATGAGCAAGTAGCTCTGCCCGATGCCGATGATCAGGTACTTGGACATGGAGCGCAGCAGGTTCAGGACGTTCGCGACGGAGAACACGGTCGCCTCCCGCAGGCCGAACGCCACATAGATGACGATCAGGGCCGCGAAGGCGATCACGGCCGAAGCCATGCCCCGGATGGCGAAGAAGCGCCGGAGTGGGTTCTGCTTTTTGTGTTCCACTGCTATTCCTCCTCAACCGTTTGCGGCGAAACCATTCGCTACGGTTTTTTTCTCAAAGCGGGTGGCCAGCGTCAGGATCTTCTCCTGTGTGGCCTCCTCCCGCGTCAGTTCCCCGGTGATGCGCCCGTCGCACATGACGATGATGCGGTCGGCGATGCCAAGAATCTCCGGCATTTCGGAGGAAACGAACATCACGGCGATGCCCCGCTGTTTGAGCTGGTTCATCAGGTGGTAGATTTCCACCTTGGCCGCCACGTCGATGCCGCGCGTCGGCTCGTCAAAGAGGACCACGCGGGAATTGCGCGCCAGCCACTTGCCGACGACTACCTTCTGCTGGTTGCCGCCGGACAGCGTCGCCGCGTCCACGTCCAGCCCGGGGGTCTTGATCCGTAGGTCGCTCACGGCCTTTTCGCACATGGCGTTTTCCTTGCCGCGCCGCACAACGCCCGCCTTGTCGCACAGAATGTCCAGGTTCGGCAGCGCGATGTTGTGGCGGATGGACAGCTTTGTGCATAGCCCGTCCTTTTTCCGGTCCTCCGGCGCGAGCACGATGCCCCTGCGGATGGCGTCCTTTACCCTGCGAATCCTGATTTCCTTGCCGTCCAGCGCGATGTGCCCGCTCTCCTTTGAATCCACGCCGAAGATCGCGCGCGTCGTCTCCGTGCGGCCCGCGCCCATCAGCCCCGCGAACCCCACGATTTCCCCCTCGTACAGGTCGAAGCTCACGTCGCGCACCAGCCGCCCGGCGTTCAGGTGCTTCACCTCGAACACCTTCTGCCCGCGTTCGCACGTGACGCGCGGGAACTTTTCGTGGATTTCCCGCCCGACCATGTGTGTGATGATGGCGTCCAGCGTTGTGTCCTTGTACTCCATCGACTCGACAAAGCGGCCGTCTCGCATAATGGTAACACGGTCCACGATGTGCCGCAATTCCTCCAGGCGGTGGGAAATATAGACAATGCCGCAGCCCTTGGCCTTGAGCGTATGGATGATGGCGAACAAATCTTCAATTTCGCGCGAGGTGAGCGACGAGGTCGGCTCGTCCATGATGAGCACGCGCGCGTTTGTGGACAGGGCCTTGGCGATCTCCACCATCTGCTGCTTGGAGACGGGCAGCTCGCCGACCACTTGGTGCGGGTCGATGTCGATTTTGAGGTCGTCCAGGACGCGCCGCGCCTCGGTGTGCATCCTGCGGCTCAGCAGCACGGAGCCCCGGGTGTCCTCCCGGCCGAGGAACATGTTCTCCGCCACCGACAGATGGGCGCACATGTTCAGCTCCTGGTGGATGATGGCGACGCCCAGCGCCTGCGCCTGCTTCGGGCTCAGGTTGCCATAGGGCTTGCCGAATATTTCCATTTCGCCGGCATCGCGCGTGTACACGCCGCTGAGTATCTTCATCAGCGTGCTCTTGCCCGCGCCGTTTTCCCCCAGCAGCGCCATGACCTCGCCGGAGCGGAGCTCAAAGGAGACATCATCCAGGGCCTTGACCCCGGGGAAGTTTTTATGGATATGGCTCATGGAGACAATCACTTCATGCATCTGAAGAAATCACTCCTTTTTTTTACTCGCGAAGAGATACGTCAATGTTGTGAAAAGTATAGCATGCGAAACCGGGTGGGCAAAAGGGAGGCATCTTCCGATCCATGGGGGGTAAATACCGCTCTTTTGGATGCGCTTTCCGCCTCTATTGAAAAGGCATAAACGGGCGTGCTATACTCCATACAACCACGGATTGCATTGGCGGCGGATGGGGGATGAATATGCTTCGGGTAATCATTGCCGACGACGAGGAGCGCGTCTGCCGGCTCATACAGGCGCTGGCGGATTGGGAAGCCCTGGGCATGGAGGTCTGTGGCATCGCGCACAACGGCCTGGAAGCGATGTCGCTGGTGGAGTCGCTGTCGCCGGATATCCTGATTACGGACATCCGCATGCCGGGGTACAGCGGGCTGGAGCTGATCAGCCGCGCAAAGGCGGTGTCACCCGCGCTGGAAGTCATCATCATCAGCGGGTACGCGCAGTTTGACTACGCGCAGACCGCCATCGGCTACGGCGTGGGCGAGTACCTGCTAAAGCCCATCAATCAGGATTCCCTGAACGCGACGCTTGCCAAGATGGGCCGGCAGTGCCGCGCGCGCGACCGGATGGAGACGGACATGGAAGCCCTGCGCGTGAGCAGCCGGGACGATCGGGAACGCCTCCGCGCGAACCTTATCCCCGACCTGCTCGACGGCCGGTACGCGGCGAAGGACGCCCGGCAGCTTGACCGCACGTATCACTTTGGCGGCGCGTCCGGCGTGAGCCAGGTGTTTCTTTTCAAGATGGATTACGACCTGGACCGGTTCCAGGAGCAATCGCTGGACATTGTGCGGAACAAGGCAGAGGATGTGTTCCGGCCCGTGCTGGCCGGGCAGTGCGCGGACTTTGCGCTCTGCCGCCGTGGCGCTGTGGTGGCTGGTGTCATGCACTACCCGCCCGAGAAGCGGGACGCGCTGCGCGGCTTCCTGCGCGACTGCCTGAACCAGATGGTCGCGATGACCAGTTTGTTCGGCGCGGTGACGTTCTCGCTCGCGCTGGGGCAGCCGGCGCGGTCGGCGGATGCGCTGCCCGCGTCGCTGGACAGCGCGCGGCGCGTCCTGGCCGAGCGGCTGACCGAGGGCACGGAGCGCCTGCTGGAAGGCCATGTGCCGCCGTCCGGCATCCAGGAGGCCGATCTCTTGGCACGGTATGCGCAGGCGGCGGCGGACGCCATCGATATGCTGAGCCCGGACGCCGCGCGTGGCGCCGCGGACGCGCTGGAGGAGGCCGCCACCGCCGTGCCGGGCGTGCGCGGGTGGGAACTGCTGCAGGTCGCGCGCAGCGCGGGCGTGCTCTTCCTGACGCGCCTCGGTGTGGAGGAGCACGAGCGGCAAGCCGCCGAGTTCCAGGACCGCGCGGACCAGTGTCCCACGGCGCGCGGCCTGTTCGATTGCCTGCGGGCCATGCAGCACGCGCAAATCACTGCCGCGCTGGAACGCCTGCAAAGCCAGCAGGGCCAGCCCATCCGGCAGGCGAAGCAGTACATCAAGCGGCACTACGCCCGGCCGCTCACGCTGGAGGAAGTCAGCGCGGCCATGGGCTTTTCCGTCAACTATTTCAGCACGCTTTTTAAAAAAGAGACGGGCGAGGGGTTCGCGAAATACCTGACGCGTGTGCGCATGGAGGAGGCGCGGAGCCTGCTGCGCGAGACGCGTTTGCCGGTCGCGGAAATCTGCCGGCAGGTCGGCTATGCGGACATCAAGCACTTTACGCACACGTTCAAGGCGGCGGTGGGGGTCACGCCCGGGGAGTTTCGGAAGTTATACGGATAGAGACATAAGAGGACACGTCCCCCTTACGATATCCCCCTGACGGAGGTAAGGATTCCTGGGGAAATCCTTACCTCCGTGAATGACAATGCCCCTTGGCAAAGGAGATTTTCCCATGAAAAACCGCCCGTTGCGCTTCCTGAGCAACCGCGCCGTGGCGCTTATCATCGCGCAGGGCGTGCTGACCGCGTTCCTTGCGGCCGCGTATGCCGCCCAGGCCGCCAGGGGCGCACCGCTCTGGCCGCTGGCCGTGGCCGTGGCGCTGCTGCTCCTGCTGGGCAGCGCGTTTTATGCGTTCATCGCCAGGCCGTTCCGGCAATTGGAGCGGATGACGAACCTGTTCCTGGACGGCTACACCATTTCCGGCATCGGCGAGGGTGAGGGCGCGCGCCTCTCCCCGGCCAGCGAACGGCTTCTCCGCCGCATCAGCGACGAATTCCGCGCGCCGTACCTGCTGAAGCTCAGCAAGCGGCAGGCGCAGTTCCGCACGCTGCAAAACCAGATCAACCCGCACTTTCTGTACAATACATTGGAGAGCATCCGCAGCGAGGCGCTGATCGGCGGGCTGGCCAGCGTGGCCGACATGACGGAGGCGCTCGCCGTCTTTTTCCGCTATACCATCAGCAAGGTGGAGAACCTCGTGTCCGTGGAGGAAGAATTGCAGAACTGCGAGACGTATTTCCGCATTCAGCAGTACCGCTTCGGCACGCGGCTGACGCTGAAAATCGAGTGCGATGAGGACCGGGACGAAATTTACCGCTGCCGCCTGCCCAAGCTCACGCTGCAGCCCATTCTGGAGAACAGCATCATCCACGGGACCGAGTGCAAGATCGGCGCGGGCAGCCTCGCGATCGCGCTGGAGCGGACGGGCAGCCGCCTGCTGATCCGCGTGTCCGACGACGGTGTGGGCATGGACGAGTTCGCCCTCGCGCGGCTGAACGAGCGCCTGGGCAAGAGCGGCCGCGCGTTCCAGGACAGCGCGGACGGGACGGGCGGCCTGGCGCTGGTGAACGTAAACAACCGCATTCATTTGCTCTTTGGCGAGGAATACGGGCTGAACGTGTACTCCATGCCCGGCGTGGGGACGGATGTCCTCATCACGCTGCCGATCATCACCAGCGACCGCGACGCGCAGGGCCGGGAGGTGCTGCAGTGAAGGAAGAAGTGCTGCGCCTGGACCGCGTCACCATCCTGGAACAGGGCGCAACCGTGCTGAACCACTTCAGCCTGAACCTGTTCGCCGGGGAGATCATGGGGCTGATCCCGGTCAACGGGACCGGGCTGCCCGTGCTGATGCGCCTGCTGCGCCAGAACATTCCGCTGCACTACGGATATGTGTACTACCGCGAGCGGCTGGTCAACCACTGGCGGTACGCGGACATGAAGTACAACCGCATCGGTGTCATCGACAACCGCAGTGGCCTCGCGGGTGGACTGACCGTGACGGACAACGTGTTCGTGCTGCGCCACGGCTTCAGGAAGCACGTGGTGAGCCGCGCGAAGCTCGACCGGCTGCTCGCGCCGTTTCTTACGGAGACGGGCGTTGCGGTGGTCCCCGGCGCGTACGCCCGCGATCTGACGGCCCTGCAGCGCCTAGTCGTGGAGATCGTCAAGGCCGTGGTGGCCGGCTGCCGGCTGATCATCATCAACGACGCGGGGACCGTCATCAGCGACGTGGAGCTGGAAAAGCTGCACGGCGTGCTGCGCCTGTACGCGCGGCAGGGCGTGTCGTTCCTGTACGTCAGCCGCCACTATGAAGAAATACGCCACCTCTGCGGCAAGGTGGCGCTGATGGTGAACGGGCAGATCGCGAAGGTGCTGTCCACGGAGGACACCGGGCCGGACATGATCCACTGCTTTGGCGTGGAGAACTACGAGCGGCTTGTGCTCTCGCAGGGGGAAAAGCGCCGCCCGGACGCCGCCGCACCGCCCGCGCTTTCCATAAAAGACGTATACTGGGGCGAGGTGGCCGGGCTTGCGCTATCCATCGCGCCGGGCGAATGCGTGGCCGTGCAGGACCTGGAGAACCGCATCTTTGACGACCTGATCGCCGCCGTCGCGGGGCCTATCCGCGCCCCGCGCGGGGAAGTACGCGTGCGCGGCAGGAAGCGTACAGTGCGAAATAACCGGGACATCGCGGTCATCGAGCGGCTGGCCCCTAAGACGATGCTCTTTCCTGAGCTTTCCTACCTGGACAACCTCTGCTTCACGATGGATCACCGTTTGCCGGGCATTTGGCGGGACGCCCGGGCGCGGCGGAGCGTGCGCGCAGAGTACGCGCCGTGGCTCGGCGACGCGGTGTTCGATAAATCCGTGGACGAGCTGACGCAGGCGGAGAAATACGACCTGGTGTACGCCCGAATCCTGCTGCAGCGGCCGGCTGTCGCGATCTGCGTGCAGCCGTTCATGGAGGCCGACGTGGAGCAGCGCATGCACATTTTTCGGCTCGTGGAAAAGCTGCTCGGCAAGGGCATCGCCGTGATGATCCTGGCCGTGAACCTCGCGGACACGCTGTCGCTCGCGGACCGGCTGGTGCGGGTGCAGAACGGCCGGGTGCTGGCGGCGTATGAGCGGAGCGAGTTTGGCACGCTGCCGGACAGCGCGCCGTGGCAGCATTTGTGGAACGGGGCGGGGGGCCAAGGCTGAGGCTGGAACGCTGAGACGCTATATCCCGCAGGGCGATTTCAAATGAAATCGCCCTGCTATATCCCGGGCAGCAGCTTGATAATGCATAAAAATCATGTATAATCAAAGAAGCGGTAAGGATTCCTCGCGGAATCCTCTTATGGCGCCCGATTCCCCGAATCCGCGCCGCCGTCGATATTCGAAGGATTCAAATACACGCGAAGGACCACACACGATGAAATTCAAGAGCATTGCGTCGCGAATCATTCTGTCCGTTGTTCCCATCATCGCGCTGACGCTGGTTCTCTATGTCTTTATGACATTCCAAACGATGAACGAAAAGATTGACGCGCAGTTTGACGAGCGGATGGCGGAGGGGCACAGGGCGGCGCGGCTCAGCATCCATAACGAATTGATGCTCAACGCGGACATCGCCACGAGCCTTGCGCTGTACGCGGAAAGCACCAGCTTGCAATCGATTGAGAACGGGGAGCTCGTCACATTTTTAATGAAAGCGATCGCCTTCAACAAGAACACGGTTGGAGGCGGTATTTGGTATGAGCCGTACAGCATCTACAAAAACGAGCGGTATTTCGGCCCGTATGTATTCATGCGCGACGGGGAGGCGGTCTACGCCCCGGAGTACGGCAGCGAGGTGGATTTCCACAACACGGAATGGTACTGCAACGGCAAGAACTCGGACGGGGGCATCGTCTGGTCCAACGTGTACTATGACCCCGTGGCCGAGGTCACGATGATCACCGCGTCCATGCCATTCTATGGCCCAAGCGGCGATTTCCTGGGCGTCGCGACGGCCGACATGGCCCTGACCGACATCAAGCGGATCGCCGCCGGCATCTCGGTGGGGCAGACGGGCATGGCCTTCATCCTGGGGGCGAACGGGGAGTATATCTCCTTCCCGGACGAAAGCAAGACCATCGACGATCTGATTACGGAGGACCCGGACCCGGCGCTTATGGCGCTCGGGCGGGAGGTGCTGGGCGCGGACAGCGGCTCCACCTCCATTGATTGGGAGGGGAGCGAGCGGCGCGCGTTCTTTGCGCACATTGAGGAAACGCGCTGGCACCTGATTGTGATGATGGATTCGGCCGAGGTCGGCAAGTCGGCCAACGCGCTCGTGCTGTCCCTGATTATCGTGCCGCTCGTCGGGCTGCTCCTGGTCACGGCCAGCATATTCTTCGTGGCCCGGACGCTGACACGAGTGACGGACAAGGTGAACCGCTTCGCGGACAGGGCGGCCTCCGGCGACCTGCGCGAGCGGATTGTGATCACGGAGCACGACGAGTTCGGCGTCATGGAGGACCGGCTGAACAAAATGATGGACAACATGACCGAGATGACGGAGCGGTCGGAAAAGGCGCTGGAGATGGCGCAGGCGGCCAGCAGGGCCAAGACCGAGTTCCTCTCCAACATGAGCCACGAAATGCGCACGCCGCTGAACGCGATTATCGGCATGGTGCAGATATCGGAGCAGGCGAAGGACGACACGAAGATCCGCGATTGCATCGACAAGATCGACCACGCGTCAAAGACCCTGCTGGAACAGATCAACAATGTCCTGGACATGTCCAAGATCGAGGCGAACAAGATCGAGCTGAGCGTGATTCCCGTCTCAATCCGGGAGGTATTTGAGGGCATCCGCAAGGTGTTCTGGATGAAGTGCGAGGAAAAGAGCCTCGCGCTCACCATGGAGGTGGACGCCTCCGTGCCGGACCGAATCTGGACGGACCGGTTCCGCTACGTGCAGGTGGTCACCAACCTGGTCTCAAACGCCATCAAGTTCACGCCGGAGAGCGGGGAGATCGCCGTGGTTGCCCGCGTGACGGAGGACATGCCGGACGCGGTTATGGTGGAGACAACGGTACGGGATACGGGGATCGGCATCTCTCCCGAATCGGCGGACAAGCTGTTTCAGTCGTTCGTGCAGGCCGACGGCAGCATATCTAGGAAATACGGCGGGACGGGGCTGGGGCTGTCCATCAGCAAGAGCCTGGCGGCGCTGATGGGCGGGCGCATCTGGGCCCAGAACAACGACGGCGCGGGCAGCAGTTTCTTTTTCACCATCCGGGCGGACAAATCCGGGCCGGAGGCGCAGACCCCCGCGGCGGAAGATGCGGCCAGGGCATATGATTTCCGGGGAAAGCGGATTCTCTTGGTGGAGGATGTGGACATCAACCGGGAAATCGTTATGGCGCTGCTGGAGGACACGGGCGTCACGATCGACTGCGCGGAGAACGGTGTGGAAGCGTGCGAGGCGTTCGCCGCGGCGCCCGGGCGGTATGATCTGATCTTTATGGACATTCAGATGCCGGAGATGGACGGCCTGACAGCCACGAGAACAATACGGGCGATGGACCGGGGACATACGGTCCCGATCATCGCCATGAGCGCCAACGCGTTCCAGGAGGATGTGGAGGCCAGCCTGCGCGCCGGAATGAACGGCCATATTTCCAAGCCGGTCGACCGGAGCGCCCTGCTGGCGGCGATGGGGAAGATATTGGGGTGAGGCAAGGGCGTTGCCGCGCCTTTGGTTTGAGAACATTTCTCTCAACCTTAGCACATGTCCTTGCGAATCCTTTGCCGTCTCGCGTTGTCTCGTGCGTTCAGCGTAGTTCTGCTACGCCTCACTCCCTCAACTTAGCGAGACAGCAAAATCTCTCGCAAATCCATGCGCCATGTTTTCGGTAATTGCGCTAAGAAACCCACCGGGAACCGCGAATGCAGTGGCTCCCGGTGGGTTTAGAGCAATTTCATCAAACGTAGCGCATATCTTGCGCGCCTTTTCACCCCTCGCGTTGTTTCGTCCAATCGGTGTAGCGCTGCTACGCCTCTTTGACGGTGGCGCTGATTGGAGCAATCGGACACCACGCGAGGATTCCGCCAGGAATCCTTACCTTTCCTCGACTTAGCGAGGGGCGAAAATCCATCGCAATCTATTGCGCTACGTTTTCTTCATTTGCGCTAAGCACTCTGGCCGCGCATCCTGGTAGCCCTGGTTCATTCCCTGAGGTGCGCAGCCGCGAGAGCGGTAACGCCGGCGACCCGCCCGCGCCTCACGCGCTCCCTTCCGCATCCAGCAGCCCGCGCACCGCCTCCACGGCCCGCCGGTCCAGCTCCATCGCGCGGCGGCCCTCGTCCGCCAGGATCTTCCGAATCTTTGGGTCCGCGAACTTGATGAAGCCCGCCTCATCCATTGTCAGGTGGCTCCACAGGAACCCGCCGTACACGGAGCACGCGCGCCACGCGTCGATCGCTTCGCCCAGCGGCTTCGCGCATTCTGGGTATTCCCGCGCCATGCGCTCGTAAAAAGGCAGGGCCGCGCCGCGCTCATGGATTTGGCACAGCGCGTCGCAATAGATGAAAAAACGGCCCTGGTTCGTGCGCGACCAGGCCCAGTCCTGCCACATCTCGCCCGGCCCCGGCAGTTTTACCTGCACGCAGTCGTCAAACGTGGCGTTCTCCAGGTCGCGCAGCATCGCCTCCCAGGCCGCCAGCCCGACGCACGCGCCGCGCACATCCGCGTGACGCGCGTGATCCACGATGGCGCGGTAGGCGGCAAGCGCGCTGTCCCGCTCGGGCGGCGTCTCCCCGGGCGTGAGCAGAATGTAGCCGGTCAGGTTGTCAAACCAGCCCACCTTCTCAAACGGTTGCTCCGCCGGGAAGCCCTCGTCCGCCTGGAAGTAGTTCCAGCCGGTTAGCTTGCCCCCATCTTCCGCATAGCCAAAGACGACGCAGCACTCCGGCGGCCCGAGGATGCCCATGGCGATCACCGGCGCGCCCGTGTCGATGGAGGCGACGATTTCCTCCCGCGCCCGCGCTTCGCTGACGAACGGGCCCTCAATGCCCGCGATCGGCCTTGCCATCCGCACATCGCCGCGCAGGCCCACGGCCTTGAGCGCGCGGTAGTGCGGCGCAAAGGGCGGCTCCTCACAGGAGAGAATGTCGCAGTTGCCGCCGTCCCACGCCCCCGGCCGCCAGGCGAGCCGGTTGCCCGCGCCGGAGAGCGCCAGGATGTCCGCGTATGGCCTGGGTCTACCCATGCCGTGTAGCGCCGCCCACAGCGACCCTACGAACGGCGTCAGCATGGACGTATTATCCGGGAAGAACTGCGCGACGCGCGGCACGCCTTCGATGATTTTTTTGTTCATGGCTGTAGCTCCCTCCATTTGACCGGCACAAAAATGTCGAGCTGGTTGCGGCCCATCGCCCCCTGCGCGGCGGGCGGGGTAATCACATGGAACATGCAGCGGTGGCGCGGGCGCTCGTCCAGCGCAAAGCAGCCCGAATCGTGTACCCACTCGCGAATCGCGGCGTATACGCACTCGCCGTCCCCGCCGTCCCCGTCCCACGAAATCGCGGCGGCATACAGACCACCCTCGAAGTCCACCACATCGAAGCCGCCGGTGTCCATGCCCTCATCATGGACATACCACCACTCCATGCCCTGCGCCTCGGCATCGTGCCAGAGGAAATCGCGCGGCATGAACTGGCCGCTTGTGTCAATCTGTGAAAACCATGCGTTAAACCCCTCCAGCTTGCCGCCCGGCGCGAACGGAACGCCCGTATCCATGCCGGATGTCACCATCCGGCATGCGGGCAGGCGGAGGAGCCGAACACCGAATGGATTGGGTTTCATCTGCTTCTGCTTCATCTGCGTGTCATCCTCCGCTCAGCGGCTCAGTGGGATATAGTAATCCAGCACGATGTCACCGTTTTCATCCGGCGTGGTGAAGCGCGGGCAGTTGTATAGCTCCATGCTCCACGCCATCCCGTCGCATTGCAGACCCTTTTCCTTCAAGGCCCGCTCTGTCAGCTCATGCGCGTTGGAGCACACGTCCGCCGTATCCTTGCCCCGGATATAGCCGATGGCGGCGTCCGTTTCCGCGAGCGTCGCGCAGTAGTAGCCCTCCGGCACCTCCGCGCCCGGCAGCATCAGCATGCCGATGACATAGGAAAACATGCCGTCGCCGCGCGCCCAGTCGAGCATGACGCCCAAGTAGGAGGGGTCGTACACCTGCGCGGCCTGCGCTTCCAACGGGGCGAAGATCGCCGCCCCGAAGCATTCGTCCCAGAACGCGGGCAGCGGGTTGTCGCCCTTCATCAGCGCCTCCATGCCGTGGCGCAGCTCTTTGCCGATGAGCTTCAGCTCCGGCAGCTTCTTGACCTCAAAATTGACCAGCGTTCCCATGATCATCCGCCCCTTCTCTCGTTTAGATATAAATCAAGTTGCCCGCATGGCCGCGTCCATCGCGTCCGCGATGCGCAGGTCGAGCCCCCGGCATTCCTCGACAATGCCCGCGATTTCCGCCCGCACGGCCGGACGCTTCAGCGATCCCTGGCCCTGCCCGCCGTCCAGCAGCCCGTGGATGCGCCACATGTTGCCGTGGATGGCCGCGCTGGCCTCAATGCCCGGGTCAAGCGCGTCCGTGCCCAGCATTTCCCCGACCTGCTCCAGGAACGCCGCCATGCAAAAGCGCCGCTCCGCCAGATCCCATATTTCGGGGTAGATGTACGGCATCCCTTCCCGCGCCGACGCCCAGAACGCCGCGTCCCGCAGGCGGTCTATCCAGTTTGCGTAGTAGTTCACCGGCTCGCCGTAGGGGTGGCACGCGGGTGCCCTGAG
This sequence comes from Eubacteriales bacterium, assembly GCA_031550535.1. GTDB lineage: Bacteria > Bacillota > Clostridia > Christensenellales > Aristaeellaceae > Avichristensenella. The sequence goes on from JAVBOM010000002.1 coordinate 172,735, forward strand.
GAACCGCGCGCCGCGCGCCAGCGCCCGCCCGAGGAGGACGCGCCGCTTCTCCATCGGAGGCGACGCGATTTCCCCGGCGACCAGCGCGGCAGCGTCGGTGCCGGGCGTCCAGTTCTGGATGTACTGGCAGTCCTCCATGGCGAAGGACTTGTTGGGCATGTCCGCGCCGGGCGTGAACGTCCACGCGATCAGCGTGTCCCCGCCGTCCTCATAGCCCACGGCCAGCAGCACCCGGTCGCTGCCCGCGCGCCCCAGCAGCAGGGCGGGGTACCCGTTCGCGAGGTTTTCGACCACCAGGGCCTTCAGCGCCCCATCGGACGGCCAGCCGCCGTCCAGCCCGGGAACTTCCGCGTTGGCGTAAACGCGCACCGGGATGCCCGCCATGCGGAAGCAGTCCGCGATCGGCCCCGCGCCGTCCGGCAGCGCGAACCGGAAGTATTCCGCCATGTCGAACAGGAACAGGAATCCTTCGCCGCTGAGCGCCATGTACAGGTTGTAGTCGTGGTCCGCGCGCCACCGCGTGCCGTGCGCGGCGATCTCGTGCGTGTCGTGCGGCGCGCCCATCAGTACCCGCAGCGACATCATCGCCGACGGGAACGCCATGCTGTGCGGCACCAGCATCGCGCCTTCGCGCGCGACCGCGCCGCGATACGGCACCCTGGCCGAGTTCGGAGGTCTGTTCATGCTTCGCACCTCGTTCATGCGTGAATCCGGGGATGATTCCATTGAGTATACGCTATTTTATCATCTGGCATGGGTGTAAAATGAACCTGAATTGCGTGAAGGACGGAACGCGTCGATTTTTCGGTCCAAAACGGCGGCGGCGCGCGGTTGTTTCGCGCGCCGCCGGGGGATCGTGAGGCTATCTGGTGAGGTATTCCCCAAACTCGACGAGCCGCACACGGTTTTCCTCAAGCCATTCCTTCACGACCTCTTCATTGTCCGTGGAAAGAAAGTCCATGAGCGCCTCCATCGCCGCTTTCGCGTCGTCGCCCATCTGTTCAAAATCGATCTCCGCGAGGAAGGGCACGGCAAGCAAGCCGTATTCCTTCAGCGCGTCCGCCTTTTCCTCCCAGGTCAGGTCGGAATCGAACACCGCCTCCACGCTGCCCTGCACGGACGATGCAAGCGTGGGCCAGTACGCCTCCAGCGACTCCGCCCCCGATTCCAGCGCCTCGATGAGCGCGTTCAGCGATTCGCTGTTTTCCAAATACTCCTTGGGGTCCTGGCTGAACGCTATGAACTGCTCGCCAAAGCTCTGGATGCCTTCGCCCACCCACGCCCCAAAACGCTTCAGGTCGCCCGAAAACGCGCGGTCCTCCATGGACGCGCTCGCGGGCGCGGCCAGCAGCGTCATCGCCAGAACCCACGCGGCGCATAGGGTCATTGCCTTTTTCATTTTGACACTCCTTTGTATGGATGGCTGAATCCACCCTCGAGCGTATCATATCACTTCAGGATACCGTGTTGCCAGTGTTTTGGATAAGAGTTGTATGAGAAATGGGGAGACCCGCCGCATGGCGATGCTCCCGGAACATCGCGGGCATCTCCTTGACGGTTTCACCCACGGACGGGCGGGCCACGTCGATGCGCTGATAATCATTCCCAGCATATTCTGCGGCCGTTGCGGGGGTTTGCGAAAAGGCGAACGCGGCGATGCGAAACGCGGCAGGACGGAAACCGGCGCAGAGCGCACAAGGAGCCGCACTTCCTCCTCCTTCTAGTATTTTACAGGGTTCCGTGGTAAGATAATCCAAAAGAAGCGGTACTGGATCACCCCAGATCGCATAAGAGGAGGCGCGTTATCAGGATGAGTCGCAAATCATTTTTTGAGGGTCTGCTCCCACGCAAAAAGAGCACGGCGAACACCTCCCTCGCGGCCGACATCGTGAAGGAGTTTGAGCCTTCCCCTGCCTTGGCAAACCTTGGAGGGATTGGGGTTCTTGTGATCGAGGACAACGAAGACCTGCAAAGAGTGATGGACATCTATTTGAAAAAGCAAGGAACCGCCCCGCACGCGGCTTTGAACGGGGAGGAAGGGGTGCGCCGCTACCTTCAGAATCCGGACGCGTATGACGTGGTCTTCATCGATTATCAAATGCCCGCCATGGACGGACTCCAGACCGCCACGAAAATACGGGCCAGCGGAATGGCCGGCGCAAGGACAATCCCCTTGGTGCTCATGACCGGCAACATAACGGCCGAGATGCAAGACAGCGCACTGTTCAATTACTGCCTGAAGAAACCTTTTGATGTCGAGTGCCTGCTTGGCGTTATCAGCACGCTCCTGAACAAGGGAGGCGGCGCTGCTTCGAAAAATCGGGTGCCGTAAGGGGATTGCAACGAAAGATTATCAAGGAGAAGGGCCATGGATTTATTGATTCCATTTCTGAAGGATAAAGGCGTCCAAATCATCCTGGTCATCATCCAGAATACGATTTTGCACGCGCTGTTGCTCAATATCCAGTTTACGCTGATGGATATCAAGATGCCGGCCAGGAAAGTCGTGAAATGCGCGTTTTTCATCGCGCTGGTGTTTCTGGTCCCCATGTACCTGATCGATATGCTCTTCTACTATCCGGCGCACTATACCGCGGTGACCTACGCGATACTCATCTTCGACAACCCGCTGTACGTAATCGCGTACTTTTATATCATCAAGAACGTGTTCCGCTATTCATCGACAAGAGCGGTGATCATGCTGCGCAACCAGGTGCTTTTGCACTATATCGTGGTGCTGACGTACATGGTGACGTTTAACTTCCTGATCAGCATGGGCGGGCTGACGGAGCTGAGCTTCGGCGTGTACTGGCAGGATTTCGAGGCCATCCTGATCATGATGGCGCTTCTGGTTGTATGCAATATGATCGTCAAGCGGGTGCTGAGGCGAAACAAAAAGTACATCATCATTCCGCCGAACTACTTTGAGAAGAACGTGACGGGGCAGATCCTGGGCGTTATCTTTTCGATCTTCGTCATGTATGTGATCGTCGTCGTGTTTCGCATCTTCTGGTTTAACGAGATACGGACCGCCATGTCCCTGGTGACCGGGTTCATCTACGGCGTGCTGATCGCGGCCATCTATCTGTACTTCCTCAACACCCTTTCCACGCTCCGCAAGAAGCTGCTGGAATGGGAAATGCAGGCCACCAGCACGTACATCAGCTCGCTTTTGCACGCCAATCAGGAATTCCGGGGTATCAAGCACGATTTTTACAACGTGCTGCAGGGGTACGAGGGTTATCTGTCGGTGGACGACTACGAGGGATTGAAGCAGTATCACAAGAAGCTCTTCAATACCACGAAGAGCGCCGGCGATTTTCTGAGCGTGATTGAGACGCTGAAATCGAGAATCGCCGTCTATAGCCTTCTGGAGGCGAAGTCGAAGAAGGCGGCGGATCTCGGCGTTGTTTTTTCCATCAACCTTGTGTGCGATATCACGAATGTGGTTCTGGACGACGTTGACCTGTGCAGGGTGTTCGGGATTGTTCTGGATAACGCCATCGAAGCCGCGTCAAGTTCGGACGGGAAGCAGGTCAATATTTCGCTGGAAAAGAAGAACGATCAAACGATTGTATTCATCGTATCCAACACGACCGCTTCCGATGTCGATGTGGCCAAGGTATTCAACGAGGGGTTTACCACCAAGGAAGGCCACAGCGGAATCGGCCTGACGCAGGTCATGCACATCCTGAACTCGTACGAGCACTGCGGCTACCGCGCCAGCTATCACGAGAATCAGTTTACCATGTTCCTGATCCTGTATTCGGGGCAGTGAACGGGTCCGCGCGGGAGCGTTAAATTGGCTTTTGACATTTGCCGTTCGTTATGCTATAATACGGGCGTATCGAATTCCGAACTGTCTCGCATATTTTTGTAAGTCAGGTATGGTTTACAAAAATATGCGTTTTTGTTTGTGTTTGGCATGATACGCGGGCTGTTAGGGAAGCATTTTCGTCTACTGTTTTCTGGACGGCCTAAACAAAAATAAAAAACAGGAGACTTTGAATGCAAGCGACACCCTTTACGGACCTCGGTATCTCTAACGATATCCAGAAAAGCCTCAACCGGATGAAGTTCGAAAAACCCACGCCGGTGCAGGCGCTCACGATCGCCCCCTTCCTGGCGGGAAACGACCTATTGGTGCAGGCGCCGACCGGCACGGGAAAGACGGGCGCGTTCGGCATGCCCATCATCCAGCGGATTGACCGCGCGCAGCAAACGACCCAGACGCTCATTCTCAGCCCGACCCGGGAGTTGGCGCTGCAGATCGCGGGCGTGCTTCGCGACCTGGCCCAGAGCCGGCCGGGCATCCGCATCGCCACCATCTACGGCGGCGAAAACATCAACCGGCAGCTTGCCCTGCTCAGCACCACGCCGCACATCATTGTCGCGACGCCCGGCCGCCTGCTGGACCACATGCAGCGCAAGACCGTCCGGCTGAGCGCGATCCGCACCGTCGTGCTGGACGAGGCCGACCGCATGCTGGACATGGGCTTTCAAAGGGACATGGAAAAAATACTGAACGCCACGCCGAAGGACCGGCAGACCGTGATGTTCTCCGCCACCATCCCGCAGGAAATCTATCTGATCGCCAGCCGGTACCAGAAAGAGGCGAAGGAGATCCGCGTTCTGCAGGAATCCCTGGCGGTGGAAACGGTGCGGCAGTACTACACGGTCGTTACGACCGGCGGAAAGAACGACGCGCTGTTCGCGCTGCTTCGGGAGAACAATTTCCCGCTGGCGCTGATCTTTGTCAACATGAAGCACAGGGCGGCCAAGCTGGCCATCCAACTGCAACAGAAGGGCTTCAAGGCCGCCGCGCTCCACGGCAACATGAACCAGAACCAGCGCGACCGGGTGATGCAGCAGTACCGGCTGGGCAAGCTGGATATCCTCGTGGCCACGGATGTCGCCGCGCGCGGCATCGACGTGAAGAACATCGACGCGGTCATCAACTACGACGTTCCCCTGGACGACGAGAGCTACGTGCACCGCATTGGCCGCACGGGCCGCGCCGAGCAGGAGGGCAACGCGTATACGCTGGTCCTGGAGGACGAGGCCGACCGGCTGCGGAAGATGATCCAGCACCTGAAGCTCGATATGACGCCGGCGGAGGGTTCGCTGCCCCTTCCCGAGCCTATCGCGCCGCAGGGCAAGGTGAGCGGCCAGTCCTTCCACAGCATCACACAGCGCCGTGGCGGGCGCAGCCGCAGGGGGAGAATCAGCCCGAGGTAGGCCGGGGGAACCCATAGCGGAATAGCACACAACGGAGCCCGTCGAGAAGGCGGGGGCAGGCCGGGAGGTTCGGCGGCAGGACACTTTACATGTCCTGCCGCTTGTTTTATGAGAACCGGAGGGCCGTGAAGCCTCGGCCCTCCTAAGCGTGGAGGACAAATGATCACACAGACGATTGATAACGTGACCTTTCAGTTGAGCGAGCCGTTTGATTTTTCGTTTCTATCTGAATACGGCAAAGTATTCTGTGTTTTTGACGCGAATGATTCCGGCAATATCAGCTTTGGCGTAGAGGATGGGCGTGCGAAGTACTTTGTAAAAGTAGCCGGGGCAAAAACGAAGAATTACACAGGGGATACAGGCCGGGCCGTTATCTCGCTGCAACAGGCAATGCCCCTCTATGTGGAGTTGAAGCATCCAAGCCTGATCGAGTTACTGGAATGCCGCGACATGGGAAATGCCTATGTAGCTGTATTTCGATGGGCAACGGGTGATTGCCTGTTTGATTATTGGAACTTCGAAACGTATGCAAAAGAAAAACGGCTGTCCCCCATGTCAAAGTTTAAGAACTTATCTGTTGCAAAGCGATTGGCGTCGTTTCAAGTGATCTTTGAGTTTTTATGCCACGTGGAATCAAAGGGGTTTGTTGCGGTGGATTTTTACGATGGAAGCATATTATACGATTTTTCAACGGACGAAACGCGCATTTGCGATATTGACTTCTTTCGAAAAAAGCCCGCAATAAACAATATGGGTGCTGATTTTTGGGGGACAAAACGACTGAAAGCACCGGAAGAATATGTTTTGGGCGCATCAATCGATGCACAGACAAACGTGCACACGTTGGGTGCCCTGATATTCCATTTTTTCGGCAGATATGAAGACGATGAAATAAAACGCATGTATAGGACGAGCCATTTTTACCCTTGCGCCTACGAAAACTTCGAGCTCAGCAGAGAACGCTATGATATTGCTTTGAGGGCAACGCACAGCGAGCGGCCCGCGCGGTACAAGACCATCGGCCAGTTTTTTGCCGAGTGGGAAAGCATCCCTGGCGGCGGCGCGGATTCGAAAAACCGGACGCCATAAGGGGATTCCGCCAGGAATCCCTACCTCTACTCGCCGGTTGAGAACCTGCCCTGGCGCTCCCCTGCTAGGGGCGGCCCTTTTTGCGCGCACGTTGTAATGCACTCAACCGACCGCAACGTCCTTCAGCCATCCCCGCAGCGTCCCGGCGTCCTCCAGGAGCCGGCGCGGGTCATCATCCGCGACAAACTCCAGCGTGGCATGGTGAACGTCCGGCCACGCGGCGGCGGCCCTGAGTACCGCGCGCCAGCGCGCCTCGCCTTCCGCCAGCGGACGGCGCTGCCCATCCGCGCGCCACTCGAACACGTGAAGGCTCCGCACGCGCCCGGCCAGTTCCGCAAGCGCGCACAGGTTCTCCGCGTGGGAAAGTCCGACGGGCGGCTGCCAGAACGTATCCAGGGCCGGAATGGCCCGCAACATTTCCAGGCAGGTTTCCAGCGTGTCCGTGTAGGTGTTTGCGTGGTACTCGGTCGCGACGCGGACGCCCTCCCGCGCCGCCATGGCGCAGGCGGACGCCAGCGCGTCAAACAGGCGGGCCTTTCCGGCGGCGTCGTACAGCGCGCTGGCACGGTTGCCCGCCCACACGCGGATGACGGGGGCTTCCAGCGCCAGCGCGCTTTCGAGCACCGGGGCAAAGGCGGCCTTCACGCCGTCCGCCGTGCCCGCGCGGAAATAGCTGCCATATGCGCAAGTGGATAGCCCCGCCCGCGCCGTCAGCGCGCGGATGGCTTTGGCCGAGCCGGTGTCGCCGTGCGGCGCGTGAATGTCGCCGCCCCACTCGATGGCGTCCAGCGAGGCTCTTATGGTCAGGTCAACGACATCGCGCGCCGCGAGCTTTCGGAATGTGACGGAGGTGAGCGCCGATTTCAGCAAAAAGATCGCCTCCCCGGTATGCCCTGACCTTGATTTGAACTGTCTGACGCCTCTCCCACGCCCTATCCCCGCGCCTGAACCGCCGCGTCCACAATATCGCGAACCGACAGCCCGAACGCGTCCAGCAACGCGTCCGCCGGGCCGCTGCGCGGGTACTGATCCCGCAGGCCCACGCGGATCACGCGGCACGGATGCGCCTCGCACGCCACCTCGCAGATGGCGCTGCCAAGCCCGCCATAGATGTTATGATCCTCCACGGTGACGGCGCGGCCCGCCCGCCGCAGCGCGTCCGCGACGCCCTCCCGGTCCATCGGCTTGATCGTCGGGACATCGTACAGCGCGCCGTGCACGCCCGCGCCGTTCAGCCGTTCCAGCGCCTCGATTGCCCGGTTCATGATGAACCCGGACGCGAAAATCGCCATATCCTCGCCGAAGCGCCGCACAAGGCGCAGCTTACCGTAGACGAACGGCGTTGCCTCGTCAAACACGGCGGGTTCCCGGCCGCTGCCCAGGCGCAGATACGCCGGGCCGTCCAGGGCCAGCATGGCCTTCGCGGCCCGGTACGCCTGCCCGGCATCGGCGGGGGCGAGAACCGCGACGCCCGGCATGGAGCGCAGAATGCCAATGTCCTCGTAAAATTGGTGCGTGACGCCTTCGCGCTCGCCGCCGAGCATGCCGCCGTTCAGCCCGATGAACTTGACCGGCAGGCCGGGGTAGGCGATGAACGTGCGGATCATTTCGCACGCGCGCATGGTCAGAAACCCAGCGTAGCTGACGACCACGGGCCGCATGCCCGACGCCGCGAGCCCCGCCGCGATGTCCACAGCCGCCTGCTCGGCAATACCCGCCTCAATGACCCGGTCCGGATACCGTTCCAGAAACGGCGTCAGCCGCCCGGCCAGCACGGAATCGGCGGAGACGACGACGATCCGCGCGTCCGTTTCGGCCATCTCCAGCAGCGCGCGGACGGCCGCCTCGCGGGTGCTTTGTATCGTCGTCATAGCTTGCCCTCCAGCGCTTCGCGGGCGAGTGCCACTTCCTCGGCGGTCGGCGTGCGCTTGTGCCACGCGTTGTTGTTCTCCATGTACGGAATGCCCTTGCCCTTGACCGTGTCGCACGCGATCAGCGACGGGCGGTCCCCTTCCGCTTTGGCGGCGGCAATGGCCGCGCGGACCGCGCCGATGTCGTGCCCGTCGATCCGCTGCACGTGCCAGTGAAACGCCTGCCACTTGTCCGCCACGGGATACAGGGAGCTGAGTTCCGTCACCTTGCCGCCGGACTGGTGGTTGTTGCAGTCCGCGAATACGATCAGGTTGCCGGTCTTGTGATGCGCGGCGGCCATCGCGGCTTCCCACACGACGCCCTCCTGCTCCTCGCCGTCCCCGACGATCACGTACACGCGGCTATCCAGCCCCTGCATGCGGCAGCCCAGCGCCATCCCCAGGCCGATGGCCACGCCGTTGCCGAGCGAGCCGGACACGCTGTCCACGCCGGGCGTCTTGTTCATGTCGGGGTGGCCCTGCAGCATGCTGTCCAGCGTCCGCAGCTTCGGCAGTTCCTCCGCCGGGAAGAACCCCCGGCGCGCTAGCGCGGCGTACAGGATCGGGCACGCGTGGCCCTTTGAGAGGATGAACCGGTCGCGCGCGGGCCAGCGCGGGTTTTCGGGGTCGAGCCGAAGCTCGTCAAAGTACAGCACGGCCATCACCTCCGCGATGGACATGCATGGCCCGGGATGCCCGTCCCCGGCCAGGTGCACCGTCTCGACCACGTCCAGCCGCAGCCGGTTCGCCAGGCGGGCGAGCGCATCGTTCGTTTGCGTCATGTGTCCTCCGTTTGTCGATGGGGGGGACGCTGGGACCCTGGCACTTGGATATTGTCGCGCCGTAAGCGGCGCTCTGTATCCAAGCGAACCTCCGCCGCATTTATATCCGCCACTGGCGGAATGCGGCTCCGGTTCCCAGACCCTGCCAAAGGGATTTCATCCCTTTGGAATCCCTTCTTTTTCGCCTCACGGCGGGTGGGGGTATTAATAAATGGATACAAAGCTAAGCCAAATATCATGGGGCCGCAACCCTGCCGCCGTTGGCAGTAAAACTGTGTGGAAGGCCACTGAAACGCGGAGGCGGCACGTTAAGCCGCGACAACGAGAAGCGCGTGCCCCCCTCGGCGTTCCTCAGCCCTTTCCGATTCATGCGTCCTCCATGATCCACGCGCACCGCCGCGCGACCTCGTCAAACCAGGCGGCGTTATCGTCCGCGCGGCACTCGATTTCCAGCGAGACGGTCCAGTCACGCCCCTTGTACAGAGGCAGCAGCGCGCGGTACATCCCTTCAAAATCCGCATACGAGAAGCACGCGCCCGGACAATCGAAGTCCACGTGCTTATCGCCGTACAGCGGGTGCGCGCGGTCGGCAAGCAAGCAATTGCACAGGTGCACGTGCGCGCAGTAGGGGAGCGTGGCGGTCAGGGCTGGGAGAATGTCCTCACCCTCCTCGCGCAGGTGGGCGACGTCCATCGTCAGCGCGTAGCCGGGGCACTCGGCGCGGATGGCGGCGGCCGTTTCGAGCACGCGCGCCGTCGGCCCGAGAAGCTGCATCGACTGCACGTGGCTGTCGCCGGGTTCCAGCGTGATATCCACCGCGTAGCCGCGCTCGCGGATGTACGCGTATGCCGCCAGCACGGAGCGGACGTATTGCGCGCATGCGTCATCGATCCGGGCGGGGTCGTCCGGCAAAAAGCCGCTGTTGATCATGACCGCGCGCGAGCCGAGCGCCGCCGCCCGGTCGACGCTCCCGCGCAGCGTGTCCACGGCGCGCAGCCGCTCGGCCTCGTCCGGCGCGCACAGCGAATCGCCCGCGCCTTTCAGCGCGTACACGCCGATGAACACGGATTCCAGCCCGGCGTCCCGGAGCGCCGCCGCGATTTCCGCATCCCGGCCCGGTTCGGTATAAAACTCGACGCAGCCGAACCCGCGCCCCCGGATATGCCGCAGCGCGTCGATCAGCGCCCCGGCATCCGTCCGGGAGCGGGGGAACAGCGACGCGAGCACGAGCGACCGCGTAACGCGGCAAGGATTTTCGGCGGAAGCCCTCTCATGGACCGCATTTTTCGGTTGTGTGCCTCTGTTCCCACTCATCTTCACAGCCCCAGCGCGCGCCGCCGGTCGCGGATGAGCGCCAGCGCCTTGGTCCACGCGTCCTCGAAATTGGAGCAGAACAGCCGCACCGGGCCGAAGGACTCGTATGCCTCCGGCGCGAGGCCCCTCGTTTCGTACGCCCTGCGAAAGTCCGGGAGGGCGTCGCACAGCGCGTCAATCGCCCGCGGCGGCACGGGGCCACTGAACCGGTCCACCACGGGCGGATTCTCCGCGATGAGCGCGTCCGCCGCGCCGGGCCAGTTGATCGTGACACACCAGCGTCCGCCGACCAGCTCCGTGAAGTGATGCAGCCCGCGCGCGCCACCGCTGCAGCGGCCGATCGCGTAATCGCCGCCGTCCAACAGCGCGGCGATTTTCTTCGCCACGGCGACGCCTGCCTGCCAGAGATAATCCGAGGGGACCTGAGCGCCCTCGCGCGCGGCAACGCCTGCCAGATACTCGTCGAAAATGCCGGGGATGTGCGCCAGGTACATGGCCGGGAGCCGCTTGACCTCGTCCCGCGCGCGCTGGTACATGTCCGCGCACGCGAGCGCCTGCGACACGGACATCACCTCGGTGGCCAGCACCGGCGCGCCCTCCCGCAGAAGCGTCCCGATGGCGTCCAGGCCGGTCGGGATCGCGGGAATCTTCGCCATGATGTTCGGCGCGGCGGCGCAGTGCCTCCGGGCGGCGGCGAGGATGTCGTCCACGTCGTTCTCAAAAGGATTCGCCTGGATGGTGACATACCCCTCGCGGCCGCGCGTGCGCTCGTACATCGGCAGGAACACGTCCGCGACCTCCCGCACGAGCGCGAGCTGCAGCTTCGCCTGCGCGCGGCCATCGTCCGGCTCCTTTAGCAGGATGGCGTCCAGCAGCGCCAGCGCGTGCGCGCCCGCTTCCTTATGCATCAGCATCTTGTACGCGTAGGTCGGGTTTTGCGTGCACCCGACCGCGCCGGCCTCGATCGCGAGCCTCGCCTCTATGGGGGTGACATTGTTGATCCACAGCCGGGTCGGCGTCAGCCCCGTAACCCGGTGAAAATAGCCGGTTTGCATACGCGCGCCTTCTTTCTTTTGAGTGATTTGAGTCATTTGGGTTTGATGGGAAAGCTGTTTTTCATCCTGCCGGCACGTCGCGCGCCCCTACGGATACGGGCACACCGTTCGTCACCACCCGCCGCGAAGCAGGCGACAGCCCCAGGGAGCCCGAGGGACCGCAGTCCCTCGGCTGCAATCAGCCCCGGCGACATGCGCGGCGGGGCGCCGCAGATTCCGCCACCAGTCCCGCAGGACTGGTGGCGGAATCTGTACGTTTACTCAGGGCCGCCCGGAAACGCGTGAGCGTTTCAGGCCCTGTCCTCTCCAAATCGTCAAAAACCTCAGTTTTTGACGACTCTCACCGACCCCCGCTCCACCAGCGCGGTGCCCACCTCGGTCTTGACGAACTCCGGCACCGCCTGGTCGATCTTGGCGTACAGCCGCTCCACGGCCAGCATGCCCAGGCGCTCCTTCGGCACGGCGATGGTGGTCAGCGGGGGGTCAAGCAGCGCGCACAGCGGAATGTCGTCAAAGCCGACGATGGAGATATCCTCCGGCACGCGCAGGCCCATTTCCTTGAAGGCGCGAATGGCCCCGGCGGCCAGAATGTCGTTGTCGGCGAAGAACGCGGTCGGCAGTTCCGGCCCCTTCTGCAGCAGCGCGGTCATGTCGGCGCACGCGCCCTCGATGGAAGGGGTCAGCGGGAACGAGAAATCATGCCGCCTTTCCAGCCCAAACCGGCGAAATGCGTTGCGGAACCCCTGGTGCCGCTCCGAAAAGTTGACGGTGCGGACCTTGCTGGTCAGGTAGCCGATGCGCGTGTGGCCATGCTCGGCCAGATACCGAACGGCCAGGAACGCGCCCTGCGCATTGTTGATGGTCACGCAATCCAGCGGCAGGTGCTCGTAGTACGCGTCCAGCACGACGAGCGGCGCGTCCACGGTCAGAAAGTCCTCAATGCCGGCGGGCGTCAGCTCCGTCGCCAGCAGAATGACGCCGCGGCACTTGGCGGCGTTCAGGCTGGCCAGCTTCTGCCGGATGTTGTCCTCGGCATGGACGTAGGTAATCATCAGCCGCGCGCCGAACTGGTTCGCCCGGTTTTCGACGCCCTGCATCATCATGGAGAAGAACGACGTGTCCAGCCCCGCGGTCGCCCGCTGCTTGAAGATGACGAAATGGATCGCGTGCGAGGGCGGCTGCGCGCGCTGGGATACCTTGGCATAGCCGAGCGAGCGCACCGCTTCCAGCACGCGCGCGCGCGTTTCTTCATTGACGCCGGGCCGGTTGTTGATCGCCAGCGAAACGGTCGCGGGCGACAGGCCGAGCGCCTCGGCGATGTCCTTGACTCGAATGGCCACTTACTCAGGATACCTCCCCGCAATCTCGTTCAGACACGGCTCCGGGCTCGCGATCACAGGGATGGAAACCAGCGCGGCGAGCGCGCGCTCCATCCGCATCATCGACGCCTGCGCCAGCACGACGCACGCCGCGCCGTTTGCCGCGAGCGCGGTCACGGTATCCCGGATCAGCGCGTCGTGCTTCTCGGGCGCGCCGGAAATCAGCGCCTGGTACGCGCCTTCCGCCAGCCCGCTGATGACGTCGATTTCGCGCCCCTCATCCGCTGCCACGGCCTTCAGCAGCCGCGCGGTCGGGTCCAGCGTGGTCGGCAGTGTCGCCACGACGGCGATTTTCCGGTGCGAACGCACGGCCTGCCGCGCCATCGCCTCGTCAATGCGCACGATCGGCGTGGAGACGAGCTTTTGCCCCTCGGCCACCAGATCGCCCACGGACGAGCATGTGTTCAGGATCACGTCCGCGCCCATCTGCTCGGCGCAGCGGTAGTACGTCAGCATGCGGTCACGCACGCTGCCCGTCACTTCACCGGCCTTGACACACGCGCCGATGATCGCGTCGTCCACAATGCTGACCAGATGAAAGTGCGGCAGAATCGCGTTAATCTTCGCCTGCAGCGGATCGAGCAAGCCCTTGCCCGTAAAGATGGCAACCATCCGTTTCATGGTGATTCACCCCTTCTGCTGTTTCCATACTAACAAGCAAAACCCAGGCAGTCAAGACAAAGCTTTAATTGAAATTTAGGCGCGTTGTTTAATCCTTATCAACCCGCAGCGCCCACGCGTGCTCGCACGGCAATTCCGCCGGCAGCGTCACGGTCAGCGCCTCCGCATCCTGTGCGAACGGCAGCGGCGCGCCGTGCCCGAGCAGGGACACACGCCCTATGTTCGGCAACCGCTCCCCGGACAGCGCGCGGATGGAAAGCTGCCCGCCGTCCGGCCTGCCCAGCGCGATGGCGTAGACCGCGCCGTCTTTTTGCGTAAACCGGAAGTCCTTCGCGGTAAAGGCGTTGCCCCGGATGTCCGCCTCGCCGCCCGCCTTTACCTGGTCGTTGATGCGCGCCACGTCGTAGTCCTCGTCCTGCACGCCCGTCGGGCCTTCCGCCGCGATGTTCCACGGACGCGTGCCATAGATCGCCTCGCCGTTCACGCGCAGCCAATCCCCGATGGCGAAAAGCTCGCGCCGCGCGTCCGGGTGGAAACCGCCCTCGGTCGTCGGCCCGACGTTCAGCAGCAGGGTGCCGTTTTTCGACACGACATCGCAGAGCTGGTGGATGACATCGCGCGCGGGCCGGTATTTTGGCGCCTGCACGATGCACCAGGTGACGTTGTCCTCCAGCCGGTCGTCCGTCTGCCACGTGAACGGCTTGGGCTGGGAGAAGCTGCCGCGCTCGATGTCGCGGACGCCCGTGCCCTCCGGGAAGTCGACCTGCTTGTACGTGAGGACACCGTCCGGTTTGGCGCCCCGGAAATGCCGCGCCATGTCCAGCTTGTACGATTCCTTGATGATGTTCGCACGGCTGTCGAAGTACACGATGTCCGGCCCGTACTGGTCGACGACCTCGATTATCTTGTCGCGCCACGTGGCGCAGAAGGGGTCGTCCGGCAGGCGGTACGGCGCGTAGCGGTTCGTCTCCAGCGGCAGCGCGGGGCCGTAGAAGATTTCATTTTCCGGCGCGTACACGTCAGCCTCGTTGTCGGTGGACATGAACCACCCCCAGAGCCAGTGGTGGTGGAACGTCGCCAGCACCTTGACACCGCGCCTGCGCAGCGCCGCCGCGCACTCGCCGAACACGTCGCGTTTCGGCCCGTAGGCCACGCTGTTGACGGGGTTCACGCGGCTGTTCCACAGGGAGAAGTTGTCGCAGTGCTCGGCGACCGGTCCGGCATACTTCGCGCCCGCGCGGACGGTCAGCTCCGCCCATTCCTCGGGATCGAACGCCTCGCCCTTGAGCATCGGGTAGAAGTCCTTGTACCCGAAATCCTTCAGCGGGCCGTAGGTTTCGACATGATGCTTGCTCTGCAGCAACTCCTTGCAGTACATGTTGCGGGAATACCACTCGTTTTGAAACGCGGGCACGCTGTACGGCCCCCAATGGAAGAAAAGGCCGAATTTCAGGTCCCGGTACCAGTCCGGCGTCTCCTGGGCAAGGCTCGTCCAATCGGCTTGCGGGTTCATGGTTCGTCCTCCTCGTGAGAATTCTTACGTAGACGGCGGCGCTGATTCGGAGGATTGGGCGCCATAAGAGGATTTCGCAAGAAATCCTTACCGTTTTTCAAAGGTGACCGGCACCTGGTAGAACGCGAGCGGCGGCAGGTATGTCACGCTGTCCAGCGGCGGCGTGCGCGTCGGGTTCGCTTGCCACGCGAAGGAAACGGCGGCATCGCGTTCCGGTGCGCGGGCGAGCGTCAGCAGCAGTTCGCCCGGGCGGTTTCGGTCCACCATGAGGGATTCAACGGCGATTTCTCCGGCAGCGTCGCGGACGGTGAAGCCAGCATGCGCGGGGTCCGCGTCCGGCAGCGTCAGCGCGGCGGCGTGATCGAACCGCAGGCAAAGCGCGCGGCCCGCACAAACGGTCCTGGCGATGTCCGGCGCGGCGAGCGGGGCGGTCCCGTACAGCGCGTGCCCGCACTGACGCGCCAGGCGCTCGCCGAGCATCGCGTTCGCGTGCGCGCCGTTGTGGATGCCGTCCGACAGCCCCGCGTCCAGCGTCGGCAGCGCGTACACGCCCGGGATGCTCCGCGCGGCCATCCGCTGCGCCTCGCGCACAAGGCCCCAGCCCTCGTCGCTGGCGGGCATCAGCGCGCGGTTGAGCTGGAACGTGAACACCGGGATGTCGTATCCCAGCGCGCGCCGAAGTGACTCGACCACGTGCGCGAACCGCTCGCCATAATCGGCGCAGGTGTCCGGCTTCGCGTCCGAGCAGCCTTGGTACCACAGCACGCCCGCCGGGTCGCTGCCCGAGGCGCGCACGCGGGCGATCAGGCGCGCGAGAAGGGAGGGATTTCTTGCGAAATCCCCTTGTGGCGCCCGATTTTCCAAATCAGCGCCGCCTTCCAGGTCACCGCTCTCCCGGTCGTCCCAGCGCGCGATCGGCTGGCCGCCGAGCGCCGTGGATACCAGCCCGACCGGCCGGCGCGAGAGGGCCGAAAACTGCCGGGCGAACGAAAGATACGGGGAGGAGCCGGGATTGCCCATCTCAATGCACGTGTCATCGCCCGCGCCGGTCGATTCGTTCAGCGGGTGGCACGCGAGGTCCCACGCACCGTTGTTGCGGAAGTGGTGCACCATCAGGTCTGGCGGGTCGTACGCGCTGTCCCTGGCGTATCCGGCGGCGTTGGACTGCCCGGCAATGACGAACACATCCCCGACACAGACGTGCAGCCGCAGATCACCCCGGAACATCCAGGCAAGCCCCGGTGTCGTGGACACGGTGTCCAGCCCCGTCTCGATCCGGTACGGCCCGCCCGCCGGGGCGAGGAGCCGCGCGCGCCACGTCCCGCCATGACCGTCCGCGTCCCGCGTGAACTCCGCCGGTTCCCACGGCAGCACAGGGAACCCGTCCGCCTCGTTCACCAGCCGAAAAACCGGGCGGGTGGTCGCGACGCCGACGTCGATGGCCGCCTGCGGCAGGGTCCAGGTGCCGTCCAGGGCGATGGCCGCGAAGCCGTCCCGGTGCTGCAATACCTGCCAGTCCGCTGGCCCGTGCGCGATGAGCGTTCCATGCATGGGTTTGACCTCCATTTTAGTGGCGGCGCGAATTCGAAGAATCAGGCGCCATCAGGGCACCGGAGGGAAGCGCCGCCAGCGGCGGAAACAGCGACCCGCAGGTGTGGCCCGACACAAAACCGGAACCGAGAGCGCCCGCTGTGCGGGATAAAGCGAGGGGGAGGTTCGCCCCGGCACAGAGCACTGGACGCAAATGCGGCCAGTGCGACAATACCGAGGAGCTTTCGCCAGTAATCCCGGCTTCTAGGACTCTTTCGCCCGATAGGCGCTCGGGGTCTCCCCGACGGCCTTCTTGAACACCTTGGCAAAATAAAAATAGTCGCTGTACCCGACCTCGGCGGCGATCGCGGCGACCGGCATGTCGGTTTCCAGCAGCAGCGCGGTCGCCCGGTCCATCCGGATGCGCGTCAGGTAGCCGCTGAACGTCTCGCCCGTCACCTGGCGGAAAAGCTGGCCCGCGTAGCTCTTGTGGATGGCGCAGAGCACGGCGAGGTCCTCCGCGGAGATGTCCCGGCGGTAGTTCTGGTGGACAAAGTGCAGCATTTGGTTGACCGTCTTGTTCGCGGTGACGGGCGGCGGCTCGCCCGGAGGCGGCGCCTCCCGCTCGGCGGGCGCGGGAACGGGGGCCGGCCGCGCGGCCTCCAGCCGCCGGTACGCTTTCTCCATGCTGTCAAACAGCTCGTTCTTGCTGAACGGCTTCAGGCAATAGCTGATGGCGTTGTAGAACAGGGCCTTCTGCGCGTAGGCGAACTCCGCGTGGTCGCTGATCATCACGAACATCGTCGGCAGGCTGAGTTCGCCGGCGCGCCGCAGCAGCTCCAGCCCGGTCATGCCCGGCATGGTCACGTCCACAAACGCCAGCTCCGGCCGCCGCTCCCGCAGCAGCATCAGGCCGTTCAGCCCGTCATACGCCTCGCCGGCCAGCTCAAACCAACCCTGGCTGCGGAGGGTCGCCGACAGGCTCTTGACCACCCATTTTTCATCATCGATGATCACCATGCGGTACATGAAGGGCCTCCGTGCAGTTACTAATACGGTATGCTATGCACGATTCTACTGTCAATATGGAAAAAAGTCAATTTTTTGAAGAGTTTAATTAAATAATACCATGAACATCTAATGTTGCATAGAAAATATTGAATGTTGACATACCCATCTCCATACAAATCTTTTACAATGGGCCTACACATTGAACAAAAAAACCATGCTGTTTCCCGCCATTTTAGGCAGACCGAGCGTCGAAAGGATGTGCCGGCATATGGCCCAGCAGAAAGCAGCCAATCTCCCCGCCGACCGTGGCGTCATGAAGGGGCCGAAACAGGGACCCGCCCGGCGCTTCGAACTGTTTTGCCGCAAGCTCGCCCGGCAGTGGCCCTTGATCGCGCTGTGTCTGCCCGCGATGATCCTGATCATCATCTTCAAGTACGGCCCGATGTACGGCATCCTGATCTCCGTCAAAAACTACCGCCCGATGCGTGGCATCTGGGGCAGCAAGTGGCTGGATCCCCTGTTCCAGAACTTCACGCGCTTCTTCAACTATGTCAACGCGGGCCCCTTAATCGGCAACACGCTGAAGGTCGGCCTGTGGTCGCTCGTGTTCACGTACCCGATGCCGATCCTATTCGCCCTGCTGCTGAACGAGCTGCGCGGCAAGTGGTTCAAGCGCGGCGTGCAGACCATCTCGTATGTTCCGCATTTCATCTCTGTCGTGGTCGTCGTCGGCATGCTGACGGAGTTCGCGTCCCTGGGCGGCGCGTTCAACATGGTGCGCGGGTGGCTCGGCCTTGCCGCCGTGAACATGAACGCGGGCAGCAAGTACTTCCTGCCCATGTTCGTCGGCTCGGCCGTGTGGCAGGGGGTCGGCTGGGGGTCGATCGTCTACTTGTCCGCGCTGGCGAATGTCGATACGTCGCTGTACGACGTCGCCAACATCGACGGCGCGAACCGCTGGCAGAAGGTGCAGCACATCATCTGGCCCGCCATCGTGCCGACCACCACGGTTATCCTGATCCTGAACACCGGCTCGGTGCTCAACCAGGACTTCATGAAGATCCTGCTGATGCAGAACGACACGAACCGGACGCAGCTGGACGTCATCTCCACCTATGTGTACGAGGCCGGCATCATCCAGGGGCAGTTCGGGTACGCGACCGCGGTGGACCTGTTCCGGTCGCTCGCCAGCTTTGCCCTGGTCATCAGCACGAATATGGTCGTGCGCAAGATTGACAAGGAGAACAGCCTGTGGTGAGAGAAAAGGAGGGACAAAAGCGTGGATCAGCCAATGAAACCCGTCAAGGCGGGCAATGAGATTCATGTGGGCAGCCGGGTGTTTGACGCCGCGCTGGTCGTGCTGATGATCGTGCTGTGCCTGATTTTCATTTATCCGTTCGTAAACGTTTTGGCCATTTCGCTGTCCAGCAGCCCCATGGTCGCGGCGGGCAAGGTCACATGGTACCCGAGGGAGTTCAACACGGCCGGGTACGAGATCGTGTTCGGTCAAAGGACGATCTGGCGCGCGTATTGGAACACGATCCAATACTGCGTGGTGTTCACGGCGATCAACCTGTTCTGCACGTCGATGATCGCGTACGCGCTGTCGCAGAAGGACTATGTGCTGCGAAAGCCCATCACCATCGCGCTGCTCATCACGATGTTTTTCTCCGGCGGCACGGTGCCGTCGTACATCATCGTCAGTTCCCTGGGCCTCATTGACAGCCTCTGGTCCATCGTGCTGCCGACAGCGGTCTCCGCGTATAACGTGTTTGTTTACCGCGCGTTCTTCAAGGGCATTTCGGGCGAGATACGCGAGGCCGCACTGATTGACGGCGCGGGGGACTTCCGCATCCTGTTCCGCATCTACTACCCCCTGTCCAAGGCGCTGTTCGCCACGTTCGGTCTGTTCGCGATGGTCGGCATGTGGAACAGCTACTTCGAGGCGCTGCTGTACATCAAGGATGCCAGCCGCCAGCCGATCCAGATGATTCTGCGGACGATTCTGTTCAAGTCCGGCGCGCAGGGCGGCAGCTTTGAAAACGTGACGAACATGATGAACCAGGGCGTCTTAAACCCCAAGAACGTGCAGTACGCGTGCATCGCCGCCACCATCGGCCCAATCCTGCTGGTGTACCCGTTCATCCAGAAGTACTTCACGCAGGGGATGCAGGTCGGGGCCGTCAAGGGATAAACCGCTTCTTCCGGCGCGCGGGGTTCGCGGCCGAGGAAATAACCCGGGACAAACACAGGATCCAATCAAAAGAAGGGGGTTTTGACACATGAACCGCAAGCTGCTATCCATCATGCTGGCCGCGCTGATGCTCACCGCGCTGATCGCACCCATCGCGGCGGCGGAAGCGCCCGCCATGCCGGCGCTGCCGGACAACACGCTGAAGATCACCGTGAACATCCCGCTGTTCAACTACGAGGCGAAGGGCACGCCCATCCAGGCGAAGTGGGAAGAGATGATGGAGGCGTATCTGGGCATCAAGCTCGATATCACCTACAACGAGACGCCCTGGACCGACTACCGCAACAACGAGAAAGTCCTGATCCAGGCCGGCGAGATTCCGGACGCGGCCACCTACTCCCAGAACACGTTCATCAACGAGTTCGGCGAGGACGGGCTGGTGCTGGACCTCACCCAGTACTGGGACTACATGACGTACTATCCGCAGTATGTCGAGGCGACGAACGGCGGCATGGACTACGTTACCAACGAGGATGGCACATCCTACTATTTCATGGACGGCTACTACAACCCCAACGACATCACGGGCGCGCAGAGCTTCACGTCCTTCGCGTACCGCTTTGACCTGCTGAAGAAATACGACCTTGCGCCCGCGACGACAATCGAGGAGTTCGACAAGCTGTGCGCGGACATCAAGGCCCTGATCGACAGCGGCGAGATCGACGCCAAATACGTGCTGCACAACTCCACCAAGGACTACGCGTTCTATCGCGGCTTTGTCGGCATTTTCCACACGTGGGACACCACATACTGGAACGGCGAGAAGTGGTCCTTCGGCCCGATCGAGGACAACTTCCGCGAGATGCTCGGGTATCTGAACGGCCTGTATACCCTGGGCTATATGGACCCCGAGTTCGCGACCGACACGTCCGACATGGTGCTGAACAAGGCGCTGAACGACGGCATGGCGATCGTCCCGACGCTGTGGAGCGGCATGCCGCGCACGTGGAACCTGCAAAAGACCAACCCCGACATGGAGTGGGGCCTCGCGTTCCTGCCGAAGAACGAAACGTATGGCACCCCGTGGAAATGGGGCTCCCGCCAGACGGGCAAGTCGGTCAGCAACAGCATGGGCATCATCATCAACGCGAGCACGAAGTATCCGGAGTGGATCGTGAAGATGATCGACTACCAGTACTCCGACGAGATCGTCAACATGATGAACTGGGGCCTGGAGGGCGAACACTGCACCATCGACGCCGACGGCCAGTACCAGTTCACCGACCTGATCGCGACGGCGGACGACCCGACCGCGACGGCGGGCCAGCTCGGCATCATGTCGGCCTCCGCGTGCCGCCCGGGCATCCCGTTCGTGCCGCAGCTGTTTGACGCGGCCGCGTCGCTGATGGCGAAGGAGCCGTGGTGGAACCCCGAGGAGGGCTACTACACCGGCCAGTACTGGATAGAGAGCGGCAAGATCGGCGGCGAAGAGTCCGTCTCGCCGTATGACCGCCCGCCGGTCGTGCGCCTGAGCGCCGCCGAGGCGACCGCCCGCGCCGAGATGACGAACGCGTGCGAGCTGTACGCCCGCGAGCAAGCCCTGAAGTTCATCACGGGCGAGCTGGATGTGAAGGACGACGCCGCGTGGGCGAGCTACATCGCCGCGGTGAAGAGCCAGGTGGCGGACTTTGACGGCGTGCTCGCCACGCTGCAGGCGAAGTCGCAGATCAACTGAGTCGCCGCGAAAGCCCCGATAAATCCATAGCGTTAGGGCTTGTCCCTACAAAGGTGAAGGCTTCTAACGGTGTTTAGGAGCCTTCATTGATGTAGGCGAGGATTTGAAAAATCAACGCCATGGCAAGGAGTCCTTGCCATGCGAAATGAGGACACCGCATGTACCGGCATCACGAGGAATCCATGGAAAACCTGGTCCGGCTGTACCGGGGGGACGAGAGCGTCCTGGCCATCGTGCTGGGCGGCTCCATCGCCAAGGGGCTGGAGCGGCCCGATTCCGACATTGACGCGATCATCGTCGTGACGGAGGCGAAGTACCGTGCGCTGACGGCGGAAAGACGCCTGTCCGAGTGCGTGTTCGGCCACTGCACGTATGAAAAGGGGTACTTCGACATCAAGTACTGCACGAAGGCGTATCTCGCGGCCACGGCGGAGCGGGGGAGCGAGCCGTCCCGCTACGCGTTCACTGGGTCGCGCTGCCTGTTCGCCCGCGACCCGGAGATCGAACCCATGATCGCGGCCATCCCCGTGTTCCAGACGGCGCAAAAGGCGGAGAAGATGCTTTCCTTCTATAGCGCCTATGCGCTCAACAGCGGGTATTTCTGGCGCGCGTCGGCGGACAATCCGTACCTGCGCCACCGGGCCGCCGCCGAGGCCGCGCTGTTCGGCCTGCGCCTGGTGCTGCAGGAGGAGGAAATCCTGTTCCCGTGCCAGAAGAACCTATGGGTCATGATCCAGAGCCTGCCGGGGACGGAGGCGCTGCTGGCCGCGTGCGAAGCGTTCCTGAAGGCGCTGACCGACGAGGCCCTGCAGGCGTATTCCGAGGCGCTGTTTGCCCGGATACGGTACCGCCCGCCCGAGGATTATTCCCAAACGCTCACGCGGTTTATCGACGATATGGAGCTGTGGTGGTACAAGGAGCGGCCGCTGATCGCGGAGTGGTAGTCTTTTTTCGTGAAAGGATGCGCCTATGAACCGTCTGGACGAGCTGCTCGCCGGGGGCGGCGATAACTACATTCTGCCCTTTCTGTGGATGCATGGGGAGCCGCACGAGGTGATCCGCGAGGAAATCGGCCGGATCGCGGCGTGCGGCATTCGTGCGCTGTGCGTGGAATCGCGGCCGCACCCGGATTTTGCTGGCCCCGGCTGGTGGAGCGACCTGGACGTGGTGATGGACGAGGCGCGGCGGCGCGCCATGCGCGTGTGGGTGCTGGACGACAACCGGTTCCCCACCGGCCACGCCAGCGGCGCGTTCGAGACAGCGCACGCGGACAAGGCGAAGCTGTACCTGGCCGAGCGGCACATGGACGTGATCGGCCCGGCGCGGGACATCGCGGTGCTGGTGCAGCCGTTTCTGACGCCGGACGCGTCGCTGCTGGCGGTGCTCGCCGCCCGGCGGCCCGATCTGGACACGGCGGATGTCGATTTGGATGATGTGATCGACCTGACCGGCACACTGCGGGACGGTTTCGTCCGGTTTGATGTCCCTGCGGGCGCGTACCGGGTGTTCGTGCTGTTCACGACACGCACGGGCGGCGGCAGGCCGCACTACATGAACCTGATCGACGCGGCGTCGGTCCGCGTGCTGATCGACACGGTGTATGAGCCGCACTACGCGCGCTACCGGGCCGACTTCGGCGGGACATTCGCGGGGTTCTTCTCGGACGAGCCGGAGCTTGGCAACACGTCCGGCTATGACTTCCACGACGGGCTGGGCCAGCCGGGCGTGCGCCTGCCGTGGAGCGGCGCGCTGGCATCGCGGCTGCGGGCGCTGTGGGGCAATAAGTTTGGTGAATACCTGATCGCCCTGTGGTACGGCGCGGGCGCGGGGACACATGGCATCCGGTATGATTACATGAACGAAGCGACGCGGCTCGTGCGGGACTGCCTCGCGGGGCAGCTCGGTGCGTGGTGCGAGGAACGCGGGGTAGCGTACATCGGCCACATCATCGAGGACGACAACGCGCACGGGCGGCTCGGCTGCAGCGTGGGGCACTTCTTCCGCGCGCAGGCGGGGCAGCACATGTCGGGCATCGACGTGGTGCATCACCAGATCACGCCGGGGTTTACCGGGCGCGTACACCGCTGGGTGGGTTGGCAGGACGACGGCGAGTTCTTTCATTTCGGGCTGGCGAAGCTGGCGGCGTCGGCGGCGCGGATCGACCCGAACAAGCAGGGCCGCGCGCTGTGCGAGATCTTCGGCAACTACGGCTGGGCCGAGGGCGTGGGGCTCATGAAGTGGCTGACCGACCACATGCTGGTGCGCGGGATCAACCGCTTTGTGCCGCACGCGTTCTCCCCGACCTTCCCGGATCGCGACTGCCCGCCGCACTTCTACGCGCGCGGCCACAACCCGCAGTACCGGTTTTTCCAGGTATTGATGCGGTACATGAACCGCGTGGCGCACCTGCTGTCCGGCGGGGAAAGCGGCGCGGGCGCGGCGGTGCTGTACCACGCCGAGGCCGAATGGAGCGGCCGCGCGATGCTGTTCCAGAAGCCCGTGCGCGCGCTGATGGAGGCGCAGCTTCCGTGCGACGTGCTGCCGTGCGACGCGCTGACGGAACAAACGGCGCGGATCGGGAGCGGGCGGCTGCTCGTGAACGGCCACGAATACGCTTGCCTGATCGTGCCGGACTGCGAGCGCATCCCGGCGGAGGCGGCGGAATGGATCATCCAGGCGGCGGGGCAGGGGCTGCGCGTGCTGTTCGCGGATGGGATGCCTGACCAGGATTGCCACGGGAACGCGCTGCCGGAAGGTTTTGGCACCTGCGGCCGCGTGGTGCCGCTGGACGGGCTGGCGGGCGCTGCGCGCGACGCCTTACGACCGGCGATCACGGTGGAGCCCGCGCTGCCTGGGCTGCGCCTGATGTGCGCCGGGAACGGCGAGGAAATGGTGTGCATGTTCTTCAATGAGAGCGTCGCGGATACGGCGGAGGCCACTGTCCGCGTGCCGCGCGGTGTGTATCACAGCATCGTGTGGTACGACGCGGCGAACAACCGCGCGCGGGCGCACGCGCTGCTGGGAGATGCGTTCCAGATCGCGCTTGCGCCGGGGGAGGCCGCCCTCGCGGTGTTGCGTCCGGAAAAGGCGGATGTACTTCCTATGCCTATCGCACAGGAAACGCACCCTCTCCACGCAAACTGGCGTGTATCCGCATGCACAGTGGAGGCATACCCGGACTTCGCGCCCCGGCTGACAATCCCTGCCGGGGAACCGTTCCCCAATCTCACCGGCGCGGGGGAAGAACCACCGCTGTCCGGCGTGTTCCGCTACGAGGCCGATTTTGACGCGGAGGCGGATGCGGCGGCAAGCCGGCCCGTACAACTCCGGTTCTCAATACTATCGGACGCGGCGGAGGTGTGGATCAACGGCGGGCACGCGGGCTTTGTGCTCGGCGGCAGCGGGTCGGTGGACATCTCCGGTCTGCTGCGGGAAGGCGCGAATGCCCTCCGCGTGGAGGTCGCCAGCACGCTCGTCTGGGCCATGAAGGACCCGGTGTCCGTGTTCACCGCCATCCCGCCGACCGGCCTGGGCGAGCCGCCAGTGCTGGTCTATGAGAAGCAAACCACGAAAGGAGCGCGCGCATGAAGGAGCAGGACAGAATCTATTTCGGCGGGGATTACAACCCCGACCAGTGGGACGACGCGACCGTGGACGAGGACATGCGGCTGTTCAAACTGGCGGGCGTGAACCTCGTGACGCTGCCGGTGTTCTCCTGGGCAAGGCTGGAGCCGGACGAGGGCGTCTACGACTTTGCTTGGCTGGATCTATTGATGGACAAGTTCGCCGCGAACGGGCTGCGCGTGTGCCTCGCGACGCCGACGATCGCGCAGCCCGCGTGGTTGTCCACGCGCTACCCGGATGTGCTGCCCGTGGACATCGCCGGGCGGCGGCGCACGCACGGCATGCGCGTGTTTTTCTGCGTCAACAGCCTGAAATACCGCGAGCGCGCGGGGGCCATCGCCGGGGAAATGGCGCGGCGGTACGCGAACCATCCGGCGCTGGCATTCTGGCACGTGGCCAACGAGTACGGCACGTACTGCTACTGCCCGCAGTGCCAGGCGAAGTTCCGGCTGTGGCTGAAAAAGCGATACGGCACCACCCCGGCGCTGAACGATCGCTGGACGACGGCATTCTGGGGCCGCACCGTGTACAGCTTTGAGGAAATCACGCTGCCGACGGAACTGAACGACGACTACCGGTTCAACCCGCCGATCCAGCTTGATTACCTGCGCTTTGTCAGCGACTCCACCGCCGAATGCTTCTGTAACGAGCGTGACGCCATCCGTGCGCACTCGGACGCGCCGATCACCACCAACATCAGCGGGTACATCAAGAAGCTGAACCAGCGCGTGATGGCAAGTGAAATGGACGTGATCGGCTGGGACAACTATCCCTGGCCGCACGACGAGCCGTCGTTCCTCGCGTTCAAGCACGACATCATGCGCGGGCTGAAGGGCGGTGCGCCGTTCTACCTGATGGAGCAGTCGCCCAACCAGCAGAACTGGCAGCCGTACAACCGGCTGAAGCGCCCCGGCGAGGTGCGCCTGCTCAGCTACCAGGCCATGGCGCACGGCGCGGATAGCTGCCTGTTTTTCCAGATGCGGCAGTCGCGCGGGGGACAAGAGAAGTTCCACGGCGCGGTGATCGCGCACGCGGGGCACGAGCACACGCGCGTGTTCCGGGAGACGGCGGCGCTCGGCGCGGAGCTGCATTCGCTCGCGGATGCATTCGTCGGCGGACGGACGCCGGCCAGGGTGGCGATGGTGTTCGACTGGGAGAACTGGTGGGCGCTGGAGCTGTCCAGCGGGCCGAGCCGCGACATGGATTATTTGAAGGACGCCGCGATGTACTACAAGGCGTTTCACAGCGAGAACATCGCGGTGGATGTCGTCGGCGCGGACGCGCCGCTGGACGGGTACGCGCTTGTCGTCGCGCCGATGCTGTACATGCTGAAGCCGGGCGTCGCGGAGCGCCTGCGCGCGTTCGTGTCGGCGGGCGGCACGCTTGTCGCGACGACGATGACCGGCCTTGCGGATGAGAACGACCGGTGCGTTTTCGGCGAGTATCCGGGGCCGCTGAAGGATATGTTCGGCATCTGGGTGGAGGAGATCGACGCGCTGCTGCCCGGCACGCAAAACCGCATGGTGACGGAGCCGGACGCGCGCGCGTTCCTCGCCGCCGAATACCCGTGCGATTTCCTGTGCGACGTGATTCACACGCGCGGGGCGGCGGCCCTGGCGCGGTTTGGGGAGGATTTCTACGCCGGGATGCCATGCGTGACGATGAACCATTTCGGCGACGGCGAGGCCGTGTACGTCGGCACGCGGCCGGACGGCGCGTTCCTGGGCGACCTGACCCGCGCGCTGTGCGAGCGGGCGGGCATCGCGGCGCCGTTCGCGGCGGCTCCTGGCGTGGAGATTGCCGAGCGGGTATCGCCTGCAGGGCGCACGGTGTTCGTGCTCAACCACAACCAGGAACCCGCGTGGGTGGACTTCGGCGGCGAGGCGGTGCGCGACCTGCTGAGCGGGGGGACGCTCACGGGGCGCATGGAGATCGCCGCGCGGGACTGCCGGATCCTCAAACGGGACGCAATGTAACACGCGGCAAGGAGGGTATTGCGCATGAAACCTATATTTCCGCAGATCGACGGCCTGATACACGGCGGCGACTACAACCCGGAGCAGTGGCTCGACCGGCCGGACATCCTCGCCGAGGACATCCGGCTGATGCGGGAGGCGGGGATGAACTCCGCGTCGGTGGGCATTTTCTCCTGGGCCGCGCTGGAGCCGCGCGAGGGCGAGTTTCACATGGACTGGCTCGTGGACATCGTCGATACGCTGTACAAAAACGGCATCTACACCGTGCTGGCGACGCCGTCCGGCGCGCGGCCCGCGTGGCTGGACGAAGCGTACCCGGAGGCGATGCGCGTCGGGCCGACAGGCAGCCGCAACCACCATGGCGTGCGGCACAACCACTGCATGTCGTCACCGAAGTACCGCGAGAAGGTCGAAATCATCGTCCGGAGGCTCGCGGAAGCGCTGGGCGGTCACCCCGGCGTGGTGCTGTGGCACATCTCCAACGAGCTGGGCGGCGAATGCTGGTGCGGCCTATGCCGCGCGCGGTTTGTGGAGTATCTGCGCGCGCGGTATCACGGAAGCATCGAGGAACTGAACAAGGCGTGGTGGACGGCGTTCTGGAGCCACCAGTACAACCGGTTTGAGCAGATCGAGCCGCCGTGGCCGAACGGTGAAACGCGCCTGCAGGGGCTGAGCCTGGACTGGCGGCGCTTCACATCCTGGAACATGGACGATTATCTCGGGTTTGAGGCGGACCTGCTGCGCGCCCTGACGCCGCACATCCCGATCACCACGAATTTCATGACCCTGTACGACGGGCTGGACTACCACGCGCTGGAAAAGCGGCTGGACGTGATCTCCTGGGACAGCTATCCGGCGTGGGGAACCGACCGGCGGACGCTGTGCAGCACGGCTGCCGAGACTGCGTTTCACCACAGCGTGATGCGCGGCATGAAGCCGGGCAAGCCGTTTCTGCTGATGGAGAGCGTGCCGAGCCAGGTGAACTGGCATCCGTTCAACAAGGTGAAGCGCCCCGGCGTGCACCGCCTCGCCAGCCTGCAGGCCGTGGCCCTCGGGTCGGACAGCGTGCAGTATTTCCAGTGGCGCAAGGGCAGGGGTGCGTTTGAGCAGCACCATGGCGCGGTGATCGACCACCTGGGCACGAGCGACACGCGCGTGTTCCGCGAGGTGCAAGCGGTCGGCGGGATGCTCGGGAAGCTCGCCCCGCTCGCGGGCAGCGCGGTGCACGCCGAGGCCGCGCTGCTGTTCGACTGGGACAACCGCTGGGCGATCCAGGACATGGCGGGGCTGAGCGGGGAGCGCAAGCGGTACGAGGAAACGTGCATGGCGCAACACGCGGCGTTCTTTGGGATGGGCGTCCCGATGGATGTCGTGTCGCCGCTGGCGGACCTGTCGCAGTACAAGGTCGTCGCCGCGCCGATGCTGTATATGCTCAAACCCGGCGTCGCGGATAAACTGCGCGCGTATGTCAGCGCGGGCGGGCGGCTCGTGGCCACGTACCTGACCGGGTATGTGGATCAGAGCACGCTGTGCTGGCTCGGCGGCTTTCCGGGGGATGGGCTAACGGAACTGTTCGGGCTGTATGCGGAGGAAATCGACACACTGTACCCGGCGGACCGCAACGCTTTGCGCTGCGCGGGCGCGGTGGACGGCATCTTCGCGGCGCGGGACTTCTGCGAGGTCGTCGTGCCGAAGGGGTGCGAGGTGATTGGCCGGTACGAGGGTGACTTTTACGCGGGCACGCCCGCTGTGACGCGAAAGGCGCATGGCACCGGCAGCGCCTGGTATGTCGCCGCGCGGCTGGAGCACGCGGGCATTGCGGCGATTTACCGCGCTGTCTGCCGGGAAGCGGGGGTGCAGACCGTGGAGTTGCCGGAGGACGTGGAGTTCCAGCAGCGCATCGCCGAGGGCTGCCGCTACGCTTTCTACCTGAACTGGCGCGATGAGCAGCAGACGATCGCGGTGCCGCCGGGCGGGGCGGATATGCTGACCGGGGCGCCCGCCGCCACGCTGCTCGCGCTCGCGCCGCTTGGCGCGGCTGTGATCCGGTATCCGTTGCAATAGGAGTGATTACCACGCGTGGCGGCGGTTTCACGGGTTTTGTGCGCCGCGCGATGGGACGGCATGTGGGGCGGGAGGCTGCCGCACGAAAGGCAGGGATTCCTGACGGCTCTCCCTTGACGGCAAGGATTCGGGGTCCCCGCCACGCCCGATGTTGTGAATCGGCACCGCCATCAGGGAATCGCGATTTTGCGTGCCGTGCGACGGGGACGAGCACGCGGGGCAAGGATGCCACCAAGCGGAAAGGCAGGGATTCCTAACGGAATCGCCTGATGGCGTCCGATTTTGCAGATCAGCGCCACTGTCGAGGTAACGATGGACCGGAAGATACGGGCTCATGCCCCGGGCGCGCTGCGCGGGGCGAAAGAGCGCGGCCCGGTGAAAGGGGTGTATGCACAGTGAACGGAGACGCGGAATACCGCTTGACCCCGCTGCCGGAGGGCGGCGCGGGCGGGTGCTTTGTGCGTCCGATAGACCTGGAGGGCTTTGAGCGGACGGAGGAATCCGGCGCGGTGCGGCTGCGGGGCCGGTTTGACGTGCCGCCGCTGCCCGAGGGCGGGCGGGCGCTGCTGCGGATGGACGGCGTGGGCTGCTTTGCCACGGTGCGGGTGAACGGCGCGGAGGTGTGCCGCCACGCGGGCGGGCATACCGTGTGGGAATGCGCGCCGGACCTGCGCGGCGGAGAGAGCGCGGCGCTCGAGCTGCTGCTGGAAAGCGGCGAAACGCGTTTCAGCCCGTACCAGACCGCCCGCGTGCTGCGCGGCGTCCGTCTGGTCGGGCTGCCGCGCGCGCACGTGCGTGATTTGGCCGTTCGCGCGGATTGGATCGATGGCGCGGGCACGCTGGCGCTGACATACGGCGTCTGCGGCGAGGCACTGCCGGGAATGGCGCTCACCGCGCGCCTGCTGGATGCCGAGGGCGGGGCGGTATCGGAATGGCCGCTTGCCATGGAGGAGACGCAGGCCGCGCTGGACTGCCCCGGCGTCCTGCCGTGGGACGCGGAGCACCCGGCGCTGTACACGCTGCAAATCGCGCTCAGCGTGGGGGGCGAAACCATTGAGCGAACGGCGCTGCGCGTGGGGTTCACGGGCATTGCGCAGGGCGATCCTCGCGTGCTGTGGAACGGCCGCCCGCTGAAGCTGCGCGGCGTCAACTACCGGGAACCGCTGCCCTCGGAGGGTCGGGACCTCGCCGGGGAACTGGCGCTGCTGAAGGGCGCGAACGTCAATTTCTTGCGCAGCCTGTACGTTCCGTTCAGCGAGGCGTGCCTGTCGCTGTGCGACGAAATAGGCTTCTACGTGGAGCAGTGCGCGCCGTTCTGGGACGTGGACCAGGGGATCAGCAGCACGCAGAACACGCCCGGCGAGCGCGAGGCGTACCGCGCCCAGTTCGCGGAGATGCTGCTCGCCGCGCGGTCACACCCGTGCGTGGCGCTGTGGTCGCTCGGCGGGGACAGCACGTGGGGCGCGAATTTCCGGGAGGGGCATCGCCTCGCGAAGCGGCTGGACGGCAAGCGGCCCGTGAACTTCTATTACGCGATGACCGTGCCGGAGGAGGAGCCGGAACTGGACGTGTGGAGCGTGGCCTACGCGGACTGGCGGCAGCCCATGGACGCGCACTACGACCAGATGACGATCTTCCACACCCACGGCGCGAAAAACGAGATCGGCTACGCGACCGGCATCGCGCCGGACAGCCGAAAGCCCGTGCTGCACATCGCGTTCGCGCCGCCGCCGTGCTATAACCGGGATGAGATCGACCGCGACCCCGGCGTGCGTGAGTTCTGGGGCGAGAGCATTGGCCGCTTCTGGCGGAAGATGTGGGCGGCGGAAGGGTGCCTGGGCGGCGCGGTGATGGCCGCCGTGGACGAGGACGGCGCGTTTTCGACGAGGCTACAAGGCTTCGCGTGGGGCGTGCTGGACGCCAAGGGGCAGCCGAAGCCGGAGTACCACCACCTGCGGATGGCGTACGCGCCAGTCGTCGCGGAGATAGCCGAAGAGGACGGCGAGGCCATCGAAGTCGCGCTGACGAACCGGTTTGTTCATACGGACTTATCAGAAACATCATGCCGCTGGCAATGCGGCTCGCGGGAGGGTGTGCTGCCCCTGCGCGGCGGCCCGGGGGAGCGGGTAAACGTCCGCGTGCCGCTGGCGAAGGGCGAGCGCGGGGGGGCGCTGTGCCTGCTGCTGGAGGGGGCGGGGGCGTCGTGCCGAATTATCTTGCCGCTTGGCGGATCAAACGAAAAACCCGTGAAATCGCTTGCGCAGGACGGCGGCCCATACCAACTCCACGACGACGGCGAAAATCTGCGCGTGGAGAGCGACCGGTTCGCGTTCGTGTTCGGCAAGACCACCGGCCGGCTAACGCAAGCATCCGCCGCTGGCGCGCGCTTGCTCACCGGCGGGCCGTTCCTGCAAGCCACCCGACTGACGCTGGGCGAATGGAGTGGCTGTGTGGAAAAAGCGGAGGCGACCGAAGCGGGCGTGCGGATCACACTGCTTGGCCAGTACGGCGCGGTGTGCCGCGTCCGGTTCACGCTGGACATCGGCCGGGACGGGCGCGTCGGCACGCGGTGCGACATATTGACGCTCGGCCAGCCCATGCCGCACGCGGTGAAGGCGGGCGTGGGCGTCTCGCCGGGCGGGCTGAACGAGCTGGGCATCGCGTTCCTGGCTGCGCCGGGGTATGCATCGCTCCGCTGGAAGCGGGACGCGCTGCACGCCTGGTATCCTGATGGCCACATCGGCAGAGCCGAGGGCGCGGCTGCTCGCGATGATCACACGGACTTCACCGCAATGAAACACCACGTCCGCGAAGCCGCGCTGCAATACCCGCGCGGCACGATCGATGCGCTTCCCGGGGCAGCCGGCCTGTCCGTGCGCGTGGAGCCGCTGGACGATCCGGCTTACGTGATTGACGACCGCGACGCGCGGCTCACATACACGGGCGTGTGGCATGAGATGGACGACGCCTGCGGCAACCACGCGGGCACGGAGTCGCTCAGCGACGAGCCGGGCGCGACGGCGGCGCTTGCCTTCACCGGCACAGGCGTGCGCGTATACGGCCCCAAGGACATGCTGTACGGCGATGGCGAGGCGTCCGTCGACGGCGGCGCGCCGGTGCGGTTCAGCCAGTACCTGGACCGCGTGGACCGGGAGGCCGCCAGCCGTGGGCACGAAAAGCGGTACGGCCTGTTGCTCTTTGCGGCGCACGGCCTGCCGGAGGGGCCGCACACGCTGCTTGTCCGCGCGCTGGGCGAGAAGCCCGCTGGCGCGCAGGGCGCGTACATCTCCATCGACCGCGTTGTCGTGGAAAGCGGGCAGGCGGAAAGCCCCGCGCGGCTGATCCTGAACCAAGACTTCAACTACGCGCGGCTGGTGCGCGGCAACTATATGCGCCGCCGCGTGGCGTTCGCCGCCGGGGACAGCGTTTCCGCGACAATCCGCCTGGGCATCGAGGGGGTGGAACCATGAAAAAGCAGTTTGTGACGCCGGAGATCCCGCGCCTGCCGCCGAAGCCTTCCGCCGTGGCGGGCGTCGCGCGGCCCGTGGTATCGCTGGATGGGGAATGGCGCATCCGGCGCGGCGACGATATGGACGCGCTGATCCACGACACAGCATATCAGGCGTGGGACGCGGTCGCCGTGCCGTCGTTCATGAGCGCGGAACGCCGCGCCATGCCGAACACGCCGCGCCGGTACGTGTGCAAGCGGGAGATCGAAATCCGGGACGAATGGCGCGGCAAGCGGCTATACCTCCGGTTTGAGACGGTGAACGGCATCGCGCGCGTGTACGTGGATGGCGCGCCGGTGGGCGAGCACATCAACGGCTTCCTGGCGTTCGGCATGGATATCACGGAGCACGCGCGCGGCAAGGCGACCATCACGCTGGCGGTGGCCGTGGAAGAACTGGCCGACAAGGTGAGCACATTCAACGTCGGCGGTATTCTGCGGAGCGTGGCGCTGTATGTGCTGCCCGAAACGCACATTGCCGCGCTATACGTGACCACGCCGTTTGACAGCCAGTTCCGAAGCGCCACGGTGAACATCCGCTACGCGCTGAGCGGCATGCCCGAGGGCGCGCGCGTCGTGGCGTCGCTCACGGACCCCACCGGGCTGCCGGTGACCGAAACCGGGCTGCCGCCCGTGGACGCCGCGACGCGATTCGGCGAGGGCACGCTGCCGGTCGAGCGCCCGTTGCCGTGGGACGCGGAGCATCCGTGGCTGTACACGCTCACGCTGCGCGTGATGGTGGGCGATGCCGTGGCGGAGGAAACATCGCTTCGCGTCGGGCTGCGGCAGATCGACCGCAGCGGCAACAAGCTGTTCGTGAACGGGCGGGAGGTAAAGCTGCGCGGCGCGTGCCGGCACGAGATCTCGGCGAAAAACGGCCGCTGCCTGACGCGGGAACTGATCGAGCGGGACGTGGCGCTGTTCAAGGAGGCCAACTGCAACTACATCCGCACGTCGCACTACCCGCCCAGCGAATACTTCCTGGACCTGTGCGACGAGGCGGGCATGTACGTGGAGGACGAGCTGCCCCTCGCGTTCATCGCGCGGACGCTGGACTTCACCCAGCGCGACCCGGCGCAGACAACGCGGTATCTGTCCGTGTTCGGCGACATCTACGCCCGCGACGCGAACCACCCGAGCGTGCTGATGTGGTCGCTGTGCAACGAGAGCTTTGGCGGGTACAATTTTGACCTGCTGAACCAATTCGCCCGCCGGACGGACACGACGCGGCCCACCAAGTTCAGCTACCCGATGACCATGCGGGAGGAGCACGCGCCGGTCGATATATGGAGCGTGCACTACGCGAACTGGGATTTTGACCTCGGGTCGAAGATGGACAACGTGAGCGTGGCGGGCGCGCCCGGGCGGGATATGCCCGTGCTGCACGACGAGTTTGCCCACGTGCCGTGCTACAACCGCACGGAGCACCGGCGCGACCCGAATGTGCGCGCGTTCTGGGGCGAGGGGCTGGCGAAGTTCTGGGACAGCATCTGGAACACGGATGGCGCGCTCGGCGGCGCGATCTGGGCGGGCATTGACGAGACGGACATCTACCGGGGTGGGGAATCGCGGCTGGAATGGGGCATCATCGACATCTGGCGCAGGCGCAAGCCCGAGCACTACATGACGCGCAGGGCGTATTCGCCGATCGTCGCGGCGCTGCTGCCGGGGGACGGCGCGGGCGGTGTCACCGTGCGCGTGGAAAACCGGTTCTGCCATACGGACCTGTCGGAAGTAAAGATCGCGTGGCGCTACGGCGGCCGGGAAGGGAATGTGCGCGGCCCGGAGGCGCCGCCGCGCGGCACCGGGGAACTGACGCTGCCGGTGAAAGCCATCCCAGGTGTGGCGCTGGAACTGACATTCATCGACGCGCGCGGCTGCGCCGTGGATGAGTACCGGTTTGTGCCCCTGCCGATGCCTGAGCAAGAGAACGCGGCGGCACACACGCCGCTCGCGCTGGCGGAGGATAATGATTCCGCCACGATCACCGGCGATGGCTTCGGGCTTCGCTTCTCCAAGCACACCGGGCTGATCGAGCGCGGCAGCGTGGACGGCGAAACCGTTTTGATCGGTGGGCCGGCGCTCCACGCGCCGTATTTCCGGCTGGGCGCGTGGACGCTGGATGCGTTCCGCTGCGCGGCGGAAAATGGCGCGGTGCGGGTGGACATTCGTGGCGCGTACGCCGGATCGGCGGAGGTGTCGTTCGTGCTGCGCGTGCTGCCGGACGGCACCATTGAGACGGATTACACAATTGACAAGCTCCTGCGCCCGCTGCCGCGCGGGGAAAAGCTGCGCGTCGGCGTGGACTGCGGCGGGCTGGATGAGCTGGGCGTCGCGTTCGCCGCCGCGCCGGGCGCGGATCGCCTGTCGTGGAAGCGGGACGGGCTGTACACCGTGTACCCGGACGATCACATCGCGCGGAACGAGGGCACGGCGCGGCGGTTTGGCCCGGACAGCGCGTTCGGGCAGGAGCCCGGCGTCCCGTGGGGCGAAGATATGCGCAATGTGATCCTGAACGGCAGGTACGACGTGGACTATCGCGGATCGAACGACTTCCGCAGCCTGAAGGCGAACGTGCGCGCGGCGTCACTGCTGCTGCCAAGCGGCGCGGCGGTGACCGCCGTGTCGGACGGGGCGCATTCCGCCCGCGCGGAGGTGATGGAGCCGGAGGACCGGCTGATCCCCGCGGCGGACGCGCGCGTGCGGTACGGCGGCGCGTGGTTTGACGTAGAGGACGCGCGCGGCAGCCGCTTCGGCGTGGAGCGGTGGAGCCGCGAAGCGGGCGCGTATGCTGAGCTGAACTTCACGGGCACGGGCGTGGTGTGGTACGGCCCGGTGGACACGGTGTACGGCATCGCGCGCGTGTATTTGGATGGGGAACTCGTGGATGAGCGCATCAGCCAGCGCGTTGCGGGCGTGGACTTCCCCGGCTCGGCGGCCGGATACGACAAGAAATATGGCTACCCGCTGTATTCGGCGCAAGGGCTGGCGGACGGCCCGCACACGCTGCGCGTGGAGGCGACGGGCGACAAATTCCCGGACGCGGGCGACGCGTACATCGTGATCGACCACTTCCGCGTGATCGGAAAGCGGGGCGAGGAGCCGGTCGGGCTGCTCGTGCTGAACGACTACAACTACCCGCACATCGCCTGGGGCAACCCGGCGCGGCCCGCGATCCTTGTCACGGACGGCGCGACGAACCGCGTGGCGATCCGGCTGGGAAAAGCAAATGAGTACGGTACAGCTCAAGAGGGGGCATTTTGATGACTGGAATCGAGCGGTTTCTGGCGACGGTGGAGCGGCGGCCCGTGGACCGGCCAGCCGTGTGGCTGGGCATGCCGGACATCCACTCGCAGCGGGCGCTGTTCGCCGAATACGGCGTGGACAGCCTGCACGCGCTGAAGCTGGCGGTCGGCGACGATCTGTACGCGGTGGACGTGCCGTACCGGTCGGAGGCATCTTCGGCGATCTACGCGGCGTTCAACTGGTATCTGGACGATGCCGTGGACGCGGAGAACCGCACGCTGACGGCGGACGGGTGTTTCAAGGACTGCGAGACGGTGGAGTCGCTGGATTTCTTCGACTGGCCGGACCCCACGAAGCACATTGACCTGGAGGCGTGCCGGATGGCGGCCTCCGCCGTGCCGGACGGCAAGGTGGGCCTGGGCGTGCTGTGGAGCGCGCATTTCCAGGACACGTGCGCGGCGTTCGGCATGGAAACGGCGCTGATGAACATGATCGCGTGCCCGGAGGTATACCGGGCGGTCGATGAGAAGATCGTGGATTTCTACCTGAAGGCGAACGACATTTTCCTTCGCGCCACGAAGGGGAAATTGCAGGCGGTGTTGATCGGCGACGACATGGGGAGCCAGCGCGGGCTGATGCTCTCGCCGGACATGGTGCGCGAGTTCGTGCTGCCGGGCGCGCGGCGGTTGATCGACCAGTGCCACGGCCACGGGCTGAAGGTGATCTATCATTCCTGCGGCGCGATCGCGGACATCATCCCGGACCTGATCGACGCCGGCGCGGACGTGATCCACCCGATCCAGGCGCTGGCCGCCGGGATGGACGCGGAGAGCCTGAAGGCGCGCTTTGGCGGGCAAGTGTCGTTCTGCGGCGGCGTGGACACGCAAAAGCTGCTGGTGGACGGCACGCCGGAGCAGGTCCGCGCGCGCGTCAGAGAACTGCGGGCGCTGTTCCCGACCGGGCTGATCCTCTCGCCGAGCCACGAGGCGATTCTGCCGGACGTGCCGCCCGCGAACATCCGGGCGATGTTTGACGAGGGGACGCGGGTGTAGGGGGGAGGCGGGGCGCGATGGGAAGGAACGCTGGGACGCTGTCCCAGACCCTGCCAAAGGGATATTGTCCGGGTTTTCATATTGTCGTGCACAATTGTGCGCTCTGTATGAAAACCGATCTGCGCCGCATTTGTTTCCGGCCCCTCGGCATTGTCGCGCTGTGCGCGTTCGCGCCCATCGCTCTGTGCCGCGTGGCATCTGCGGCTCGCTTTATCCGCCGCTGGCGGCGCTAGCCTTCGATGCACTGGCGGAATGCGGCTTCGATCCCCTTTGGAATCCCTTCATTTCGCTTCACGTCGGGAAGGCTTCCCAATAAGTCTTACAGAATCATAAAGATCAGGGGCATGACCATCCAGCGAATGGTCATGCCCCTTCATGCTGTAGCCGTTCCTACATCCGATAGTCCACATACGGCACGTCCTCGCGGTCATACCCGTACGGGCTCTCCTTCAAGCAGGCGATCGACGCGTCGAACTCCTTCCGCTCAAACACCTCGGTCACGCCGTGGCGCTTGAAATCAGCGGCCAGGGCGTCCCACTGCGCGGCCCTGTCCGGCGCGTCCAGTGGCAGGCGGGCCAGCTTCGTATAGCGGACGGCGAGGCGTTCCAGCGCGACGCGCGCGCGGGTTTCCTCATCGCCCGCCGCCGTTTCCCCGTCCAGCAGGCACGCGTTCGCCTCGTCCAGCAGCGCGTCCGTG
Organism: Eubacteriales bacterium; assembly: GCA_031550535.1. GTDB lineage: Bacteria > Bacillota > Clostridia > Christensenellales > Aristaeellaceae > Avichristensenella. Next base: position 210,273 of record JAVBOM010000002.1, read on the forward strand.
AAGTACGGCGCGTCCGGCATGTCGTAGATGCCCGCGTGGTGTGCCCGCGCGGCCCCTTCCATCAGGTCAATATACCGCCGCATGTGCGGCGCGGCACTGCCAAAGACGCCCGCGAGAAAGTCCCGCGTCAGCGCGTCCGCATCGGCATCCGGATCCCACAGCAGCTTGGCGAGCAGGTACACTTTCAGCCCCGCCAGCGCGGTGGCCGCGCCGGGCGAGAAGTTGCCCTGCTCAAACACGCCCTGTACGCCGTATTCACGGAAAAGCCGCAGGTTCGCCTGGAGCACGCCGAGGTTCGGGAATGGCTGCGGGTAGTTAGCGAAGTTGACCGTGTAATCCCAGATGTACAGCCGGTCCGCGATGGCCGACCAGTCCTTCAGATCGCGCAGGAACAGCGACGCGTCATGCGGGCGGAACGCGCCGCTTGCGCGCCCCTCCTGCACGTCGATGGTATCGACGGAGTGAGCGCACGCGTCCAGCGGGTGCGAGAAGCAGCACTCGATGCTGCACAGCCGGACGATCACGTTTTTGCGCGGGCGGACGAACCGCGGGGCCTTGCGCGTGTAGATGTACGCGAACGTGTGCAGCAGCGCGTGCGGGAACTCGTCCGCGATGGCGTCGGCAATGGCGTTGACGAAATGGATCATGCTGCCCGCCGCGCTGCCTTCCCGGTTATCCAGCGCCGCGCACGCGGGGCACGTGCAGTTGTTGTACCAATCGTTCTGCGCGACGGAGAAAATCGTACAGTCCGGGTTGTCGCGCATCCACGCGCGCACGCCCTCGGTGGCGATGCGGAGCACGTCCGGGTTTGTCAGGCAAAGCTGCGTCCGCTCGCGCAGGCGTTCGCCGTCCACCAGGGAGAAGTACTCCGGATGGCTGTCGAAATACTTCGCCGCCGGGACCAATTCGTCAAACGTGTGGCTGAACCGGTGGAACCGGACGCGGCCGCCGTGCTCGTCCAGAATGCGCGCGCGGCTGCTGTTCAGCCGCAATTTCAGTGCGAAATCGCCGTCCGTGGCGTCGCGCCAGTACACCTCGCGGTACGCGAACGCGGGCGCGCGCCGCACGTCCACATCCGGGGGAGGCCCGGCCCACGCGGGCACGCGCCGCACCGTGGACGTGTACCAGCGGAAGCCGAGCGCCTCTTCCAGGAACGCGTACACGCCGTAGACCGTGCCGCGCGGGCCGGTTCCGGCGATGTCGATTGTGCCGCCGGACACACGGTAGCGGAAGCCCTCGTCCGGCAAACCCTCCGTGAAGCCGGGCGGGCACGCGCTGTCCAGCCGGAACGTGAGCGCGCCGCCGGACGGCAACACGGCGACGCCGAGGTCCAGAAGATGCGCGGTCAGTTCCGACGCGGCAAAGCGCGCCGGGGCGGGGGCGTTCTCGGCCAGCAGGAGGGTGGCGGTTTTCGGCGTGCGGGATGCTTTCGTGTCAGCCATGGGCGGATTCTCCTTTCAGGTTGCGCGGGGGGCACGGGTTGGCGCCGCGCGGCGATGGGTGCAATATGTATTCTCACTATAGCCGGGCGACGCCGGAGTGTCAATGATTGCGCCGCGCATTGGCGGTTGCCGCGACCGTACCCCCTGTGTTAAGATGGGGCCACTCTGGCACAAAGGGAGACGTGTACGTGAAGCAGGACATGACGCGGGGCAGCATCACCCGCACGCTGGTGCTCTTTTCCATCCCGCTGGCGCTCAGCGGGCTTTTGCAGCAGCTATACAACTGGGTGGACGCGCTGATCGTCGGCAACTTTGCCGGGGAGGGCGCGCTCGCGGCCATCGGCGCGACGGGGACGGTTTCCGGGATGCTCCTGGCGGTCGTGATGGGGTTCTCCGTCGGTGTGTCCATCGTCGTGTCCCACGCCTATGGCGAAGGGGACCACGCGCTGATCCCGAAAGTGGCGGGCTCGTTCGCGGTGCTGATGGGCGCGGCGTCGCTTGTACTGTCCCTGGCGGGTGTGCTGCTGGCCGCGCCGTTTCTTCGGCTGCTCAGGACGCCCGCGGACATCCTGGACGACGCGGTGCGCTACCTGCGTATCATTTTTCTGGGCATGCCCGCGATGGCCGTCTACAACATCTATAACGCCGCGCTGCGCGGGATTGGGGACAGCGCCACGCCGCTGAAGGCGATTGCCGTGTCGGCTGTGGTGAACCTCGCGCTGGACCTGCTGCTGGTCGCGGTGATCCCGCTAGGCGTCGCGGGCGCGGCCATCGCGACATCGCTGTCGCAGTGGATGATGACCGCGTACCTGATCGTCACCACGCCCCGGAGGCATCCGCTGCTGGCGTTCCGCTTCGGGCGCGGCGCGGTGGACGGGCCGTCCATCCGGCGCGGGCTGTCGCTCAGCGTGCCGACGGCGGCGCAGTCCGCCGTGCGCTCGGTCGGCGGCCTGATGCTGCAAAACGTGATGAACGGCTTCGGCTCGCTGACCGTCGCGGCGATCACGACGGCGTACCGGATCGACTCGCTCATCCTGCTGCCGGTCAACAACATCGGCGCGGGCGTGTCCACGTTTGCCGCGCAGAACGCGGGCTCGGGGGACATGGACCGCGCGCGGAAGGGGTTGCGCGCCGGGATGGCGGTGGCGTTTCTGACTTCGCTTGTGACGACGGCCGTGATCGTGCTGCTGGGCGGAACGCTGCTGGCGCTGTTTGGCATCTCGCCGGAGGCGGTGGCGATCGGGCGGGACTTTTTATCGTTCTGCGGCGTGTTTTACCCGGTGTTCGGGTTGCAATGCGCGCTGATTGGGTATTTGCAGGGCGTCGGCGATGTGCGGTTCGCGGCGTTCGTGACGATTTCGGGCCTGGCGATACGCGTGGCGGCGTCGTACCTGTTCCGGGGCGCTGCCGGGAACCGCATCATCGCGTACAGCGAGATGGCGTCGTGGGTGTACTGCCTGATCGTCGCGGGCGCGCGGTATGCGTACCTGGGGCGGAAAGGGGCCGGGAGGCAGGTATCCGGCACCGGCGCGGCGAAATAACGCCACGAAAAAAGAAGGCGCATGACGCCGTTATTCGATCAAGAACCGAACGGAGTGATTCCATGCCCGCAAAAAGCTATGTCATCAGCGTGTCCCTGGCACCCGGCTGCTACCGGCACATTCAGATCGCGGCCGGCGACCTTCTCGTGAGGCTGCACAGCGCGATCCTGGAGGCGTTTTCATTCGACGACGACCACGCCCACGCGTTCTTCCTGGACAACAAGGCGTGGAACGACGCGGAGGGCTACTTCTCGGACGGCATCGACGACGCGGAGCGGTTCACTGATGAGTACACGCTGGACGCCCTGGGGCTGCGCGCCGGGCGGCAGTTCAAGTATGTCTTTGACTTCGGCGAGGACTGGGGCTTCCAGTGCAAGGTGCTCAGGGAGCTGGACGAGGAAACGCAGTGCGCGCGGGTCATCAGGAGCGTGGGCGAAGCGCCGCCGCAGTACGGCGACCCGGAGGACGAGGATGATTTTGACGGGGACGAGGACGAGGGCGACGAGGACGGCGAGAGCGACGATGGCTATCCCGAGGTATACGATCGGGAAGCCGTCGAAAAACTCTACAGCGAACTGCCGTTGCCGCCCAAGACCGTGGAGCGGCTCCGGGCGTATTTTGACGCGTTCGCGAACCTCTACGGCATTTTGTCGCTGCGCAAGGCGCTGGAGATCTATAGCAAGCAGAACGACCCCATCCCGGAGGACGTTTTTCTCGCCTTCGCGGAGATCGTCCGCCACGCGCCCGTGAACTACGCCGTTCTGGGCGAGGACGAGCTTTTCACCGATGTCGATCCGTGCGCGCCGATGGACCGGGACATCATCGCGGAACACCTGCTGATTGTCGATGACGACTATGAAGACACAAAAGCGATGCAGGACGATAAGCCGTACTATATCCCCGGGAAGCAGACGCTGCTCAAATACGCGGACGACCATTACTTTGAAGAGACGCCGGAGTTCCGGGCGCTGCGCGATCATCTTCGGTTTCAGCGCGATATGTCATTTGAGAAAGCGGACGATATCGCGGCTGAGATGCATTTGCTCGCGGCCATGAACGAGCAGGACATGAACGAGATCCTTGGCGACGCGCAGCGCATCGGCATGACGTTTGGCGGCCGGGAGGATCTGCAAGCGTTCATGGCGCTGTATATCGACATGGCGAACAACGCGCGGATGCATATCAACCGCGGCCATACGCCAAATGAGCTCGGAACACAGGACGGAAAGCCATACAAGGGCGCGCTGGCCCCCGACGCGATCGGGGCCATTGTGGCAAACAGCGCGTGGATACAGGAAAACAGGGGCGGGACCAGGCGCAGGCTGGACGGCGGCGCGGAGATCGTCGCCCCCCGGGCGGACGCCCATGTTTTGGACGTGCGGAGCGCCGGGGCAAATGCCCCCCAAAAGAAGGTGGGCAGAAACGAGCCGTGCCCGTGCGGGAGTGGAAAAAAATACAAGAAGTGTTGCGGGAAGGAAGCGTAGGACCCTAGATTCTGGCGCGCTCAGGGATCATCCTCCTGTTCCGCGTCCCCGTACCCCTCGTGGATGCCCAGATCGTTGTACGCGACGCCGGCGGTTGAAATGCTGCCGGCGCCGTATTTTTTGCGGATCGCGTCCATGGCGAGTTCCAGCCGTTCTTTCTTTTCGCGCCCAACGGCCTCGGTTTCGGACTCAAACAGCGTGAGCTGCTCCACTGCGCTTTCCTTGGGCATCAGCTTCAGGGCTGTCACGGCGAGCAGGCGGATCGGCTTGCCGTCCCGCCAGGACGCGTCCATCAGCTCCATGCACGCGCGGGCCAGGTCGGCGGCCAGCCACGTGGGCGCGGGCAGCCCCTTTTGCCGCGTGATCACCGCGAAATCCGGGTCCTTGATGGTGACCTGCACGGTCTGGCACTTCAGACCCTCCTTGCGCAGGCTGGTCGCCACACCGTCGGCCAGGGCGCTGATGGCGGTGAGGATGTCCTGCCGCGTGAGAAGGTCGCGCCTGAACGTGACACCCTTGCCGATGGACTGCGCGCCGCGCGCCTGGGCCGCCGGGGCCACGGGGGACATGTCCAGTCCGTTCGCGTTTGCGTGGAGCTGCGCGCCGAGCTTGCCCAGCGCGCGCTCCAGCGCGTAGGGATCCGCCTGCGCCAGATCGCCGATGGTCCGGATGTGCATGCCGGTGAGCGCGGCCTCGGTCGTTTTGCCCACCATCAGCATGGTGCCCGCGGGCAGCGGCCAGAGCTTTTCCCGGTAGTTATCCCGGGTGATCACCGTAACCGCGTTCGGCTTCTTCATGTCGGACGCCATCTTCGCGAACAGCTTATTGAACGACACGCCCACCGAGATAGTCAGGCCGAGTTCCCGCCGGACGCGCTCGCGTATCTCGTTCGCCAGCCCTTCCGCGTCGCCGCCGAACAGGTGTAGGGAGCCGGTGACGTCCAGGTACGACTCGTCGATGCTGGCGCGCTCCACGAGATCGGTGTACTGTTCGTAAATCCTGTTCGCCTTTTCGCAGTATTCGTCGTACTGCTGACGGCGCGGCGGGCGCAGCACCAGGTCCGGGCACTTTTTCCGGGCCTGGAAGATCGTCTCGGCGGTCTTGACGCCGAACTTTTTCGCGCGCTCGTTCTTCGCCAGGATGATGCCGCGCCGGCTTTCCGGGTTGCCGCAGATCGCCATGGGCACGTCGCGCAGCTCCGGATGGAACAGCTCCTCGACGCTGGCGAAATAGGCGTTCATATCGGCGTGAAAAATGATACGTTCGGGTGGCGGCATACGGGGCTCCTTTCATAAAGATGCGGAGAACACGGAATCATTATACCATAACCGGGGCGGGATTCATTTGTCGTGAACCATCCCCGGAGAGCGCGAGAGGCCGCAGCCTTTCGCATCAATCAGACCCAGCGGCATGTACGGTGGGTCTGCGATCCCTTCACCAGTCCCGCAGGACTGGTGAAGGGATCATTTCCGGCAGTTCCGGCGCCGCCCGGAACGCCCGATGGCGTGCAGGCGCCGGGCCTTTTTCCCGGGCGATTTCATGCGAAACCGCCCGGCTCAGTTGCGCCCCGACGCAAACTGCTTGGGCGAAAGCCCGGTCTCCTTGCGGAACGCTTTGTAGAAGCTGGAGTAATCCTGGAAGCCGCACGCCTGGTACGCGCCGGTCGGGGATACGCCCATGCGCATGCGCTGCTTGGCCAGCATGACGCGCTTGGAGATGATGTACTGGTAGACGGTCCGGTTGGTGTAGTTTTTGAACTCGCGCAGCAGGTGATACTTGCTGATGAAAAACCGGGCGCTGATGGCGTCCAGGGACAGGTCCTCGCTGATGTGCTCGTTCAGGTAGGCGATGATGCCGGCCATGCGGTGCTCGGCGCGGGCGCTGCCCTCCGCCGGGGCTTCGGCCAGCCACTTGCACGCGGAGGTGACGAGCATCGCGACGCGGCTTCTCGTCAGCACACGCTCGTAAGGCGCCTCCACGATGCCGTGTCCGGCCGCCTCGCGAAACATCTGCCGCACGAACGCCTGCTTTTCTTCATCCAGGGAACGGTGAAACTGCGCGCGCTGCGCAATGCCGTCCATGGCCGCGAGCAGGTCGCAGTCGGGCATGCCGATTTCGCGCAGCGCGTCGCGCCGGATGTACAGCAGCATCCGCTCGTACCGGGCGGCGGAATCGTGAAAGAGGGCGCGGTGCATCCGCTCCGGCGGAAAGAGCACCATGTCCCCTGGGTTGAGCCGGAACGCGTATTCCTCGATGTAGATGGATGCGCTGCCCTCGCAGAAGAAGTACAGCTCATAGTAATCATGGCTGTGAAACTCCGGCGTGCGGTTGCCCACGGTCACGTTGTGGAACATCTGGTAATCCAGGCGGTCGTCCAGGTCATAGTTCACATCGGCTTCGTATAAATTGTGCATGTGCACCACCTTCAATACGCAGTATATATAAATATTTGCAATATATCAAGCAATTTTATCAATTTACTTGGAAAGAAATGGAGACTATGATGAAAGGGTCAAGATCCGGCGCGGATTCGAAGAATCGGGCGCCGTAAGGGAGTTCCGCAAGGAATTCTTGCCACTTCACGCGGAAGGAGGTCACGCCATGAGCGCACCGGCGACGGCAAAAACACACAGGGCGCGGAGCCCGCTTGCGCTGCTGAACCGGCACAAGTATCTCTACCTCATGCTGGTGTTTCCCCTTGTCCAGTACGCGGTATTCCGCTACGCACCGCTGGCCGGCCTTCAGGTGGCCTTCAAAAACTTCAACATTTTCCGGGGCATGTGGCAGAGCGACTGGGTCGGTTTCGCCAACTTTACCGAGCTGTTCACCAACGTGAAGTTCTGGCTGGCGCTGAAAAACACCGTGGTGCTCAACGCACTGGACCTGGTCTTTGGTTTCCCCGTACCGATCATCCTGGCGATTATGCTCTTTGAAATGCGGTCCATGAAGCTAAAGCGCGTCTCGCAGACCATCCTGTACCTGCCGCACTTTTTAAGCTGGATCATCGTGGGCGGTATTGTGCGGCAGATCTTTTCCTCCACAGGCATTGTCAATAGCGTTGTGACGGCGCTGGGCGGCTCGCCGGTCAACTTCCTGATGGACGAGGGCAACTGGATCGCCGTGTACGTGGGCACGGGCGTCTGGCAGAGCGCGGGCTGGGGCACGATCGTGTATCTGGCGGCGATCTCGGGGGTCAACGCCGAGCTGTACGAGGCCGCCGAGGTGGATGGCTGCGGCCGCATCCGCCGCATTCTGCACGTGACGCTGCCCTGCATCAGCTCCACCATCGTGCTGATGCTGATCCTGCGCCTGGGGCAGATGGTCTCCATCGGGTTTGAGCGGCCGTTCGTCATGTCCAACGACATGGTGCTCAACGTCAGCGAAGTCATCTCGACCTACGTATACAAGATGGGCATCAAGAACGCGCGGTACTCGTTCGCGACGGCCGCGGGGCTGTTCGGCTCCGTGGTCAATATGACGTTCCTGCTCACCGCGAACTACATCAGCCGCCGCATGGGGGAGGATGGCCTATGGTAAACCGGGATATCGACAAGCCCGTCCGCGCGAATACCGCCAGGACGCGCCAATACCTGGGCTCCGCCATCGTGTTTGACACGGTTGTGATCCTCTGCACGCTGCTGTGCATCATCCCGGTCATCCACATCCTCGCGCTGTCGATGAGTGGGCGTACCGCCGTGCTCGCGCGCCGCGTGTCGCTGTGGCCGGTGGACTGGGACTTCAACGCCTATGTCTCCGTTTTCACCGACAAAGCCATGCTGCGCGCGCTCTGGTACAGCGTGCTGCTGACGGCCGGGTACACGGTGTTCGCGATGATCGGCAGCATCCTGCTGGCGTATCCGCTCAGCCGCTCGTACCTGCCGGGGCGCAAGTGGCTGATGCTGCTGGTGCTGATCCCGATGTACTTCGCGGGCGGCATCATCCCGGAGTACCTGTGGATCAAGGACCTGAAGCTGATCGACAAGCCGCTGGCGCTCGTGCTGCCGATCCTGATCTCCTCCTACAACACGATCATCCTGCGTAATTTTTTCGCCTCCATCCCCACATCCTTGGAGGAATCCGCGTTCCTGGACGGGTGCACGGACTTTGGCGTGCTGTTTCGTATCGTGCTGCCGCTGTCGACCGCGTCCATCGCCACGATCAGCCTCTTCTACGCCGTCACGCGCTGGAACACGTTCGCGGATGTCCGCTACTACATCAACTCCACCAAGTATTACACGCTCCAGATGAAGCTATACCAGGTCGTGTTCAACTCCACGGACACGGAGGTGAACATGCTGGAGGGCGGGCGCAACGCCGTGCTGTCGGAAACGATCAAGTGCGCCGCCATCGTGTTCTCCACCGTCCCGATCATCATCGTCTACCCGTTCATTCAGAAGTACTTCGTCAGCGGCGTGATGATCGGCGCGGTGAAAGAATAGCCGTGCTGCCAAACCCACACTACAGACAAGGAGGGTCCAACGATGAAAAAATTCCTGGCGCTGTTCCTGATGGTGTCCCTTGTCCTGTCCATGACGCCTGTCATGGCGGAGAACGCCGATGTCTACCGCTTTGACCAGCAGGTCACGCTGCGCGTCAGCGTGTTCGACCGCGGCGCGACCGGCCAGACCCCCGTGGACAACAACTACTGGACCGACTGGATTCAGAAAACCTTCGGCGACCCGCGCAACATCAAGATGGAGTGGGTCGTGATCCCACGCTCCGAAGAGGTGGACAAGCTGAATGTGCTGATGGCCGCGGGCGAGGCGGGCGACATCAGCTTCACCTACACCGAGGGCGTCATCACCAACTTCGTGCAGCAGGGCGGCCTGGTGGAGTTGACCGACCTGATTGAGCAGTACGGCCCGAACCTGAAGGCGTACCTGGGCGAGGACCTGTTGAAGTACGGCCTGTTTGAGGGCGGCCAGTACGCCGTCCCGGCCAAGCGCGTGGTGCTGGCCACGCAGGGCATGTTCATCCGGGAGGACTGGCTGGACAAGCTCGGCATGCCGATGCCCACCACCAAGGAGGAGTTCTACAACTCCCTCGTCGCGTTCCGCGACCAGAACCCGGGCGGCGCGGAGAAGGTCATTCCCTACGCGATGAACTACGACCTGACGAGCCATAACATGCTGCGCCTGTCGTTCATCAAGAGCCTGGACGAAAAGACGCTGGCCACCGTGCCGGACCTGCTCTGGGACGGCTATGAGGACTATGTGCTGTTCCTGAACAAGCTGTACAACGAGGGTCTGATCTCGCCGGACTTCGCGCTGGACAACGCGGACCTGCTGTTCGGCGACGTGACCAGCGGCAAGGCGGGCGGCTATACCTACAACTATGACAACCCGATCCGCGTCTCGCCGGGCATCCTGTCCGCCCTGCAGGCTCAGGAACCGGAAGCCAAGCTGTCCCCGCTGAACTGCTTTGAATCCGTTATCGACGGCAAGTATTACCACGAGTCCTACGCGCCCAACGGCATCTTCTGCTTCGTGCCGGTGTACGCGAAGCACCCCGAAGCGGCCGTGATGTACATGGATTGGCTGTGCCAGCTCGACACGCTGTACTTCCTGCAGAACGGCGAAGAGGGCGTGCATCACGTGTTGAACGAGGACGGCATTCCGATTCTGCAGGACGTGCAGGACGAGCGCAAGTTCAACTCCATGCAGAACATCGACTTCACGCTGCTCACCAACGGCCAGCAGTTCGCCGATCCCAGCATGCTGGTGAAGGCGCAGGCGCTCAGCTACCAGAGCTACGCGGACCTCTTTGAAGAGATGTACAACATCGCGATGGAAGATCTGGTCGTCACCAACTTCCACTGGGACCGCATTCTGCCATCCGACGCGCAGTACAACACCGCGCTGACCCAGTTCAGGCGCGAGGTGCTGACCAAATCCACCATGGCCAAGCCCGAGGACTGCCTGGACGTGTTCCATCAGCTTCGCGACCAGTACATGAAAGACGGCGGGCAAGCGGTCATGGACGAGAAGATCGCCGCCTGGGAAGCCACGCACTAAGTAGCGATATACATCCATAGAGAACAAGACGGGGCGGCCGCCTTACGGGGTGGCCGCCTTTTTCGGACGGCGGCGCTGATTTGAAAAATCGGGCGCCATAAGGGGCTTCCGAAAGGAAGCCCTACATTGGAACGGAGGAACGCAGCTATGATTCGTGTCGCCATTGTCGGCACCGGCAACATCTCCCGCGCGCACATCCAGGGGTATCTCGCCTTTCCGGACCGCTGCCGGATCGTCGCCCTGTGCGACATCATCCCGGAAAAGGCGCACGCCAAGGCGAAGGAGTACGCGCTGGACGCCGAGGTGTACGACAACCACACCGCGCTGCTCAAGCGCACGGACATTGACCTGGTGGATGTCTGCACGCCGCCGTACGTGCACGCGCAGATCGCCATAGACGCCATGGAAGCCGGGTGCAACGCGCTGGTGGAAAAGCCGATGGCCGCCTCGCTCCAGGAATGCGACCGCATGATCTGGACGGCGGAGCGCACCGGCAGGGTGCTCTCGTCCATCGCGCAGAACCGGTTCCGGCCGCCCATCGCGAATCTTAAGGCGCTGCTGGACAGCGGCATCGCCGGCCCGGTGAAGCACTGCCAGGTGGATTCACACTGGTGGCGCGGGCACTGCTACTACGACCTGTGGTGGCGCGGGCTGTGGAGCAAGGAGGGGGGCGGCTGCACGCTGAACCACGCCGTGCACCACATCGACATGCTGGGCTGGATGATGGGATACCCGGAGACGGTCACGGCCGTGATGGCCAACGTATCCCACGACAACGCCGAGGTGGAGGACCTGAGCGTGGCGATCATGCGCTACCCGGGCGCGCTGGCGACGGTCACCAGCAGCGTGGTGCACCACGCTGAGGAGCAGCAGGTCGTGTTCCAGTGCGAGAAGGCGCGTATCTCCGCGCCGCTGCGGGCGTACGCCAGCACTTCCAAAACGAACGGGTTTCCCGAGCGGAACGAGGCGCTGGAGAAGGAAATCGAGGACTTCTGCGCGAAATTACCCGCCATGCCGCACGAGGGGCACACGGGCCAGATCGGCGATGTGCTGGACGCACTCGAAACGGGCCGCGCGCCCGCGATCACGGCGCAGGACGGCCGCCGCACGATCGAACTGATCACCGCGATCTACAAATCCGGCGCGACCGGGCAGACCGTCACGCTCCCCACGGCCAAGGACGACCCGTTCTACACGGTGGCGGGCATTCTCGCGAACGTGCCCCGCTTCTACGAGAAAACCGCCTCGCTGACGGGCCTGGGCGACGAGAACATCACCCTGGGTGGCGATTACACAAAGCGGTAGGGATTTCTTGCGAAATCCCCTTATGGCGCCCGATTCTCCGAATCAGCGCCGCCGCCATAGGAGAGCACGATGAAGATGATTCTGCGCTGGTTCCCTGGCGGGGACGATAGCGTCAAGCTCTGGCAGATCCGGCAGATTCCGCTGGTGACGGGGGTCGCCACCTGCCTGCCGGATGTGGCGGTGGGCGAGGTGTGGCCGCTGGAGCGGCTTGAAGCGCTGCGGGACGAGGTGCGTTCCACCGGGCTGGCGCTGGAAGTGATCGAGAGCGTCAACATCCACGAGGACATTAAAAAGGGGCTGCCCACGCGCGACCGGTACATCGACACGTACATCGGGACGCTTAAAAACCTGGCGGCCATCGGCGTGAAGTGCCTGTGCTATAACTTCATGCCGGTGCTGGACTGGGCGCGCAGCGACCTGGCGTTTGAGTTGCCCGACGGCAGCACAGTGCTCAGCTACCGGCACGCGCAGGTGCTGGACATGAACCCGGGCAAGATGGCGAAGGCGATGCAAGCCAAGGCGCGCGGGTATTCGCTGCCCGGGTGGGAGCCGGAACGGCTGAGCGCCATGCAGGCCGACATCGCGTTCTACCAGGGCATGGCGCAGGACGCGTACTGGGAAAACATGCGGTACTTTCTGGACGCTATCGTGCCCTGGGCCGAGCGGCTGGACATCCGCCTCGCCATCCACCCGGACGATCCGCCGTGGCCGCTGTACGGCTTGCCCAAGGTCATCACGTCGGCGGAGAACATCCGGCGTTTCCTGGCGCTGAATGACAGCCCGACCTGCGGCATCACGCTGTGCACCGGCAGCCTGGGCGCCAGCCCGGATAACGACATCCCCGCCATCGCCCGCGAGTTCGGCGTACAGGGCAGAATCCACTTTGCCCACATCCGCAACATCCGGCGCGTGAGCGATACGGATTTTGACGAGGCGGCGCACCCGAGCGCGTGCGGCAACCTGGACCTGTACGAGATTGCGCGCGCGCTGCATGACACGGGCTTTGACGGCTATGTGCGCCCTGACCACGGGCGGATGATCTGGGGGGAACAGGCGCGGCCCGGCTACGGGCTGTACGACCGCGCGCTGGGCGCGATGTACCTGCAGGGGCTGTTTGAGGCGCTGGAAAAGAGGTAAGGGTTCCTGACGGAAGCCTTACCTCGACGGTGGCGCGGATTCAAAGAATCGGGTTCATAAGGGGATTCCACCAGGAATCCCTTCCTCATTTGTGCGCGATACGAAGCGGGCGGTATCGCCGCCGCGCGCAGGCGATGATTGTCAGCAACCGCTGTCCATGGCAAATAGAGCGCGCGCGATCAGCGGCGAAGTGCGTCCCTGTCATAGACGTGCGAAGCGGTACGTATATACCCGCTAGTTGTTGGCATAAACACGCGGTTTCCAATAGAAAAGCCGCAAAAGGGGAATAATTGGTTGACAAAAGCGAAGAATGTGCTATGCTTAGAAAAATTAAACGGAAAGGGTGATTCATTCAATGCCCCGTGGTAAGAAAGCAGCACCAGCGAAGCCCCCTGTTGTGGTGAAAGAGACAAAGACGCGCAAGCAACGCACAACGGACCCTGATGAGCGGATTGCGCTTGTAGATAAGCGCATTGACGAGTTGGAGAAAACCATTGCCGACCGCAGAGCCCTCATTGCGAAAACGGAAACAGTGCTCGACCAGCGGCGTGATGCGCTCGTCAAAACGGAAGAGATGCTTGCTTCCGCGCAAGCGAAGAAGCAGCGTATTGTCGGCAGCAAGGAAGCCGGCAGCATCAAGGCGTACAATAGACAGGTGAAGGCCACGGAGAAGGCAAAAGTGAGCGAGCTGATGGAAATGCTGAAAGCATCCGGCAAGTCGCTGGACGATGTGCTGGCCGTGCTGAAGGACGAAGAGTAGGCTTTCGATAGCCGCTGTTTTGTGCGGAAAGGGCGTCCCTGCGGACCGCCCTTTTTTGCGTGCGCAGATGAAAGGCAGGGATTTCTTGCGAAATCCCTCTAACCGGCGGCATGTCGGAGGAGGCATACCGCGCGGCATCCGATCAGATCGTCTTTTGGCAGATGAAATGCTGCGCGCACGAGCGCATGCATTGCCGGGATGAGCGCGTCGACAACTGGCCCGCCGTCCGACTGTTCCAGCAAACGATGCGGCGGATCGGCGAGGCGTGCTTCCCGGTGTTGCTGCCGTCCGTTCCGAATGAAAACGGCGGAACCGTCGGCGCGGAACGCGCGGAGGCGGCGCTTGGGGAGCTCGCGCTGCTCAGGGCCCGTGTATGCGAAATGGAGGAGGCGTTCCTGGCCGATTCCGACACGGGCGCGGCAATATACGCGTACATTGCCGCGTATGATGGCGGATTCGCGTTCTTCGGAAAGGAAAAGCGGACCGTCGGCATCGATCGGAAGGCGTTCTTTGTCCGGGATGACCGGACGGGCCAGGAGCTTTTCCGGGCCAAGAAATTCCGGCAAACGCGCGTGATACAGGGAGAAAAGCAGCATTTTGCCCTGTCCAGCGGCATGCGGCGCATCCGCCTTTCCGGGCCGATCGCGGAGGAGCGCCACACGCGGATGGAGGTTGTCACGCGCGCGCTGACGCCGGACGACATCCACGCGATCGCCCCGCTGGAGGCGTTGTTTCGCGCGTCCATCGAAACCGGCAACCCGGTGTGGTGGTCTTAGCACGCCCCCGCATGCCGCAAAAACGGCGCGCGGTCCGTTGTATCAAAGGCAGGGATTCCTGGCGGAATCCCCTTTTGGCGCCTGATTTTTCAAATCAGCGCCGCCACAGAGGAGGGGAACGGCGTGGCGGGAAAAAAGGAGACCGGCTATCTGGTGCTCAGCATTGAACAGCCGGATGATCTGTGCCGCGTGGCGCGCGCGCTTTCATCGCCCAAGCGGGTGGAAATTCTGCGCTTGCTGGGTGAGCACAACATCCTGAACGTCGGGGAGATCGCCGCGGCCATCGACCTGCCGGTGTCGTCGACGGCGGTGCACATTGTGACGCTGGAGGAAGCCGGACTGATCGCCACGGAGAAACAGCCGAGCCTGCGCGGCGCGGTCAAGATGTGCACACGCCAGAAGCACGAGATCGTCTTTCATTTGAATGAATCGGCCGAGCCCATGCCGCGCGTGCTTGCGCAGCAGCTCCCGCTCGGCGCGTACAGCGCGGCCAGCGGCATCGCGGCGTCGTGCGGGCTCGCGTCGCGTAGCGCGCCCATCGGCGCGTATAACAACCCGCGCAGCTTTCATCTGCCCGAGCGGCTCAACGCGGAAATCGTCTGGTTCCACCGCGGCTACCTGGAGTACGCGTTCTCCCTGCTCGCCATGGACGAGATCGACATCCACTGGCTGGAGGTCTCGTTTGAGGTGTGTTCTCAGGCGCCCATGCGGAAGGCGGAATGGCGCAGCGATGTGCGCGTGCACGTCAACGGCGCGGCGCTGGGCACATGCGCCTGCACGTGCGACAGCCAGGGGCGGCGCGGCATGCTCAATCCCGTCTGGTGGCCCGATGTCGCCACCCAGCACGGCCAGCTTCAGACCTGGCGCGTCGATGGCGCGGGGACCTATCTGAACGGCGCGAAAATCGGCGGCGCGCGCCTGCCCGACCTGTGCCTCGCGGAGCGCGACGCCATTGCCGTGCGCATCGAAGCGCCGGACGACGACGGCACGCAGCCCGGCATCAACCTTTTCGGCAATCAGTTTGGCGACTACAACCAGGGCGTGACGCTGCAGGTCGGCTACAGCATCCGGTAAGCGCCACAAGGGAACCCCTACCTCAATAGCGGTGCGAATTCGGAGAATCGGGCGTCATATAGGGATTCCGCCAGGAATCCCTACCTCGATGACGGCGCTGATTTGAAAAATCAGGCGTCATAAGGGGATTCTGCCAGGAACCCCTACCTCGATGACGGCGCTGATTTGAAAAATCGGGCGTCATATAGGGATTCCGCTAGGAATCCCTACCTCTTTTCCTTTTTTGTCGCTACTCTGCTGTTAATTACAAAAAAACTGGAATAACAAAACCCATTGACACGCATATACAGCGATGTTACAATAATTGCGAACGAAATTAAACCATACTGCTAATGTGTGGAAGCGGATTTTATGGCGCTCAGGGGTTTTCGCGGAATTATTACAAATAATTTGGAAAACTGGGCGCAAGCGTTTTGGAGGCGGCCGGGATATCTGCCGTCATCGTGGAAGGAGGATGCCGCATGCAGGTGCGCGTCATGGAATCAAGGGATTTGGGCGCGGTGATCGCGCTGTGGAACCGCTGCGTTTCGGCCGGGGAGGTCGTGTACGCGCCGCTGACCGAAGCGTATTTTCAGCGCAAGTTTGTGCATGACCCTAACTACTCGCCCGCGTACTCGCTCGTCGCGGAGGCGGACGGGCAGGTCGTGGGCTTCATCAACGGCATAGCCAAGAAGGTATTCCTGCCCAAGGAAACGCACGAAAACACGCCCGGCTACATCACCTGCTTCTTTGTGGACAAGGACCACAGGCGGCAGGGGGTCGGCAAGGCGCTGCTGGACGCGCTGGCCCAGGCGTTTAAGAAGGACGGCAAGAAGCGCATCGCCTGCTCGGGCAGCAACCCGATCAACCTGGACTGGATCATCCCCGGCACGCCCGGGCATGACCACAACAACGCGCCCGGCATGGACGAGGCGTGCCTGGGCCACGATTTCCTGCTGAAGAACGGCTTCCAGGACAAGTACCGCGAGGTGGCCATGTACCTGAACCTGAACGACTACAGGGTGACGGAAGGGTTCGAGGAGAAGCGCAAAAAGCTGGCGGACGAAGGCATCTACACGGGCCGCTACGACATGTCCCTCGGATACGACTACGACGAGATGTGCGACCGCGTGGGCAGCGAGTACTGGCGCAAGGTGCTGAAGGACGAAACCGCCAAGGCAAACCCCCGGCCGACCCTGGTGGCCACGCACGACCGGCACATCGTGGCTTTTACCGGCCCCGTGGACAAGCAGGAGAGCGGGCGCGGCTGGTTCAGCGGCATTTGCACGGACCCGCACTATGAGCGGCGCGGCATCGCGACCGTGCTGTTTAACCTGCTGATGCAGGAGTTCATCGCCATCGGCGCGACATTCAGCACGCTGTTCACCGGCGACGACAACCACGCCCAGCGCGTGTACGCCAACACCGGCTTTCGGATCGCCCGCCGGTTTGTCGTGATGGACAGGGCGATTGACTAACGGCAGCAAGCCGCCCAGGCGGCTGCAAATATAAGAAAAGAGGAGCTATCAATGATGCAGAGGAAATGGGCCACGCTGATCGCCGCGCTGCTGATCGCCGCGCTGGCGCTTCCGATGGGCGTGTTTGCGGAGGGGTACGACTCTCCTGACATTTCGTGGAAAAAGAATACCGACCCGGCGTCGTTCTCGCTGTTTTTCAACATGCAGTGGGCGCCGTTTGACGTGTGGGGCACGGACCACGTGTCCCAGCAGGTGACGAAGGACACGGGCATCTCGTTTGACACGACGAAGTCCCAGGACGCCAACCACATGGCGACGATCATCGCCAGCGGCGAGCTGCCGGACGCGTTCTTTGTCTACGGCGCGGCCAACATGGACCTGCTGGAGAACTCCGAGACCTGCTACGCGTGGGACGAGCTGATCCCCGAGTACGCGCCGGAGTTCATGGACCTGATCGATCCGACCGAAATCGCGATGGCGACGAAGGACGACGGGCACTTCTACACCCTGTACACGCACGTGCGCAACCAGGATTACTGGGACGATCCGACCGCCGGCGTCAGCTACGGCCAGACCGTGCTGAGCTTCCGCGATGACATCATGGCGGAGCTGGGCAATCCCGCGATCGAGACGATGGACGATTTCTACAACGTCCTCGTCCAGGTCAAGGAAAAGTATCCGGACATGATTCCGTACATGCAGCAGAAGCTGAACGCGGACGCGATCGCGTGGGCCTTCGGCATCGACTATGAGGGCAACAAGGGCATGGCCACCGTCGTGGACGGCGAGGCGCAGTACGTGTACGGCGTCCGCGAGCCGATCGAGGCGTACCTGAAGTTTGAAAACAAGCTGATGCGCGAGGGCTTGATGAGCCAGGAAGCGCTGTCGTATGAGTTTGAGCAGCTCAAGGGCGCCATCCTCGGCAGCGATGTGTTCTGCTACGCGGGCCAGGCGTTTGACGTGGACCAGATCAACCAGGCGCTGGCCGGAACCGAAAACGCACCCTACTACACCGCGGCGAAGCAGTACCCGACCGTGGACGGCGAGAACAAGTGCAGCCTGCTCTACGGTTCCGGCGGCTTCGCGGGCTTCTACATCACCAAGGCGTGCAAGGACCCGGGCCGGCTCATTCAGCTCATGGAGTACATGAAGAGCCCGTACGGCGACCAGCTCACGCAGTGGGGCGTTGAGGGCCAGGACTACGAGCTGGTCGAAGGCCAGCCGATCCAGAACGAAGCCATCAGTTGGAAAGAGCGCGGGGACAACGTGTGGTACTTCCAGGCGAGCTTTGAGGCCGAGAACCAGAAAGCCATCGCCAAGGCCGCCGTGGATCCCAAGTACGGCCAAGTCGCCGATCTGGTCATCGACTACAAGCCCTACTGGCACTACGATGTGGCGCTTGCGATGGTGAATAACGCGGAAGCGGGCAGCAAGCTGGGCGACATCAAGGCGACGATGGACGAGCTGAAGAAGTCGAGCTTCTCCGCCGCGATTGTGGCCGCGACCGAGGAAGAATGCCAGGCGACGATTGACAAGTACTTCGCCGAGCTGGACAAGGCGGGACTGGCGGAGTACAACAAGTACATCAACGACCAGTATCAGGAGATCGTAACGCGGCTGGCTGAGGACGCGGGCGCATAAACCCTAGCCAAACAGTTATCCTATGAACTGCCGGGAGGAAATTCCCGGCAGTTCACGTCGTCAAAAGCTGAGTTTTTTGACGAGCTGTGAGAGGAGGTGGACCATGACCGTGTCATCCGGCGCGCGGGGAGACCGCTTTCGCAGGGGCGTGCGGCGGTTCCGCGCACAGGGCTTTTTGCAGGCGTTCGCGATCATGGGGTTTCTGTATCTGGTGGTGTTCAACTACCTGCCGATGTTCGGCCTGCAGATCGCGTTCCGCGATTATAAGCCGACCATGGGCATTGCCGGGTTCTTCAACGCCCCGGTCACGTCCGACGGCGGGTTCTATCATTTTCTGTCGTTCTTCAACAATCCGGATTTCGGCATTGTCATGCGCAACACGCTGGCGCTCAGCTTTTTGAAGCTGCTTTTCTCGTTCCCGATTCCGATCATTTTCGCGCTGGCCCTGAACGAAATGCGCGGAACCAAAATGAAGCGCGTCATCCAGACGGTCAGCTACCTGCCGCACTTTATCTCCTGGGTTGTCGTGTACGGCCTGGCGTTCACGCTGCTGAACACGGCAAACGGCGTGGTCAACGAAGTGCTGGTGAAGCTGGGCCACCCGAAGATGGAGTTTCTGACGAAC
Source organism: Eubacteriales bacterium (assembly GCA_031550535.1). Lineage (GTDB taxonomy): Bacteria > Bacillota > Clostridia > Christensenellales > Aristaeellaceae > Avichristensenella. The sequence goes on from JAVBOM010000002.1 coordinate 229,529, forward strand.
GCGTCGTACTTCTGGCCCATGGCCGTCATCACGGACGTGTGGAAGGAGATGGGCTGGTGGTCCATCATCTTCCTGGCCGCCATGACGGGCATTGACCCCAGCCAATACGAGTCCGCGCGCGTGGACGGCGCGTCCAGGCTCCAGTGCATCTGGCACATCACGCTGCCGAACATCAAGGGCACGATGATGGTCGTGCTGATTCTCTCGATCGGGTCGCTGATGAGCGGCGGCATGGGCGGATCGAACTTTGACCAGTCGTACCTGTTCGGCAACACGGTCAACTATTCGCGCTCGGTCACGCTGCCGTACCACATCTACATCATGGGCCTGACGAAGATGCGCTTCCCGTACGCGACGGCGGCCGGGCTGTTCCAGTCGGTCATCTCGCTCGTTCTGGTGCTTGGCAGCAACAAGCTCAGCTCGAAACTGACCGGCTACGGTTTCTTTTAGGAGGGTTGCACATGGATAGTACGGCAAAGAAACCGAAGCGGACAGCCGAGGACCGGTTCATCAGCGTCGTCGTCGGGATCATCATGGGCATCGTGTTTTTGGTGACGGTGTACCCGTTCTGGTATTCGATCGTGCTGTCGTTCAACAACGGCACGGACGCGCTTCGGGGCGGCATTTACGTATGGCCGCGCACGTGGACGCTGGACAACTACAACGCCGTGTTCGGCATCAGCTATGTATACACGGCATTCCTCGTCACCATCGCGCGGACGGTGATCGGCACCATCACGGCGGTGACGTTCACGGGGCTGTTCGCGTTCGCGTGCTCGCACGGACGGCTCATGTTCCGCAAGTTCTACATCACCGCGATGATCGTCGTGATGTACTTCTCCGGCGGGCTGATCCCGTACTACGTGCTGCTACGCGTGCTGAAGTTGATGAACACGTTCTGGGTGTATATCATTCCGAACCTGTTCTCCGCGTTTAACGCGATCCTGATGATTAACTTCTTCCGGGAGATTCCACCGTCCCTGGAGGAGGCGGCGCACCTGGATGGCGCGAACGACCTGACGATTTTCTTCCGGATCATCTTCCCGGTGTCGCTGCCGCTGTTCGCCACCATGGCGCTGTACACGGGCGTGGCGCACTGGAACGCGTGGAGCGACGCGGCGTTCTTCGTGACGGACAAGAACCTCAAAACGCTCGGCTACGTGCTCATCACGCTGATTCGGCAGACGGAATCGGCGGCGCAGACCGTGTTCGGCAAAATCAACCAGAGCGAGGTGACGTATACGTCGCTGACGCTCCGGCCCGCCGCGATGGTCGTGTGCGTGGTGCCGATCGTGGTGATCTATCCGTTCCTGCAGAAGCACTTTGTCAAGGGCATCATGCTGGGCTCGGTGAAGGAATAATGGATACGAGGAGAGTGGACAACATGGACAGCAAACAGAAAGTTATCATGGCCGTCGGCGCGCACACGGGCGACGCGCAGCTCACCTGCGGCATGCTGCTGGCGAAGCACGCGATGGCCGGCGACCGCGTCATCATTGTGGACCTGACCGCCGGCGAGCGCGGCACGCCCAAGGGCATGCAGGTGGCGGACTTCCGGAGGCAGAACGTGGCGGGCGCGAAGGCGTTTGCCGAGGCGCTCGGCGGCGGGGAGAGCATCGTGTTTGACGTGCCGGACGGCGAGCTGTACCCGTCCAAGGAGATCGAGCTGAAGCTCGCCCAGATCATGCGCGAGAACAAGGTGAATAGCGTCTTGTACCACTGGAAGAACAGCCTGCACAAGGACCACATCGCCGCGCACACCATCACCAAGAACGCGATCTTCTTCGCCTCGCTGCCGACGTTTGACCACCCGCTGCCGCCCGCGCCCATCGCCAAGACGCTGATGGCTGAAAACTGGGAGGATGCGGAGGCATTCGCGCCGTATTTCTACTTTGACGTGAGCGAGGCGTTCCCGGTGTGGAAAAAAGCGATTGTGAACCTGTGGCTGGCGGAGAACTCGCCCAGCTTCAAATACCTGCGCTACTACGAGGCGCTGAGCGTCTGCCGGGGCGCGATGATCGGCGTGGAGCACGCGACGGCCTACGCGACGTTTGACTACGCCAAGCGGATCACGCTGGAGACGGTGTAAGCGTACAGAGTTGAATGCAAACGAGCCGGGCCGCGAGGGTCCGGCTCGTTTTCCGTGATGGGGAGGGGTGAGCGGCCCCTCCCCGCGGGTCCGGCGCGGGAGCCCTACGGTTCTTTCACCTCCACCAGTTCCACCGTCGTTTCATATGCAAGGTCGGAGTCCCGCTGGTAAAATCCGCGCAGCGTCAGCGTCTTGGGAAAGGGCGCGCCGTGGCCGGTGTAGATGGTGCGATCGCGCTCCAAGGGCTGATCCCGTTCCACGCTCGTGGAGACGTATGAATAGAACAGTTGCAGGTACTCGCGCCCCAAATCGTCTGTGAGCCCGCGCAAATTATCCTTATACCCCGGCACGGTAACGAGCGTTGACGCGTCCGGTTCGTCCGGGATCCATTCAGAGTTGGACTCAAAGTACAGCGCGTAGGGGGTCACCGTGAACGTCGCGTCCGTGATCCGGAGCCGCCCCACCGTGATGACAGGCTCCTTGGGCGCAAACACCTTCTTTTCCACCGGCGCGATGCGCACATCCACGCGGACGTCCGTGCGCTCCTGACGATCCCAGTCGAGAATGTCATAGCCCAGCGGCTTGCCATCATCCTCCGCTTCTTTTGTTCCCAGGACGGTGTTTGTGCCGATTGTGAACGCGATGGGCACCGAGTCCGCCGGCGTCTCCCGCCGCGTGACATCGTAGATCATCGTATGGATCGCGGTCTGCGGGTTCTCATAGTAGGATTCCAGGCCGATGAGGAAGGGCTGCGTGGGGTCATACGCGCCGTCCGCATTCTTTGTCATGATCGGCGAACTGCCGTAGACGAAGTGCCGGTCCTCCGGAAACGCGGACCAGTCCGGCACGTTCCGTTCCCGGCCGGTGGGCGGTGGGAACTCCCTTCCCTGCTCGTTGTGAAATAGTATGCTCTTGTCCTCCGTTAGCATCAGGACATCGTCCGGGTTCTTCGTTTTCATTTCCACCGTCATGATCAGCATGATGCCGTCGCACACCGCGTCCCGCACCCGGACGGTCAGATCGGACAGCTCGCCGCCCGTCTGCGTGAAGCCCGTCTGCACGCTCTGCTGAACCGTTTCGTTCGTCTCCTGGCCCTTGAACAGGAATGTGAGCACGCCGTAATTGCCGATCGCCAGGGCCACGCCGACCAGCGCCAGCAGCATCGCGGCAATGAGCACCGTGCCGCCCGCCAGTTTCTTTTTCACAGGTGTTTCCTCCTCAAAGCGCGATAGGGTCCGCCGCACCTCTTGGGTTTCGTCATCGGGCATCGATCCGTATGAAGCCCGGACACGGGCTTTGTTGTTCTTCAGCCATTGCTCCACGGCCTCACACCTCCTCTCCGATGGCCATCCGCAGCAGCTCCCGCGCGCGGCTGAGCCGGGACTTGACCGTTCCGGCCGGAACGCCGAGCGAGCGGGCCACGTCTCCGATGGGCATGTCCTCGACATAGTGCAGCAAAACAGGCAGCCGCAGCTTGGGTGGCAACCCCTGGATCGCGTCGCGGAGGTCGCGGCCCGGCATTTCCTGCGGGGTATCCGGCACATCGGCCAGGGACACCCGCATGCCCTTGCGCTGCACCGTGCGGCACTCGTTCACCAGAATGCGCAGAATCCAGGGCTTGAACGCGACCGCGTCGCGCAGGCGGTCCCGGTGCTGCCAGGCTTTCAGCAGACAGCTCTGGATCGCGTCGGCGCGGTCGGGCGAATAGCCCAGCAGCCCCACCGAGATTCTGTACATGGTGTCCCGGAGCGCAAGAGTCTCCGCCTCAAACTGCGCTTTCGTCACGTCAGAACGTCCTTTCCGTTTGTCGGTAGCTACGTAATAAAGACGCGTGGCGGATGGGCGCGGTTCGGGGGGAGCGATCAAAAACCGAGGTTTTTGATCGGTTGGAGGGACGGCCCTCAAAAACTGTGTTTTTGAGGGGGACGACGGGGAGGATTCGGCCTGAAAACGCTGCGGCGTTTTCCGGGCGGCCTCAGGTAAACGTACAGATTCCAGAGCCAGTCCTGCGGGACTGGTTCTGGAATCTGCGGCGCCCCGCCGCGCATGTCGCCGGGGCTGATTGCATTTGGAGGGTCTCACGACCCTCCAAACCTCCCGGGCTATGGAATTGTCATGACTTGCCCCTAAAAATAATCCGAAAAGTACGGCCGCTGGCTCGGCAGAATGTTCTCCAGGATGGTCAGCGCCCGTTTGTCCGCCGCCATGCGCTGGATTTCGTGAAAATAACGGGGCGAGCGGAAGCTCATCATCAGCGCCGTGAACGTCTGGATATCGAGCCTAACCACATGGCCCTTTCGCTCGCGCGTCACGGCGAGCTTGCCGTTTTTCTGCCATTGGAGGCTGAACGCGCCGTTGTTCCATTCGGCCAAGGGGTCGGTCACCTCAAAGCAGATGCCGCCGGACTTCCTCGTGAACGGGTATTCCTTCAGGAACGCGGCGACATCCACCACGCGCGCCATGTAGTACGGTTCCAGCGTCTCGATGATCTGGCTGTCGTCCAGCAGGAACGCGATCGGGTCGTTCCGGTACAGGTTGCCGCTCACCACATCGATCATGGAGTGATGCGCGGAGATGAAGTTCCACAGGCCGTTGCGCGCCTCCTGGGAATGGTAGATCATGTCCTTGATGTTCAGCACGTCGTCGGCGATCCAATAGAGCAGGTAGCCGGTGGGAACCCCGCGCTTGTCGTAGTATACGGCGGCGATGCGCTCGTCCTCGTTTTCCCAGCGCCAGTACTCCTCCCAGTCCACCTTGTCGCGGTACATCGCGCCGTGGTTGTGCTCTGCGTACTCGTCGTAGACCGACAGGACGTCGGGGTGCGTCACCGGCAGGCGCTCCACATAGCCCGGCACGGGGACGGCCCTGGGGAGCTGCGTGTCCTTGACCGTGAACGTCAGGTGCTCGGAGATGATTTCCCAGCCCTTTCGGCGGTAATACGGGATGGAGTACGGATACAGATACGAGATGAACTGCCCGTTCTCGCGCATGCGGCGCAAGGCGTCCGCAATCAGGTCCTTCATCAGACCCATGTTCGCGTATTCAGGGTACGTGCCCACGCCGGTGAGGCCGCCCATCTTGTACGCCTTGCCGTGGATATTGACATGGCACGGGTACACGGCGAGCTGGGAAACGAGCTTGTCGCCGTTGAACCAGCCGATCACATCGCTGCGCTTGAGCACCGGACGCTTGGCGCGCACGATCTCGCCTTCTTTGTACCCGCTCTCTTGCAAGTCCCGGTTTGTGACCTGGAACACATAGCGAAGCAGGCTGTTGAACTCCTCCAGGTGTTCCAGCGTGACGGGCTTCAGCTCCAAATGGCTTCGTGACCGGTTGTCTTCCATGGATGCTCCCTGATCCCTTCTTTGATGGCGGTGCTACCACCATAATATACCCCGAATCGCGCGAAAGCAACTTTTGTCACCGGCGGCGGTCCGCGCAAATGGATGCGGAACGGGCTGTGAAATATATGCGCATATCCATTGTATAAGCGCGGCGGCGGTGGTATAGTATGCGGTATATCATATGCAGTAACGTGACAAATAGAGGAAGGGATTTCTGCGAAATCCCTTCGTGGCGCCCGATTGTTCCAATCAGCGCCGCCGTCATAGAACATGCCGGGAGGACGCCATGGAAACACGCGCGTATTCACTCTATATCGGAACATATACCAAGGGGGACAGCCGGGGCATATACCGCGCGGAGTTTGCGCGCGGCGCGCTGTGCGTGACCGGATGCACGGAGGCGGTGAATCCGTCCTACCTCGCGCGGCGGGGCGGCGCGCTGTACGCCGTGAAAGAAACGGCGGGCGGGAGCGTTGCATCGTACCGCGTGGAGGCGGACGGGACGCTCGCGCTGACCGGGGAGATGCTAACGGGCGGCGACGCGCCGTGCCACGTGTGCGCCGCCAGGAATCATCTGTATGTGTCCAACTACACGTCCGGCTCGCTGGCGGCGCTGGCGCTGGACGCGCGCGGCGCGCTCTCGTCCCCGGCGCGGGTGTTCGCGCACGAGGGCCATGGCCCGAATCCGGCGCGTCAGGCCGGGCCGCACGCGCATCAGGCGCAGCCTACGCCGAACGGCCGCTTCCTCGCGGTGTGCGACCTGGGTACGGACGGCGTGTATTTTTACCCGCTGGATGATGCGGGCATTTGCGGGCCCGCGCGGCGCGTGCAAACGCCCCCAGGCGTGGGGCCGCGCCACACGGCGTTTGGGGACAGCGAAATGTGGTATCTGCTGGGCGAGCTATCGTGCGACGTGCTGGTGTACCGGGGCTATGGCGACCAAGCAACGCTTGTGGAGCGCGTCAGCCTGCTGCGGCCGGGCGATCCGGACAGCGCGGCGTCGGCGCTGCGCCTCTCGCCGGACGGCGCGCTGCTGCTGGCCAGCGTGCGCGGCGCGAACACCCTGGCGCTGCTTGACGTGCTGGCGGACGGCACGCTCGGGGAGCCGCGCTGGTTTGACGCGGGCGGTGACTGGCCGCGCGACGCCGCGTTCACGCCGGACGGGCGGCACGTCCTCTGCGCGTGCGAGCGGGAGCACCGGGTGACCGTGTTCGCGGCGGGAGAGGGCGGCCTTGCGCCCGTCAGCGCCACCGGCGTGCCGTCGCCCACGTGCCTGTGCTTTGGGTGAGGGTGTTGATGTGATTTGCGCTGACAAACAGGAAATTCTGGTATAAAAATTAAGGCGATATGCGCGGAGAATGAAATAATTATCAATTTTACCTAAATAGTTTATTGACGGGCTTTTCGCTTGACAGCCCGCCCTCTTTTCATTATCATGAGATGTGCAACCTACACAGATTGCACGAAATGCCACACGCGGGGCCGCCGGCGATCGGGACAAGGGTTTCGCGCGCGAAACAGCCGGCCCTGGCGTTTTTCTTTTGGTGGGCAACGCATGGCTTGCGCTCCGTGGAAGGGATTTCTTGCGAACTCCCCTTAGGGCGGCCGATTTTGCAAATCAGCGCCGCCGTCGAGGAAGGGATTTCTTGTGAAATCCCCTTATGGCGGCCGATTTTGCAAATCAGCGCCGCCGTCGAGGAAGGGATTTCTTGTGAAATCCCCTCAGGGCGCCCGATTTTTCAGATCGTGCCGCCTTGATGGGGCGGGCCGGCGTTCTCAATAGAAAACGGAGGAGGGTAATCCATGAAGAGGTTCCAAAAGGGTCTGGCTTTCGCCCTGGTCGCCATGATGATGCTGGCGGCGATGCCGGCGCTTAGCGAGGCGGTCACCGAAGGCCCGCACGGCCTGAAGTACGCGAAGGACCAAACGCTCCACCTGGTGTATACGACCGAAGCCACAACGCTGTGCGCGTTTGCCGCCTCCGGCAGCGCGAACGATTGGCAGGCTGTATCCAACTGTGTCGAGGGCCTTGTGACCGTTGACAAATACGGCAACTACGTCCCGGGCATGGCCGAGAGCTGGGAAATCAGCGACGACGGCACGGTCTACACGTTCAAGCTCCGCCAGGGGCAGCAGTGGGTGGACCACACCGGCAAGGAGATGGGCCCGATCACGGCCGCGGACTATGTGGCCGTTGCCGAGTACACCTGCGACCCGGCCAAGGCGTCCTCCAACGCGTACTACTATGAGAACGCCATCAAGGGCGCGGCTGAATTCCTGAAGGGCGAGACCTCAGATTTCAGCACAGTCGGCTTCAAGGCGGTGGATGATTATACGCTGGAACTCACGCTGACCCAGCCGATCCCGTACTTCATCTCCCAGTGCGGCAGCTACATGGGCGCGTACGCCCCGCTGCTGGCGGAGCTGGACGAGGGCTACGGCGTGGACAACGAGAGCATGTACTACAACGGCGCGTACATCATGACCGAGTTCTCCCCGCAGTACCGCCGCGTGTATGAGAAGAACGCCTCCTACTACAACGCGGACGAAACCTACATCGAGAAGGTCATCATGTCCTACAATGCTGAAGCCGCGACGCTGGCGCCGGAGCTGTTCCTGCGCGGCGAGACGGACACGGCGGACATCAGCACCGCCATTCTGGACGAATGGAAGAAGAACCCCGACACGAAGGACATCGTCGTGCCCGGCCTGCCGGACCCGGTGTACATGTATGTCTACGGCTTCAACTACGATCCGCAGTTTGACGCGCAATATGAGCCGGACAACTGGCGCCTGGCCGTCAACAACGAGAATTTCCGCCAGTCCCTGTACTGGGGCCTGAACCGCTACAAGGCGCTGCTCGTGCAGGATCCGTACAACCCGCAGCTCCAGCAGACCAACACGGTCGTCCCGGTGGGCTGGTGCAGCGTGGACGGCGTGGACTACACCGAGATCGGCGCGCTGAAGGAGATCACCGACAGGCCGGACAACTCGTTTGACGAGGCGAAGGCGCTCGAATACAAGGCGAAGGCCGTGGAAGAACTGACCGCCGCGGGCGCGACGTTCCCCATCAAGATCCTGATGCCGTACAACCCGACCCTGGTCTCCTGGGAAATGGAAGTGCAGGTTGTCAAGCAGCAGCTCACGGACCTGCTGGGCACGGATTACATCGAGTGCATCATTGAGGCCGGCCCGTCCACGGGCTTCCTGGCCGAAGTGCGCCGTACCGGCAAGTTCGCGTTCATGAAGCTGAACAACGGTTCCAACTACGACGACCCGATTTCCCGCATCCCGCCGTTTGACAAGGGCAACAACTGGACGTTCCTGGACAAGGCGCAGGGCGAGGACATCGAGGCGCTCGTGGCCGAGTACTATGCGCTGACCGATGCCGCCAAGGCCGTGCCGCTGAAGAACATGGAGCGGTATGAGAAGTTCGCCGAGGCCGAGGCGTTCCTGCTGAACCACGCGATGACCATCCCGTTCTGCCAGGACACGGACGGCTACTTCGTGGCGAAGTACAACCCGTTCGAGCGTCCGCACAACACGGACCGGCTGTGGCGCGGCATGCGCGTGCTCGAAGAGCCGCTGACCGAGGCGCAGTTCCTGGCGCTGTACGCGGACTGGGTCATCGAGAAGGCCGCTTCCATCGCTGAGTAAACGGTAAAACAACACCATCGCAACAACTGCAAACCATGTGCCTCCCGCGGAGGCGGGAGGCACATGGTTTCTGTATTTATTACCCCGGCACCGAAAGGCCGGAATTCTGCACGGATCTTTTTCCGCCCAACTGCGTCGCCCTCCATTCGGCGTAGCGCCGCTACGCCTCATTCCAGCTCCTTGCTGGACGAAAAAATCTCTCGTGCAGCTCTCTTCCGACTGTTCGATGCCGGGGTAATATCTGTATTCAAATGTACGGCAAAGGGGTGTCCCCGTATGCTACGCTATATCGGCAAGCGGCTTCTGCGCTCCCTGGTCAGCCTTTTTATCATCATTGTCGTGGTGTTCTGCCTGCTCCGCTTGATGCCGGTCGAGGGGTATTTCCAAAACTTCGACAAGATGACCGAGACGCAGCTTTATAACGCGCTGGAAAAAATGGGCCTGAACGACCCGATTCCCGTGCAGTTTTTCAATTTCTTCAAACAACTGCTAAAGGGCGACCTGGGCGTGTCGCTCAGATACCGCGTCAATTATCCGATTGTGAAAATAGTTGCGCAAAAAGCGCCGTATTCCATCCGGTTTGGGCTTTTGTCCATGGCCTTCAGCCTGCCGCTCGGCCTTGCGCTGGGTGTGCTGATGGCGCGGAGGAAGAGCGGTTTATGGGATAAATTCGGCACCGGGTTCATCGTGCTGATGCAGGCGATGCCCGCGGCCATCTATTACCTGTTCATCCAGCTTTACGGTTCCTCGGCGCTGGGGTTCAGCATCCTGTATAACCCGGACAAGACGTCCAGCATGATCCTGCCGCTGGTTTCGCTGATCCTTCCGAACATCGCCTACTACGCGATGTGGATGCGGCGCTACACGGTGGATGAGACAAACAGGGATTACATCAAGCTGGCCCGCACCAAGGGCGTGCCGAACACGGCCATCTGGTTCCGCCATGTGTTCAGGAACGCCATCGTGCCCATGGTCAACTTCATTCCCGGGTCCATCATCTTCACCATCGCCGGGTCCATCTATGTCGAGTCCCTGTACTCGATCCCCGGCATGGGCGGCCTGCTGGTGGACGTCATCAAGCGGCAGGACAACAACATGGTGCAGGCGCTGGTCATCATCTTTGCCACGCTGTCGATCGTCAGCCTTCTGCTGGGCGATCTCCTGATGGCGCTGGTCGACCCGCGCATCAGCCTGACAAAGAAGGAGAGCCGCTGACATGAGCAAGTATTCAATGTCCCAAAAGGCCTTTGAAAAAATGAGCCAGGGCGTGCTCGACGATCTGAGACGGCAGGTGCAGGGCACGAGCGACGACCTGTCCCGGGATGAGACGGTCCTTCTCTCCCCGGACCTGTTCCGGGAGACGGAGCACAGCGAGGCGGAAGCGGAACGCACCGGCTTTTCCAACTACTCCTACTGGGGTAGCACGTTCCGCATGTTCTTCAAAAACAAGTTGGCCGTGTTTACGCTCTCCGTGGTGGCGATCCTGGTGGTGTTCACGCTGATTCAGCCGTTCCTGCCGGGCCAGATGGACCCCAACCGCGTGAACAACAACCCGGCGACCGGCATGCAGATCATCAACCGCGCGCCGGATTCCGAGTTCTGGTTCGGCACCAACGCCATTGGCCAGGACCTGTGGGCGCGCATCTGGGCCGGCACGCGCACGTCGCTGTTCATCGGGTTCACGGTGGCGGTGGTGCAGGCGCTGGTCGGCATCACCATCGGCGTGCTGTGGGGGTATGTCAGGAAGCTCGACTTCTTCTTTACGGAGCTGTATAACGTCGTCAACAACATCCCCACGACGATCATCCTGATCCTGGCGTCGTACATCATGCGGCCGAGCGTTAAGACGATCATCATCGCGATGTGCATCACGGGCTGGATTGTGCTGGCCCGGTTCATCCGGAACCTCGTCGTCATCATCCGCGACCAGGATTTCAACGTCGCGTCGCGGTGCCTCGGATCACCCCTGCCCAAGGTGATCGTCAAAAATCTGCTGCCGCACATGGTGTCCGTCATCATGCTGCGCATGGCGCTGGCGATACCCGAGGCCATCGGCAACGAGGTGTTCATGACATACATCGGCCTGGGCGTGCCGATTGAGACGCCTTCGCTCGGCAACCTGATCAACGCGGGCCGCATCCTGATGATGTCGCCGTCGCTCCGGTATCAGCTCATTTTCCCGGCCATTGTGCTGTCGGTCATCACGATTTGCTTCTACCTGACCGGCAACTTCTTCGCCGACGCGGCAGACCCGAAGAACCACGTGTAAAGGAGGCGAGCGGAGATGGAAAAGAATACGCTGCTGTCCATACAGAACATCCATGTCAAGTTCAGCCTTCGCGGCCAGGTGCTGCACGCGATCCGTGGCGTTTCGCTGGATGTGTACAAGAATGAGTCCATCGCGATCGTGGGGGAGTCGGGCGCCGGCAAGTCCGTGCTGATGAAGAACCTGAACGGCCTGCTGGACAAGAACGGCTGGGTGGAATCCGGCGACATCCTGTACGAGGGCATGAACCTGGCGAAGTTCAAGGGCGAAAACGACTGGCGCAAGGTGCGCGGCAAGCACATCGCCATGGTGATGCAGGACCCGATGACCAGCCTGAACCCGCTGAAAACGGTCGGCTGGCAGATCTGTGAATCCCTGCGGTACAACCAGGACCTGCACGGCGCGGAGGCGCGCAAGAAGGCGATGGAGCTGCTGACCGACGTCGGCATCCAGGAGCCGGAGCGGCGCTACCACCAGTACCCGCACGAGTTTTCCGGCGGCATGCGCCAGCGCGTCGTCATCGCTATCGCCCTGGCGTGCAACCCGCGCATTCTGATCTGCGACGAGCCGACCACGGCGCTGGACGTGACCATCCAGGCGCAGATCCTGAAACTGATCCATGACCTGAAGGACAAATACGACCTGACGCTGATCTACATCACGCACGACCTGGGCGTGGTGGCGAACGTGGCGGACCGCATCGCCGTGATGTACGCCGGGGATATTGTGGAGATCGGCACGTGCGACGAGGTATTCTTCGACCCGAAGCACCCGTACACGTGGGCGCTGCTGTCGTCGCTGCCGCAGCTCGGCGTGCGCAAGCACGCGCTGTACTCCATCAAGGGCACACCGCCGAACCTGTTCAACCCCATCCGGGGGGACGCGTTCGCGGCGAGAAACCCGCGCCCGCTGGCGATCGACTTCCTGCACAGGCCGCCGTACTTTGACGTGACGCCGACGCACCGCGCCAAGACGTGGCTGCTGGACGAGCGGTCGCCGAAGATGGAACCGCCGGAGGCCATCCGCAACATCCGCACGTTCTTTGCGGGCGGCAATCCGGTGGAAGGGGGTGCGAGCGAATGAGCCAGAGAGAAGTCATCATGAGCGTCCGGGACATGCACGTAACGTTCGGTTCGGGGCGGAGCGCGTTTGAGGCCGTCAAGGGCGTGTCGTTTGACATTTACAAGGGCGAGACGTTCGGCCTGGCCGGGGAATCCGGGTCCGGCAAGACGACGATTGGCCGTGCGATCATCCGCGTGAACCCGATGAGCGGCGGCGAGGTGCGCTTCCAGGGCGACCGCATCAGCGGAAAGGTGTCCGGTCAGGTGGATCACCGCGTCATCCGCGGCATCCAGATGATTTTCCAGGACCCGATGGCCTCGCTGAACGAGCGGGCCAAGGTGGACTACATCGTGTCCGAGGGCCTGACGAACATTGAGAAGCACCTGAGCGCGCAGCAACGCAAGGACCGCGTGTCGCAGGCGCTGCTGGACGTGGGGCTTCTGCCGGAGTTTGCCAGCCGGTTCCCGCACGAGTTCTCGGGCGGGCAGCGGCAGCGCATCGGCATCGCGCGGGCGCTGATCATGAACCCGTCGTTCATCGTCGCGGATGAGCCGATCTCCGCGCTGGACGTGTCCATCCGCGCGCAGGTGCTGAACCTGATGAGCGAATTGCAAAAGCAGCGGAACCTGACGTACCTGTTCATCGCGCACGATCTGTCCGTGATGCGCTTCATCACCGACCGTATCGCGATCATCCGAAAGGGCGTCATTGTGGAGCTGGCGGAGACGGAGGAACTGTTCCGCCACCCGCTGCACCCGTACACGCGCGCGCTGATTTCCGCCATTCCGGTGCCGAACCCGGAGGTGGAGAAGAAAAAGAAGCTGGAAGTCTACAACCCCGCCTGCCACGACTACAGCGTGGATAAACCCGAGATGGCCGAGGTCGCGCCCGGGCACTTTGTGCACGGGAACGCCAAGGAGATGGACGCGTACCGGGAGAAACTGGCGCGGTAGATAGAGGGAAAGGAATCGCTATAGGGCCGGGGGTTGACGCGGTAGGAAAGGAACGCTGGGACTCCGTCCCAGACCCTGCCAAAGGACTTTGCCCTTTGGAATCCCTTCATTTCGCCTCATGGCGGGAGAGATTCTTGTAGGGAAAAATCTTTCAGGCAGGTTCCAAGGGGCGTTCCGCATTCCTACCGCGACACCCTCCGGTTTTGTTATCCCTGTATTACTTCTGTAGGTTCAGCGTGATATCCGGGTAAACCTCTCCCGTGCCCGCGTCATACGGGCGCAGGATCACCGTCTCGGGCAGGGATTCCCGCGCGGCGAAGAATACCTCGATCCGCTGTACGGTGCCTTCGCCCTCCGGGTCCTCGTATTTTCGGTAGCTGCCGAGCGCGGGCAGGGGTTCGCCATCCGCGCCCAGGACATCCGCCCAGAGATTGTCGAGCGCCGGCGATTCGTTTTCCCATGGGGGGATGCCGGTGGTATCGGCGAAGCGGAACGTGCCGTACAGCCCTTGTGGGGTGGAGAGGAAGTCCACGGCGTCCAAGCGGTAGCCTTCGCCCTCCACGGGCAGGTTCGTGGCCGTGTAGCGCGCCTGTTCGGCCTGCGTCTGCGTGACGGTCACTTCGACGCTGCCCTTCTCCAGCATATCGACGGTCGATTCGCCGGGCGTTTGCAGCCACACGCTGGGGGTCAGGGTGACGGTCAGCGGACCCAGCAAGGGGAAGGGCGGCGGGTTTTCGACGCCCTCAAAAGCGCCGGGCCGCAGGTCGATGATGTAATCCACCACCAGCACGCCGGGGGACTCGTAGAACCAGGATTGGCTGCTCGCCACCGTGTCGACATCGCCGAGCATGGCCATGGGTGTGCCCACGATCAGCACGCGGTCGGCCTCCCGCGCCTTGGAGATGAAGGGCTTGCGAAGGCCCTGGCCTTCCGCCTCCACCGGGAGGGTGCGGCCCGGCACACCGTGTTCTGGCAGCGGGTACAGGTAGTCGGCGTCGAAATCATAGAGCAGGGCGTCGCCGGGGTTCTTTACGGCGCATTCCACCGCCAGATGGATGGCGACGCCGTCGCTCACCGCGTCGCGCACGGTGACGGTGATGTTCTCCATTTGGTCGCCGCCGGTCTGGGCGGGCAGGGTTTGCACGGGGAGGGTGTCCGCCGCCGGCGTCGTGCCGGGGAACAGGAAGCGCAGCACGCCGTCCCCTCCGGCCACCGCCAGCGCGGCGCCCGCCAGCATCACGAGCAGGGCCACCGCGATCATTGCAGTGCGCATTGTGAATCGTTTCATGGGAACCTCCCTTGTCTGTTCCAGCGCGCTGGCGATGCTCCGGCGGAACGCGTCCGGCGCGGGTTCGTAGGCGTGCTGCCATCTATCGTTATTTTTTGTGTTCATAGCGATTCCTCCTCCAGGATGCCGCGCAGGGCCGCGCGGGCGGTGTGGAGCCGTGATTTGACGGTGCCGGCGGGCACGCGGAGCATCCCCGCCACCTCCTGCACGCTCGCGCCCTCAATGTAGTGCAGCACCACGGCGATTCGCTGCTTTTCCGGCAGCGCGTGCAGCGCGTCGTGCAGATCCTGGTCGCGCAGGCTGTCCTCCACCGGGCTGTAGCCCCCGGCGGGCTCGGGCGGCTCGGCCAGCACGATGCGCCGGTTTTTGCGCAGCAGCGTGTAGCACTCGTTGATCAGAATGCGGACGATCCAAGGCCGAAAGGCCGCCGGGTCGCGCACGCGGTCCTTGTGCTGCCAGGCGCGCAGGATGCAGCTTTGCACGGCGTCCTGCCTGTCGCACAGCCGGGGGAGCAGCGCGGCGCTAACCCGGTAAAGCGTTTCGGTGAGCGCGGTCACGCTCTCCTCGAAAGCGGTCTGTGTCATGGGCACGCTCCTTCCAAGACGGCGGCGCTGATTTGAAAAATCGGGCGCCATACGGGGATTTCGAAAGAAATCCCTACCGCAGTGTTTTCATTCCTCATCGCTGTATTGGCACCGAATACGTACTGATGACGCGCAAACGGCGTAAAAGGTTCAGAATGGCGCGTGAAACGACGGGAAGCAAAGCCACCGCCGGTTCGTCTATTGTCTTGGCAAATGGTGGGGATTCCTGGCGGAATCCTTTTATGGCTTGGAATCTTCGGTTCCTCGCCGTCATCAAGATGAACAGAGTGGGTAGACAGCAAAACATGCGAGAAAACAGAGTGGACCTGCGCAGATTTGTTCCCCGGGGGCTGGGCCTGCGCACGATGAAAACGGTGCTGACCGTGATGATTTCGGCGGCGATTATGCGCTACGTGCTGCACGATACGCCGTTTTTCGCGTGCATCGGCGCGGTGGTGGCAATGGAGAGGACGATCCAGGATTCCTACCGGGCGGCGCTGATCCGAAACCTCGGCACGCTGGTGGGCGGGCTGCTCGGCATCCTGTTCGCGAACCTGACCGGCAACGTGGTGCTGCTCGCGCTCGGCGTCATCCCGATCATCCTGATTCAGAACGCGCTGAACAAGCAGCAGTCGATCATCCCGGCGTGCGTGGTGTATTTCGCCGTCGTGTATACGAACACGGTCGATACCGCGCTGTCGTACGGGCTGCGGCGCATCGGGGAGACGTTTTTGGGCACGGTGGTGGCGATTGTGGTGAACCGCGCGGTGTTTCCGCCTAAACCGGCAAGCGAAAAGCCGTGAGTTCCGCTGGCCTGAGGGACATAGGGCGCTAACAACAGGAGGTGTGCAGCATGCTGTGGCAAACACTTGTCGACGTTAATGCCCCCTTCGTGGTGGTTTTTGGGTATCCGCTCAGCGGCCTTGAGCTAATTGCCACCATTTTCGGTATCTGGTCCGTTTGGTTGGCGGGCAGAGCAAAGGTGTCGAATTATCCGATTGGCATTCTCAATGTGATTGGGTTCATGATTATCTTCGCTCAAATCAGACTGTATTCGGATTTTCTGGAACAAATCTATTATCTTGTCGCCAGCGTATATGGCTGGGCTGTATGGAGCAAATCCCGAAAAACAGCGCGTCAAGAAGTTATCCCGTCATACCTGAGCTGGCGTCAGCGCGGATGCTGCCTGCTCTTTGTTATGGGGGGCACATTTGCGCTAGGCCTCTTTGTGAGCCATGCTGATCGATGGTTCGCCATCCCACAAGCGGATTATCCTTGGTTGGACGCCTTCACGACGATCGTTTCTTTTGCGGCCATGTTCTTGATGGCGAAGAAAAAAATCGAATCATGGTGGCTCTGGATTCTCGTGGATATCATTGCGGTCCCACTCTATTGGATGAAGGAAGTTCGTTTTATTTCGGCCGAGTACGCATTGTTCTTGATCAATGCCTGGTTTGCTTGGAGGAACTGGATCAAGATTAGACAAAAAGAAGGCGGTGGGGATTCCTCGCGAAATTCCCTTATGGCGCCCGATTTTTTGAATCAGCGCCGCCGTGGCGGAAAGTAGGGGCGTACATGACGAGAGGGTTGGTGTTTGGAAAATTCCTGCCTTTGCACAGAGGGCATTTGTTTTTGATTGCTACAGCGGCGACGCGGTGCGATGAACTGCATATCGTCATTTCTTATTTGGAGTCTGACAATAAAAAGCTAATTGCACAGTTTGCTGGCCGGGATATAACCAAATCAGATCAGTTGTCTTGGCTAAACGAGGCGTTCGGGGGTATGGACTTCATCAAAATCCATCTTATCGACGAGTCGAAACTTCCTCCCTATCCGCACGGTTGGGAGGCGTGGGCGACTTTGGTGAAAAGCGAGTTGCGTTTCGAGCCAGAGCTTGTTTTTACCAGTGAGCCCGCGTATGACACCGGCTTAAAAAAGTATTTTCCGCAATCTACGCATGTAATCGTAGACCCAAAGCGGGAGTGTGTACCAATTTCAGCGACTAAGCTGGTTGAAGGCGGCATGATCAAGAACTGGGAATACCTGGCTGGCCCTTGTCGGGCTTTTTTTGCCCGCCGTGTCGTTATGGTCGGCACCGAAAGCTGCGGAAAGTCTACCCTGGTCAGGTACATGGCCAACCTCTATGCCACATCCTGGGCGGAAGAATATGGCCGCGAATACGTGCGCAACGAGCTGTCAGGGCATGAGGATGAATTGACATATGAGGATTTTCCTAGAATTGCCGCGGGGCATTGGCAAGTGCAAGCAAAAGCCATGCGCCATGCCAACAGAATTGTCTTTATCGATACGGATGCCATTGTCACCCAGTATTATTGTCAAGCCTACACAGGGAAACCTCATCCGGCGGTGGAGGAGTTTATTTCCCGGCAACGCTATGATTTGGTGCTGTTTCTGGAACCTGACCTGACGTGGGTCGCTGACGGGATGCGCTTGATGGGTGACGAGCGACAGCGGATAAAAAACAACGAAACCATAAAGGCCATGTATCGTGAGCGGGGAATAAGGTATACTCCTATTGCGGGCAGCTGCCAGGAAAGGCTTACGAAGGCAATCGAGCTGACCGAGCATCTTTTGGGCAGTTGCTGAAATGCAGACGCGCTCGCGCGCAACTTCGGGCACGGATTGTGCTGCGGTGGCGGGGCGGGGGGTGGCGGGGGGGGGGGGGACACCCCCCCCCCCCCCACCAGA
>JAVBOM010000034.1:0-29707 GCA_031550535.1 Eubacteriales bacterium
CTCAACAGTCTCTCAAAACAATTGACTGTCTTTCTCTTCTTCTTTCCCTGTATCGTTTTCAAGGTTCGAGCGCGGACACCATGTGCCGCCTTGCGTTCCTTCCCCCGGTCCACCCGGTCCGAAGGCGCTTGATTAGGATACCATTTGTGTGGCATCTTGTCAACCCTTTTTTTCGAATTATTTCGCGTTCCTGTGGCATTCCGTTAGCGCACATGGAAACCCGGGGATTCTACACGAAAGGGGACCCCTTGCGGAATCCCCTTTTTGATGGCGGCGCGGGTTTGGGAAATCAGGCGCCATAAAGGGATTCCGCCGGGAATCCCTGCCTCTCCTAATACGAAGGCATTTCGCTGACCCCTTGTGCCGCGCCCTCCGACTGCTTCGCTGCCTCCTGTTCCACCAGCCAGTCCGGTTTCTCCGCCTGCATGGTTTCGACAAGCCAATTGACGAAGCGCACGGCATACTCCTCATTCTGTGTATACCCCATGACACAGATCACCAGATCCCGGTTGTCCACGCCATGGCCCATAAAGCCGAACAGCTCGTCCGCGGGGATGCCCGCCAGCACGCGCTCGCCCGTGTCCGTGATCGTCGCCATGCCTTTGGCGGTATCGATTGCCCGAAGGTTCAGCGCGCCGGACGCGACGGCCTCATCCAGCGCCAGGAACGCGCCCTCCGCCTTGAAGGCGTCAAAGCGTTCCCGCGTCATCAGATAGATGTCGCCCTCCCCCGCGCCGATATACGTGGTAAGCTGGATCGAACCGTAATAGTTGTCGTCATCCGTGTACACGATCGACACACAGTTTGAGTCCTCCACCTCCGGAAACAGGGAGAGAATCTGCGCGGAAACCCAATCCGTCGTCTCCGCCGCAACGGAATGCGTCACAAAGTACACGTCCAGCCGCCTGTCCTTCGGCGCACGGTATGCCGTGGCCGTGTAGATCAAGTTCCAGCCGACCACCACAACAACCGCCATCAGCGCGTATTTCCACCAGCCGTATGTAAAGTGGTTACGAATGCGCTCCTTCGTTATCTTTGTCTCTCGCATTTTATCCCCTTGGCTTCATGGTTGGGAACAGCAGCACATCACGGATGGAGGCGCAGTCGGTCAGCAGCATGACCAGCCGGTCCACGCCCATCCCGATGCCCCCCGTCGGCGGCATGCCGTATTCCAGTGACTCGCAGAATTCCTCGTCGATCACCATCGCCTCGTCGTTGCCGCGTGCACGCTGCTCCGCCTGCTGCACAAACCGCGCGCGCTGGTCGATCGGGTCGTTCAGCTCCGAAAACGCGTTGGCGTACTCATGCCCCGCGATGAACAGTTCAAACCGCTCCGTAATGCCCGGGCAGCCCGGCTTCCGCTTGGCGAGCGGCGAAATCTCGATCGGATAGTCCGTGATAAACGTCGGCTGCACAATTGTGTCCTCCACGAACGCGTCAAACGCCTCGGCCAGCACTTCCCCGCGCGTCGCGCCCTTGGTCTCCAACCGCAGGCCGATCTTCTCCGCCAACCCCCGCGCGTCCTCGTCCGTCTCGCACGCGAGGAAATCCGCGCCGGTCTGCCCCTTCACCGCGTCGTTCATCGTCACGCGGGCGAACGGCGGCTTCAGGCTGATTGGCTGCCCCTGGTACGTGACCTCCAGCGCGCCGCGCGCGGCCATCGCGCAGGCGGCAATCGTCCCCTCGGCGATCTCCATCATGCCGTCCAGGTTCGTGAACGCCTGGTACAGCTCCATCATGGTGAACTCCGGGTTATGCGTCGCGTCCATGCCCTCGTTGCGGAAGTTGCGGCCGATCTCGTATACGCGGTCCAAGCCGCCCACGATGAGCTGCTTCAGGCGAAGCTCCAGCGCGATGCGCAGGTGCATGTCGATATTGAGCGCGTTGTGGTGCGTGATGAACGGCCGCGCCGTCGCGCCGCTCGCCACGGTGTTGAGCACGGGCGTTTCCACCTCGATAAAGTTCAGGCCGTCCAGGTGGCGGCGCATGGCGCTGATGATCCGGCTGCGCTGGAGAAACGTCTCCCGCACCTCGGGGTTAACGATCAAATCCACGGATCGCATCCGGTAGCGGAGGTCCGGGTCCTTCAGGCCGTGGAACTTTTCCGGCAGCGGCTTGATGGCCTTGGACAAGAGCGACAGCTCCTGCGCATGCACGGTGATTTCCCCGGACTTGGTCTGGAACACCGGCCCGACAATGCCGAGGATGTCGCCGATGTCCATGTCCTTGAACCGGGCGTATGATTCCTCGCCGATGTCGTCGCGGCGCACGTACACCTGGATGCTTCCCTTCATATCAAGCAGATGGATGAAGCTGGCTTTGCCCATGACGCGCTTGAACATCATCCGGCCGGCGATCCGGCACGGCTGTTTCTCCATTTCCTCCCGCTTGCCGGGGTACTGCGCCAGAATGTCCGCGCTGTACCAGTCCTGCTCAAAGCGTGTGACGAGGAATGGGTCCATGCCCGCCTCTTGAAGTGCCGTGAGCTTCTGCCTGCGAATGATTTCCTGCTCGCTAAGCCCCGCTTCCATCTGCCTGTTGTCCATGGTGTCGCCTCCCGGTTAGTTTCTTCGAATATCCAAAATGCGCAAGGTCCTGATGCCGTCCGGTATCGCGAAGGATACCTCGCCGTTCTTTTTGGCGCCGATAAGCGCCGCGCCCACAGGCGATTCGTTGGAGATACGCCCCTCCAGCGGGTCCGCTTCCGTCGCGCCCACAACCTTGTATTCCATTTCGCGGCCCGTATCCACGTCCTGCACGCGGACGATGCTGCCGACGCCCACCTCGTCGGTGGAGATGTCGTTGTGATCCACGACGACCGCGTTGCGCAGCATGTTTTCCAGCTCGCTGATCTGGCCCTCGATGCGCGCCTGCTCGTTCTTCGCCTCGTCATACTCGGCGTTCTCGCTCAGATCGCCAAAGGAAATCGCCGTTTTAATCTGTTCGGCAATCTCTTTGCGTTTGACCAGTTTCAGGTGGTTGAGTTCCTCTTCCAGCTTTGCCAGGCCGTCCGCCGAGATGAGCGGGCGCCCCTTCCCGTTTGCCTCAGACATCGCTTATTCTCCTTAGTCATTTCTAAAATATAATAGAAAAGCACACCGCGCGAAGGCGCAGTGCTTCCTTTCTTAGATGGAGGCGAGGAACCGAAAGCCCGCGCCACAAGGGGATTTCACCAGAAATCCCTACCTCGACGGCGGCGCTGATTTGAAAAATCGGGCGCCATAAAGGGATTTCGCCAGAAATCCCCACCTCATTGAGCAAATATTATAAGGCCGTACGTATATTTTGTCAATGCGGTGCAAGAAAAAAACTCATGGCGCTCGAAAGCTCCGCAAGCGTCCCCGCCGCCTGCAGGGCCGGCCTTGCCTTTGCCGCGCCCGGCAAACCGCGCGTATACCAGACAGCGTGCTTGCGCATCTCGCGAATGGCAACCGCCTCCCCCTTCCAGGCGCACAGCATCCGCGCGTGCCGCAGCGCGGTTTCCCTGCGCTCCCCCGGCGTCGGCATGCGCCAGGACTCGCCCCGCATCGCCGCACCGACCTGCGCGAAAATCCACGGATTCCCCAGCGCGCCCCGGCCGATCATCACGCCGTCGCAGCGCGTCTCGCGCATTCTTTCGATCGCGTTCTCCGCGGTAAATATATCCCCGTTGCCGATGACCGGGATGGACACAGCGGCTTTCACGTCCGCGATGGCCGCCCAATCCGCCTCGCCCGCGTAAAACTGAGCGCGCGTGCGCCCGTGCACGGTCAGCGCGTCCACGCCTTCCGCCTCCGCCATGCGCGCGAACGGCACGGCGACCACGTGCTCCGCGTCCCAGCCGATGCGCGTCTTTACCGTCAGCGGCAGCACCGTCGCCTTCCGCGCGGCGGCGATCACCCGCGCCGCGAGCGGGACATCCCGCGTCAGCGCGCTTCCGTCCCCGCCGCCGACAATCTTGTGCGCGGGACAGCCCATGTTCAGGTCAATGGCACAAAAGCCGCGCCCGTTCAACCTGCGGATTGCCTCCGCCATCACGTCCGGTTCGTGGCCGAAAAGCTGGACGGCGACCGGCCCTTCCTGCGGCGCGCGCGCCAGCAGTGCCTGCACGGCCCGCTGGTGTTCCGGCGCGCACAGAAAGCCCTTCGCGCTGATCATTTCCGTCACCGCCAGGGCGCTTCCCTGCTCCCGGCACAAAAGACGGAACGGCACGTCCGTCACACCCGCCATCGGCGCCAGCACCGCGCCGGACGGCAAATCAAGAGACCCTATACGCATCAACGGTTGCTACTCCAACTGCTTAATTGAGGCAATCTTCCACCGCCCCGCCTCGCGCACGAGGGTGGCTCTGTACCGCGCCGATTTCCACGCGGGCGGGTACACGCTGGCGGGATCGTTCTTTTCCGCCTCCGCGCGGAGGCTGGACACGATGCGCCCGTCGATTTTCGGAACGCTCTCCGTAAAATCGGCGCGCGCCGTGCTGTCCCACGGCCAGCACCACATCCATTCCAGTCCGACGCGGTGGTCAATGCCGTTGACGGTGTAGTTCGCGTACGGCGACGCGTCCGACTGGCTCAGGTTCAGCGCCGTGTCGAGCTGCACAAAGTCGCTCTGAAAATACTTGTACAGCTCCTGCGGGTCCTCGTCCATCATGATCACCTGCGCGCGCAGGGCCATGCCGTCCTGCAGCAAAATGGTGATGTTCGCGGTGTTCATCGCCATATAAAACGCAATAATCAGCGCGCCAAAGAGCATCGTCAAAACGAGCAGATGCTTGGCGATATACCAAAGAAAGCGGCGCAAATAGCTCACGGAAGCACTCCTTCAAGCGATGGTGGATCAATCGTGGAATATACGCTGACATAACAACGGGCGACGGACGGCATTTCGTGCGTTTCGGCACCGCCGTCCTTGTACAATCAATGCCGATGTATTATACTACAAAAAACAAAAGACTTCCAGCGGAGGGCAAAAGAATGTACTTTCAAAAGGATTACGTCCTGCGCATGATCGAAATGATGGGCGAACTGGTCCGCCGCATCTGTTCCATTGCCCGCGAGGCCGATGCGCGCGCCGAACTGGACGAAATCAGCCAGAAGGCGTGCGGCATGCCGATGTCCCTGCTCGCGACGGGCGACCCGGGAACCCTCACCGATCTTCTGGGCGAGCCGCAGATTTATCTCGCGGCGGAACTGCTGCTGATTGAAGTGGAAATTGCCAGCAGAAAAGAAACCGAGGACATGCTGCTGCCCCTGAGAATCCAGGCGCTGGCACTGTTTTCGTCGCTCAAAGAACCGGACTATATGATCCCGGCGAGCGACCATGCTAGGCGCGTTATGGAAGACGCGCTGGATCAACTGCCGCTTGAATCGCTGCTGGGCATTGTCCCCCTCTTCGAGCGCGCGGGCCAGTACGCGGCGGCGGAGGACGCGCTCTTCGCGGCCTATGAGATGGACCCGGCGGTCAAACCGCTCATCGAGGCGTACTATGACCGGCTGGACGCGCAAAAGGATGACGCGCTGCGCGCCGGAGGGCTTTCCCGCGATGAAATCGCCGAAGGGCGGGCGGCGCTCAACTGACGCTTGAGTCCTTCCTCGACGGCGGCGCGGATTCGGAGAATCGGGCGCCATAAGAGGATTCCGCCAGGAATTCTTACCTCTTCCCCAACTCAACCACCGCTTGCTGTTCTTTCGCGGCCCCATCCCCTACAATGACGCCATCGCAGCAACACCCCGCAGCGGCGGCGTGCATTGAAAGGGGAAAAGAAAATGAAAAAGCAGTTAGGTCAATTGTTCCGGCATATTGCCGACTGGTCTGTCAAGGAAGGGCGCAGGGCGTATCACATCGAGCTGGCCATGCGCGAGCGGAAGGATCTGGATCTGACACACGAGAACTTTTACGTATATACGATGGGAGGTCGTCGGTGGAATGTTTGATATGAGAGAAATCGGCAAAAAAATCGCCGAACGGCGCAAGGCGATGGACATGACCCAGACCGAACTGGCGGACGAAATCGGCGTCAGCTTCCAGGCGGTCAGTAATTGGGAACGCGGGCAATCCATGCCGGACATCGCGAAGCTGCCGGAGCTCGCGGCGCTGCTGCATTTTTCCATCGACGATCTGCTCACGAGGGGCGGCCCGGGCGATGAACAGATGTCCGCGAAGCTCGTGGAACGCATTGTGGAGGGCGACGCCGCCGAATATGTACAGGAAGAAAGAATTCCCCCGAAGGTCATCGCCGACGTCGCGCCCATCCTGAAGCCCAAGCAGGCAGAAACGCTGTGGGAGGCATCCGTGGAAGCGGAAGCGGAGGAAGGCAACGCGTTTTGCCTGCGCGACCTGACGCCCATCGCGCCGTTTGTATCGGATGAGTTCTTGCATGATTGGGTCATGAAAGCGTCCGCGGATAGCGAAATATCCGATCTGGTGTCGCTCGCGCCTTTCCTGGGGGACGAGACGCTGAACGAGCTCGTCGGCAAGTTCACGCGGGGAGATGGCAAAGTCGACATCCACGGCATGATCTCCCTGGCCCCCTTTCTCTCGGAAGAGGCACTGGATACGCTGGTCAACAGGTTTGCGCAGGACGCCGGCGAAATCAACATCAGCGCCCTGACCTCCCTCGCGCCCTTCCTCTCCGATGAGGCGCTGGACGCGCTTGCCGACAGGCTCTCGCAGGGCGCGGATCGTCTCGATATCAAACCCTTGGTGTCGCTGGCCCCGTTTTTGTCCGATTCCGCGCTGGATAAGCTCGTAAAAAAGCTGGCGCAAAATGACGGAGAGATTGACATCAACGCGCTGGTATCCTTCGCTCCGTTCCTGTCGGACAGCTCGCTGGACGCGCTAGCGGACCGCATCGCCGACACGGCTTCTCCAAAGGAGCTCGCGAAGCTGGCGCCGTTCCTGTCGTCCAACGCGATCAAACGCAGCGTGGACAAGATCATCGCAAAGCACGGTGTCGGGGAACTGAAACACATCGCGCCATTCCTGTAAACGTCATCCGTCACAAAACACAGCGCGCCGTTTTCTCGGCGCGCTGTTTGCATGTTTCATTCCTGTCCCGGTTGGTTCTCTTAGAACTTCAGCGGGTTGACCTTGACACCCGGGCCCATGGTGCTGGACAGCACGACGGAGCGCAGGTAGGTGCCCTTCGCGGCGGACGGCTTCGCCTTCACGATGGCGTCCATCAGCGTCGTCAGGTTCTCAATCAGCTTGGAATCCTCAAAGGACTTCTTGCCGATCGGGCAGTGGATGACCGCGGTCTTGTCCACGCGGTACTCCACCTTACCGGCCTTGATGTCGTTAATCGCGCGGGCCACGTCCATCGTCACGGTGCCGCTCTTGGGGTTCGGCATCAGGCCCTTGGGGCCGAGCACGCGGCCGATGCGGCCGACGACGCCCATCATGTCCGGTGTGGCGACGCAAGCGTCAAAGCCGAACCAGTTTTCGCCCTGGATCTTGGCGACCATGTCCTCCGCGCCGACAAAATCCGCGCCGGCCTCTTCCGCTTCCTTGGCCTTGTCGCCCTTGGCAAACACGAGCACGCGGACGACCTTGCCGGTTCCGTTGGGCAGGACAACCGCGCCGCGCACCTGCTGGTCCGCGTGGCGGGGGTCGACGCCCAGGCGGACGGAAATTTCGATCGTCTCGTCAAAATTCGCCTTCGCCGTCTGCTTCGTCAGGGCGATGGCCTCTTCCGGGTCGTATGCCGTCAAGGCGTCGATCAGCTTCGCGCTGTCGATGTATTTCTTTCCGTGCTTCATACTCTTTCCTCCTACGCCTCCACCGTGACGCCCATGCTTCTGGCGGTTCCCGCCACCATGCGCATCGCGGCTTCGACATCCGCAGCGTTCAGGTCAGGCATCTTGGTCTCGGCGATCTGCCGGACCTGCTCCTTGGTGAGCTGTCCAACCTTGTCGCGGTTGGGGCGTCCGGAGGCCGCCTCAAGGTTCAGCGCCTTCTTAATCAGCACCGGCACCGGCGGGGTTTTCGTGATGAACGAGAACGACCGGTCGGAATACACCGTGATGACGACGGGGATAATCAGCCCCGCCTGCTTGGCTGTGCGCTCGTTAAACTCTTTGCAGAAACCGGGAATGTTCACGCCGTGCTGGCCCAGCGCGGGGCCGATCGGCGGCGCGGGCGTCGCCTTGGCCGCAGGCACCTGCAGCTTGATGAACGCCGACACTTTCTTTGCCATGACAATCGTCATCTATGTGTGGTGATGCGGAACTCTGGCGGCGGCGCGGATTTGAAAACCTAGCACCTTCAGGGAATCTCGCTGGAAAGCCCTGCCGCCGTTCCTCCCACGCCCGCGGGCTCTGCCGCGGGGTCTCAACATCCTGCTGGCGGCGCGGATTTGAAAATCAGCGCCATATTGGGATTCCGCAAGGAATCCCCACAGCCCGGGACTCTTGTGTCCTACTTTTCGCGCTTGACCTGCGAGAACTCCAGCTCCACCGGGGTTTCGCGGCCAAACATGGTCACCATGACGCGCACCGTCTGGTGCAGCGTGTCGATCTCGTCCACCCGCCCGACAAAATCCTCCAGCGGGCCGGACAAAATGCGCACCTCTTCGCCAAGGGCGAGGTCCACGCGCATGCTGCGCACTTCCATGCCCATGGTGTTGACTTCTTCCTCCGTGAGCGCAATGGGCTTGGATCCCGGCCCGACAAAGCCGGTCACGCCGCGCGTATTGCGCACCACGTACCACGATTCATCCGTGATGATCATCCGAACGAGCACATAACCGGGGAAGATTTTCCGTTGCACGGTCCGGCGCTTGCCATTTTTGATCTCGACGACCTCTTCGACCGGGACGCGCACCTCAGTAATCAGGTCCTGCATGCCGTTGTTCTCCACGGCCTTTTCGAGGTTCGCCTTGACCTTGTTCTCATACCCGGAATAGGTATGCGCAACATACCACTGCGGCACATTGCTCTCGCCGTGATCTGCCATGCTGTCCCCCTTATGCGTTGCTGCGGATAAGCAATCCTACCAGGTTGCTCGCGCCAAGGTCCAGAAGCCCGACAACAATCGCCATCACAACCATAAAAACGAGTACGATGGTCGTGTAGTTAATCAGGTCCTTTCGCGTTGGCCATGTAACTTTTTTCAGCTCCGCGATCGTGTTCTGGATCGCGTTCCAGGCGCGCTTGGGAATCGCCGTGATCGCGCGGATAAACTTGTTGCCGCCTACCGGCTTCTTGCCCGCGTTCTCCGGCTTCTTGTTTCCGCCCTCCGGCTTTTTCTTCTCCGGAAGGTTTTTCTCTTCCTTGGCCATCGTTACACTTCCTTCCAAAGGGGCGCGTACTTCTTCAATATCGCGCCATAAAGGGATCTCGCGTGAAATCCCCCGCCTCCCATGGGCTTAGCGGGTCTCCTTGTGCGCCGTGTGCTTCTTGCAGAACGGGCAGTACTTGCTCAGCTCCAGACGATCGGCGTTGTTCTTTTTGTTCTTCACCGTGCTGTAATTGCGCTGCTTGCAGTCGGGGCAGGCAAGCGTAATTTTCACGCGGGCGCCAACAGCCATACCGTTCACCTCCATGCGTAATATAACAGGAATTTTGGCAGGCTCCGCCCACCTCTAAACATGCTTACTTACTTTAGCATAGCGTATCTTGTCTGTCAATTGTTTTTTGAAACGCGTCTCACGTTTCGCAAGTTTTCAGCAGCCGTGTGGTCACCATTCAATACTTCACCGCAGTGCTCAGTTGAGGCGAGATTAGACAACTCAGTATTCATCTTCCGACCAAAACAACTCGCTCCGTTCATCGTCATCGCACGTCGCTCTTTCATTGTTATACAAGCAAGGATCCCTTTGCTTTTTTTTACTATCTAGTATAGCCTGCTTCTCCAGTTTTACCAAGTCGTCATAATCCCAGAGAATTGTCCCAGTGG
Organism: Eubacteriales bacterium; assembly: GCA_031550535.1. Lineage (GTDB taxonomy): Bacteria > Bacillota > Clostridia > Christensenellales > Aristaeellaceae > Avichristensenella. The sequence continues at coordinate 9,877 of JAVBOM010000034.1, forward strand.
ATTTTGCAAGGTCGATGGCGGCATCGGTAAAGTAACTATTTGTGACAACAATCGAAATGTCACATTTATAGTACATTTTCCCTGCATATACTTCTTGTATCGCCTTATTTCCCACAAGAGCACTATACATCTTGCATTGGATCGCACAACGGGACTTGCCTTTCTGCGCCACAATATCAACGCCAAAGTCACCACTTTTCCTCGTAACGCTTACCTTTTCATATCCATTCACTCGAAGCAAATGAGCAATATATTCTTCAAATTCGTATCCATTGTTCACATCTTCGAGCCCTACGGATGTTCGCGTTCGCCAAATCCGGAATTGACAATGCTTCTCTCAAAATCATTTTTGCCATTTCCCACTGCAAGCTGCGATGCGGCACTCTCTCGCATCCCTGTTGTTCCTGTTATCATCCACGCAACAATGTGCTTTAATCCAGAATAGAGAGCAACTATAGCTACGGCCGCTGCCTTGGCAGAGAAAACAATGAACTTGAGTGGTAGCATAAACATTAAAACTACCAATTCGACGAGACAGCATCCTGAGTTCTTCCGTTTCATTGATTCCTCTGTACATCACTTTCCGTTGCAATTTAGCACGGGCCCTAGCGATAGCGATTGTATTTGAACTACGGAGTATCCTCCTGCATCCATGCAAAACGCGGGGGACCCCCAGCCATCAGGTGGCCGGAGTTCCCCCGCTTGCCCACTTACTACTTCGTCGCCTCTTCCACCGCCACGGCCACCGCGACCGTCGCGCCGACCATCGGGTTGTTCCCCATGCCGATCAGACCCATCATCTCCACGTGCGCAGGAACCGACGAGGAACCCGCGAACTGCGCGTCGGAGTGCATGCGGCCCATCGTGTCGGTCATGCCGTAGGACGCGGGGCCGGCGGCCATGTTGTCCGGATGCAGCGTTCTGCCCGTGCCGCCGCCGGAAGCCACGGAGAAGTAGTTCTTCTTGTTCTCAACGGACCACTTCTTGTACGTGCCCGCGACCGGATGCTGGAACCGCGTCGGGTTCGTGCTGTTGCCGGTGATGGACACGTCCACGTCCTCGTGCCGCATAATCGCCACGCCCTCGGACACGTCGTCGCAGCCGTAGCAGCGCACTTTTGCCTTTTCGCCGTCGGAAAACGCCTTTTTCTCCACGATTTCCAGTTCGCCCGTATCATAATGATACTGCGTCTTGACATACGTGAAGCCGTTGATGCGGCTGATGATGTACGCGGCATCCTTGCCCAGGCCGTTCAGGATGACCTGCAGCGGCACCTTGCGCACCTTGTTGGCGGTGCGGGCGATGCCGATCGCGCCCTCGGCGGCGGCGAAGGACTCGTGCCCGGCCAGGAAGGCGAAGCACTTGGTTTCCTCGCGCAGCAGCATGGCGGCCAGGTTGCCGTGGCCCAAACCGACCGCGCGTTGGTCTGCGACGGAACCGGGGATGCAGAACGCCTGCAGGCCGATGCCAATCGCTTCGGCGGCGTCCGCGGCGCGCGTCGCGCCCTTCTTGACGGCGATGGCCGCGCCCAGCGCATACGCCCACACCGCGTTGTCAAACGCAATGGGCTGGATGCCGCGCACGATCTTTTCCACCTCGATGCCCTTGCCGTCCAGGTACGCCTTTACATCTTCAAATGAGGTAAAGCCGTATTCCGCGAGCACTTTTTCGATCTTGGCAATGCGTCTTTCATATCCTTCAAAGCGGATCATACGTCTCTCCCTCCTTACTGGTGGCGCGGGTCAATGACCTGCGCTGCCTCGGCGAAACGGCCGTAGGTGCCTATGTTCTTCTCATAGGCGGTTTTCGGGTCGTCGCCCTTTTTAATGGCGTCCATCATCTTGCCAAGGTTCACAAACTGGTAGCCGATGATCTCGCCACCCTTGTCCAGGCCGATATTGAGCACATAGCCCTCGGCCATTTCGAGGAAGCGCGGACCCTTGGCCAGCGTGCCGTACATCGTGCCAATCTGCGACCGAAGACCCTTGCCCAGGTCCTCCAGGCCCGCGCCGACGGGCAGCCCGTCCTCGGAAAAGGCGCTCTGCGTGCGGCCGTAGGCAATCTGCAGGAACAGCTCGCGCATGGCGGTGTTGATCGCGTCGCACACGAGGTCCGTGTTCAGCGCTTCCAGCAGCGTTTTGCCGGGCAGGATTTCGCCCGCCATCGCGGCAGAGTGCGTCATACCGGAGCAGCCGATGGTCTCCACCAGCGCCTCCTGGATGACGCCGCCCTTCACGTTCAGCGTCAGCTTGCACGCGCCCTGCTGCGGGGCACACCAGCCCACGCCGTGCGTCAAGCCTGAAATATCGCCGATCTGCTTCGCCTGCACCCAGCGGCCCTCTTCGGGTATGGGTGCGGGGCCGTGGTTGCAGCCCTTGGCTACGCAGACCATTTCTTCTACTTCTCTGCTATACTGCATCCTTCCATCCCCCTTTTTTAATCCACTGCGTAGTATACCATAATTTGACGAATGTTAAAAGAGCGCCTGCAGGAATGTTTTGTCTCACACGGCAAGGATAATTCTATTGGTTTAATTCGTTAAAGTGTTTAATTTTTAGTTATTTTTTTGTCTATTTCGTTTACTTCCTTTTTCCTTTTTGATATACTGCCATTACAATGCTACAGGGCCGGCGGCGCGATTTGATAAATCGGCGCTATGAGGGGATTCCGCAAGGAATCCTTACCACGTGTTTCTGTAGACAAACGCAAGGGAGGTTGTCAGGATGAAGCGGAAGCGACTTGGATCCCTGAAGCTCGTCGGATGGCTGATGCTGTTCTTCGTGCTGATGCTCGCCGTCACCAACGCGTTCGGTACCGAGGTGACGGAGGCGGCGGAAGCCGTCATGGGAGAAGAAGCCGCGGGACATGTCAGCAGCATGTTCGCCACGTTCTGGGCGCTCGTGCCGCCCATCGTCGCCATCGGCCTGGCCCTGATCACAAAAGAGGTCTACTCGTCCCTGTTCATCGGCATTGTCGTCGGCGCGCTGTTCTACGCGAACTTCAACGTGGAGCTCGCCCTCACCACAATGCTCACGGATGGGTTCATCGCCAAGCTCGCGGACGGTTGGAATGTAGGCATCCTGATCTTCCTGGTCGTCCTGGGCATCATGGTGCAGCTCGTCAACAGGGCGGGCGGTTCCGCCGCGTATGGCGAGTGGGCAAAGACGCGCATCAAGTCCAAGATGGGCGCGCAGCTCTCCACCTTTGCCCTGGGCTGCCTGATCTTTGTGGATGACTACTTCAACTGCCTGACGGTCGGCTCCGTCATGCGGCCGGTCACGGACCAGCACCAGATTTCCCGCGCCAAGCTCGCGTATATCATCGACGCGACGGCCGCGCCCATCTGCATGATCGCGCCGATTTCCTCCTGGGCGGCCGCGGTCACCGGCGTGGTGGAGGGATACAACGGCCTGGAGCTGTTCGTCCGGGCGATTCCCTACAACTTCTATTCCCTGCTGACCATCGTTATGATCATCACCATATCGCTCCTGAAGTTCGACTTTGGCCCGATGAAGAAGCACGAGGAAAACGCCGCGAAGGGCGACCTCTACACCACGCCCGAGCGCCCCTACGCCAACGCGGCGGTGGAAAAGGTCAACGCGCGCGGCAAGGTGTATGACCTGGTGATCCCGATTGTCGTGCTGATCATCTGCTGCGTGGCCGGGATGGTGTACACCGGCGGGTTCTTTGACGGCTCCGCCAACTTTAGAGACGCCTTCGCCAACTGCGACGCTTCCCTCGGTCTGGCGCTCGGCTCGCTCGTCAGCCTGCTGTTCGCGTTTGTGTATTTCATGGCGCGCCGGGTGCTGACGTTCAAAGAAGCCACCGAGAGCATTCCCAAGGGCTTCATCGCGATGGTTCCGGCCATCCTGATCCTGACGTTCGCGTGGACGCTGGGCGCGATGACCGGTCTGCTCGGCGCGGATGTGTATGTCGCGCAGTTGGTGGAGGGCAGCGCCGCCGGGTTCCAGATGTTCCTGCCCGCGATTGTGTTCGCCATCGCGTGCGGCCTGTCGTTCGCGACGGGCACATCCTGGGGTACGTTCGGCATCCTGTTGCCGATCGTTGTCGCGGTGCTCGATCCTTCCAACGAGCTGCTCATCATCACCGTGTCCGCGTGCCTCGCGGGCGCTGTCTGCGGCGACCACTGCTCCCCCATTTCCGATACGACGATCATGGCGTCGACCGGCGCGCAGAGCGACCACGTGAACCACGTGACGACACAGTTGCCCTACGCGCTTCTGGTGGCCGCCGTGTCGTTCGTGTTCTACATCGTCGCCGGCGCGGTCAAGTCCGCGTGGATCGCGCTGCCGCTCGCGTGCGCCGCGATGGTTGGCATCCTTTTCCTTATTTATTATCTGACGAAAAGGGTATCCGCCAACAAGGCGCGCAAAGTCTCGACCGGAGCGTAACGGAACCGAACCACGGACCGCCGGCGGAGCAAGTATCGCCGGCGGTTTTTTTCGCGCAAGCGGGGAGGCCACCACGCGCCACCATGGAAAATGCTTGACGCGGCCCCGCCTTTCTGTTATCATTTCTTTAGTTCTAGCGGAAGCATACCGTACATATTTTTATTTCAAATGGCATAACCTACATTAGACTATGGCGAGGATCCGAAGATTCCACGCCAAGAGGGGATTTCGCCGGAAATCCCTATCTTGGGCAGTGGCGCTGGTTTGAAAAACGGGTGCCAGAGGAGGATTCCACCAGGAATCCTAACCACGAACAAGCACATCGGTTTTGTACATGCATTTCGGGATTCGAGAGGAGAGGTTCTTTGGATACAAATCAATATGACAAATTGACGATGCCCGAACTCCGCAAAATTGCGAAGGAGAAAGGGGTCAAAGTCGTTTCGACTATGAAGAAGGCGGAGATCATTCAGGGTCTCACGGAGGCCGATTCCCCCGCGCCGGCACTCCGGGAGCCCGAAACAGCGTCAAAGACGCCGCGGCGTTCCACCAGGACCAAGTCCGCCGAACCCGCCACCCCCACCAAGGCTGAAACGCCGCCTGTTGAAAAAACACCCGCAAAAAAAACCGAATCGCCCGAGGTCGCCGCCACGCAGCACAGCGAGCAGGATTCCGTCGTGGAGCGCCTCAGCAAGCCCGCCACACTCGCGCGCGAAAAAAGCACGCGGCCACGCGGTGCGTTCAAACAGGAAACCGCGCCCCTCTCGGAGGCCAGGCAGGACGCCGCCGCTTCGGCACCGGCGGAGCAGACGGCTCTCCCCGCTGTGACGGCGAATGCCGTGCCTTCCCCTGCCAGGCGTGCCGCGCTCGCGCCGGAAAAACCTGTCGCGGCCCCTGCGGTTGCGCCGGAAAGACCCGCCGCGGTCCCCACGCCCACGCCCGCGCCCGCGCCCGCGAGCCGCGGCGCCGCCACAAGGGGTACGCCCACCCCCGCGAGGAGAGCGACCGCGCCCGCCATGCCGGCAGCGGAGGCCCCGGCCGCCGTGCCGCCTGCCGCCACGCCCGCCGCTTCACAGGCCCCCGCGCATACACCCGCGCCCGCGCAGCCCGAATACACGCGCCGCTGGCAGCGCCCGCAAACGCCGGTGCAGCAGGATCGCCCCCAGCGATACCCGCAACGGCCCGTCGCGCGCGCGTACAGCAGCTATCAGCAGGGCTACCCGCAACAGCAACAGCAGTCCAGCGGTTACCAGCAGCAGGGCTATCCGCAGCAAGGCTACCAGCAGCAAGGCTATCCGCAGCAACAGCAGCGGCCCGCCTATCGCGCCAGCTACGCGCCCCGCTATACGCCGCCGCCCGTGGAGGACGATGCCATAAGGGAGCAGCTTTCGGACGCCCCCCCGGCGGAAACCCCGCGCGCGGAGCCGCAGCGCCCCCGTCGCGAATTCGCGGCCAGCGCCGCCGCGACGGAGCTGCTCCAGGAGGGTGATTGCGGCGAAGGCGAGGGCATCCTCGAAATCCACCCGGACGGATACGGCTTTTTGCGCACGAACAACTACCTGCCCGGCGTGAACGACGTATACGTTTCCATCGCGCAGATTCGCAAGTTCGGTCTGCGAAACGGTGACCTGGTGACCGGCAAAACGCGCCCGACGCGCGACGGCGACCGGTACAGCGCCCTGCTGTACATCGATAAAATCAACGGAGTCCCCGCCGAGGAGGCCGTGTACCGCCGCCCGTTTGAGGAATTGACGCCGATCTACCCCAACAAGCGGTACACGCTGGAAAACAGCGCGAATATCAAGGACCTCGCGATCCGCGTGATCGATTTCATCGCGCCGATCGGCTTTGGTCAGCGCGCGATGATCGTATCCCCGCCCAAGGCGGGCAAAACGGTGCTGCTGAAGAAAATCGCCAACGCCATCAGCAACAACTTCCCGGATTCGCACCTGATCGTGCTGCTCATTGACGAGCGCCCGGAAGAAGTCACGGACATCAAGCGTTCCGTGCGCGGCGACGTGGTCTATTCCACGTTTGACGAGCTGCCGGAGAACCACACGCACGTGGCGGAGATGGTCATCGAGCGGGCGCAGCGGCTTGTCGAGCACGGCAAGGACGTCATCATCCTGCTGGATAGCCTGACACGCCTGTCCCGCGCGTACAACGCGACCGCGCCGCAGACCGGCCGCGCCATGTCCGGCGGCCTCGCGCCGGGTGTCCTGCACAAGCCCAAGCGGTTCTTTGGCGCTGCCAGAAACATCGAGGAGGGCGGCAGCCTGACGATCGTCGCGACGGCGCTGGTGGAGACTGGCAGCCGCATGGACGACGTGATCTACGAGGAGTTCAAGGGCACGGGCAACATGGAAATTCATCTGGATCGCAAGCTGTCCGAAAAGCGCATTTTCCCGGCCATCGATCTGGCCAAGTCCAGCACGCGCCACGAGGAAATGCTGCTCAGCGAGCAGGAGCTGGACGGCGTGTTCACGGTGCGCAAGGTGCTCTCCTCCACCGGCGTCGCGGAGGCGACCGAGCAGCTCATGTCCATGCTGGAAAGGACGCGCACGAACACCGAGTTCTTTGTGCGGCTGAAGGAATGGATGTCCATCTGGGAAAAGGAAGGGTACACCGTTACGAACAACCGGCGGAGCAACCCGTAAAAGGCTTACAGATTTCTTGTGACACGGATCACCGCCCGCGCCCACTCCAGGCGTGGGCGGTATGTTTTTGACAGCGTGCGCCTTTTCTCGCATTTATCATAGTACACAGCGGCGCGAATGCCGTATTTTCAGCGCACAGCAGAGCTCACACAGCGAACGCGCGGGCACCCGCGCAAGCGTCCTTCGCGGCTTTCAACGTCCGTCCTTTTTGCGAACGTTTTTTCCTTTTTTGCTTTTCTTTTTCGCCTTTTTGTGGTATACTAGTGGGGTGCAATATAATGAAGAAATCCCCGACAACTAACCCAAAGGAGGCCATTTGATGCCCCACTCGGAGAACCATTACGACGAGACGCAAATTCAGGTGCTGGAGGGCCTTGAGGCCGTCCGCAAGCGCCCGGGCATGTATATCGGCTCCACGGACGCACGCGGCCTGCACCATCTGGTGTATGAAATTGTCGATAACGCGATTGATGAGGCGCTCGCCGGCTTCTGCACGGAGGTTAACATCACGCTGCATGCGGACGGTTGTGCCAGCATCGAGGACAACGGGCGCGGCTTCCCCGTCGGCATTCACCCGAAAATCGGGCGGCCAGCCGTGGAGGTCTGCCTGACCATGCTGCACGCCGGCGGCAAGTTCGGCGGCGACGGGTACAAGGTCTCCGGCGGCCTGCATGGCGTGGGCGCTTCGGTCGTCAACGCGCTGTCGTCCTGGATGCGCGTGGTTGTCAAGCAGGACGGCAAGATCCACGAGCAGGAGTATCATCGCGGCGCGCCGGCGTACGATCTGCGCGTCATCGGCGAAACGCAGGAGACGGGCACGTATATCCGCTTCCGCCCGGATGTCAAGAGCGCGGAAAACCCGGACGGCGTGTTCGAGACGGGCGATTTCCAGTACGACGTGCTGAAGGTCCGCCTGCGCGAGATCGCCTTCCTGAACCGTGGCGTCAAGATCAATTTCAGCGACGAGCGGAGCGGCAAATCCCGCGTGTTCCACTACGAGGGCGGCATCATCGAGTTTGTCCGCTACCTCAACCAAAATAAAGAAACGCTGTTCCCCGACCCGATTTATATCGAGGGCATGCGCGACGATGTCACCATCGAGGTCGCCATGCAGTACAACGACGGGTACTCGGAGAGCATCTTCGCGTTCGCCAACAATATCAACACCGTCGAGGGCGGCACGCACCTGATCGGCTTCCGCTCCGCGCTGACCCGCGTTGTCAACGACTACGGCCGCCGGTTTAATATCCTCAAGGGCGACGGCGCGAAGCTGGAGGGCGAGGACATCCGCGAGGGGCTGGCCGCGATCATCTCCGTGAAGCTGATGGAGCCGCAGTTCGAGGGCCAGACGAAAATGAAGCTGGGCAACAGCGAAGTGCGCGGCATGGTCGAAAGCCTCGTGGCCGAAAAGCTGACGCACTTCCTGGAGGAGAACCCGAGCATCGCGCGCGTCGTTCTGGACCGGTGCATGAGCGCGGCCCGCGCGCGGGAGGCCGCCCGGAAGGCGCGGGAGCTCACGCGGCGCAAGTCCGTGCTGGAAAGCGCGAGCCTCCCCGGCAAGCTGGCCGACTGTACGGAGCGCGACCCGTCCAAGTGCGAGATTTTCATCGTCGAGGGCGACAGCGCGGGCGGCTCCGCCAAGAGCGGCCGCGACCGGCACTTCCAGGCCATCCTCCCCCTGCGCGGCAAGATTTTGAACGTCGAAAAGACGCGCCTGGACCGCATCCTGGCCAATGCCGAGATCAAGGCGATGATCACCGCGTTCGGCTGCGGCATCGGCGAGGATTTTAACCCCGAGAAGCTCCGCTACCACCGCATCGTCTGCATGACGGACGCGGACGTGGACGGAAGCCATATCCGCATCCTGATGCTGACGTTCTTCTACCGTTACATGCGCCCGCTGATCGAGGAGGGCTACGTCTATATCGCGCAACCACCGCTGTACAAGGTTACGCGCGGCAAGTTTGAACGCTACGTGTACAACGATGAACAGCTAGAGGCGCTGCTGACAGAGATTGGCCGCGATCCGAAACCGGAAATCCAGCGTTACAAGGGCCTGGGCGAGATGAGCAGCGAGCAGCTCTGGGATACGACGATGGACCCGGCAAAGCGCACCATGCTCCGCGTCACCATCGAGGACGCGATCGCGTCGGACGAGATTCTGACGCTGCTGATGGGCGATCAGGTGGAGCCGCGCCGGGAGTTCATTGAGGAAAATTCCAAGCTGGTCGTAAATCTGGACGTGTAAGAGGGATGACATGGACAACGAACAACGCACCGAGCGCCTGACCGATATCAACCTGGAAGAGGAGATGAAAAAATCCTTCATCTCCTACGCGATGGCCGTCATCATCAACCGCGCGCTGCCCGATGTGCGCGACGGCCTAAAGCCCGTACACCGGCGCATTCTGTACGCGATGAACGAGCTGGGCATGACGCCGGATAAGCCGTTCCGGAAGAGCGCGCGCATCGTCGGCGACGTGCTGGGCAAGTACCATCCGCACGGCGACACCGCCGTCTATGACGCGATGGTCCGCCTCGCGCAGGATTTCTCCACCCGCGCGCTGCTGGTCGACGGGCAGGGCAACTTCGGCTCTGTCGATGGCGACGGCGCGGCCGCCATGCGGTACACCGAGGCCCGCATGTCCAAGCTCGCGATGGAGCTCGTGCGCGACCTGGACAAGGAGACCGTCGATTTCTACCCGAACTTTGACGAGACGCTGATGCAGCCGGCCGTGATGCCGGCCCGCTTCCCGAATCTGCTCGTCAACGGTTCCAGCGGCATCGCGGTCGGCATGGCGACGAACATCCCGCCGCACAACCTGGGCGAAGTCATCGACGGTGTCATCCACCTGATCGACCACCCGGATTGCACGGTCACCGACCTGATGGAGCACATCAAGGGACCGGACTTCCCCACCGGCGCGATTGTTCTGGGCCGAAACGGCATCTACGAGGCGTACACGACGGGCCGTGGCCGCATCATCATGCGCGCCAAAACCGACATCGAGCAGATGGGGCCGAGCCGCAGCCGCATTCTGGTCACGGAAATCCCCTACATGGTCAACAAGGCCCGGCTCATCGAAAAAATCGCAGAGCTGGTGCACGAAAAGCGGCTGGACGGCCTGTCTGATATCCGCGACGAGAGCGATCGCGAGGGCATGCGCATCGTGATCGAGCTGAAAAAGGACGTCAACGCCGCCGTGGTGCTGAACTACCTGTATAAGCACACGCAACTCCAGGAGACGTTCGGCGCGATCATGCTATCGCTGGTGGACGGCGAGCCCAAGTGCCTGACGCTGAAAGAAATGCTCTACTACTACCTGGAGCATCAAAAAGAGGTCATCACCCGCAGAACGCGGTATGAACTCGACCGCGCCGAGCAGCGCGCCCACATCTTGGAGGGCCTTCTGATCGCACTGGACCACATTGACGAGGTCGTCGCGCTCATCCGCTCCAGCCAGAGCGCCGCCGAGGCCCGCCCGCGCCTGATGGAGCGGTTCGGCCTGTCCGAAAAGCAGGCGCAGGCGATCCTCGACATGCGCCTCGCCCGCCTGACCGGCCTGGAGCGCGAGCGCCTGGAAGAGGAACTGCGCGCCCTGCACGAGACGATCGCGCACCTGAAGGCCGTGCTGGCGAACGAGTGGATGATTCTGGACATCATCAAGGAAGAGCTGCTAGAGATTCGCCGCCGCTTCGCGGATGACCGCCGGACGGAGCTCACGGCGCTGGAGGGCGAGATCGACCCCGCCGACCTGGTGCAGGAGCAGGATATGGTCGTCACGCTGACGCACTTCGGCTATGTGAAGCGCTGCGCCAAGACCGTCTACCGCTCGCAGAACCGCGGCGGGCGCGGCGTGTCCGGCATGACGACGCGCGAGGAGGACTACGCCGAGCAGATGCGCGTCCTCTCCACGCACGACGACATCATGTTCTTCACCAACCGCGGCCGCGTGTACGCGATCAAGTGCTACGAGATCCCGGAGGCGGGGCGCACGGCGCGCGGCACGGCCATCGTGAACCTGCTACAGCTTGACGGCGGCGAAAAGGTGACCGCGATGATCCCGATCCCCGCCGATGTGGGCGACCACAACCTCGTGATGGCGACGCGGAACGGCCTCATCAAAAAAACGGCGCTGAACGAGTTCCAGAACCTGCGCCGCGCCGGGCTGATCGCGATCATCCTGCGCGACGAGGACGAGCTGATCGGCGTGGTGCTGACACAGGGCGAGGATGAGCTGCTGCTCGGCACGCGCGGCGGCATGTCCATCCGCTTCCCGGAGACGGACATCCGCCTGATGGGACGGGCCAGCATGGGCGTGCGCTCCATCGACCTGTCGGACGATGACAACGTCATTAGCCTCAGCGTCGTGGACGAGGACGCGCTCGTGCTCGCCATCACGTCCGAGGGGTACGGCAAGCGCACCGCCATTGAGGAGTACCGCGTGCAGAGCCGGGCGGGCAAGGGCATCCTGGCCATGCGGTTGACGGAAAAGACGGGCGCGCTCGCGGCGCAGCTCCTGGTGCAGCCGGGCATGGACCTGATGCTCATCACGGACGACGGCACCATCATCCGCATGGCCGCCGACAGCATCAGCACGCTGGGCAGAAACACGCAGGGCGTGCGGCTGATGCGCGTGGGCGAAGGCGCGCGGGTTGTGGGCGTGGCGCTCGCGGAGCCGGACGAGGACGAGGAGCTGCCCGAGGGCGAGGACGGAGAAGCGATGGACGGCGAGGAAGCCGGGCGCGAAACGCCTGAACAGGGACCGGAAGAATAGCGCCTTTCTCTCCAATCTAGCACACGGTTATGAACAAGCAACACCCTCCGGTGGCAAATGCCGCCCGAGGGTGTTGTCTTGTTCCGGGTGAACCTTACGGACCGGGGACGAATACTATGCAATGAACCCCGTAAGAAGGCAAATACATAATTCAAGTGCGTTGCGAGGAGGAAAACAATTTGCTTATTCAAAGTCAACGTTCCCCGCTCACCACCATTGGGGAGTTCCGGTATATCGACCCACCGGAGGCCCGCCAGACAAGCACCGCGCAGCCTAGCCAGGCAATCACGGCACAGCCACGCAAGACGGTCGCCGCGCAGCCCGTTCAGACGATCACGGCGCAGCCACGCCAGACGGCCGCCGCGCAACCCGTTCAGACGATCACGGCGCAGCCACGCAAGACGGTCGCCGCGCAGCCTGTTCAGACAATCACGGCGCAGCCACGCCAGGCAATCACCGCGCAGCTCGTTCAGGCAGGGGGAGTCAGCCCGATTAGCTCCATGCCGTCCTTTAGCATCGGGGCAGTGACCAGCACCGGACCGACCGGCACCGCAAGCGCAACGCTTGAGAACGTCGGCAATGGACGCTATGTGCTCAATCTGGTGCTGCGCGACGGGCGTCCCGGCGCGGCGGGTGCCAAGGGAGCGGCGGGCCCGCACGGCGCGACGGGCGCTGTCGGTGCGACAGGTGCGACCGGCGCAACCGGTCCGCAGGGCGCTTCCGGCCCGCAGGGTGCTACCGGCGCAGCCGGCGCGACAGGCGCCATCGGCCCTATCGGCGCGACGGGTCCTGCCGGCCCAACCGGCGGCAATACCATCGGCCTAGCCTTGCGCGGGTATAGCAACCTGTCCGACAACCCAGCGCAATCCGTGTACATCCCGCTGAACAACCCAAAAACAGAGGCCACGGAGCAGGCGGAAAAACCGTAACCGCCTCCCCATGGCCGTCGCCACAACGCGGCCGCAGCCCAGCGCATCGCGGACCGCAGGCCAGGGGCTCACACCGGGCCCCTTTTCCTTTTCCGTTCGCCAGCCAATTACGTCCGCCCCAGCGCCCGCATGGTCTGCAGGGCGTTTTCGTGCCGCACCGCCTTGACGTCGAACCGCAGCATCCGGAACGTGCCCTGGATGATAAAGCTGACGCCGAAAACCGAGATGACTGTCCCAACGCCGATCTTCGCGCCCAGCGCCCACCCGATCAGCAGCACCGCGCCCTCAATCGCGCCGCGCACCGCGCCAATCGGCACGCGCGGAAGCCGCTTGCCCAGCGCGATCATCAGGGAGTCGCGCGGCCCCGCCCCCAGGCCTGGCGACACATAGAAAAACATGCCCAGGCAGAGGATGAACTGGCCCACTAGCATCAGCAGCAGGCCCGGCAGGAAGCTCTGCATTTTCGGCACGAGGTTCACCGCGTTCAGCCCGTCCACCATCTTGCCGATGAGCAGCGTGTTCAGGATGGTCGCGATGCCGATTTTCTCCTTCAGCAGCACGTCGATCACCAGAATCGCCACGCCCGTGAGCACCGTCACGTCGCCATACGAGAGGCCCGTGACGCCCGACACGCCGACGCCAAAGGCCTCCCATGCCCCAAGCCCAATGTTCGCCTGAATGCTGCAGTAGGACCCCAGCGAGAACAGAAACAGGCCGAACAACACCCGAATGATACGTATACAGAATGATTTCATACCGCATAGACTACGCTGTTTCGCGAGGTTTGTCAACCGGTTGCGGTAGATATAGCGTATTAGATTTTTCTCGCGAAAACCAGCTTCAGGGCCGCTTTGATGAGCGCGACACCCACCGTCGTCGCCATGAGCGTGAAAAACGCCGTCTGATCGAAATAACCCGTGACAATCGTCACGATGGCCAGCAGCGCGATGGTCAGGTTCATGCCGATGCCGCCGATCTTGTCGCGGATGTAGCGGTTGCGCTCGTCCGTCTCCGCGATGTAGAGCTTTTTCAGCGCCGCTTCATCCCGGCAGGCGCGTGTGTACCGCATTGTCATCAAAACGGCCACTGCAAGAAACCCAGTCAGCATACCCGCCTGCATGCCGTGAATGAAGTCGCTTGTGTGTCCTAGGCCAACGCCGGTGGCGTCGAGCACGAAAACCACAATCACCGCGACGGTGAGCAGCAGGGTCGTGGCAATGGAAATTGTCTGGCGCTTGCGCATGGCCTCTTTGTACCCCGTCATTTCAAAACTCCTCCACTTCTGAAAAATCGAACACCGCTTCGATGCTCAGGCCGAAATACTTCGCGATCTTGTACGCCAGCACCAGCGAAGCCGTGTACTTCCCCACCTCCAGCGAGGTGATCGTCTGCCGGGTCACACCCACCGCCTGCGCCAGCTCTTCCTGGGAGAGCTTGTGCTGCCTGCGCAGTTCCGGAATTTTTGTTTTCATGGCCCCTCCCGTCCGCAATGCATGCTTTGCAAAAATAGAATAGCACGCTTTGCATTTGTTGTCAAGCGTGCTTTGCATTCAACTCTAAGAAATCGTATCCTATTTTTTTAGAACAGATGCTGTCATCACGCCGGCCAGGATGATCCCGCCGCCTATCCAGGCCCCTGTGGTCAGTGTTTCCCCCAAAATGAGATACGAAAAGAGCACCGTGAAGATCGGCTCCGTGCAGAACGCGAGCGACGCGAATGTCGCAGGGATATGCCGCATGGCCTTGTTCTGCAGGATGTACGCGGCGCACGTGCTGCCCAGCGCCAGGTACACGGCCGCCCCCGCGCTAGTCAGCGTCATCGCGCGGAAATCGTACACCCCTTCAAAGACCAGCGCCAGCACCAGCGCCAGAATCCCGGACACCCCGCACTGCATCGTCGACAGCGCGATGGAGTCCATGCCCGCAATGTATTTCTCGCTCAGCGTCAGCATCAGGGCAAACGCCAGCGAGCAAAGCACCGCGAGCACCTCACCGATGCCGACGGTGAACGCGCCGTCCCCGCCGCAGAGCAGGTACATGCCCGCGCACACGACGGCAACCAGCGGAAGAATGCGCCAGTTGAACCGTGTTTTAAGCAATATCGGCTCTAAAAAAGGGGTAAAGAGCACGGAAATGCCCATCAGGAATCCCGCCGTCGTGGTGCTTGTCAACGTCAGCGCAAAGGTGCCCAGCGTGAACGCCAGCGCCGTAGACACGCAGACCAGCAGACACGGCGCGCCCAGGATGCCGCGATTCCGCCAGACACGGCGACCGAAGAACAGCACGAACACCGCGAATGCTAACAAAAACCGCAGCGCGATCCCCGTGAACGGCGGAATGGACGCCGCGCCGATCTTGATCACCGGGTTGCCGAGGCCCCACAGCACGCATTCCAGCAGGATGAAGCCGCCGTACAGCGCCTGCCGATTGCGCCCAGCGTTCGCTCCCGCGCCCATCATGGACATTCCGGCGCTTCGTCCGGCCCCGGAACCCCAAGGTCAAACGCGAAGGCGTCCATGAACGCGCGGATGATCCGCTGCTTATCGTCCCAAAATTTCCGCGCGAGGGGCGTCACCATCGGATTCTCGCGCAGGCGCTTGGGCTCGTAGTGGTGCATTTGCTCGTATGCCTCCGCGTACCCACCACCCTGCGCGCCGGTGGTCAGGCAGTCCAGGGCAATGCCCATCGCCCCTTCCTCGTCCAGCAGGTCCGCTTCCATCAGCAGCACCAGATCATGCGGGGCGTCCGGCCTTTTCAGCCAGATCTCCTTGTCGGAGTGCTCCGCCACCAGGAAAACCGCGCGCTCTGCCATCGCCGCGTCAAGCCCGCGCTCCGCGGCATACACGCGCAGAATATCGGCGCTGTGCGCCGCGTGGTCCTCCACGCCGTACACATACCCGATATCATGGAACGCGGCGGCCAGCCGAAGGGTTTCCGCGCTCTCCGCGCAGCCCTCGGCCAGCAGCCGCTCCGTCCACATCGCCACCCGCGCGATATGCGAAGACCGCGTCCGGAACTTCTGTCCCGGGCGCAGCCCTTCCTCGCAGCCGTGATCGATTAAATATTGCCGCACATACGGCAGATATGCGTTTTCCATCAAAACAGCCCGTAAATCTCCCCTTGGTCGTTCACGCCGATCGCGTTGGCGGCGGGCTTCGGCGGCAAGCCCGGCATGGCGATAATGTCCCCAGCGAACGCGACGACAAACCCCGCCCCGCGCGACAGCCTGACGCTCCGGATCGTGACCTCAAACCCCTCCGGCGCGCCGAGCAGCTTCGGGTCGTCGCTGAAGGAATACTGCGTTTTCGCGATGCACACCGGCATATTCGTGCAGCCCTCTGCCTCCAGTTTCTTCAACTGCGTGGCCACGCCGCGCCCGAACACCACGGATTTCGCCCCGTAGATGTTCCGGCATATGGCCTCGATCTTGCCCTTCAGCGGCACGTCGTCCGCGTAGGTGAAGCGGAAGTCGGCCGGCTTTTCCATGGCGCGCAGCACCGCGCGGCCGAGGTCCTCGCCGCCCGCGCCGCCCTTGCCCCATACCTCGCACAGCGCGATTTCCGCGCCCGCCTGCCGCACAGCCTCCATCACCAGATCGATTTCGGCCTGCGTGTCGTCTATGAAACGGTTCACCGCCACCGTGGCCGGCAGCCCCCACACTTCGCGGATGTTGCGCAGATGGCGCAGCAGGTTCGGCAGCCCGGCGCGCAGCGCGTCCAGGTTCTCGGTTTTCAGTTCCGCCTTGGGCAAGCCGCCGTGCATCTTCAGCGCGCGGATCGTCGCGACGACGACCACCGCGCTCGGCCGGATGCCCGCCGCGCGGCACTTGATGTCCATGAATTTTTCCGCGCCCAGGTCCGCGCCGAAACCAGCCTCCGTCACGACATAGTCGGCCAGGCGCAGCCCCAGCTTCGTCGCGATCACCGTGTTGCAGCCGTGCGCGATGTTGGCGAACGGCCCGCCGTGCACCAGCGCGGGCGTTCCTTCCAGCGTTTGCACCAGATTCGGCTGAATCGCGTCGCGCAGCAGGGCGGTCATCGCCCCCGCCGCCTCGATCTGCCCGGCATACACCGGCTCCCCGGCAAACGTCCGCGCCACCAGGATGCGGCCCAGGCGCTCGCGCAGGTCGCTGATGTCCCGCGCCAGGCAGAACACCGCCATCACCTCACTGGCCGCCGTGATGTCAAAGCCGTCCTCGCGCGGCATGCCGTTCGCCTTGCCGCCAAGGCCGGTCACGATATCGCGAATCTGGCGGTCGTTCATGTCCATGCACCGCCGCCACAGCACCTGCCTGGGGTCGATCCCGAGCGCGTTGCCCTGCGCGATGTGGTTATCGATCAGCGCGGCGAGCAGGTTGTTCGCGGCCGTCACCGCGTGCAGATCGCCGGTGAAGTGCAGGTTGATGTCCTCCATCGGGATGACCTGTGCGTAGCCGCCGCCTGCCGCGCCGCCCTTCACGCCAAACACCGGCCCCAGGGAAGGCTCACGCAGCACGAGCATGGTTTTCTGGCCCAGCCGCGACAGCGCGTCCGCCAGCCCGACACTGACCGTCGTCTTTCCTTCGCCGGCGGGCGTCGGGGTGATCGCCGTCACGAGCACCAGCTTCGCCTTGGCCGGCAGCGTCTCGTATGCGGAAGCGTCCACCTTTGCTTTTCCCCGCCCATAAGGCGCCCAGGTTTCCGGCCGGAGACCGGCCTTCGCCGCGATTTCTTCCATTTGCGCGCCCTTGATCCCCCGCGCGATATCCAGATCGGACGGCATAGCAATTTCCTCCTTGTTTGCCCTTTTTTACAGTTTCCGTGACGGCGGCGCTGATTCGAAGAATCGGGCGCCATAAAAGGATTCCGCAAGGAATCCTTACCTTTATCTTCAGTATATCCGCTTTGCGGGATAATCGCAAGGAAAAACCGGCAAAATACGCACAAGGAGATGATCTCATGAAGAAGAATAAACAAACCGCCCGCATGGCGCGCGAGCGGCAGAAGCTGGCCTTCTTGGCGAAGCTCGCCCGCAAGGACAGCAGCGACGTGGACGGCAGCTATACGGGCACACCCCATGACGGCGGGGAACCGGTGCAGGATGCGGACGATCTGTAGTTCCTTTCTGAACGTCCAATGCCTCCCGGAGCGCGCGCGGGCGCTCCGGCCCTTCTCAGGGCAAAGTCAGTTGATTTTGCCCTGTTCCTTCGCCTCCACAAACCACCGGTTTTCCTCCTCGAACAAATAGGTTTCCTTTCCCAGGATGCGGCAGGCATAGCGCGTTCCGCATCCCCCGACCTTCTTCGCGGGCGCGCGCCGCACGTCGAGCACCCGGTCCACCTCATAGGTGCGCCCATCCTCCCAATGGATGGCGAGCGGGCGCGCCTTCCCCGCCTCATCCACCCGCACCGTCACGCCGACATATACTTTCCTGCTCATACGCGTTACGCCCCCGTCGCCTGGCGCACGCGCTGGTAATGCTCGTATTCGGCGGCTGCCTCGCCCTCTATCCATAGTTCGGTATCGATCAGCATCGTCGCGCGGCGCACACAGTGCTCCCCATAGCGATGGTTGATTTTGTCGATGCTCTTTTCCAGCGCGCGCAGTTTTTCCCGCCTCGGATCGTCAAACAGGCTGACCTGCTCCACCTCCCCGGCCGGGGATAGCACCCCCATGCGAATGCCAAGGCTGCGCAGCGGGCGCATCCAGCCGTAGCTCGCGCGAAACAGCGCGATGGCCGCCGCCGCGATCTCCCCGTCCAGGTCGGTCGGTTTATCCAGCCGTGTCTGCCGCTCAAAGGAGAGCAGGTCCACATCGCGCATCCAGATCTGCATCTCGCGCGCCTTCACCCCGCTTTCCCGAAGGCGCGCGCCGACCATCTCCGCCAGCATCATCAGGGTCCATTTCGCGTCGTCGTCGCTTGCGATGTCGCGCGCGGTGGTGGTGCTGTTGCCGATGGATTTGGCGGGCGGCGTATCCTCCGCGCGCGCCACCGGCGAGCTGTCCCAGCCATTGGCAAACAGGTGCAGCGTTTCCCCACCCTTGCCCAGGGCGCTGCGCAGAATGCTCACATCGCACCGCGCCAGATCCCCGATGGTCAGCAGGTTGCGCTTGACCAACTGCCGCCGCGTCGCCGGGCCAACATACAGCAGGTCTTCCGCCGGCAGCGGCCACACCTTTTGCCGGTAGTTTTCCTGCGTGATGACGGTGGTCGCGTCCGGCTTTTTCATGTCGCTGCCGAGCTTGGCAAAAATCTTGTTGTCCGCCACCCCGACGGAGGCGGTTAGCCCAAGCTCATCCCTCGCACGCCGGCGAATCTCGTCCGCCACGCGCTTGCCATCCTCGCCGGTCACATCCAGCCAGGCCTCGTCCAGCCCATACGGCTCCACCCGGTCCGTGTAGTCCTCATAAATCTCTCGCATCATCTTGGAAAAGCGGTGATACTTGTGCATATCCGGCGGCACGATCACCAGGCCCGGGCATTTCTGCTTTGCCTGCCATATAGGTTCGCCGGTTTTGACGCCGTACTGCTTTGCCTGCTGGCTTTTTGTGAGTACAATGCCGTGCCGCGCCTCCGGGTCCCCGCAGACCGCTACGGGCAGCCCCCGCAGCTCCGGATGGTACAGGCATTCGACGCTTGCGTAAAAGGCATTGAGGTCCGAATGCAGAATAGTACGCATATCTTTTCCCTCTTTTCTTTACGCATGAACATTTGTTCCCTTTTCGATTTCATTATACCACTTCCCGTTCGGATTGCAAGAGGGAAAAGGCGATTTTTCTTGTGAAAAAAGACAGCCCCTTCGCGGCAATGTCATTAAGATAAGGTTCACGCGCCCGTAAGTGCCAAGAACCGAGTACGAAACAAATCGTACCCGGTTCTTTTTTATGAGAACAAGAGAAAAAGGGTTGACAAACAAGGAAAAATTTGCGGCGAAGCCACTTGAGCGAAGAGTTCGAGGAGGTAAGGCCCATGGAAATTTACACACGGGTAAAGCAGGTTCTACACACCAAGATACGGGAGATGGCGGCTTATGCATGGCTGTTCGTGCGAGATCCGGGAAGGGATTTCACAAGGGA